>NZ_SDIF01000018.1 GCF_004122735.1 Streptomyces sioyaensis | reverse complement strand
GGTGATGAGGTCGGCCAGGTCGTTCTTGTGGTCACGCAGCAACTCCCCCAAGGAGCACCATGTCCAGCACGGCCCTCCCCACCACCGAGGACCTGCGGGCCCGCGCCCGCGCCGGCCTCGCCCGCCTCGACGTCACCGTCGAGGAAGGCAGCGACTTCGCCGCCCGCAGCCCGATCACCGGCGAGGACCTCTTCGGCCTGCGGGCCGCCACCGCCGCCGACACCGAAAAGGCCATCGCGGACGCCCGTGCGGCCTTCCTGACCTGGCGTACCACCCCGGCACCGCGCCGCGGGGAACTCGTACGGCGGCTGGGGGAGTTGCTGCGTGACCACAAGAACGACCTGGCCGACCTCATCACCATCGAAGCGGGCAAGATCCGCTCCGAGGCGCTCGGCGAGGTCCAGGAAATGATCGACATCTGCGACTTCGCCGTCGGCCTGTCCCGCCAGCTCTATGGCCGCACGATCGCCTCCGAGCGCCCCGGCCACCGACTCGCCGAGACCTGGCACCCGCTCGGCGTGGTCGGCGTCATCTCCGCGTTCAACTTCCCCGCCGCGGTGTGGTCATGGAACACCGCCGTCGCCCTGGTCTGCGGTGACACCGTGGTCTGGAAGCCGTCCGAACTCACCTCGCTGATCGCGCTCGCCTGCGACCGGCTGCTCGCCCGGGCCGCCGAGGAGGTCGGCGCCCCGCGTGAGGTCCACCGGCTGCTGCTCGGCGACCGCGGCGTCGGCGAAGCGCTCGTGGACGACCCCCGCGTCGCGCTGGTCAGCGCCACCGGCTCGACCCGTATGGGACGCGAGGTCGGCCCCCGCGTCGCGGCCCGCTTCGGCCGCAGCCTGCTCGAACTCGGCGGCAACAACGCGGCCGTGGTCGCCCCCTCCGCGGACCTCGATCTCGCCGTGCAGGGCATCGTCTTCGCGGCCGCCGGCACCGCGGGGCAGCGCTGCACCACCCTGCGCCGGCTCATCGTGCACCGCGACATCGCCGACACCCTCCTCGCCCGCCTCACCGCCGCCTACCAGAAGCTCCCCATCGGCGACCCCTTCGACGAGACCACCCTCGTCGGCCCCCTCATCTCCCCCCGGGCCCTGGCGACCATGCAGGACGCCCTGACCCGGGTGCAGGCCGAGGGCGGCAAGATCCTCGCGGGCGGCAACCGGCGCCTCACCGACGAAGCGCCCCGGGCCAGTTACGTCGAACCGGTCCTCGTCCGCGTCGACGAACAGACCGAGGTCGTCCGCGAAGAGACCTTCGCGCCCCTCCTGTACGTGCTGACCTACGACACCCTCGACGAGGCCATCGCCCTGCACAACGATGTCCCGCAGGGCCTCTCGTCCAGCATCTTCACCCGTGACCAGCAGGAAGCCGAGCTCTTCCTGTCCGCGGAAGGCTCCGACTGCGGTATCGCCAACGTCAACATCGGCACCTCCGGAGCCGAGATCGGCGGCGCCTTCGGCGGGGAGAAGGAAACCGGAGGCGGCCGCGAGTCCGGCTCCGACGCCTGGCGCGCCTACATGCGGTCCGCCACCAACACCATCAACTACTCCAGCCGACTGGCCCTCGCCCAGAACGTCAGCTTCCTCTGACCGGATCCGTCACCGTACCGACAGCCCCCGCACCGGCCACGCACCGGTGCGGGGGCTGTCGGCGTCCTGGGACCTCGGCACGGAGCCGGAGCGGGCCGGCGGCACGGAGCCGGAGCGTCGCCGGGGCAGCGGCGGCGAGTGCCCGGATATCGGGCGGCGCCTGACATTTTTCGACAAACCCCGCTCTGCTCGGAGACATCCCTTGACGCCGCACTGTCCCGGTGTGATGGTGCGGCTGCCTGGGTCATGGACATGTCGCCTTTCCCGCCCGCAGTGCACCACGTCGTCGGAGCCGGCAGGACGGTGCGACGTACCCGGCCCGGCGTCCCACCAGAACCTCCGTCGGTAGCACTTCCTGCCCCCTCAAGGAGCCATGGTGATACGAAGATTCGTGGTGGCCGGCATGTCCCTGGCCGTCACCCTCGGAGCGGCCGTCCTTCCCGCAGCCGCCGCGCCCCTGGCGGACCCGCCCCCCACTCCGCCGTCCCGCACGCACGCCACCGCCGACCGGGCCGGGCACCGTCTCGCCGTACCGCCGGCACGTCCCGGTTCCGGCCGCACCGCACTGGGCGATGCCCCGGACATCGATGTGGCCAAGGTCCAGGCCCATCTCACCGAGCTGAACAACATCGCCACGCGCAACGGCGGCACCCGCAAATCCAGCGGACAGGGCTACCGGGACTCCGTCGCCTACGTCAAGGCCAAGCTCCAGGCGGCCGGTTACACCGTCACCGAGCAGCCCTGCACCTCCGGCTGCGCCTGGGGAGCCGGTCCCAACCTGATCGCCGAATGGCCGCAGGGCGACGCCACCAAGGTGTACATGTTCGGCTCCCACCTCGACAGCGTCGGCGCCGGCCCGGGCATCAACGACAACGGCTCCGGCTCGGCCGCACTGCTGGAGACGGCACTGACCCTCGCCGAGCGGCACCCCGCCATGGCGGCCCGCGTCCGGTTCGGCTGGTGGACGGACGAGGAACAGGGCCTCAACGGCTCCGACTTCTACGTCAACTCCCTCTCCTCCGCCGAGCGCGCCAAGATCAAGGCGTACTACAACTTCGACATGATCGCCTCGGCCAACGGCGGCTACTTCATCAACCACATCGGCTCCGCCGCGGCCCAGCCGATGAAGGCGTACTGGGACTCGCTGGGCCTCCAGCCGGAGGAGAACACCGAGGGCGCCGGCCGCTCCGACGACTACTCCTTCGAGCAGGCAGGAATCCCCACCTCCGGCTATGCGTTGGGCGCCGACGCGAGGAAGACCACGGCCCAGGCGGCCAAATGGGGCGGCACCGCGAACCGCGCCTATGACTCCTGCTACCACCAGTCCTGTGACACCACCGGCAACATCAACGCCACCGGACTCAACCGCAGCGTCGACGGCATTGCCGCCACCCTGTGGCAGCTCGCCGTCGGCTCCTCCACCCCGGCGAACGACTTCTCGCTGGCCACCAGCCCCACGGCGGGCAGCGTCGACCCGGGTGCGTCGGTCACCGGTAGCGTCTCCACGGCCACCACCAGCGGGTCCCCTCAGACCGTGGCCTTGTCGGCGTCCGGCGCACCTGCCGGGGTGACCGTCTCCTTCAGCCCCTCCTCGGTGACCTCCGGCGCCGGCTCCACCATGACCGTCGCCACGACCTCGGCCACCGCGCCGGGCACCTACCCCCTCACCGTCACCGGCACCGGGTCCACCACCCACACCACGACCTACACCCTGACGGTCAAGGGAGCCGGCGGCTGCACCGGCCAACAGCTCCTGGTCAACGGCGGTTTCGAGAGCGGCACCACACCCTGGACCGGCGACACCGGCGCCATCGGCGCCCACACCGGCCAGTCCGCCCACGACGGCAGCAGATTCGCCTGGCTCGGCGGTTACGGATACTCGGCCACCGACACCCTCAGCCAATCGGTGACCGTGCCCGCCGGATGCCGCAAGGCCACCCTGACCTACTGGCTGCACATCGACACCGCTGAGACCGGCTCCGTCGCCTACGACACCGTCAAGGTCAAGGTGGGCAGCACCACCCTGACGACCCTCTCCAACACCGACGCGGCCGCCGGCTACACCCAGCGCACCCTGGACCTGAGTCCCTACATCGGACAGCGGATCACCCTCACCTTCACCGCCACCGAGGACTCCACCCTCCAGAGCAGCTTCGTCCTCGACGACGCGGCCCTGCAGACCGGCTGACCCGGCGACGTACGAGACCGGAGGGGCAGGCCCGCACCGGACCTGCCCCTCCGGTGCTTCCCGCGGCGGTGGGGGCCTGGTCAGGCCGTCGTTTCGTCCGTCCGATAGCAGGCGGTGGTGTATCGATCCTGGTCGCCGGTGGGTGTCCAGCCGCCGGTGCCCTGGTCGGGGTCGGCCAGGGCGAAGCCGTTGTCGCGCAGTTCGGCGCGGAGCGAGTCGGCCGGAAAGCCGTTGCCCTCCGGGGTCTCCCCGACCGGCCAGAGGGTGACGAGCAGGGCTTCGGTGTCGCCGGTGTCGGGTTCGCGGTCGAGGCTGGCGACTTCGAGGTGCCACCGGCCATGACGGATGAAGGCCTGCGCGCGGTAGACGGCTCGCGCGGCCGGCGTGTTCTGGTCGGTCTCGGTCATGCGGGGTGGGCTCCTGTCGTGGCGCGGGGAGTGCGGCGGGGAGGGCGGCGCATACGGAGAGTCTGCCCGGTGACGCCTCGCAGCGTACGGTGCCCTTGCTCCGCCCGTGCGGAGCTTCCGCCGCGGGACGACGGTCCGGCCCCGGCCCCCGCCGCGGCCCGCCCCGTGCGCCTGCTGCCGCGCACCGAGACCATCCGCCCGGACCCTCACGTGTCCTCGGCGCCGGGCTCCGTCCAGCGGGCGGGCAGGGCGGTGGCGGGGGTGGTGTGTTCCGGCAGGCCGGCGAGGGCTTCGACGCGGGCCGGGCGGTAGGGGTCGGGGCCGCTCCACTCCAGCAGCAGGACCGTGGCGTCGTCGTCGAGCCGCCCGTCGTGGTAGGAGAGGTGACGCCGCATCAGGCGACGCAGCGTCTCGGGCACCGGCAGTCCGTCGGCATGGTGCTGGATGAGGAAGTCGGTGAAGCTGGGCAGGCCGAACTCCCGGCCTTCGCTGTTGCGGGCCTCGGTGATGCCGTCGCTGTAGAGCAGCAGGCGGTCACCGGGCTCCAGCTGATCCCGGCAGAGGGAGGGCGGCAGGCCCAGGCCGGTGCCCATGGGAGGCGCGGGTGAGCAGGGCAGGCTGAGGGCGGTGCGTCCGTTGCGGATGATGACCGGTGGGGGGTGTCCGAGGCTGGTCCAGATGAGGACTCCGGTCTCGGTGTTCAGCTCGGCCAGGACGCCCGTGGCGAAGCGGTGGGTGTCGAACTGCTCCGCGAGGATGCGTTCCACGGCTTCGGCGGTCGGCAGGATCCCGGAGCCCTGCCGGCGGTGGTTGCGGCTGGCGGCGAGCGCGAGGTTCGCGGTCAGCCCGGCGGCGGTGTCATGGCCCATGGCGTCGAAGAGCGCGAGGTGCACGATGTCATGGGCGACGGCGTAGTCGAAGACATCGCCACTGACCTCGTAGGCGGGCTCCATCACCGCACTGATCAGTACCCGGCCGGTGGCGAAGGTCCTCGGTGGCATCACGCGCCACTCCATCTCCGCGGCGACATTCATCCGCCGGCGCCGTACGAGCCGTGCGTACGTATCGCTCGTCCCACGCTTGCTGACCACCATCAATGCCAGCAGCCCGGCAAGATTGCGCAGGTCCTGGGCCGATTGCGCGTCCCATTCCGTATCGGGGGCCGCGGCGGCCCGCAGCACTCCCAGACGCTCGGTGCCGTCGAGCAACGGCACCCACCACAGCCCGCCTTCGGAGGCGGCGCCCGCGACGATGCTCCCCGTCTGGAAGGCCCGCCCCGCGAGCGTGCCCTCGATCCGCAGCTCATCGGGGACGGTCTCCGCCCCGCCGCCGGCCCCGGACTCCTGGCCCGCGAGCAGGCACAGCACATCCTGCTGGAGATCGGCCAGGTAGATCAGCACCTCCTGCCAGCCGACCCGGGCCGCATGCTTGGCCACCATGTCCGGGACCTGCTCCAGTGTGACCACATGGCTGGCAGCAATCAGATCACCCAGCATCCGTCCGCGGGCCGCTGGACCGCTCATTCAGGCACCTTTCCTCGGGCGCCGACTCGCCGAGCCGTGCGTCCTGTGGGCTGTCCCTTCGTCGCACCGCCGGTCGCCGGCTGACGCTGTGACGGTGCGTGTGCTGTCGATGGTGACACCGAGACGGAGTTCGACCGGAGCGACACCGCGGGGAGGCACGAGAGCGACACCTCGCAGCGGCAGATTCTTGACGCGTGCCGACCGTCGGGCCGCGTGCGGCCTCCAGGTGTACTCGGTGGTCATGACTTTGGTGACAGTCGGCTGATCGGGGGTTGGCCTGCGAGCGCGGTGTGTCGGCGTCGAGTGTTGTAGAAGGTCAGCCACGGTGCCAGCGGGTGGGCGCGTTCGCTGTTGCTGGTGAAGACGTGGTCACCAGGCGAACGGCTTCCCCGTGATCCACACCCGATTGCTTGGCCACGATTTCGACAAGGTGGGCCGCGACACCTTGCACACCGCCGTCGGCTCCACTTCAACTCCATGGGGCAACAGCGCGGGCGGAGCCGCCGCTCGCGAGCGGGTCCTGTTGAGCCTTCCAGGGCTGAAGACGACAGGTCGGGCCCCTTCAATCCCGCGTCAGCGCGACGTTGCGAACCCTTCAGGGCGCTATCGCGGTCCCACCGACCTGAGTTGTCGGCCGATCCCTGGGCCGTGCAGGGCTTCGCCGTTTACGGCATACCTGCGGCCCACCCCCAATACTCACGCGTCACATCGTTTGCGGCAGCGGCAGACTCTGCGGGGTATGGGTGTGCGGGCCGTGGAGGTGTTTGCTGAGCCGGACGAACGAGGCCGAACAATGCGCCCACGGCTGCTGCCAGGTCGGCAGCGCAGCGCACCGACGTTTCATCCGGCACAGCGATCCTGCGCAGGGCACCGGCGAACGCGTCTTCCACCAGCGCCAGTCGGCGCATGAGTTGGCTTGCCCCGAAGGCCCCGTCGCCGGCCTGAGCGGCCAGACTGACGAGAACCTCGCGGGCTTTGCTCTGCACGTGCGCCAGAACTTCCCAGCCTCCTGCCCCTTCGGCCCGGGCTGGGCCGAGGGTGGCTGGAAGCCGGTCGCCGAGCGTCGCGTGCCATGCCGCCAACGTACCCCTCAACTCCGCATGCAGACCATCCAGCAAGATCACCACTGCGGTTGCTCCTGCAGCCTCGTCAGCGGCAAAGCTGTCCTCTGTGTGCTCGTTGTCAATGGGGCCATCGGCAAGAAACATCCGAACGGGACAGATGCTCCGGATCGCCGCCCAGGCGGCCGTATGACAGGCGTAATCGGTAGGCACAGGCGTTGTCACCGTCCCTTCTCATCGCGGCCCACAGCACTCGGCGAAAACAAGACCATTTGCGGCATGGGTGCAGATGCATTTCTTGATCTCACGAAGGCCTGTCGATCTATGGTTGGCAGGCCCTACGACGATGGGACATCTCCCTGGTTGCCCTACGCGATGAGGGGACAGGGAAATCTCGTGTGCGGGCTGCGAGTCTTTAATGAGCATGAGATTTTGTCGCGGGGCACGGGACGGTCCGTGAGGCGAACGCGGGCCCGGGTTTGCCACCCGGAGTCTCGTGGGTGTGTTTCCCATTCGTCGGTGAGGGCATCGACGATGGTCATCCCCCTGCCATGCTCCAAGGCGTCGGCGGCGATGTAGCGGGTCTGAGGTTCAATGCGAGTTCCGCAGTCCGAAACCTCGATATCAAGAGCACTCTCGTGGAGGACGAAAAGGACGGCGAGTTCACCTCGCCCATATTGGGTTGCGTTGGCAGCGAGTTCACCGACGACGAGGAGGGCGGAGTCCAGGTCATCGGACGCTATGTGCCACCGGTCGAGAGTTGATTTGGTGAAGTGCCTTACAGTGCCTGCTTTTTGGGCTTGACCTGGTACGGCGATGGCAGCGCAGGGTGTGGATCTGCTTTGGGGCTGGACGTGGCGCGGTGGGGACTCGACGCAGGGGCCGCGAATCTCTGCAGTGGCTGGCGTAGGTGACATGGTGCGGGATTCCTTTGTGAGTCGGCGTGCGTATCAGGCGGCCAGTTCGCGGCCGCGGGTCTCAGGTGCGATGAGCATCATCACGATGGCCAGAGCCGCGGACACGATCGCGGTGCCCAGGCCGAGCCGGAACCCGGCGGTGTCGATGGCCAGCACGCCCACCGCGTACGGGGCGATTGCGCCGCCTACCCGGCCACCGTTGTAGATGACGCCCATGGCAAGTCCGCGGGAGGGTGCGCGGTGCATCATCTCCGCTGCCCAGGGCCCTACCCCGGCGAAGACTCCGGAGATGCCAACACCTGCGAGGAACGTCGCGGCCAGTACCACGCCTGGAAGTCGGACGGTGAGGAGCAGTCCGATGGCACACGCGCCGACCAGTAGGTAGCCGACGAAGGTCGGGCGACGGCCGACGCCGTCCACGAGCGCGGCGAATGCGGTGAAGCCGACGATCGCACCGAACTGCAACGCCACCAGATAGGTGAGGCTCTTGGCGAAGGCCATGTGGTCGACCTCCACCAGGAACGTCGGCAGGAAGGTGTTGACCGAGTAGAACAGGTACTGAATGAAGAACACGAAGGTCAGTGCGGTCAGCAGAGGCCGGCGGATGCCGGGGGTGGCAAGCGAGCGGATGCTGCTGCGGGTGCGCGGCCCGGTGTCCCGGGCGAGCCACAAGGGGGACTCGGGTGTGGCGAGGCGGACGTAGACGGCGAACAGCAGGGGCAGGGCGCCGAGCAGGTACAGCATGCGCCAACGGCCTTCTTCCAGGCCGCCGTGTCCGGACGCGACGACTGCGGTGGCGCCCAGCGCGAGCAGGTTGCCCAGCGGCATTCCGCTCTGCATCAGGGCGCCTCCCTTGCCGCGGTGAGCGGTCGGCCAGGTCTCCGCGACCAGTGCGGCGCCGGCGGTCCAGCAGGCGCCCATGCCGAGACCGGCCAGGAACCGAAGGATCTCCACCGAGGTCAGCGATCCCGCTGCCGCGGTGATCCCTGTGCACACCGCATACCAGCCGATCGCGTAGCTGAGCGTGCGGACCCGTCCGATCCGGTCGGCAGCCCCGCCGCCGATGATGCCGCCGATGATCATTCCGATCGCTTGAATCGTCGCGACTATGCCGATCTCTGCCTTGCTGACGTGGAAGTCGGACAGGAAGGCGGGAATTGTCAGGGCGAGCAGGGCGACATCGAAGACCTCGAATGTCCAGCCCATGGCGGCTGCCAGAAGTGCCCGCCAGCCGGTGGGACCGATCTGGTGGCGCCATGAGGTGGCGGAACCTGCTGATCGCGATCTGGCCGGTTCAACCTCGGATTCATGGATCTCTCTGGACATTGGCCCTCCGGGTTTATGTTGTTCCTCTGAGAGGAACGAATTGGCATCGCTTATTTCTGGTTTAGCACCGACGAGATCCCAGTTCAATACTTGACGAACACGTGATTCCGGTCGTTACATAAATCCAGACGACATGAAGAGGTGCCGCACAATGAATGAAAATGTTCCGCTAGGAGGAACAGCTGTGGAGGGTGGTACCACGGTCGCCGACCGGGTCTGCGACGTCCTGCTGCTGTTCACGCAGGGATCCACCGAGCTCGGCGTCAGTGAGATCGCCCGCAGGTTGGAGGTGCCCAAGTCGGTCGTGCACCGCATCCTGCGGTCGCTTTCGTCACGGGAGTTGATCCGCCATACCCGCGACGGCCGTAGCTACCAGCTCGGACCGGCCGCGGCTCTGCTCGGTGCGCGTGCCTGGGCCGCGCTCGATGTGCACGCGGCGGCGAGGCCGGTGCTGCGGCGGCTGCGCGATGAGACCGGAGAGACCACGACGCTCTCCCAGCTGGTCGGCGCCGAGCGGACGTACGTCGAGCAGTTCGAAAGCCGGCGCGAAGTGAAGATGACCGTCGCGCTCGGCGTCCGGCACTCCCTGCACGCCGGTGCCAGCGGAAAGGTGATGCTGGCTCATTTGGACCCGGCCGAGCAGGAGCGCATCCTTGCCGTCCCGCTGCGCTCCCTTACTCCGACCACGGTGACCGACGCGGATCTGCTGCGCACGGAGCTGGCCGAGATCGCCCGCCGGGGGTCTGCCATCTCCCTGGGAGAGCGGCTGCCGGAGGCCGGAGCGATCGCAGCCCCGATCCTGCTGCCGACCGGCGAGGTGTTCGGCGCGATCAGCCTCTGCGGGCCACTGGGCCGGTTCGACCCCGACACCGTCCGCCGATACGAGCCCATGGTTCGCGCGTCCGCCACGGAGATCTGCCGTGCCATCGCCGAACCGCACACCATCCGGGACCAGGAGCGGTAACCAATGGCAGCCACACCACAGGCACTGGCAGGACTGAAGGTCATAGACGCGGCCACACTGTTCGCCGGCCCGTTCGCCGCGACCATGCTCGGCGACTACGGCGCCGAAGTGATCAAAATCGAGCACCCGAGAGGTGACCCGGCCCGGGGCCACGGGCCGAGCAAGGACGGCGTACCTCTGTGGTGGAAGAGCCTGGCGCGCAACAAGAAAGCGGTCACACTGAACCTTGGCCTCTCCGAGGGGCAGCAGCTGTTCCGGCAGCTCGCGGCCGAGGCCGATGTGGTGATCGAAAACTTCCGCCCCGGCACGCTGGAACGCTGGGGACTCGGCTACGACGTGCTCTGTGCCGACAACCCAGGCCTGGTCCTGGCCAGGGTCACCGGATTCGGCCAGCGAGGCCCGTACGCCGGGCGGCCCGGGTTCGGAACCCTCGCGGAGGCGATGAGCGGGTTCGCTGCGATGACGGGCGAACCGGACGGCCCGCCCACCCTGCCCCCCTTCGGCCTTGCCGACGGAGTGTCCGCACTGACCTGCGCGTTCGCCGTCATGACCGCGCTACGGGCACGCGAACGCACCGGCCGCGGTCAAGTCGTCGACCTCGCGATCATCGAGCCGTTGCTGTCGATCCTCGGACCTCAGCCGATCGCCTACGACCAGCTCGGCGTCGTCCCGCCCCGCACCGGAAACCGCTCGACGAACAACGCACCGCGCAACGTCTACCGCAGCCGCGACGGACGCTGGCTCGCGGTCTCCACCAGTGCGCAGAACATTGCCGAACGGGTGCTGAAACTGGTGGGCCGCCCGGAGTTCATCACCGAACCGTGGTTCGCCTCCGGCGCGGGGCGCGCCGAGCACGCCGATGAGCTGGATGCCGCGGTCAGCGCGTGGATCGCGCGGCACACCAGCGAGGAGGTCATCGCCGAGTTCGAAGCCGCGAACGCCGCGATCGCGCCGATCTACGACGTCAGCGACGTCCTCGCCGATCCACAGTATGCCGCGCTGGACACCATCACGACTGTGCCCGACCCCGACCTCGGTCCGCTGCGGATGCAAAACGTGCTCTTCCGCCTCTTCGACACACCGGGCGCCATCCGCTGGACGGGCCCCGCTCTCGGCGCGCACAACGCTGAGGTCTACCAAGGGCTCGGCCTCGAAGCCGAGGCGCTGGAGCGGTTGCAGCAGCAGGGGGTGGTCTGATGCCCGGGCCGCTGCGTAGCTACCTGTACGTTCCGGCACATCAGCCGCACCGCATCGACAAGGCTTACGCCAGCTGCGCGGACGCGGTCGTACTCGATCTGGAGGATGCGGTACCGCCCCCTGCGAAGGACGCCGCACGCGAAGGCGCGGCGACGGTGGTGGCGAGTAGGCCGCGGAAGCCGACCTTCGTCCGGGTCAACGGACTGGCGACCGGGCGGACCGACGGGGACATCGCGGCGGTGGCCGGCCCGGGACTTGCCGGGATCCGGCTGCCCAAGGCGGAGCATGCCGAAGAGGTACGGAGAGTCGCCGGATGGCTGTCCGAAGCCGACTGCCCTGCTCCGGTGCACCTCTTGCTGGAATCGGCGCTCGGTGTCGAGAACGCCTTCGCGCTGGCCCGGGCCTGCGACATAACGGGCGGGATCTCGCTCGGGGAGACCGACCTGGCCGCGGACCTGGGTGCAGTGCACGAGGTGACGCTGGACGTTGCACGTGCCCGTTGTGTCATCGCAGCCCGTGCCGCTGGCCTGCCCGGTCCGGTGCAGTCGGTCTTCACGGCCGTCGACGACCTCAACGGACTGCGTACGTCCTGTCTGCGCGGCAAACGCCAGGGCTTCTTCGGCCGCTCCGCGGTGCATCCAAAACAGCTCGACCTGATCAACGACATCTACTCCCCGACCGAACGCGAGATCGCCGAGGCGGCGGCACTTGTGGACGTACTGGGCGCCGCACTGGAGGACGGCCGCGGGGCCGCCCTCACCACAGACGGCCGGTTCGTCGACGCTGCCACCGTCCGCTCCGCCCACCAGATCCTGGCACTGGCCGGCCATTCCCGGAAGGAAATTTCGTGAGCTCCATGCTGCTCGACGCGCTGCGGCGCGGCATCACCCTCCACGACCTGGCACAGCCTCTGGAAACCGGCATGCCCTGCTCATCGAACCATCCCGGCTTCCGGCTCGCACTACAGCGCCGGCACGGCGACATGGTCCGACCGGACGGCAGCTCGGCCGCCAACGAGGTCATCGTGACCGGTGGGCACGTCGGGACCCACATCGACGCCCTCTGCCACGCCTCCTTCGCCGGCAAGCTGTTCGGCGGGCACGACGCAGCGCAAGCCCAGCAGGGCGGTCGATTTTCCGTACACGGGGCGGAAACCATCACGCCGTTCCTGTGCCGCGGCGTCCTTCTGGACGTCGCCGCCGTACACGAGGTCGACACGCTGCCCGGCGGATATCCGATCACCGCAACCGACCTGGAACAGGCCGCCGAACGATCGGGCGTGCGCCCGGGGCCCGGCGAAGTGGCGCTGGTGCGTACCGGCTGGGCACGTAACTGGACCGACCCAGAGGCCTACCTCGGCGCCGACAGCGGCGTGCCCGGTGTCATCGAGGAGGCCGCGGGATGGCTGGCCGACCACGCGATCCGCGCCGCCGGTGCTGACACCACCGCGTTCGAGCACATACCCGCCGGAGCGGGTCACCGGGTCCTGCCGGTACACCGGCTGCTGCTGGTCGAACGCGGCATCCACATCATCGAGCACCTGAACCTCGAGGCACTGGCGGCGGCCGGCGTGGCCGAGTTCCTGTTTGTCCTGTCACCACTGAAGATCGTCGGTGGCACCGGATCGCCGGTCCGGCCGTTGGCCGTCGTGGAAGGAGACGCGGCATGACCGGCACCATCGAACAGTTCGCGGACTTCGCAGCCGCCGTCACCGACTCCGGAGTGCCGGCCGGTCTGCGACGACGTGCCGCCCACCGAGTCCTGGACGTGCTCGGCAACGCGCTTGCCGCCAGCACTCTCCCAATCAGCCGGACGATCACGGCCGTGGTGGACTCCTGGGGCGGCCACCCGGCAGCGACGGCCGTCGGCGGCGGGCGCTATCCAGCACCGAGCGCCGCACTCGTCAACGGAACCCTCGCGCACGCCCTGGATTTCGACGACACCCATCTGCCCTCGGTACTGCACCCCAGCGCCTCGATCGTGCCCGCCGCCCTGGCCGCCGCCGAGGTCGTCGGAGCGAGCGGCACCGCACTGCTGGACGCCGCCACGGTCGGCACCGAGCTGTGCGTGCGACTGGGGATGGCCGGCTACGACGAAGACCTGCGTAACTCGATCTTCTTCGAACGCGGACAGCACGCCACCGCCATCTGCGGCGCCGTGGGTGCGGCGGTGGCCGCTGCCATGCTCCACCAGATGGACTCGGCCGGTATCAGCTCGGCAGCGGGGATCGCGGCCAGCATGGGTTCCGGACTGCTGGAGGCCAACCGCACCGGCGGCACCGTCAAGCAGATCCACACCGGTTGGGCGGCGCACGCCGGACTGGTCGCGGCGGACATGGCACGAGCCGGCATCACCGGGCCACCCACCGTGCTGGAAGGCAGGTTCGGCTTCTTCCAGGCATGGTGCGGCAACGACGCCCACCCCGAGCACGTGGTGAAGGGCCTGGGGGAAACCTGGGATTCACGAGAGATCCACATCAAACCGTACCCGTGCAACCACTTCACACACGCAGGCATCGACGCCGCCCTCCAGCTACGCGCCAGCGGCGTGCAACCACAGGACATCGCCGAACTCGAACTGGGCGCTCCCACGGCGGTGTTGCGCACCATCGCCCAGCCCATCGAGGCCAAGGCGGCCCCTTCGACCGGCTACGCGGCAGCGTTTTCCGGCCCGTACACCATCGCTGCCGCCCTCACGGGCGGCGACGGGCTCGGCGTGTGGCTGTCGGACTTCACCGACCAGGCAGCCCACGACCCGCAACGGCGCAACCTGGCGGCCACGGTCCGGTGTGTCGCCGACCCATGGTGCGACGAGCTGTTCCCGCGGCACTTCCCTGCCGTCCTGCGGGCACGCACCCGAGACGGGCAGCGGCATGAAATCCGCATAAAGACCAACCGCGGCGGGCCGGACCGGCCGCTGTCCGCCGAGGAACTGGGTACCAAGTTCCGGCTGGAAGCCCAGCTGGCACTGCCTCACGACGCCATCGAGGCACTGCGCGACGCCGTCCTCACCCTGGACTCCACCGGCTCGGTCAAGGAGGTCATGGCACTGATCGGCCGCAGCGACGGATCGGCCGGCTGACAACGGCACCAGCCGCACACCTCGACCGGAACAGTTCGGCAGCGGGACAACCTTCGTTCTTTGGCTGCACCGCGCTTGAGAGTTGAACACGATCCCTTCGAGCACCTGGCAGTGATCCCGCCATCGGCCACGAGCCCGGCCGGCAGGCGGCAGCAACGGCTCGATCACCCCCCAAGCGCCGTCCAGACGTAGGGACATACCGTCCGCAGCGCCGGGTAGGGGACCGACCGACGGGGGCTCGGCAAGAGGTTGGGAGCCAGAGCATGACGAGCACCAGCACGTTGACGGCAGGAAGGAACTCGAAGACCACGGCGAAGCGGTGTGCCGGACCGGCCCCGAGTGCGCTGCCGAAGATCCAGGCCCCGCAGCGCGTCGCCCCCGCCGACGCACGGGAGTTGTCCAAGCAGTTCCTGCTGAGGCTGGACGAGCTCGACGAAGGCACGAGCGAGTACCAGTACGTACGCAACACGCTGATCGAGATGAACCTCTCCCTGGTGCGCTACGTCGCGCGCCGCTTCTCCAGCCGCAGGGAATCCATGGAGGACGTCCTGCAGGTCGGCACGATCGGTCTGATCAAGGCGATCGACCGTTATGACTCCTCCCGCGACGTGGAGTTCACCACGCTGGCCGTCCCGTACATCCAGGGCGAGATCAAGCGGTTCTTCCGCGATACGACCTGGTCGGTGCGCGTGCCCCGGCGGCTGCAGGAGCTCCGTATCGACCTGGCCCGCGCCCGGGAGGAGCTGGAGTGCGAGGGCATCCACGAACCGTCCGCCGCCGACCTCGCCGCCCACCTCGATCTGGTGGAGGAGGAGGTGGCAGAGGGACTCGTGGCCTCCAACGGCTATGACAGCGACTCCATCGACCGGCCCATCCAGGCCGGCGGCGGAAAGCAGCAGACCGGACTGGTCGCCGACCTCATCGGCAGCGAGGACCCCGCCCTCGCGCTGGCCGAAGACATCCAGGCCCTCAAGCCGCACCTGGCCGATCTGGACGACCGTGACCGCACCCTCCTCCAGCTGCGCTTCGGGGCGGAAATGACGCAGGCGGAGATCGGCGAGGAACTCGGCCTCTCCCAGATGCACGTCTCCCGCCTCCTGACCCGCGCCTGCACCACGCTCCGCAAGCGACTCCTGGCCGAGGGCTGAGGCGATCCCGCTACGGGCCGTCGGCGCGGGCACGACAGGCGTTCCGTCCGGCCGGGCCGTGTCGAGCACGATGTACGGCCCAACTGACCGGCCCGGGCCCCTCTTGCACGCACCCTCGCGCCTCATTCGGCAGCACCCACCGGAGGAACGCCACACCGGTTGCCGCGTCCCGGCGGCCGCACCGGCCCGGTCGAGGCCGCCGGGGCGGAGCCGGCCGGCTTCCGCAGGAGCAGCATCGCGGCGTCGTCATGCAGCTCGCCGCCCACGTGCGCGAGCAGATCTTCATGGAGCGCGGCGAGGGTGCGGGACGGCTCCTCCGACAGGTGCTCGGCCAGCCGCTCTCCGAGCGGGTAGAACGCCCGCTCGTGGTCGCGGGCCTCGGTGACCCCGTCGGTGTAGAAGAGCATCTGGTGCCCGTCCGCCAGCGTCACGTGCTGGAGGCCCGGGGACTCGCCCGAGAGGGACCGCAGTCCGAGCGGCGGGGCCGGATGGACGGGCTCGACCGGCAGGATGCCGGAATCATGGACCAGCAGCGGAGCGGCATGCCCGCAGTTGACCAGCTCCATGCGGCCGTCCTCGGGATACCCGGCGAGCACTGCCGTGACGAAGTCGTCCGGACCGAGATTGCGCGCCAGGCTCCGCTCGATCCTGTGCACCACATCGAGGAGATCCGGCTCGTCATAGGCCGCCTCCCGGAACACCCCCAGCACCAGGGCGGCGACCCCCACCGCCGGCAGCCCCTTGCCGCGCACATCACCCACGATGAGCCGCACCCCGTACGGCGTGGACACCAGCGCATAGAGGTCGCCGCCGCTCCGCGCCTCGGCAGCGGCGGCGCTGTAATGGACCGCCGTCTGGAACGGCCCGACGGTCGACGGCACCGGCTTGAGGAAGGCGTGCTGGGCGGCTTCGGCCACCGAACGGACGGCGGCCAGCACCCGTTCCCGGCGCCGGCGCAGGGCGCTGGCCAGCGCGCTGGCCAGCGTCACGGCGGTCAGCGTGGACAGCACGATCGCCTGCTCGGTCCCCGGCGCACCGCCGTGCACGCCGAGCACCGCGCCCAGCGCCACCGTCAGGGCACCGATGCGCAGCACTCCCCACGGTCCGCTGGTCGCGGCGGCCAGCGCGGGGCCGACGGCGAGCAGCGGCAGCCAGCTCATACCGGTGCCACCGGCGAGGGCGAGGAACGCGACGACGGCGATGATCAGAACCGGCGCGCCGTGTGTGTAGTGCCGGCGGACGCCTGTGGTTCCGGACGGTTGGTCCGCGGAGCGGGCCACCGGCGCCCACAGCGCGGAGAGCGGGGTGGTGAGCTGCCATCGCGGCCTGGGGTCGTGGTGGTGGATTCGGGCCTGGTACATGTCCTCGTCCGCAGCTCGCTTCCCTGCTCATGGCACTTACGTACCTAAATGTCCGTTTCCTCAAGGAAACGGGCACCGCGCGGCGGGCGCAAGGACCTGGATTTCAGATAGTGAGCGACAAACCCCTGGTCACGCGGCTCGCTGTCGGAAGCAGCCGGTCCCGGACCTCGTTGAGACGGGAGATCCGGTCCGCGCGGAGCGAGACGCCGAGTGAGCCGAGGATCTGCCCGCTGTGCACCGGCACCGCGACACAGAACGTGCCGAGGGCGTACTCCTCCATGTCCGTGACCACCGCCGGCGCGGGCGCCATGTCGAGCCTCCGGAGCAGTTCGGCGCGGCCGGTGATGGTGCGTGGCGTGAGGTCGGCCAGCGGGTGCCGGGACAGATAGTCGTCGCGGGCCTCGGCGTCCAGTTCGCGCAGGACGCACTTGCCCAGCGCCGTGGCATGCCCGGCGTCCTCGAAGCCCACCCAGATGTCGACCCGCGGCGCCCGGGGGCCGTCGACGATCTCGGCGACCCGGATCTCGCCGTCCTCGTAGAAGGTCAGATAGGCGGCGGCCGACAGATCGTCGCGCAGGGCCGCGAGCGCCGGCCGGACCCGGTTGAGCAGGGCCTGCGCGCGGCCGCCGGACTGCAGTGTGTCCAGCCTGTCGCCGAGGACGTACCCGCCGTCCTCCAGCTTCCGGATGTACCCGTCGTGAGTGAGCGTACGCAGCAGGTGATAGGCGGTGGCCAGCGGCAACTCCGTCTCCCGTGCCAGCTGCTTCGCCGGGGCGCCGCCCTCGTGCGCACCTACGGCCTCCATCAACCGGAAGGCTCGCTGGACGGAAGTGATGAGCGTCGGGCCTTCCGCGGTGCCCATACGTTCAGCCTGCTCCCGGCGCCCCGCTCAGGCAAGGGTGGCCGGGGAGGCGCCCCACGCGCACGGGCGGGCGTGACGGAGTCGCCCTCGCCACAGCGAACACATATTCGAATACACAGGTACGCTGAAGGCATGGCCATGCATCACCTTCAGGGCTCCCTCTTCGACCAGACCGACGAGGTCCGGCTCGGGTCGCTGCGCGGGACGCGCCGGACCTTGCTCGGCGACGGGGCCTGGCTCGATCTGCTCCCGGGGTGGCTGAGCGGGGCCGACGCCCTGTTCGCGCGGCTCGCCGCCGAGGTCCCCTGGCAGGCCGAGCGCCGGCGGATGTACGAGCAGGTGGTCGACGTGCCGCGACTGCTCGCCTTCTACGGGTCCGACGACCCGCTGCCGCACCCCGTACTGGCCGAGGCACGCGCGGCGCTCTCCGCCCACTACGCCGACGAGCTCGGCGAACCGT
The DNA here is from genome assembly GCF_004122735.1 of Streptomyces sioyaensis. Taxonomy (GTDB): domain Bacteria; phylum Actinomycetota; class Actinomycetes; order Streptomycetales; family Streptomycetaceae; genus Streptomyces; species Streptomyces sioyaensis. The sequence continues at coordinate 80,722 of NZ_SDIF01000018.1, read as the reverse complement.
TCACCACGGCCGGGCTCTGCTACTACCGGGACGGCCGCGACAGTGTGGCCTGGCACGGCGACCGGATCGGCCGCGGCCGGCGCGAGAACACCATGGTCGCCATCCTGTCCGTGGGGGAGCCGCGCGACCTGTTGTTGCGCCCGCGGCGCGGTGGCCGCAGCGTGCGACGGCCGCTCGGCCACGGCGACCTGATCGTGATGGGTGGCTCCTGCCAGCGGACCTGGGAGCATGCGATCCCCAAGACCGCACGGGCGGCGGGTCCGCGGATCAGCGTCCAGTTCCGGCCGCACGGCGTGCGCTGAGGACGGGGTGCCGCCGCAGATCGCACACCGTGGGAGAGGTGCCTCGGCGCAGCGCACGGGCCCCCGAGCCGAGACGGCTCGGGGGCCCGCCAACTGCCGAGGCGGAATGCTCAGCGACGGTGGTGGCACACCAGGCGCTCGCGGTGCCAGACCCTGACCCAGTGGCCTCCGTGGCGCACGCCGTGCCGGTCGCGCCAGGCCGGGCGCCAGACGCGGGTCCAGTGTCCGCGGACCATGTGACACCGTCCGCGGTCGACGTGTCGGGTGGCTGTGTGGTCGCCGTGGTGCGACGGCGTGGCCGAGGCGATTCCCACCGAGGAGAGGACGGTGCCTCCGGCGAGGGCAACGGTGGCGGCGCCGAGAGCGAGGGCGCGCTTGAATCCGTCAATCATTGAGGATCGTGCCTTTCTGCATTGCCATGGTGCGAGCTGCCCTGCCGACGGCCGGGCAGGAATGACCATGCACCTGCGGCGCCCGCCAAATCCGGTCAACACCAATGGCTTTACGCAATGCATACAGAATGCGGAAGAAAGCAGCATCTCGCTTATCTGCCGTCACTTCCGGCTCAAGCCGACGGGAATTCGTCCAGGAGCGCCACGATCGCTGCATGACCCGTTTCCCCGCACCCGGACCGCCGCGCCGGGCCGCCCGTATCGGGCCTGACGCCGGCGCCCCGGCCATGCACAGCCCTTTCCCGGGAAATGAGCCTCCGGGGGAGAATGCGTCGGCCTCTCCGTCAAGTCGCTTGGAAATATGCGCAGTTCGCGGAATGCGCGCGGGCAGCGCAGACCACGGCGGAGGCCCGTATTCGGCACCCGCGAGCTGTCGCCCCCGGACGGCAGCCGCCCCCTCCGATCCGCCGTACGGGTCCCCGGCCGCAGGGGGCACGCCGACCCCGGCTCCTCGGACGCTGCTGCTGCCGCCGTCCGCGGCGCCGACGGCGGGCGCCCACGGCCGTACAGGTGATTCCTGCGGACCCGTGGCCGGGTGGGCGCAGTGCTGCGCGCGGCGGCAGGCCAGAATGGCTCCGCGCCGCCGTGCCACGCCCTCAGGCCGCTTGTGGCGCCGACACCCATGAGGGCGGGGCGCCCCGTTGGCCCACCCCCACCAGAGGTGTTGAGTTGAAGCACAGAAGTGCACCTACGCCCCGCACCGTCATCGTCGGTGCCGGTGTGATGGCCCTGATCGCCGCCACACTCACCCTGCAAAGCGCCGAAGCCGCTCCCGCCCGGGGCCCTGACCCCCAATCGGCAGACGCCGCCGTCCAGCGCGCCAAGGCCATCAGCGCCGCCCTCGGCGCTCGCGGCGCCGGCGCCTATTACGACGCCGGCAAGCACCGGCTCGTCGTCAATGTGACCAATGAGGCCGCCGCGGGCACGGTCCGGGTGGCCGGCGCCGAGCCCAGGGTCGTCAAGCATTCCCTCGCCGCATTGGAAGCCGCCCGCGCGACCCTCAAGCAGAAGGCCACGATTCCCGGTACGTCCTGGGCCATGGACCCGAAGACCAACCGGGTGATCGTCGTCGCGGACCGCACCGTCCGGGGCCGCAAGCTGCGGCAGCTCACGACGGTCGTCGCCGGCCTCGGTGACCGCGTGGCCCTCCATCGGTCGGCGGGCCGGCTCCAGCCGCTGATCGCCGGTGGCGACGCCATCTGGGGGAGCGGCGCACGCTGCTCGCTCGGCTTCAACGTCACCAAGGGCGGAAAGCCGTACTTCCTGACCGCCGGGCACTGCACCAGCGCCATGCGGAGCTGGTCCGACGAGCAGGGCGGACCCGAGATCGCGGTGACGGATTCCGGCAGCTTCCCCGGTGACGACTACGGGCTCGCGCGGTACACCGACGACGACATCGAGCACCCCAGCGAGGTCGACCTCTACGACGGTGACACGCAGGAGATCACCGAGGCCGACGACCCGATCGTCGGCCAGCAGGTGGAGCGCAGCGGCAGTACCACCCACCTGCGGGAGGGCGAGGTCCTCGCGGTCGACGCGACGGCCAACTACCAGGAGGGGACGGTCAACGGCCTGATCCAGACCAATATCTGCGCGGAAGCCGGCGACAGTGGTGGCGCGCTCTTCGACGACGAGACCGCGCTGGGCCTGACCTCGGGCGGCCGGGGCGACTGTGCCACGGACGGGCAGAGCTACTACCAGCCGGTGCGCGAGGCCCTGGAGGACACCGGAGCACACGTCGGCTGAATCGTCGGCACGTCGGCTGAACCGCCGGCACGATGGCGAAGCGCAACGCCCTGCTGCACGACGTGCTGTGCAGCAGGGCGGCCTTCCGCCGGAGGGGGACGGGCCGCGCCCCCCGATGGGGGCGCGGCGGTGGTGGTCAGCGGTCCTGGGAGAGGGCGTACAGCTCACCGAGGAGACTGCCCTCCTGGGCGATCAGCTCGTCAAAGGTGCCCTGTTCGCGGATTCCGCCGTCATCGAGGACGATGATGTGGTCCGCCATCTTCACGTTGTCCAGCCGGTGGGTGACCACGAGCGTGATGCGGTCGGCGGCCATCCGGCGCAGTGAGTGGAAGAGCTGGTGCTCGCCCCGGGCGTCCATTTCGCTGGTGGGCTCGTCCAGGATGAGCAGTCCGGGCCGCCGGTAGAGGGCCCGGGCACAGGCCAGCCGCTGCCACTGCCCGCCGGAGAGTTCGTGTCCGCCCCATACGGAGCGAGCCAGCAACGTGCCGAGCCCGTCGGGCAGTTGGCGCAGCACATCGCCCATGCCGACCTCCTCGGCGGCCCGCCAGACCTCCTCGTCGTGGTGGTCATGGGCGTGCGGCTGGCCGAGGGTGATGTTCTCGCGGGCGGCCAGGGGCCAGTGGCCGTTCTTCTGCGGTACCAGCCCGACGTGCCGCCAGACGGATTCGGCCTCGACTGTGGCCAGATCGGTGCCGTCCCAGGACACCGTGCCGTGGGTGGGCAGGGTCAGCGCGCTGAGCAGCCGGACCAGTGTCGATTTGCCCGCTCCGTTCGCGCCCACCAGGGCGATGACCTCGCCGCGCCGGAGCGTGAGGGAGAGGGCGTGCAGCGCCGGGGAGGTCTTGTTCGGGTAGGTGTAGGAGACGTCGTCCAGTCGGATTTCCTTCGGCGCGGTGACCGTGGCGGTTCCGCGCGCGGTGGTCAGCGTGCGTACCTCGGCGAGGAAGTCGTGATAATCGCCGAGGTAGAGGCCGTGATGGAACATCACCGCGCCGTACCGGATGATGCTGTTGAGGGCGCGGCCCGCCGTCTGGGAGGCGACGATGGCGGTCCCGGCCAAGGCCAGGGCCATCTGGCCGGTGAGGACCAGCGCGGCGAGCGACGCCCACATCCCGAGCGTGAAGAACCCCGAGAGCGCCGCGGCGACCAGGGTGATCCTCAAGTACGGTCCGGCGCCCGCCAGTTCACGCCCCTCCACCCGGTCGCACATCGTCCGGTACCAGGAATACAGATAGCTGCGCATGGTGTTGGCGCGCAGCTCGTCGGCGAGTTCCGAGGTGGTCAGCCACCAGCGCATCATGCCCCGCACATTGCGGGCGGAGAGCGTACGGTCGTGGACCCGGTAGTCGATCCTGGCAGCGATCACTCCGCCCAGCCCGCGGGGGATGACCGAGAGCATCAGCACACCGAGCAGCAGCGGATGCAGCACCGTCAGGACGGATGCCGCGGAGAGCAACTGGACCAGCCCGTTGGTGAGGGTCTTGGCGTCGTCGGCGAGGTCCATGGCACGCAGCGCACCGATCTCGGCGGCCTGACTGCGGTCCTTGAACCCCTCCTGGTCGTAGGCCGACAACTCGGCTCGCATGTGCAGATCGACGATGGTCAGGTCGGCCGCCGAGGCGACTTGAGGGTTCAGTCGCCTGGTGGCCCAGTCGGCCAGGATCCAGGCCGCGGAACCCACCGCCATGGCGACCCCGGCGACGATCAGGGCCGGCATGGCCGCGTGGAACTTCGCTGCCGCCGTACCGCCCGCGACCAGGGGCTTCATGGCTCGTGCGACGGCGGTGAGCATCACGGCGGTGCCCAGTCCTGACAGCAGTTGGCTGACGAGGATGGTGAGCACCATGCGCCGGTCGACCGACCAGGCGAGCCGGGCGGTCTGGAGCAGCGCCGCGGGCACCCGGCGGGCCATCTCCCGCAGTGTCGCGTCGTCCATCGCACGGCGGTGCCGGCGCCCGTTGTAGTCCAGCTCCGGCGGCGGCGTGGTACGTGGCAGCTCGCGCCGGGCGGTGGGGACGGACGGCCGGCCGACGGACGGCCGGTGGTCCGTCCCCGGAGTGTCGGAAGCGGTGGCGCGGGCGGGTGGCAGGTGGTGGCTGAAGGTCCGTTTCATGTGAGGTCCCCCGTCGTCGGTCGAGTCAGCGTGCGGCGGCCGTACGGCGAGCCGGGCCGGAGCCCGGCCCCCGCGCGCGGCCTCGCGGGAGGGAAGCGCCGGCTACTCATGCCCACCAACGCGGTGACGGGCGTGCTGACCCGAAGCAGTGGCGCGCGGCGGCGTCAACCGTGAGCCGGCCCGTGGAGGCGAGGCCGGGAGCGTTCTCGAACAGGGCGTGAGCACGGGTGAGTACAGGTACGGGATGCACGATTCCTCCAGGACGGAGAGGGTGGTACTGACAATCGAGAAAACGGCCCTGATCGGTGCCCGTAACGGGGATTCAGGGGCGAATCATCGAATGCGAATTCGACATGGAGGTGTAAAGCCAAGCGGGAGTTCGGCGGCGTGTGAGAGCACCGCGTTCGATTCACTCGTGAGGGTTTGGGTCACTCTTGTGGGGCATTGCGGGTGCGGTGCCGGAGGAGAGAGCTGCCGACCTGGAGGACGTCAGCCGCATCCGGTGGTGGCATCCGGGCCGGGCGGCGACGCCTGAGAAGGCCCGGGCGATACGCACGTTGCGGGCCGCCCGCGAGGTGCGCCAGCCCTTCATGCCGGCTTCTCGCAGGCGGAGCTCCCGGCGCGAGGCGGGGCGGCGGGGGTGGTCAGTCGGCGAAGCGGCGGACGTAGCGCTTTTGCCAGGGGGTTTCGACGGCGTGGGCGTCATAGTGCCGGCGCACGAACTCCACGGCCTGGCCGGCCGGTACGCCGTCCAGGACCGCGAGACAGGCCAGGGCGGTGCCGGTGCGCCCACGGCCACCGCCGCAGGCGACCTCCACGCGTTCGCCCTCGGCACGGGCCCACGCCTCGCGGAGGGTCGCTTGCGCCTCCGTACGGTTGCTGGGCAGCCGGAAGTCCGGCCAGCGCAGCCACCGGACTTCCCAGGGGAGAGGAGGAGGCTGCTTGCCGAGAAGGCAGACGGTGAAGTGCGGCGTCGGTCCGTCCGGCAGCGGTCGGCGCAGCGCGCGCCCCCGGACCAGACGTCCGGAGGGAAGCCGCAGAACTCCCGGGTCGCTCGCTCTCCAGGTCTCGGTCACCCGCTCACTGTAGTGCCGGGCGGGTGTACGGCGGTCGCCCCCGTCGCCCCCGATGCCCTTCTTCGGCAGCCGGCCCGAGCTCTCCTGGACGTACCGCCGCGCTCTGGGCCGTACTCCTCGCAGGAGTTGGTCAACTCACCTGTTCGGAGAGGGAGTTCGCATATCACGGCGCATAAGGGCGAACTCAGTCGATGAGGGCGTGCGTCAGACTCATCAGCCGTTCCCGGGCCCGGGGGTCGTATGCCTGGTCGTGCGCCCGGGTGTCGGTGAAGCGGTCGAAGTAGCGGCCCGTGGTGGATTCGAGGTCGGGGTCGAGGAGCAGGCGTACGGTTGGCCGCACTCCCTCCTCGACGCCCACGGCGGGCGTCAGTCCGTAGGCGCGCACGCCCTCGGTGTCCATCAGATGGGCCGGGTGAAGGGTGTTCACCGTGACACCGGTGCCGTCGAGTTCGGCGGCCAGCTCGAACGTCGCCATGATCATCGCCAGCTTGCTGCGGCAGTAGGCGCGCAGTCCCTCGTAGTCGTGCTCCAGCATGACGTTGTCGAACTCGATGGCCTCCTGTCCGATCGACGCGACATTGACCACGCGGGCCGGGGCCGAGGCGATGAGCAGCGGGAGCAGATCGCGGATGAGGGCGTAGGGGGCAAGGTGGTTCACGGCGAACCGCAGTTCATGGCCCTGCCGGCTCAGCTCCCGTCGCAGCGGCTCGGCGCCCCCGCCCGCGACGGCGTTGTTGACCAGTGCGTCGAGCCGGGGCTCGGCCGCGCGGATCCGGGCGGCCATCGCATGGACCTGGTCGAGGTCGGCCAGGTCGGCGAGGTAGGTGCGGACGGTGGTGTCCGGCGCGGCGGCCCGCACCTCCTCCGCGACGGCATCGAGACGAGTGCGGTCGCGGCCGTGCAGCAGCAGGGTGCCGCCACGGGTGGCCAGGTCGAGCGCGATACCGCGGCCCAGGCCCTGGGTCGCGCCGGTGATCAAGGTGGTGTGTGGGCTCATGCCCGTGATCATGACCCGACGGCTCGCTGTACGGGAGTGTGCGCTGAGCCTGGTGTTGCGACCACCAGCCGCCGTCGTACCCGGTGAGAAGGCGACGGATACCGCCTCGCCCGCCGCCAAGTTCCTTTCCATGGACGGAATGTGGGCTCCGTTGGGTTCGGACGACGGCGCGTGGATACTGTCCTGATGTTCTCGGACGCAGATGCCGCCGCGCTGTATGACCTGCTGAATCCGTGGGAACCCGACAGCCGGCCCAGCGATCGCTTCTACGACGAGTTGGTGGGGGCCGCGGACTCGGTGCTGGACGTCGGCTGCGGGACCGGCGCCATGCTGCACTGGGCGCGCGAGCACGGTCACACCGGACGTCTCGCCGGCCTCGACCCGGACCGTGCCGCGCTTGCCCGGGCCCGGCGTCGCGCCGACATCGAGTGGGTCGAGGGCACCGCGGCGGACGCGGCACGGCAGGCCGCGTTCGACCTCGCGACGATGACCGGTCACGCCTTCCAGTGCCTGGTCAGCGACGACGAATTGCGGGCCTCTCTTGCCGCGATCCGGGCGGCGCTGCGCGCGGGTGGCCGCTTCGCCTTCGAGACACGGCACCCGCAGGCCCGCGCCTGGGAGGACTGGAACCCGTAGCGCTGCCGGACGGCCGACGGCCCCCTCACCCCAGATAGGCCGGCGCCAGGGCGGAGGTCATCAGCCGGCGCGGGGTCCCCTTGCCGTTGGCCGGGACGGTCCACAGGTCGGAGCCGTAGTCGCCGGCAAGGGCGTAGACCAGGGTGGAGTTGTTGGCCCACAGTGCCTGGTCGTCGAGGGAGCGGTGCTCGGCGGTTGCGGTTTCGGTCATGGTGCGCAGGTCGAGCACGTACAGCCGCCAGGGGGCGTCGGAGGAGGCGTGGGCCACCCGCTTCTTGTACGCGAGGCGGGTGCCGTCGGGGGAGAGGGAGGGGCATTCGACGTTGCGGTGCAGGGTGGTCAGGGTGCGGGCGGTGACATCGCCCCGGACGAGATAGGTCCGGCCGCCGGTCGCCAGGGTGGCGTAGAAGCGGTGGTCGTCGGCGAAGGTGACGCCCCAGATGTTGATGTCGGAGGCGTGGTACGGCCGGCCGTCCTTGGTGACGGCGAAGGACTCCAGGTTGGTGTCGATCGCCCAGGTGCGGGTGTCGACGAGGGCGGTGCGGGTGGAGAAGTTCGTGCCCGCGTAGGAGTCCCCGCTGACGAAGACGGTCCATGCGACCAGGTGGCCGGACGGCGAGACCCGGGCGCGGGTGGGGATGCCGGCGGCCGGGAAGCGGTGGCGTTCGTGCAGATGGGAGTCGAGGACGACGGCCCGGTAGGTGTCCTGGAGGGCGCCGTGCTCGGCCTGCAGGCAGATGCCGGTGCCCGCGGCCGCGTGGAAGCGCAGGCACTTGACGCCGGAAACGGTGCGCGGCCCCGCCGGCCGGTCGGCGGGTACGGCGGCGATCTCGTCACGGTGCGGGCCCCAGGCGAGGTTGCGCACCAACAGCTCACGCCCGCCGGACGGTTGCAGCGCGACGGCACCGGTCCGTACCGGCGGACCACCCGCCTGGTCCTGGTCGCGCGTGCCGGACCGGTCGGCGGCACGCAGCACCGCCACGGTGCCCACCGTCCCGAGCAGGACAACGGCGGCCAGCAGGATGACCAGGCGGGTGGTGCGGTTCATGCGGACACCTCATCGTCGGTACGGAGCGCGAGCGGGCCCGCACGGCGCCGGCGGCCGGCACGGTGGCGATCCCGGCGAGCACCAGGAGGGCAGCCCGCGAGTTGAGCGGTGGTGGCACCAACTGGCTTGCCACCGGCTGGAGTTCAGTGGAGCTCCCGGCCCGGCACCTCCAGTGATGCCCGGCCGGGGCACCGGCCACACCGGTACGGGGACCGGTGCGTGACGCGTCGCGGCACGGCCGACGGCCGTGCCGCGGCCACCTGCGTCAGTTCCAGATGCCGGTGATGTCGGAGGCACCCGCGGCGTTGCCGGCGTGGGTGGTCAGACCGGCCAGGTCCTCCACCGTGCGCAGCAGGTTGTAGTGGTTGTAGGTGGTGCTGACGGAGCTGCCCGGAGCGACGTGCTCTCCGTACAGGACCGTGGGGATGCGGTTGCCCGACTGCTTGTTGTCCTCGTCGAAGGTCACCGCCAGGACGCTGTTGTGGGTCTTCGCCCAGGTGGCGTAGGCGTCCAGATTGTTCTTGAGCCAGGTGTCGCCGGTGGACACCGAGCAGTCGTGCATGTCGTTGCACAGGTTCGGCACCACGAAGGAGACCTTCGGCAGGGTGGTGAAGTCCGTCGGGAACTGCGTCATGGTCTTCGCGGTGCTCGTCGGCACGTTGGAGAAGCCGAACCAGGGGTTGTGCTTCTGTGCGTACTGGCCGCTGCTGCACACCGTCGAACCCTGGCTGGGCAGCGACTCGTTGTAGCTGGCCCAGGTCTTTCCGGCGGCGATCAGCTCGGAACCGAGGTTGGCCGCGTTCAGCGAACCGACGCCGACGCAGCTGTCGTCGGTACGACCCTGGTTGGAGCCGGAGAAGAGCATGTAGTAGTTCGGCTCACTGGGGTGGGTCAGGGCGAACGACTGGGTGAGGTTGGCGCCACCCGCCTTGAGCGTGTTGTTGATGTACGGCGCGCTGGAGCTGCCGATCACCTGCGAGTACGCGTGGTTCTCCAGCACCACGACCACGACGTGGTCGGGGGCCGGAAGACCGGCGGCCTGGGCGGTGGAGCCGGTGGCCGCCCACAGGCCGAGCGAGGCGGCGGTGAGGGCCATGGCCCCGGCCAGTGCGGTGAGGGTGCGACGACGGCGAGGGGGAGCCTGGTGGTCGGTCATGACTGTCCTCCTGGACAGAAGTGACGAGCGCGGGGGGTGGGGCGCCGTAACCTTAGAAGCCGTGCGGGCTGTCGGCCGGGTCCGGTAAGTGAAGACCAGAAGAACGCTTGCCCCACCACAATCGGCCATGTACGGCGCGCACTTCCCGCCACGGCCGGGCCGTGGTCAGCCGACGGCGCGGGCGATGAGCAGGGCGGCATCGTCGTAGTCGTCGGGGTGCCGCAGGGTGCGCAGGAGGTGGTCGCAGGTCTCCTCCAGACTCAGCCGGGGGGTGTCCAGCAGGCCGAGCAGCACCTGGAGCCGGGTGTCGATGTCCTGGTCCCGGGTTTCGACCAGGCCGTCGGTGTAGAGGACGAGTTGGTCACCCGGGGCCAGGGCGACGGTGGTCGCGTGGAAGGTGACGTCACCCACGCCGAGCGGGGCACCGGTGGGCAGCTCCAGGAGTTCGGGAGCCCGGCCGGGCCGGACGACAACGGGGGGCAGATGGCCGGCGGTGGCGATGCGGCACTCGCCGCGGTGCGGGTCGTGGACGGCGTAGACGCAGGTCGCGATGGCCTGTTCCAGACCGGTGCTGCTGCGGTCGACGTGCTGGAGGACCTGCGCGGGGTCCAGCCCGAGATCTGCCAGCGCGCGGGTGGTGTTGCGCAGTTGGCCCATGGTGGCGGCCGCGTTGATGCCGCTGCCCATCACATCGCCGACCACCAGGGCGGTCTTGTCGTCGGCCAGCGGGATCACGTCGTACCAGTCGCCGCCGACCTCGCTGGCCGCTCCGGCGGGCTGATAGCGGGAGGCGATCTCCAGCCCCGGCTGGGACTCCGGACGCTGCGGCAGCAGGGTGCGCTGGAGGGTGAGGGCAGTGGTGCGTTCGCGCTGGTACCAGCGGGCGTTGTCGATGGACACCGCGGCCCGGTTGGCCAGCTCGCCGGCCAGCACGAGGTCGTCGTCGTCGAACGGCAGCGGATTGCGCAGGCGCTTGAGATCGAGCGCGCCGAGCACGGTGCCGCGGGCGATCAGCGGCACCGCCATGTACGAGTGCAGCCCGGCACGGGCCAGCCGGGCGGCGGCCTCCGCGTCGCGGGCGATCCGCGGCAGCTCGTCCGGGGTGACATGCGGTACCAGGACGGGGGTGCCGGTGGTGACACATCGGGTGACCAGCCGGTCCGCCTCGTAGCGGGCGGGTTCGCCGACGGGGTCGGCGGCGGCGACCGCTTCCGTGTCGTAGGCCGCCGCCACCGCCAGCGCACGGAACACCGACGGTCCGGCCGTGGAGGCTTCCGGGCCGGGGTAGGGGTGCAGGGTGGTGTCGAGGATGTCGACGGCGGCCAGGTCCGCGAGGTCCGGGACGACGATGTCGGCGAGCTCCCGGGCGGTCTGCTCAAGATCGAGAGTGGTGCCGATGAGCACCGAGGCATCGGCGATGAGCGCCAGCCGCTGGCGGGCGTGGTACGCCTCGGTGGCCGCCCGGTGCCGGTCGGTGACGTCGATCACCGATACGGCCACCCCCAGGAGGGTGCCGCCCGGAGCCTCCAGCCGGTAGTACGACGCCGACCAGGCATGATCGTGGTCGGGGTCGGCGGGGGTCCGGCCCACGACCGACTGATCGACCTGCGGGACACCGGTGGCCAGCACCTCGTGCATCACCGCCTCGACCGCCTCGGCGTCGAGGAAGGGCAGCGCCTCGCGGACCCGCAGGCCGATGTGCGCCTCGGCGGGAATGCCGTTGATGCGCTCCAGCGCCGGATTGACGGCCACGTAGCGCAGGTCGGTGTCCAGCACGGCCAGACCGATGGGCGACTGCGAGACCAGACGGGTGGAGAGCGCCACATCCCGCTCCACCTGGCGCAGGGTCTCCTGGTCGGTCGCGAGCCCGAGGGCGTAGACGTCGCCGCTGCCATCGGTGAGCCGCATATTGCGGAACTCCAGCAGCCGGGTACTGCCGTCCTTGTGCCGGACGGGGAAGATCCCGGCCCAGGTCTCCCCGCTCTCCATCACCTGGGCGAACAGCTCCAGCACCCGGTCGAAGTCCTTCTCGGCCACCAGCAGCCGGGCCGCGTACCGGCCGAGCGCCTCCCGCGCGGTGTAGCCGAGGAGCTGCTCGGCCTGCGGGCTCCAGAGCACGATCCGCCCGGACGCGTCGAGGACGACCGCCGCGACGGCCAGCACGTCCAGCAGGCCACGGGGCGGCGGCGGCCCGGCCGAGAAGCGGCCCTCGGACGGGCCGCGATCGGCCGGGATCCCCTCGGTGTCCATACCAGCCGCTCCTGATACCGCCCGCCGCAACGACGTACGGCCCCTCTGGCGTCGATCACCCGACACCCCTGAAGACCAGGGGTGCCTTCATCCTCTCTCGACACCGGTGGCTCCCGCAGCTTCACCGGGCGGCGCCCGGACGACCCGCCGGACCCGCCGCGGGCTGACCGGCCCGCGGCACGCCCCCTCCGCGCGGCGTCCCCGGTCAGTGCGCGGCCGGTTCCTCCGGGGCGACGGTGACTTCGGCGACGGCCCCGCCGTCGGGCGCGTTCGCAAACCGCAGCGTGGTGCCGAGCACCCGGGCCTGCCCCATGGCGATGGTCAGCCCCAGACCGTGCCCGGTCTGCTTCCCGCCGCCGGGCCGGCTCCGGAACCGCTGGGGGCCGTGGGTGAGCAGCTCCTCGGGGTAGCCGTCGCCGTGATCCCGTACGGTGATCACCGGCCCGTCCACGGTCACCGTCACCGGCGGACGGCCGTGCTTGTGCGCATTGCCGACGAGGTTCCCCAGGACGCGCTCCAGCCTGCGCTGATCGGTCTCCACCCGGGTGTCCCGCACGACCCGCACCTCGGCCGCCAGCCCCGTGGCCCGGACCGCGCGCTCGGCCAGCGGCCCCAGCGCATGCACATCGAGGTCGGCGCGCTCCACCTCCGCGTCGAGCCGGGAGATCTCCAGCAGGTCCTCGGTCAGCCGGCGCATGGCCCCGACCCGTTCCTGCACCATTTCGGTGGGCCGGCCGGGCGGCAGCAGCTCGGCGGCCGCATGCAGACCGGTGAGCGGAGTGCGCAGCTCATGGGCCACATCGGCGGTGAAACGCTGTTCACTGTTCAGCTTGGTCTGCAGACTCGCGGCCATCGCGTCGAGCGCGGCGGCCACGGCGGCGGGTTCGTCCCGCGCGTACCCCGGGCGCAGGCCGCGGGGGTCGTCCACCCGGGCGTCGAGATCCCCGTTGCTGATCCTGCGCGCCACCTGCGCGGTGCGGTGCAGCCGACGGGTGACGCCCGAAGCCGCGTACAGCCCGACGAGCAGCGTCAGGAAGATCGCGACGGCCGCGGAGCCGATGATGGCGCGGTCCAGCCCCTGAAGGACCGCGGCCCGCTGGGTGTAGTCCTGGCGGACGGCCAGCGCGGTGCCGTCGGCCGGCGCCACCGCCCACATCACCTGCTGGTCGCCGTGCCGGCCGAGCTGGGTGCCGCGCTCGCCCCGCCGCGCCATCTCGCGCAGCGCCGGCGGCAGATCCGGGGGGTTCACCGCCGCATTGCGGCCGAGGGACTCACCGTCGACGTACGCCTCGACGGCCGTGTCCAGCTCGACCAGGACCGCTTCGCGCGCCTGGTCCGCGGTCTGCCGGCCGACCAGGACATGGACCAGTACACCGAGCACCGTGGCGAGGAAACAGCACATGACGACGGTGAAGAAGGCGGCCTTCCACCGCAGCGTCGCCGTCCACGCGAACAGCCGCCGGCGCGCGGACCGACCGGCGCTCACGACGCGCTCTTCGGGGACGCGGTCCGAGCGACCTCATCGAATTCCATGACCCGGAGGATCATGGACTGGGTGCGCTTGTCCCAGGAGTAGACCGTGCGCATGTCGTAGCCGGGCGTCCCGGTCGGCTCCCGCAGGATCACGTCCCCGCCGGTCACTTCCACCGACAGCGGTGTGGTGTCGGCGTCCATGATCCGGGTCACCACTCCGTCCTTGAGCGTGAAGACCCACAGCGCCAGGACGTGGTTCGTGGCTTCGATGCCGACGATCAGCTCGTCCTTGCCGTCGTCGTTCAGATCCCGGTACTGAGGAGCCCGTACGGGGCACCGCTTCCGGTCCGTGGCACAGTGCTCGATCTTCTCCGTGACGGCCGGGTCGAACTCCGGTGAGCCCTTGACCTCGGAGCCCGCATGGACCTGCGCCTTGACGATGGTGAGCAGCGGCACCGTGCGGATGTCACCGGACCGGACGCGGGGCACCCCGCGCAGCGGCGAGGGCCGCTCGCGCGCACCCACCTCGTCGGTGGAGGGCTGCGGGGCCGGCGAGCGGTCGGGCCACAGCCGCGCGGGAGCCGAGGCGGCCGCGGTACGCCCCGCGCTCTTGGGCTCTCCGGTCCCTTCCGTGCACCCGCTCAGCAGCAGGCCCCCGACCGCCACGCCGAGAACCGGCGGCAGGACCCGTATACGACCGGGAGCCGGCCGGGAGCGGGGGAGGGACACAGCATTTCCAGTCGGTTCAGCGGGAAGGTCATGAGACACACGATGGTGGCTGCTCACTATTGCAGCAATCCCGCGGAAGTGTAACGAAAGGATATGCCGTGACAAAGGGCGCGCCCGCCCGGCGGATTTCCGTGACCGTGACCGGGCAAACGCGCTTCGAAATGCTCACAGGTCGGCCCGGGGGCCTGCCGCCCTCCAGGGGCGGAATGGACCGGACGCCGTTCGGCGAAGCAGAACTCGCTGAAAAGGGGAGGGTGCCGAGGCGTCAGAAGCCCCGGCACCCGGCATCATCCACGGCCAACAGCCGCTCCACCGCCCTCACTTGAGGGGCACCGAGCCCGTCTTCGTGCCCGGAGGGTCGGAATCAGTACCAGTCCGTGCACACCATGTTGCCGTTCCGCCGTTCCAGACAGCCCCAGGCCTTGATGCCCTTGTCGTTGACCATGGCGGTGTACGCGGAGGTCCGGCCGGCGGCCACCTTCGCCGCGTAACACGAGGGGTGCCGGCAGGCAGCACCGCGCTTGTTCCGCGCCTCGATACGGTCACCGGCCCGCGCATGGGTCACGCGCACCCATGCCGCACGACAGGTGGGGCTGTACCGCAGTTCGAGCAGCGGGCCGAGCATCGCGTCGCGGCGGACGGTGCGCGCATGACGGTCGCAGCCGGTGCTCGACGGGCTCTTCCCGGCGCAACCGCTGCCCGAGCACTGCGCGGTGACCTCGGCGGGAGCCGCGTACACGGGCACGGTCAGGGATCCGGTCATCAGGAGGGCGGCGGCCGCGGTGACCGCGAGGCGTATTCGGGTGCTCATGAGGTCTTGTCCTCCCGTCACAGGTAGGTGATGTCCCAGTGGCTGCTCTCCCGGGCGTAGATGTTGCCCGCGGAGGACTTGTACATGGGTGCGCCGTCCCCGCGCCTGCCGGCGTACCGGAAGGCGTGCTTGATGTAGTTGGTGACACAAGCGGTCGGGGCGATGTCGACCTTGTAGCCGTTCCAGTGGCTCAGCCTGCCCGACGCATGACCGGTCTCGGTGCCGCCGGTGATGGTGACCGCACAGTGACTGGCACGCTTGAAGGTGATGATCCCGTTGACCGTGCCGGAGTTGATCCGGGAGAAGGACGTGCACCGGCGGTTGTTGCGGTCCGAGCAGTGACCGCTGGAGGTCCAGCTGATGCCGGCCGCCCGCAGCTTCCGGGCGGCCTGGGCCTGGGTCAGCTTCGTACCGCTGGCGGCCGCGGCGTCCGCGGTGACGAGGGGCGCGACGACCGCGACCGCGGTCAGCGCGACAGCGGCAAGGCGGCCGCGGGCAGACAGGTGTGTGGACAGCATCGAGTTCCCTTCATGAGGACGGTTCGAGGCGGGCACGGCCGGACTCGCACCGCGGGGACCGTCATCGGACGGCCGGTACGAGCCGGACCTCGCCGCTCACCTCGCCACCGAGCATGTCGCCGGGGCGGCCGGGGGAACACCGTCGCCGGCCAGGAAGGGAACGCGTGGGACGCCATGGGCGCTGAGCTGCTGGGACGTCGGGGCCCCTGAGGAGATCGTGGGACGGCGGGCGCCCTTCGCGACGGGAGCGCCGCGGCGCCCGCCGCCCGTTCCGGCACGGAAAGGCGAGCCGGGTGCCCGTACGTCCTTCGGGCACCCGGCTCGCCTCCGGCCGGCGGAGTTACTCGGCCACGTAGGTGCAGCCCGTCCAGACGAATACCCGGAGCGTATGACCGTCCTGCCGGACCCGTTCCGCCGTCGGCTCGAAATGCTCATAGCGGTTTCCGCAGAGCAGCTTGAGCGGGGACGTCATGTCCGGCACATAGCGCACCCGCTCCTCTTCTGCGACGTAGGTGGTGGGGCCCCCACGAAGCAGTGCGTTCATTTCGTTCATCAGCATGGTCAACTGCCCTTCTTCGAGCCCGTCCGACTGCGTAACGACCGATTTTCGGGGTGACGAACCGCTGCCGCCATTGGAGCAGCGCGATGCTCGGGAAACCCCTAAAGGGCCGGACTCCGGGCACCGCCGGCCGGTGTGCTCCACCGGCACCGACGCCGGCCGTCGGCCCGCGCTGCCGAACGGCTCCGCACGACGCGGAAAGTCTGGGCATTTCCCCGGGACTTGAGGTGTGGCCGGTCGGTGCGGTGGTTCCGTCCGGCCACGCGCTCTAGTGTCGGGCCCTGCAGCGCCGTGAGGTACTGCTCCACGCCGAAGCCCAGCGAGGCGCATCCTCACCGGCGCACAGACAGGAGACACCGCGATGATCGACGAGTTACTGCCGGAGACGGTCTCCGCGGTGGAGCTCTTCGGTGAACCGCCGGCCGGGGCGCTCCTGCCCGAGGAGGAGTCGCACGTCTCCCGCGCGGTCGACAAGCGCAAACACGAATTCGCGGCGGGCCGCTGGTGTGCCCGCCGGGCGATGGCCGGGCTCGGCGCGCCGCCCGTACCGATCCTGCCGGGACCGCGCGGGGAACCGCGCTGGCCGTCCGGGCTCGTCGGCGCCGTCACCCACTGCGAGGGGTACGCCGCCGCGGTCGTCGCACGGTCCACACAGGTGCGCGCCCTCGGCGTCGATGCCGAGCCGGCGCAGCCGCTGCCGGATGGGGTCCTGGAGGCCGTGGCGCTGCCCGGGGAACGCGCCGGGCTTCCCCACGGCCCGTCCGGTGCACGGCCGTTGCCCTGGGACCGGATGCTGTTCAGCGCCAAGGAGTCCGTGTACAAGGCGTGGTTCCCGATGACCGGGCGCCCGCTGGAATTCGAGGACGCATTCCTCTCCTTCGACCCGGACGACGGGACCTTCACCGCGCGGCTGCTGGTGCCCGGATGGCCGCTCGGCGACGAGGTGCTGACCGGCTTCCAGGGACGCTGGGCCGTGCGGGCGGGCCTGATCGTGACCTCGGTCGTCGTCCCCGCCGCCCACGGAGGGCCGACGAGCCCGGCGCACGGGTCCGGGGCCGCTACGGACACCGCGCGGTGACCGGCCGCTGCGCCCCGGCCGCCATGGACCGGGGACGGCCGAGCACGGTGAGAGGGCGGACCGCTCCCCGCGGCACGGCGCCCGGACGCCCTACGGCCGCGACGTCACTTCGCCGCCCGTTCGGGGTCGAGGAACGCACCCAGGCCCCGGCGCCCGGACACCCCGAGCTTGCGGTACACGGACGTCAGATGCTGCTCGACGGTGCGCTGGGTCACGAACAGCTCCTCGGCGATCTCCCGGTTCGTGTCCCCCACCGCGGCCATCCGTGCCACCTGGGCCTCGCTCGGGGTCAGCGACTCCACCCCGCTCGACGTGACCCGGCGCGGACGGGCACCGGTGGCCAGCAGCGCGTCATTGGCCCGGACGCGCAGCCGGGCCGCGCCGAGCGAATACGCCAGATCGAGCCCCTGGCGCAGCGTCTCGCGTGCCGACTCCGTGTGTCCGCACGCATGGAGCGCGGAGCCGTAGTCGACCAGCGTGTGCGCCAGTTCGAGCCGCGCCGGGGAACCGTCGAGGGCGGACAGCGCCTCCTCCAGCATGCCTAGCTTCCGGGGGCCGCTCTCGGTCGTCGCCAGGAGCCGCAGACCGGCACCCAGCGCATCGGTCAGCCGCCCCTTCCGGGCGCGTTCCACCGCGTCCTCAGCGAGTTCCCGGGCGGGCGAGAGCGCCCCCAGCGCGAGATGGGCACGGCCGGCCCACGACCACCAGGACGACACGGCGGGACTCGTCCGGGTCCACTCCTGCTGCCGTCTGCCGGCTTCCAGGAGATCCGCCAGTGCCCCTTTCGGATCCTGATGAGCGAGCCGCAGCCGCCCCCTCGCACACAGGAATTCGTTCCACTGCCAGGTGTCCAGACTCGTCGACGGGAAGGCCTGGGAGGCCGCCGCATCGGCGCCGGGGAGGTCACCGCAGTCGATCAGCGCATGCACCTGGGTCGCGACCGGCAGCGCCAGCGTGCGGCCCCAGTGGCTGGGCGGCACCACATTCAGCGCCGACCGGGTGGCCGCCAGCGACTCGGACAGCGCCCCCAGCCGGTACCGCGCCTCGGCCCGCAGCGACAGGCACAGGCCGTACAGCAACAGCCGCTGGCTCTGCCGGGTGGCGTCGAGGATGCGCTGATAGGCGGCGTCCGCCTCGTCCGGCAGCCCCGCGTACAGCAGTGCCGTCGCCGCCGTGGTCAGGAAGAACGGCGAGTCGATACCGGGCACGCTGCTCTCCAGCACCCGGCGGGCCGCGGCGGCCGACTCCTGAGCCCGGTCCGCGCGCACCGAGCACAGGCCGGCGCCCGCGGCGATCAGGGCCCGCTCACCGGGGGTGTTGCCGGGCCGGCTGATGTCGAACGGATACTCCCGCAGGGTCACCGCGAGGCTCTTGAGGTCCTCGGCCGACGCCATCAGCCGCTGCCCCTCCAGAAGGCGCTGCAGATCGGCGTCGTGGACCGACGGAGCCTGATCGGCGAGCAGCCGCACCGCCTGGAGGGACTGCCCACTGCGGACCAGGCCGCTGGCCAGCGAACTGAGCACACGGAAGCGCAGCGACGGCTCATGGACGTGGGGCAGTGCGGCCTGCAGATGCCGGACGCTCGCCTGCGGGTCCACGCTCGCCTCGGCCAGACCCAGCTCCACCAGGACCGAGGTGTCCTCCGGCGGCTGCCCCTGCGCGGGAAGACAGCGCCGCAGCAGATCCACCGCCAGCGCCGGGGCGCCACGGAACGACGCCTCCCGGGCGGCTTCCCGCAGCACGCTCACCGCCCAGTCCTCGGTAGCCGGCAGGGTGGTCAGCAGCAGATGGCCGGCCACCTGCTCGACCCGCGCCCCCGCGTCCAGCAGCAGACGGGCCGCGCGCTGATGCGCCTGCGCGAGCTGCTCGGGCGCCAGGTCCGCCACGATGACTTCCCTGATCAGCCCGTGGTTGAAGGACCATCTCCGGCCGTCGTCGACCTCCGAGACCAGTCCGTTGGAGCGCAGGGCCCGCATCGCGGCCGAGTGGGTCGCGTCATCCAGCCCGGCCAGCCGTGCGCACACCTCCGGAAGGGCGTCGTCGCCCATCACGGCCAGGGCGAGGGCCGCCGCCGCGGTGGACTCGGGCTGACTCTGCAGGACGGCCCGCACCGCCTCGTGCAAGAAGGCGCCGTCCTGCGCGGAGATGTACTGCAGACTGTCGACCGTGGGCGGCCGGCCGCCGAGCCGCAGCACGCTCAGCAGGGAGTGCACGAGCAGGGGGATACCGCCGGTGATCGCCCGGCAGGCCTCGTGGAACTCGTCGTCCGCCTCATGGCCGAAGACGGTCTTCACCAGATGGCCGACCCCGTGGCAGTCCAGCGGACCGGGCCGCAGCACCCGGCAGAGCGGCTGTCCCGCGATGTCACCGAGGAGCGCGGCGTCCGTCGCCTCGTCGCCGGTGCGCTGGGACAGCACCAGCAGAATGGGCAGGCCCTCGATCCGGCGGGCGAGGTGGGTCAGGAAGCGCAGCGAGGCCATATCGGCGCAGTGCGCGTCGTCGACCACGATCACGAGCGGCGCCTCCGCCGCCAGATTGCAGGTGAACCAGTACAGCCCGTGCAGCACGGCGTACGACATGTCCTCGCTGGACAGCATGGCGTCGCCCGGCAGCGTCTCACCGCTCAGCGCCTGCGCGGCCGACCGCGCACTGCCCGCCAGCAGCCGGGAGAGCCGCGGTTCGTCGAGGGTGGCCAGCAGCGGTTCGAAGAGCTGGCGCACGACACCGAACGGGAAGTCGCGCTCCAGCGCGTCACACCGGGCCTCAAGTGCGTGCAGATTCTCGGTGGGGAGTGTGGCCACCAGCCTGTCCAGCAGCAGACTCTTCCCGATACCGACGACGCCCTCCAGGAGCGCGATACCGCCTGATCCGGCGCGGGCGTCCTGCACGAGGGCGGAGAGAGAGGCCATCTCCTCCTCGCGGTTGACGAGCGTCAACCGGTCCCGTTGGCATTCGAACGCGTCGGTGGGTATCCCGTCGGTCATCGGGAGTCTCCTCTGTCCGCATCTGCACCCGGCACGGTCGTGCCGGGCAGTCCCCTACGGGCAGGGGTGCAGCATCCGCGCGGCCGCCGGCCACCGGCCGCTCCGCCCCCGCACAGCCCCCGCGTGGTCCGCGGCGGCGCCCCTGCGCACAGAAATGCTGCCGGTCCATGGCTGTGTCTTCGCCCTCTCCCCGTAGGGACACTTTCTCCAGTTTCTCCTATATGCGGTGAACAAAAGACCTCCGCGGGTGCCCGGCAGGCGAAGCTTGGGCGAAGAGGTCTCCCCGGGGCCACATGGGCGCCGTGCCGCAACGCGCCGACTGCCCGTACCTGGGCCGGGACATCTCCCCTCGGGGGAATGTGCCCGGGCCGGCGGTGACGTCAGCCCGGGCGACGACGCTTTCCAGCTGAGCTGACTCTAGCCCGAGCGCCCGGCCAGGAGTGAGACCCGTGCACGGTGCGGCTCGACGGACTGCGGTGACGCCAGTGGTGCTCTGCGGCCGCAGCGGCGGGGGCGGCGCCGACCAGGGCGCGAAAGAACTTGACGTTGCAACAACTGGCCGTGAAGAGAAGGCGAATGGGCCGGCTACCGCGCGTAGTCGCCGGTCGTCGCAACGCAACACCGACCCGCAACGCAACACCGGCTCCGTGAGGAGGGGGATTGTCCACACGGAGCCGGTGTGCTTCCGGCCGGAGGCGTAGGCCGGCCTCGTCGCCGTCCCAGCAAGGCCCTCGGAGCGCGGGGGCCCGGGTCCCGAGGGCGGCGTCGGCGACATTTCCATTGTCGTCAAAGGCAGTTGAGGAATTCCCTACATCCGAGGAGTGGTTCCCGCGCGGGGAGGAGGAACGGCCGCCCTGGTGCACGGAGATCGGGCGCCGGGGGAACAGAGAGGGGGCGCCCCATCGGGGACGCCCCACTGTGCTGCCGGCCGTGCTGAAGCCTTATGAGGCCCGGGAGTTGGGCATGCCCGGAGCGGTCCGGGCGCCGGGTACGGTCGGCGATGTGCGAGGCACCGAGGCCTCGCGTCGGGAGGCGGCCGCGGTGCGCGGCCGGGGAGCGTCCGCCCGGCGGCTGCGGCTGCGGCGGTTGTCGGTGTCCTTCACGAACTCGGGGAGGACCCTGGGCGGCCAACTGCCAATGGTGAGCATCCCCATGGAGTGCGCCCGGGCGACCAGCGCGGCGCGGTTGGGCGCCTTGAGCCGACGCAGCATCAGGCCGACGTGGTACTCCACGCCCTGCCTGCTGAGGTAGAGCCGGGCGGCCAGTTGGACGGTGGAGGCGCCGCTCGCGACGCCTTCGAGGATCTGCGCGTCGAGTTGGGTGAGCAACTGCCTGCGGCCGGCCGGCGCGTCATCCTGGCCGGTGGGCGAGGCCGACTCGTCGTCGGGCCGCACGACCACGACGAAGGACGGTGCCTGTTCCGATTCGCTGCGCACCGCTATGCCGGTCAGTTCGCCCGAGAACGGCACCTCCTCGCCACGGATGCCCACCATCCGTTCCACGAACCGTGCGCGGTGCCCCTCTGCCAGGCGGGCGAAGTGCCGGTTCAGCAGAGCGGGAGCGCTGGGGTGCAAAAGCGAGTAGAGGCTGCGTCCACACGCTTCGGTGGAGTCCTGGCCGAAGAGCCGGAAGAACTCCGCATCGGCGGCCACGATCGCCAGCGTGGCGTCGAGGCTGGCCATACAGGCTTGTTGGTGCTCAAGCGGGCGCCGCCCCGCCGCGAGGGCAGGCTGATCGGGCCCGCGCGGCGTGTGGGAGGTCGGGGGGTGAGGGGCCGCCGCCAGAGGCATCGGGTCGGCGTAGTGCTGGGATGTCAAGGGAGCTACCGTCTTTCTGCGGTCGACGCGCCGGAAAATACGCCGTCGAATGAGGCATTGGTCGTCCCCGCTCCTTCGGTCCACGGAGCGAAGTGCCTTTCTTTGCATTGGTATTCCGCTGCTCCGAGCCTAGGAACGCCACATCCCGGGAGTCAACGCGACATGTGGCAAATAGCAAAACACTGTGGTGTCTGGGTTCGGTGGTTCGGTGTCAATACGGTGCGGTAGCAATAACTCTTTGTCATGACCGGATTGTTGAGAGAGGCCGGCGCCGCTCGGCGGCGCCGGCCGATACCACAAAGACGAGGGCGGGGCGGGTCAGGAAGGGGCCGCCGCGCCGGACGAGTCGGGCTGCCGGTCGAGTTCTTCCAATACGGCGCCGAGATGCGCGCGACCCGGAATTGACATCTTGCGGTAGCAATTCGTCAGATGCTTTTCCACGGCGCGGCACGTGATGTTCAACTCGTCGGCGATCATCTGGTTCGTCCGCCCCGAGGCGGCCTGCTCGGCGACCTTCCACTCCGCGGGGGTGAGTTGACCGCGTGCGGTCTCCGGGTCCGGCGGTGCGCCGGCGAGCAGTTCCTCCGCCCGGCGGGCCAGCCAGGGGGTGTCACACCCGACCGCCTCCGCGTGGGCCTGACGCAGCGCCGCACGGCCACGGGCGTCGGCCGGGCCGAGGTGCTCGCCGAGATCCAGCAGGGCCTGGCACAGCTCGAAGCGGTTGGCGGACACATGCAGTACGTCCACCGCCTCCCGCAGCACCTCGACGCTGCCCGGGCCCTCGACCATGTGGCTGTGCACGCGCAGCGCCCGGCCGAGCGGTCCCGGCGCACCCCAGGCACGGGCCCGTTCCACCTCCAGCGCACTCAGCTCCCTGGCCTGCTTGTGATCGCCGAGGTAGAGGTGCAGGAACGCGGCGGCCGAGGCCCAGGGCAGCAGCGCCGGATTGAGCCATCCGCACTGCTCAAGACGGCGCCCGGCGTCGAGGAAGCAGCCCAGTGCGGCGTCCAGATCGCCCTTCCGCGCCGCGCTCTGCCCCTTCAGCATGGCCAGCCCCGACCACACGTAGGGATCTTCCTCCGCCCGGTATTTGACGGCGATCAGCCGGTCGGCGAGCTGGTGGTCGCCGGTGAGGATCGCGCAGGCGGCGAGGGTCATCGACGACAGGGTGAAGACCTCCTCGTGCTTCGCCCCGGCCAGCTCGAAGGCCGCGAGCGCCTGCTCCTTGGCCTGGGTCAGCCGGCCACGGGCCAGCGAGACGAGCGCCCGCTCGGTGCCGATCATCGCCCGCTCCACGCGCGTCTGCCGACCCGCCGCGTTCTCCTGGACCGCACCGAGCCAGGAATCCAGCTCGTCGACGGAGTCCGCGGCCACGAGGCTGGCCACCACCAGCGGCATCGTGGTGTGCACATGCGCGGGCACGGTCGGCTCGTGCTGGAGGACGCGGTTCGCCACCCGTGCCACCTCATGGGCGGGCAGCGCGTTGGAGAACGTCGCGGCACCCAGCAGCGGGGCGAGCAGCTCCCGCTCGGCCACGGTCTCGGTCCTCGGCTCGGGGCCCAGACCGACGAGACGGGCCACGGAGTCGGCCAGTTGCTCCGGCTCCGGCAGCGTCGACTGCCGGACACGGGCCTCCAGGCGCAGTGCCAGCTCCCGGTCCGATCCTTGCAGCCGCTCGCCGGGCCCCAGCGCGTCCGCCGCCTCGCGCAGCAGCTCGTGGACGGGCAGCAGCGTCGAGGCGAACGCGCTGGGGGCCAGCCGCACCACGGCCTGCGCGCGCTGAATGGGTCCGTCGCACAGCAAAACGGCCTGGGCGATGTGCCGCACGGAGGCGTACGGGGCGAAGCTGCGTTCCGCCGTGGCCAGGTCGATCAGCAACTCCGCCCGGTAGTTGTCCGGTGAACTATCCATCAGGGCCCGTCGCAGATAGCCCGCGGCGACCTCGGGCGCGCCCCTGCGCTGCGCGGCGAAGGCAGCCGCGCGCAGCACCTCGGTGGCCCAGGTGTAGGTCGGTGTCGTCAGGGTCATCAGATGCCTCGCCACCTGCTCGGGCGGCAGGCCGGCCCGGTGCAGTGACTCGGCGGCCAGCGCATGCATGACGGTCCGCTCCTCCAGGGGGATGCCCTCCGCCACCGCCGACTGCACGAGGGCGTGGACGAACCGGGGGAGCCGCATGCCGGTCGTCAGGCCGAGATCCGTCAGCTGTCGCAGGGCATGATCCAGCCCGGCGGAGTCCACCTCGGCCAGCCTGGTCAGCAGCTGGGGGTGCGTGGCGTCGCCGAGCACGGCCACTGCCCGGGCAACCCTCCTGACCTGCTTCGATCGCGCGTCCAGGCGGCGCATCAGCCGGTGTTGCAGCGAGGCCGGCCGGAGCGCGGCCACCGCCTCGGCGTTGTCCGCGGTGGGCCGGAGGCCCTGGGGCGCCGCATCCGCCAGCAGGCAGCTCAGGAACAGGGGATTGCCGCCGGTGGCCCGGTGGCAGGCCGCCGCGAACGCCTCGTCCGGCGCTTCCCCGTAATACCGCCGGATCAGCTCGTGGGTGTCCTGCAGCGCCAGGTTTCCGGGGCGCAGGGTGTGCGTGGCCTGTCCGACGATCTCCTGGACCGCCGGATGTCCGGTGAGGGTCTCGCCCTCGCGGACCGCACACACCAGCACGACCGGCAGGTCGGCCAGCCGCCCGCTCAGGTGTCGCAGCCACGCGAGGGTTGCCGGGTCCGCCCATTGCAGCTCGTCGACGAGCATGAGAACGGGCTGGTCGCTGGCCATGTTCGCAAGGAGTACGGTGAGGCCGCCCAGGACGGTCTCGGACGGTCCGACGCCGCCGGGCAGGCCGGCGTCGAGCGCGCAGCGCGCCGGGCCCGCGGCGCCCGAGGTCCATCGCTCCCGCGTCTCGGGCGAAGCGTCCCGCAGCGCCGGTTCCAGAAGCTGGCGAGCGGCTCCCAGGGAGAAGTCCCGCTCCATCGGGGCCGCGCTCACCCGCAGGTGCTGGGCTCCCTGCGCCGCGCCGAGTGCGCTGATGCCGTCGAGGAGCGCTGATTTGCCCACCCCCAACGGACCGCTGACCAGGACCAGAGCACCCCGCCCGCTTCTCAGGGCGGCGGCCGTGAGGTCCAGTTCAGTATCGCGGTCCAGCAACATCAGGTTCAGATCCCTTCAGACCGCGAGCTGTTGTCGCGGCGGCGTGTGCCGAGGGTGTCGCACGCGGTGTGGGCAAGCGGGGAGCGGTACCGGGGATCTCCCGACCGCGCGCCGTCGGCGCACAGGGTGCGTAGGGCTACGGACATGCCGCCGTAGGTGGCGCTGGAGGAGGGGCAGGAAGCGCAAAAATCCGGCTGGGCAGTGCGGTCGAGGCAGCCTGCTGGGGTTTTTTGCCGCTCACGCCGAGCGCCCGGCGTGGATTGCGGTGAGCTGGTTTCTGCTGTGCTTCCTGGCGGCGTTCACCTTCCAACGGCAGTGCGGTTCACGGGTATTTCGTCATGCGCTGCGTTCAAGGTTGCCACATCATTCTGAGAACCCTTCTCAGGGGCCGGGAACGGTGCGCTGCGGCAACAATCGGAGGCAGGCCCGGGCGCATCCCGGAAGGGCCGGGCGGAAATACTCGGCGGTAGCCTCTCCGGGGAAAGGAATTTGACTGCGAACGGCGTCCCTCATGAAAGTTTTCGCGGACGGTCCGGGCTCGGTGCGGCTTCGGGCTCCGAGCAGCGCCGGCACCGTGGATCGCACGGTGCGGGCAAAGCAGAATTCCGTCGGGGAGACTGCCGGGTCGTAACGGTGTGACCAATGTTACGCACTCATCTCGGGTGCGCTGTGAGGCTCTTGAGGAGAATCTGAGGCTTCTCCTCCGCCGGCGGTGGCCGCGGCTTGTGGCCGGGCCGGGGGTGTGCCGGTCCGGCTACCGCGCCGAGGGGTGGTGAACGGGCAGCCGGAACCGAACCTCTCAGTCGTGCCTGTCCGGCTGTCTGACAAGTTCACCACGCATCGTCGAACTCCAGGTGAGAGGTGTCAACCGGACTAACGGCCCGCTCTGCACCGCCAAACGTCCCTTCTTGTGTTGATGCAGGTCCTGGCCGGTACCCATGACCTCCGGTCGATCGCGTTCGGCCGCTCTTCTAGGGAAAAACGCAGAAGTCCGCCGTGCTCGTTGACGCGTTTCGCGGCGCGACCACAAGATGCGACGCATGGTCGACCTGGACAGCAGGACAGCACGGGTCCCGACTCGGCGCGTCAATGCGATGGAGGCCGTGCTGAGCGACCTGCGTGGCGCCATCGAGCGGGGCGACTACGTGGTCGGGGACAAGCTCCCCTCGGAGGCGGAGCTGGGCCAGCGCTTCGAAGTGAGCCGCTCCGTCGTCCGCGAAGCCCTCCGCGCCATGCAGGCCTTGGGGCTGACGGCCTCCCGCGCCGGCAAGGGGACGTACGTCGCCTCGCCGGGAGCCACGGAGGACCCCATCTTCGGTGCGTACTCCTCCCGCGACCTCGTCGAGGTCCGCCGGCACGTGGAGATCCCGGTCGCCGCCTACGCCGCCACCCGGCGCACCCAGGACGACCTGGATCTCCTCGACCGGCTGCTCGTACGGATGGAGCGGCAGACCGACACCACGGCCTGGGTCGCTCTGGACACCCTGTTCCACATCTCCATCGCCCAGGCGGCCGGAAACCCCGTGTTCCGCAAGGTGATTGAGGAGATCCGGGACGCCCTGGCCCGGCAGTCCACCTTTCTCGACATGCTGGCCAGGGACCGCCGCGAGCAGTCGAACCGGGAGCACCACGCCATCGTCGCGGCGATCGTCGAGCGCTCCGAAGAGGGCGCCGTGCGGGCCATGACCGCGCACCTCGAACATGTCGAGTCGGCACTGAGCGCCATCGTCCGGCCGGATCGCAGTGTTTCCGCCGCCGATGCCCGCACCGCCACCCCGAGCTGCCGGTGTGCGGCGACTTCGGGGCTCCCGCAACCGGCAGACCGCTGAACGTTGAGTGTTGAACCTTGACTGTGCGCGTTGACTGCTGGGGGCTGAGCACTGCTCGCTGAGCGCTGACAGCCGGGTCTTGCTTGCTTATGCTACTTTTTGCTCGTGAGTGCGAAGCGGGTGAGTGAGCAAGGCGGCCGGACCTTCACCGAGGAAGCCAGGCGCGCCCAGATCGTGCGGGCGGCCATCGACACGGTGGCGGAGCACGGCTACCCCAACACCTCGTTCAGCAAGATCGCCCAGCGGGCCGGCCTGAGCAGCACGGGCATGATCTCGTACTACTTCGCCGGCAAGGCAGAGCTCTTCGACGAGGTGGTGGCCACGGTCCTGCGGGCCGCCGAGGAGTTCGTCGGGCCCCGCATACAGCACGCGCCGACCTACCGGGCGAAGCTCCGCGCCTATATCGAGTCCAATCTCGACTTCATGGCGAAGTACCCCGGGCACACCCTCGCCCTGGCCGAGATCGTCATCGGCACCCGTGACCGGGACAACGTCCCGGTCGGCGCCATCAACCAGGCCACCGCATCCATCGACGCCCTCGTGGACTGTCTCGACAAGGGGCTGGCCGCCGGGGAGTTCGCGGACGTCGAACCGCGGGTGATGGCCGTGGCCATCCGCGGGGCCATCGACAACACCTTGCGGCACCACAAGCTCACCCCCGGCGTCGACCTCGAAAGCTACGGCAGCAAGCTCGCCGACATCTTCGACCGCGCCACCCGGTCCGCCTCCTGAACGACGCCGGGCCGCCCCGCACCGTCCCGGCGCACGCAGCAAGCCCATGCCGTCCTCAAGAGGGCAGGGACCGCGCCGGGCACCGGCACTCCCGGAGTGCCGGTGCCGCACCCTTCCGGTCCGGCGGTCCGGCTACGGCAGCGTCCGCATCGCCGCGACCAGGGTCCTGGCCTGCACATTCAGATAGTGGCTGTGCTTCAGCAGCTCATTGATCTGACAGAGCGTCACCCACCGGAAGTCCTCGGGCGCCTCGGTCGGGAAGTCCTCGTCCACTTCGACGATCAGATAGCGGCTGCGGGCGTCAAGGAAGCGGCCGCCCTCCTCCGACAGCACGGCATCGAAGAGCGTCCGCTCCGGACGGCGGTCCGCGTCCAGCACGGCGTCGAGATACCGGGGGCGGTCCCCCGCGGGAAGATGGGCATAGCTCTCCGGAGTGCACTGCACGGTCGGCCCCAGCTCCACCACATCGAGGAAACCCGGCTCGACCCGGGCGCTCAGCAGCGCATGCGGCACGCCGCCGATCCGCTTCACCAGCAGCGCTGCCATCCCCAACCCGTGCGGTGCGAGCAGCGGCTGCGACCAGGCGGGAACCTCACGCCGGTGCGAACTGACATCGACGGCGACGATGCTGAAGAAGAGCCCGCTCTCATGCGAGATCGCATCCGGCGAGCGGCGCCAGCCCTCGGCCTCGCCCAGCGGCAGCGGCTCGGTGGTGATCTCGTGCCGGGCCCGTCGCGTCGTGACCCAGCTGCGGAGCTCCGTATCGGAGTGCAGGCCGGCATTCGCCGTCGACGAACCCGCCCGCCAGTCGGGGATGCAGGACAGCACCGTACGGGCATCCATGTTCACCAGATCGGGCCGGCGCAGCAGCGCACCGAGCTGGCCCAGGGTGACCCAGCAGAAGTCCTCGCCCGCCTCGACCTCCGGGCCCACCTCGACCACCATGTTGCGGTTGCGCTTCCGGAAGAACCACGAACCCTGCTCGGACTGGAGCACATCGGCCAGCACCCGCCGCGGATCGGGATCGACGAAGCAGTCCATGTACGGCACGGACGAACCGCCGTGCACCCGCGTGTAGTTGCTCTTGGTGGCTTGCACCGTGGGGGACAGCTGTACCCCGTTGGCGTTCCCCGGCTCCGGCTTGGCCTGCATCAGACAGTGCAGCACCCCGTCGATCTCCCGGACCGCGATGCCCAGCACACCGATCTCCGGCTGGTGGATGATCGGCTGGCACCATTCGCGGACCGGCCCGTAGTCGGAGCGGACCCGGATGCCCTCGATGGAGAAGAAGCGCCCGCTGTCATGCCGCAGGTTGCCGGTGCCGGGAGCAAAGCCCCAGCCCCGCAGTTCCCCGAAGGGTATCCGGCTGACCTGGAGCGCATGGGTGCGCTGCCGCTCCTCGAACCACGCGTGGAACGCCTCATTGCTCATCACCCCGCCCTCGGTGGCCAGCGCGGAGGCGGCCAGCCGGGACGACAGTGCCACCGCCCGCCGGGAAGACACTGCGGAGCCGGGTGAGTGCAAAGGCTCCACTGCGCTGTCCATCTGCATTACTGCGCCCCTCCACGCTGATGTGTGTACGGCACCGACGGCCGCCGACCTCTCCTCCCGCAGCCTGCACCGGGGAGTCCTGGCATTCACCTAGTCTCTGCGGCTCGTCGTCTCCGCGGCTCGTCCGCTGACGCCGGGCGGCGGCCGGTGCACCCGCGTATCCGGAGATCGGGTGCCGGAGAGCGAGTGCCGGGAAGTCGCGTGGCCGAAGGCCGCGGCGGAGGCCGCGGCACAGCCTCCGGCACAGGTCGCGTACCCCCGCGGAAGCCCTGCTCAGGGCGGTACGGAACGGCCCTCCGCCGCCCCTAGGAGTTCCCCTAGAGGTGGCCTTCGGCCCGCCTTTGGGAGCCCGCCGCTGTGGAACGGTGAACTCCAGCCGTGAGTGTGTCGCTTCGCGTAGGGAGTGCGATTGATGAACGGGTCGGAAACCGCGGGCTCCACGATTCCCTCGCCGCACGGCGAGCCGATCGCGGTCATCGGCCTTTCCTGCCGCCTGCCCGGGGCAGCCGACCCCGATGCCCTCTGGGAACTCCTCCGCGACGGCAGGAGCGCGGTCACCGAGGCGCCGGCCGACCGGTGGTCCGCCGAACTCCTCGCGCAGTCAGGGGTGTCCGAGCCGGCCCGGGGCGGCTTCCTCGACGATGTCGCCGCCTTCGACGCCGCATTCTTCGGCGTCTCACCACGCGAGGCGCAGTCGATGGACCCCCAGCAGCGGCTCGCCCTCGAACTCGGCTGGGAAGCCCTGGAAAGCGCCCGCATCCGTCCGGAACGGCTCCACGGCCACCGGACCGGGGTGTACATCGGCGCCACCGTCGAGGACTACGCCGTCCTCGTCCACCAGCAGGGCCCCGAGGCTCTCGACCACCACACTCCGACCGGCCTCAACCGTGGCCTGATCGCCAACCGCCTCTCCTACCACCTCGGTCTGCGCGGCCCCAGCATGACCCTGGACACCGCCCAGTCCTCCTCACTGGTCGCGGTCCAGACCGCGTGCGACAGCCTGCGCCGCGGAGACTGCGACACCGCCCTGGCCGGCGGGGTACACCTCAACCTCGCCCCCGAGAGCACCATCGCCATGGCTCGCTTCGGGGCACTCAGCCCGAGCGGCCGCTGCCACACCTTCGACGCCCGTGCGGACGGATTCGTACGCGGCGAAGGAGGCGGCCTCGTCGTCCTCAAGCCCCTCTCCAAGGCACTGGCGGACGGCGACCACGTGCATTGCGTGATCCGCGGCGGGGCGGTCAACAACGACGGCGGCGGGCCCGGCCTCACGACCCCGGATGCCGCCGCGCAGGAAGAGGTGCTGCGCCTGGCCTGCGCACGCGCCGGCATCCACCCCGGCGACATCGGCTATGTGGAGCTGCACGGCACCGGCACCAAGGTCGGCGACCCCATCGAGGCCGCCTCGCTCGGCGCCGCTCTCGGCACCGACCCACGACGGAGCACCCCGCTGCCGGTGGGCTCGATCAAGACGAACATCGGCCACCTGGAAGGCGCCGCCGGCATCGCGGGACTGCTGAAGGTGGTGCTGTGCGTGGAGCACGGCCACCTCGTACCGAGCCTGAACTTCGCGACCCCCCACCCCGACATCCCGCTCGACGCCCTGAACCTGCGGGTGCAGACCGAGTCCGGCGCATGGACGGCGCAGGAGGGGCGGCAACTCGTCGCCGGCGTCTCGTCGTTCGGAATGGGCGGCACGAATGCGCATCTGATCGTGGGGCGCACCGAGGAGTCCGAACAGCCGGAGTCGGCTGATGGCGCGGAGTCGGCTGACGGAGGCGAGTCGGCGGACGGAGCTGATGGAGCTGATGGAGGCGAGTCTGCTTCGTCGTCTTCCACTTCCACTTCGGCTCAGTCGTCGGCTACGGGTGTCGGTGGGGTGGTGCCATGGGTGGTGTCCGCGCGTACTGCCGAAGCCCTGGCGGCGCAGGCGGAGCGGCTGGCGTCGCGGGTGGCCGGGAGGGGGCTGTCGGCGGCTGACGTGGGCTGGTCGTTGGTGGCGTCACGGTCGTCGTTCGAGCACCGGGCCGTCGTCGTGGGCGCGGAACCCGGCGAACTGACCGCCGGATTGCGGGCGGTGGCGGAGGGACGTCCCGATGCCGCCGTCACACTCGGCGAAGCGACCGACCACTCCGGCGGAACGGTGTTCGTCTTCCCGGGTCAGGGGTCGCAGTGGGTCGGTATGGCGGTGGAGTTGCTGGATTCCTCGCCGGTGTTTGCGGGTCGGTTGGCGGAGTGTGCGGCGGCGTTGGAGCCGTTCACGGACTGGTCGCTGACTGCGGTGTTGCGGGGGGATGAGGGTGCGCCGGGCTTGGACCGGGTGGATGTGGTGCAGCCGGTGTTGTGGGCGGTGATGGTGTCGCTGGCGGAGGTTTGGCGGGCCCATGGCGTGGAGCCTGCGGCGGTCGTCGGCCACAGCCAGGGGGAGATTGCCGCGGCGTGTGTGGCCGGGGCGTTGAGCTTGGAGGATGGCGCCCGGGTGGTGGCGCTGCGCAGTAAGGCGATCCGTGCGCTGTCCGGCCGGGGCGGAATGGTGTCGGTGGCGCTGCCCCGGCCTGACGTGGAGGAGTTGATCGAGCCGTGGGATGGACGGGTTTCGGTTGCGGCGGTCAATGGTCCGTCGTCGGTGGTGGTCTCCGGTGATGACGATGTTCTGGGCCGGCTGGTGGAGGAGTGCCGGGAGCGTGAAGTCCGTGCGCGCCGGATCGAGGTGGATTACGCCTCGCATTCGGCGCATGTGGAGTCGATCGAGGAGACGCTGAGGGAGGTCCTGGCGCCGGTCGTGCCCCGGAAGTCGTCCGTGCCGCTGTTCTCGACGACGACGGGCGACTGGCTGGATACGACGGAAATGGATGCCGGGTACTGGTTCACCAACCTGCGCCGGACCGTGGAGTTCGCGCCCGCCATCGAAGCCCTCACCGCGGCCGGCCACCACACATTCGTCGAGGTCAGCCCGCACCCCGTCCTGACCATGCCGGTACAGGAGACGGTCGAGGCCGCGGGCGCCGAGGGGGCGGTCGTGGGCACCCTGCGCCGCGGTGAGGGCGGCCTCGCCCGCTTCTACGCCTCACTCGGCGAGCTGTATGCGCAGGGCGTGGACGTCGACTGGTCCCCGGCCTTCGCTGCCCACCGTCCCCGGCTCGTGGACCTGCCCACCTACGCCTTCCAGCGTGAGCGGCACTGGGTGGAGCACTCCGCCGAGCGCCCCCGCCGGACCGCCACCGACGAGCCGGGCCGGCCCGTCGACCCCACGACCGACAGCCCCGGGACGAACCGACCGACACTCGACGTCGTACGGGACCACGCAGCCGCCGTGCTCGGCCACCGGGAACCCTCCGCGCTCAACATGGGCCGGACATTCAAGGATCTCGGCTTCGACTCGGTCACCGCCGTGGAGCTGCGGAACCGGCTGAACCGCGCCCTCACGGTACGGCTGCCGTCCACGGCGCTGTACAACCATCCCTCACCCACCCGGCTGGCCGGCTATATCGACGCCGAACTCCTCGGCGCCCCCCACACCTTGGAGCCGGTGCACGGCCCGGCCACCGACCCCGACGAGCCGATCGCCATCGTCGCGATGGCCTGCCGCTACCCCGGTGGCGTGCAGTCGCCCGACGACCTCTGGCAGCTTCTGCGGGACCGGGTGGACGCTGTGTCACCGTTCCCCACCGACCGGGGCTGGCCCACCGACGGGCTGTACGACCCCGACCCCGAACACTCGGGCACCAGCTACGTACGCGAGGGCGGGTTCCTCGACGCCGCCTCGTTCGACGCCGGGTTCTTCGGGATTTCGCCGCGCGAGGCCCTGGCGATGGACCCGCAGCAGCGGCTTCTGCTGGAGACCTCCTGGGAGGCGCTGGAACGCGCAGGCATCGACCCGACGGGCGTCCGCGGCAGCCTCACGGGCGTGTTCGTCGGTGCCATGGCGCAGGAGTACGGCCCCCGGCTGCACCAGGCGGGCCACCAGGTCGAGGGCCATGTCCTGACCGGAACGACCACGAGCGTGGCCTCCGGGCGGATCGCCTACACGCTAGGTCTCGAAGGACCGGCCATCACCGTGGACACGGCGTGCTCCTCCTCCCTGGTGGCGCTGCACCTCGCGGCGCAGGCCCTGCGCGCGGGAGAGTGCACACTCGCGCTCGCCGGCGGGGCGACGGTGATGTCGCGGCCCGGCATGTTCGTGGAGTTCAGCCGGCAGCGGGGGCTCGCGCCCGACGGCCGGTGCAAGCCGTTCGCCGCGGCCGCCGACGGCACCGCATGGGGCGAGGGCGCCGGGATCCTGCTGCTGGAACGCCTCTCGGAGGCCCGCCGCCACGGCCACCCCGTGCTTGCCGTGCTGCGCGGCAGCGCCACCAACCAGGACGGCGCCTCGAACGGCCTCAGCGCCCCCAACGGCCCCTCGCAGGAACGCGTGATCCGGGCCGCGCTGGCCGCTGCCGGGCTGCGGCCCTCCGAGGTCGACGCGGTCGAGGCGCACGGCACCGGCACGGCGCTCGGCGACCCCATCGAAGCGCAGGCGCTGCTCGCCACGTACGGCAGCGACCGCGACGCGGACCGGCCGCTGTGGCTCGGCTCGCTCAAGTCCAACATCGGGCACACCCAGGCCGCCGCCGGTGTCGCCGGGGTCATCAAGATGGTGCTCGCCCTGCGACACGGCGTCCTCCCGGAAACCCTGCACCTCGACGCACCGTCCCCGCACGTGGACTGGTCGGCGGACACGGTTCGGCTGCTCACCGCGGCCCAGCCGTGGGAGGAGAACGGGCAGGTGCGCCGGGCCGGCGTCTCGTCGTTCGGCATCAGCGGCACCAATGCGCATGTGATCGTGGAACAGCCGCCGGCAACGCTCCCGGACGAACGGGCCGACGACGAGGGCCAGGACGGCGACCAGGAGCAGTTCGACCAGGGCCAGGACGGCGACCAGGGTCAGTTCGACGAAGGCCAGGACGGCGCGGAAACAGCGGACGGCGGCAGCACCGGAAGCGCGGACCAGCCCGTCGTGCCATGGGTCGTGCACGGCCGGACCCCCGAAGCACTGCGCGCACAGGCAGCCGCACTCGCCGCCCATCTCGTCTCCCTCCCCGACGCCGCGCCCTACGACGTCGCGCACTCCTTGCTCACCACTCGCGCGGCACTGGAACACCGAGCGGCGCTCATCGGCGCCGACCGCGCCGCACTGCTCGCGGAGCTGCACGCCGTGGCCGAGGGCGACCCCGGCCCCCACACCGTCACCGGCGTCGTACCCACTTCCCCCGGGGCAGGAGCCGTCTTCGTCTTCCCGGGGCAGGGGTCGCAGTGGGTCGGTATGGCGGTGGAGTTGCTGGATTCTTCGCCGGTGTTTGCGGGTCGGTTGGCGGAGTGTGAGGCGGCGTTGGAGCCGTTTGTCGATTGGTCGCTGACTGGGGTGTTGCGGGGGGATGAGGGTGCGCCGGGCTTGGACCGGGTGGATGTGGTGCAGCCGGTGTTGTGGGCCGTGATGGTGTCGCTGGCCGAGGTGTGGCGCGCCCATGGTGTGGAGCCCGCGGTGGTCGTCGGTCACAGCCAGGGGGAGATTGCCGCGGCGTGTGTGGCCGGGGCGTTGAGTCTGGAGGATGGCGCCCGGGTGGTCGCCCTGCGGAGTAAGGCGATCCGTGCGCTGTCGGGTCGTGGCGGGATGGTGTCGGTGGCGCTGTCCTCCTCCGAGGTGTCGGACCTGATCAAGCCGTGGGGCGGTCGGGTTTCGGTGGCGGCGGTCAACGGCCCGTCGTCCGTGGTGGTCTCCGGCGATGCGGATGCGCTCGACGAGTTGATGACTGGGTGTCGTGAGCGCGAGGTGCGCGCGCGTCGCATTGAGGTGGATTACGCCTCGCACTCGGCTCATGTGGAGTCGATTCGCGAGGAGTTGCTGGAGGTTTTGGCGCCGGTTGCGCCCCGGAAGTCGTCCGTGCCGATGTTCTCGACGGTGAGGGGGGAGTGGCTGGACACGGCGGAGATGGATGCCGGGTACTGGTTCACCAACCTGCGGCGGACGGTGGAGTTCGCGCCCGCCATCGAAGCCCTCATCGCGGCCGGCCACCGTACCTTCGTGGAGGTCAGCCCGCATCCCGTACTCACCGTCCCGCTTCAGGAAACCGTCGAGGACGAGGGCGCGGACGCGGTGGTGACCGGCACCCTTCGCCGGGACGACGGAGGCCTCGACCGGCTCTACACCTCACTCGGTGTGCTGTACGCGCACGGCGTGGACGTCGACTGGTCTCCCGCGTTCGCCGACCGCCGCCCGCACCGGGTGGAGCTGCCGACGTACGCATTCCAGCGGCAGCGGTTCTGGCTGGAGCCGGATGCCCCGGCCGTGGCCGCCTCCCCGGAGGAAGAGGCGTTCTGGACGGCCGTCGGGGACCAGGACGCGGCGACGCTGGCGGGCACTCTCGGGCTGCCCCGCGCCGAGGCACTGGACGATGTGCTGCCTGCGCTGTCGTCGTGGCACCGGAATCGGCGGCAGAGGGGAACCGCGGACGGCTGGCGCTATCGCGTCGTGTGGCGGCCCCTCTCGGAGCCGGCTGCCCGGCAACTCGACGGCGACTGGCTCGTGGTGGTTCCGGCCGGGTACGAGAACGACGCGCTGGTGCACGGCGCCCGCGAGGCGTTGGCAGAAGCCGGCGCACGCACCCACTCGCTGACGGTGAACGTGGACGACAGTGCCGGGCTCGCGGATCTGCTGCGTGCCGGGCCCGGTCCCTTTGCCGGTGTGCTGTCGCTGCTCGCCCTGGACGAACGGCCGGGCCGTACCCACCCCTGCGTTCCCAGCGGTCTTTCGCTCACCCTCGCACTGCTCCAGGCCCTCGGCGACGCCGGGATCGAGGCCCCGCTGTGGTGCGTCACCCGAGGCGCGGTCGCGGTCGGTACCACTGCTGAGGCTGCCACCTGTGCCTCCACGAGTGCCTCCCCGGGTGGACCCGCCGGCGAGGACGATGCGCCGACGAACCCCGACCAGGCCGGGATCTGGGGTCTCGGCCGGGTCGCCGCGCTGGAGCATCCGGAGCGCTGGGGCGGGCTCATCGACCTGCCCGGCCAGGCCGGCGGTCAGGTGGCCGCACACGGTCAGACGACGGCAGACGATCAGGCAGTCGCGCTGCTGGCGCGGATCCTGGCAGCCGGGGGCGACGAGGATCAACTCGCCGTCCGTGGGGCCGTGTTCGGGCGGCGGCTGGTCCCCGCACCGGCCGCCGGGAAGCCCCCGCGGCGCTCCTGGCGCCCCCGCGGCACCGTCCTCGTCACCGGTGGCACCGGAGCGCTCGGTGCCCATATCGCCCGCTGGCTCGCCGCCAACGGCGCGGAACACCTCGTCCTCACCGGCCGTCGTGGCGCCGATGTCCCCGGCGTGGCCGCACTGTGCTCCGAACTCCGTGACCAGGGTGTCCAGGTCACCGTGGCGGGCTGCGACATCGCCGATCGGCAGGCGGTGGCGGACCTCGTACGGCAGATCGAGCAGGACCACGGCCCGGTCCGGGCAGTGGTGCACGCCGCCGGTGTCAGCGCCCTCGGCTCGCTGGCGGAGGCCGGGCCGGCAGACCTCGCGGCGGCGCTCGCGGGCAAGGTCGCCGGAGCCGACCATCTGTCCTCCGCACTCGATCCCGCACAACTCGACGCCGTCGTCTACTTCTCCTCCATCTCCGGCACCTGGGGAGTGGCCGATCACGGCGCGTACGCCGCCGCCAACGCGCTCCTCGACGCCCGTGCCGAACGCGGGCGGGCCGACGGACTGCCGGTGCTGTCGGTCGCCTGGGGCCCCTGGGCGGGCGGCGGCATGATCGCCGACTCGATCCACGA
The DNA here is from genome assembly GCF_004122735.1 of Streptomyces sioyaensis. Taxonomy (GTDB): domain Bacteria; phylum Actinomycetota; class Actinomycetes; order Streptomycetales; family Streptomycetaceae; genus Streptomyces; species Streptomyces sioyaensis. Next base: position 43,924 of record NZ_SDIF01000018.1, on the reverse strand, counting down.
GGTGCTGCGGCGCCGCGGGGTGCCCGTCATCGACCCGGACACCGCCCTCACCGCGCTCCAGCAGGCGCTCGACCACGACGAGACCTCGATCGCGGTCGCCGACGTGGACTGGCGGCGCTTCAACAGCGTCTTCACCTCGGTACGGCCCAGCCGCCTGCTCACGGAGATCCCGCAACTCGTGGCGGACGAGGACGGAGACGGACCCGGAGCCGACGGCAGCGGGAACGAGCGCGGCTCTGCCCGGTCGCCGCTCGCCGAGAAGCTGACCGGACTCGATGTCCGGCAGCGCACCGCAGCACTGCTGGATCTCGTCCGCGAACAGGTCGCCTCCGTGCTCGGTCACGACAAGACGGCCCCCGTGGACTCCGAACGCCCCTTCAAGGAGCTGGGCTTCGACTCGCTTACCGCCGTCGAGCTGCGCAACCGCCTGAGCCGGGCCACTGGCCTGCGGCTGCCCAGGACCGTCGTGTTCGACCATCCCAGCCCGGCAGCGCTCGCCGGCTACGTCGAGGCCCAACTGACCGGCGGGGAGGAACCCGCCGCGAAGCCGGCCACGTCCCCCGCCCTCGTGCCGCTCCCCGCGGACGACGACCCGATCGCCATCGTGTCCATGGCCTGCCGTTATCCGGGGGGCGTGCAGTCGCCCGAGGACCTGTGGCGGCTGGTCCGGGACGGCGTCGACGCGATGTCGGCCTTCCCCACCGACCGCGGATGGGACCTGGACGGCATCTATGACCCCGATGCCGATCAGCCGGGCCGGAGCTACGTCCGGGAGTCCGGATTCCTGCGCGACGCCGGTGACTTCGACGCCGAGTTCTTCGGGATCTCGCCGCGCGAGGCCCTCGCCATGGACCCGCAGCAGCGGCTCCTCCTGGAGACCTCCTGGGAGGTCTTCGAGCGCGCGGGCATCGACCCCAAATCCCTGCGCGGCAGCGGGACCGGCGTCTATATGGGCGTCACCGATCAGGAGTACGGGAACCGCCTGCGCATGGCGGCCGCCGAGCAGATCGAGGGATATCTCGCGACCGGAGCGGCCGCGAGCGTCGCATCCGGCCGGGTCGCCTACACGCTCGGCCTGGAAGGTCCAGCCGTCACGGTCGACACGGCGTGCTCGTCGTCTCTGGTCGCCTTGCACATGGCGGTGCGAGCACTCCGCTCGGGGGAGTGCTCGCTCGCCGTCGCGGGAGCCGCGATGATCATGGCTGATCCCGGACCGTTCCTCGGCTTCAGCCGGCAGCGGGGGCTGGCGCGGGACGGACGGTGCAAGCCGTTCTCGGCGGCGGCCGACGGCTTTGCCCTCTCCGAGGGCGTCGGCGTACTGCTGGTGGAACGCCTCTCGGACGCCCGCCGCAACGGGCACCCGGTGCTGGCGGTCGTCCGCGGGACGGCGATCAACCAGGACGGTGCGTCCAACGGCCTCACCGCACCCAACGGTCCCTCCCAGCAGCGGGTGATCCGGGCCGCGCTCGCCGATGCCCGACTGTCGGCCGGTGAGGTGGACGCGGTGGAGGCGCACGGTACGGGCACGTCGTTGGGCGATCCGATCGAGGCGCAGGCGCTGCTCGCCACGTACGGGCAGGAGCGTGCCGCGGACCGGCCGCTGTGGCTCGGCTCGGTCAAGTCGAACATCGGGCACACCCAGACCGTTTCCGGCGTGGCCGGTGTCATGAAGATGGTGCTCGCCATGCGGCACGCCGAGTTGCCGGCGACCCTGCATGTGGACGAGCCGTCGCCGCATGTGGAGTGGTCGTCGGGCGCGGTGGAGCTGCTGACCGAGGCCCGGCCGTGGACGGCGGAAGAGGACCGTCCGCGCCGCGCCGGCATCTCGTCCTTCGGCATCAGCGGGACCAATGCGCATGTGATCGTCGAGCAGGCGAAGTCGGCTGATGGAGGGGAGTCTGCTTCGTCGTCTTCGGCTTCCGGTGCGGGTGTGGTGGTGCCGTGGGTGGTGTCCGGGCGTTCTGCCGATGCGTTGGTGGCGCAGGCGGAGCGGTTGGCGTCGCGGGTGACGGACGCCGACTGGTCGCCGGCTGACGTGGGTTGGTCGTTGGTGGCTTCGCGGTCGTCGTTCGAGCACCGGGCGGTCGTCGTAGGCTCGGAGATTGATGAACTGGCCGAAAAGCTGAGGCAGTTGAGCCCCACGACTGCTGCGATCGGCGATCCGGGCAAGACGGTATTCGTCTTCCCGGGTCAGGGGTCGCAGTGGGTCGGTATGGCGGTGGAGTTGTTGGATTCCTCGCCGGTGTTTGCGGGTCGGTTGGCGGAGTGTGCGGCGGCGTTGGAGCCGTTCACGGACTGGTCGCTGACTCCTGTGTTGCGTGGGGATGAGGGTGCGCCGGGCTTGGACCGGGTGGATGTGGTGCAGCCGGTGTTGTGGGCGGTGATGGTGTCGCTGGCGGAGGTGTGGCGGGCCCATGGCGTAGAGCCTGCGGCGGTCGTCGGCCACAGCCAGGGGGAGATTGCCGCGGCGTGTGTGGCCGGGGCGTTGAGCTTGGAGGATGGCGCCCGGGTGGTTGCCCTGCGCAGCAAGGCGATCCGTGCGCTGTCGGGTCGTGGTGGGATGGTGTCGGTGGCGCTGTCCTCGTCCGACGTCTCGGATCTGATCAAGCCGTGGAGCGGTCGGGTTTCGGTTGCGGCGGTCAATGGCCCGTCGTCCGTGGTGGTTTCCGGCGATGCGGATGCGCTGGATGAGCTGATGGGCGGGTGCAAGGAGCGCGAGGTGCGTGCGCGTCGCATCGAGGTGGATTACGCCTCGCATTCGGCGCATGTGGAGTCGATCGAGGAGACGCTGAGGGAGGTCCTGGCGCCGGTCGCGCCCCGGAAGTCGTCCGTACCGCTGTTCTCCACGGTGACGGGGGAGTGGCTGGATACGGCGGGGATGGATGCCGGGTACTGGTTCACCAACCTGCGGCGGACGGTGGAGTTCGCGCCCGCCATCGAAGCCCTCATCGCGGCCGGCCACCGCACCTTCGTAGAGGTCAGCCCGCATCCCGTACTCACCGTGCCGCTTCAGGAAACCGTCGAGGCGGCGGGGGCGGACGCGGTGGTGTCGGGCACCTTGCGTCGTGACGATGGTGGTCTGTCGCGGCTCTACGCCTCCCTCGGTGAGCTGTATGTACACGGGGTGGAGGTGGACTGGTTCCCGGCCTTCGCTGCCGCTGGTCCGCGGCTCGTGGACCTGCCTACGTATGCCTTCCAGCACCGCCGCTACTGGTTGGAGTCGGGTCAGTCGTCGGTGGCCGGTGTGGTTGATCCGGTGGATGTGCGGTTCTGGGAGACGGTGGAGCGGGAGGATCTGGAGGGTCTGGCGGCGACGTTGGGGCTGGCGGATGCGGGGGCGTTGCGTGAGGTGTTGCCGGCGCTGTCGTCGTGGCGGCAGGGCAGGCAGCAGCGCAGCACGGTCGACGGCTGGCGCTACCGGATCGTGTGGCGGCCCCAACCCGAGCCGGAGAACGGCGAGTTGGCGGGCAGCTGGCTGATCGTCGTTCCTGCCGACCACGTGGAGGACGACCTGGTGCAGGCGGCCTCCCGCGGTCTCGGCGATCGGGCCCGCATCATGCCCGTATCGGCCACCGCCGACCGTGCGGAACTGGCCGCACAGCTGGCGGTGCTGGCCGGTACTGCCGATGACCCGCTGCACGTGCTGTCGCTGCTCGCGCTGGACGACCGGGATGCCGGCGGCCACCGGGGAGTGCCCGGCAGTCTGCTCAGCACCCTGGCGCTCACCCAGGCACTTGCCGATACGGAGGTCAAAGCCCGGCTGTGGGCGGTCACCCAGGGGGCCGTCTCCACCGATGCCTCCGCGCGGGGACCGGAAACCCACCGGGTGTCCGACCCGATACGTCACCCCGGTCAGGCTGCCATCTGGGGTCTGGTCCGGGTCTTCGGTCTCGATCACCGGGAGCGGTGGGGTGGCCTGATCGATCTGCCGGCGACCCTGGACGAGCCCGCGCTGCGCCGCTTCCTGTCCCTGCTCAGCGGCGACGGCGGCAGCCAGGACGAGTACGCGATTCGCCCGTCCGGCGTCCATGTCCGGCGCATGGTGCGTGCGCCCCTCGACCCGTCGGCGGCGGCCGAGCCGTGGCAGCCGCGCGGCACGGTCCTCATCACCGGCGGCACCGGAGCCCTCGGCGCCCATGTGGCGAGGGCGCTCGCGGCCGACGGTGCCGAGCACCTGGTACTCGCCGGCAGGCGCGGCCCGGATGCCCCCGGCGCGTCCGAGTTGTCCGCCGAGCTGACCGCGCTCGGTGCGCGCGTCACGGTGGCCGCCTGCGATGTGACCGACCGGGCCGCCGTGGCCAAGCTGCTGGACTCGTTCACCGACGAGGCCCCGCTGACCGCCGTCGTGCACACCGCGGGCGTCGTCGGCGAGGATCGCCGACTCGACGAGACCTCCCTCGATGACGCCATGGCCGCCGTACACGCCAAGGTCTCCGGCGCCTGTCACCTCGACGAGCTGCTGGCCGATCACCCGCTGGACGCCTTCGTGCTGTTCTCCTCCGGCGCCGGCGTGTGGGGCAACGGCGGTCAGGGACCCTACGCGGCAGCCAACGCCGCTCTTGACGCACTCGCCGAATGGCGCCGGGCACAGGGCCGCCCGGCCACCTCCCTCGCCTGGGGTGCCTGGGCGGGCGGCGGCATGGTCGACGAGGCCGTGGCCGAGCAGCTGCGTCGCCGCGGTGTCCCCGCAATGGATCCCGGCCTGGCCGTACGGGCGCTACGGGAAGCCGTCGACCACGGGGAGACCACCCTCGTCGTCGCCGACATCCGATGGGACCGCTTCCTCCCCGCCTACACGGTGAGCGGGCCTCGGCCTCTCCTGGACGAGTTGCCGGACGTACGGCAACTGCTCGCCGGCCAAGAGGAACAGGCGGACGGCCAGGCCGGCGAGAAGGTCTCTGACCTGCCGGGCAAGCTGGCCGCGCTCCCGGAGCCCAAGCGCAAGCGCATGCTCCTGGACCTCGTTCGCACCCAGGCGTCCGCCGTACTGGGGCACTCCTCCACCGATGCGGTCAGGCCCGCGCGGGCCTTCCGCGAGCTGGGCTTCGACTCACTGACCGGAGTGGAGCTGCGCAACCGGCTCAACGCGGCCACCGCCCTCACACTCCCGGCCACTCTGGTCTTCGACCACCCCACACCGACCGCACTCGCCGAGTATCTGCGGGACGCACTCCTGCCCCCGGAACCGGACGCGGGGAGCGCAGCCCCCGTGCTCCCCGAGCTGCAACAGGTCGCGAGCGCACTGCAAGCGGCCACCGACGACGACACCCGGCGGGCGCTCACCGAAGGGCTGCGCGGCCTGCTCGCCCACTGGGAAGGCCAGGCGCCGCCACCGGTGGAGACCGTCGACGACGAACTCGCGGAAGCGAGCGATGAGGACATGTTCGACCTGATCGACAGGGAACTCGGGATCGGCTGATCCGGAACGTACACCGACCGCCGGTTTCTTGAAGGGCTGACGCTACATGGACAACGAGGACAAGCTCCGCGACTACCTCAAGCGGGTCACCACGGACCTGCGGCAGACCCGCCGCAGGCTGCAGGAGGTGGAGTCGCGAGAGCACGATCCCATTGCGATCGTCGCGATGGCCTGCCGCCTTCCGGGAGGAGTGGCCTCCCCCGAAGAGCTGTGGCGGATGGTGGCCGAGGGCACCGACGCCATCGGGCCCATGCCGACCGACCGCGGCTGGGACGTGGACAAGCTCTACGACCCGGACCCCGACCGCGCGGGCAGCAGCTATGTCCGCCAGGGCGGCTTCCTCTACGACGCCCCGGAGTTCGACGCCGGCTTCTTCGAGATCTCCCCGCGCGAGGCCCTGGCCATGGACCCGCAGCAGCGGCTCCTCCTGGAGACCTCCTGGGAGGCCTTCGAGCGTGCGGGCATCGACCCGACATCGGTACGCGGCAGCGCAGCCGGCGTCTTCGTCGGGTCCAGCAACCAGGGCTACGCCGCTGCCGCCGACGGGAACACCGCCCCGGAGGGCGTCGAGGGCCATCTGCTGACCGGAGGTTCGGCGGCCGTGCTCTCCGGACGGCTCGCCTACAGCTTCGGGCTGGAGGGGCCGGCCGTCACCGTCGACACCATGTGCTCGTCCTCGCTGGTCGCCCTCCATCTGGCCGTCCAGGCGCTGCGGCACGGCGAGTGCGAGATGGCGCTCGCGTGCGGAGCGACCGTGATGTCCTCGGCACGGAACTTCGTGGAGTTCAGCCGGCAGCGGGGGCTCGCGCGAGACGGCCGGTGCAAGCCGTTCGCCGCGGCCGCCGACGGCACCGCATGGGGCGAAGGCGTCGGCGTCCTGCTGCTGGAGCGCCTGTCGGAGGCCCGCCGCAACGGCCATCCGGTACTCGCGGTCATCCGCGGCAGCGCCACCAACCAGGACGGTGCCTCGAACGGTCTGACCGCGCCGAACGGTCCCTCCCAGCAGCGGGTCATCCGGGCCGCGCTGGCCAATGCCGGTCTGTCCGCCGGTGAGGTGGACGCGGTGGAGGCACACGGTACGGGCACCACGCTCGGCGACCCCATCGAGGCCCAGGCGCTGCTCGCCACGTACGGCAAGGACCGCGACGCGGACCGGCCGCTGTGGCTCGGCTCGTTCAAGTCGAACATCGGACATGCACAGGCCGCCTCCGGCATCGCCGGAGTGATGAAGACGGTGCAGGCGATACGCCATGGCGTACTGCCCCCGACGCTCCACGTCGACGCGCCCTCACCGCATGTGGACTGGTCGACGGGGAACGTCCGGCTGCTCACCGACGAGACCGCCTGGCCCGAGACCGACGCGCCCAGGCGGGCCGGTGTGTCGTCCTTCGGCGGCAGCGGCACCAACGCCCATGTCCTGCTCGAACAGGCACCGGTCGAGGAACCTGCCGACGAATCCGCCGACGAGCAGCTCGCAGCGGCCGCCCCCGTACAGCGGGCCGCGCCCGCCGCGCTGCCCTGGGTGGTTTCCGGACGCTCCGCGACGGCCTTGCGTGCGCAGGCAGAGCGACTGGCGTCGTGGGCGGAGACCGCCGGCCGGTCGCCGGTGGACACCGGGCATGCGCTGGTGGCCTCGCGCGCGGCACTTGAGCATCGAGCCGTGGTGGTGGGCACCGACCAGGACGCACTGGTCGCCGGACTGCGCGCCGTGGCGGAGGGCGAGACCCCCGCCGGTGCGGTGGTGGGCGACGCGGACGCCCTGGAGGGGGACGCCGATGTGGTGTTCGTCTTCCCGGGTCAGGGGTCGCAGTGGGTCGGTATGGCGGTGGAGTTGTTGGATTCTTCGCCGGTGTTTGCGGGTCGGTTGGCGGAGTGTGAGGCGGCGTTGGAGCCGTTTGTCGATTGGTCGCTGACTGGGGTGTTGCGGGGGGTTGAGGGTGCGCCGGGTCTGGACCGGGTGGATGTGGTGCAGCCGGTGTTGTGGGCGGTGATGGTGTCGCTGGCGGAGGTGTGGCGGGCCCATGGCGTAGAGCCTGCGGCGGTCGTCGGCCACAGCCAGGGGGAGATTGCCGCGGCGTGTGTGGCCGGGGCGTTGAGCTTGGAGGATGGCGCCCGGGTGGTTGCCCTGCGCAGCAAGGCGATCCGTGCGCTGTCGGGTCGTGGTGGGATGGTGTCGGTGGCGCTGTCCTCGTCCGAGGTGTCGGATCTGATCGAGCCCTGGGGTGGTCGGGTTTCGGTTGCGGCGGTCAATGGCCCGTCGTCCGTGGTGGTCTCGGGCGATGCGGATGCGCTGGATGAGCTGATGGGCGGGTGCAAGGAGCGCGAGGTCCGTGCGCGTCGCATCGAGGTGGATTACGCCTCGCATTCCGCTCATGTGGAGTCGATTCGCGAGGAGTTGCTTGAGGTTTTGGCGCCGGTCGCTCCCCGGACGTCGTCCGTGCCGTTCTTTTCGACGGTGACGGGGGAGTGGCTGGACACGGCGGAGATGGATGCCGGGTACTGGTTTACGAATCTGCGGCAGACGGTGCGGTTGGAGCCTGCGGTGCGTGCGCTGCTGGCTGCGGATCACCGGGTGTTTGTGGAGGTCAGCCCACATCCCGTGCTGACGATGCCGGTGCAGGAGACGGCCGAGGCGGCGGGCGCGGATGCCGTGGTGACCGGCACGTTGCGTCGTGACGATGGTGGTCTGTCGCGGCTCTACGCCTCCCTCGGTGAGCTGTACGTACACGGGGTGGAGGTGGACTGGTCCCCGGCCTTCGCCGCCGCAGGTCCGCGGCTCGTGGACCTGCCTACGTATGCCTTCCAGCACCGCCGCTACTGGCTGGAGTCGGGTCAGTCGTCGGTGGCCGGTGTGGTTGATCCGGTGGATGTGCGGTTCTGGGAGACGGTGGAGCGGGAGGATCTGGAGGGTCTGGCGGCGACGTTGGGGCTGGCGGATGCGGGGGCGTTGCGTGAGGTGTTGCCGGCGCTGTCGTCGTGGCGGCAGGGTCGGCAGCAGCGGAGCACGGTCGACGGCTGGCGCTACCGGATCGCCTGGCGGCCCCAACCCGAGCCCGAACAAGCCAAGTTGGCGGGACCCTGGCTCGTCGTGGTCCCCGCCGACTACCTGGACAACGACCTCGTACGCGCCACTCTCCAGAGCATCGGGGACAACGGCGCCGAGACCGTACTCCTCGTTCTTGAGGACTCGACCACCGACCGCGGAGGCGTGGCCGACCAGCTGCGACACTCCCTGACGACCGGCGCCCCCAGCGGCGTCCTTTCCTTCCTCGCCCTGGACGAGCGGCCGCTGACCGAGTTCCCCGAAGTCACCGTTGGACTGGTGCAGTCCGTGGCCCTGATGCAGGCGCTCCTCGACGTCGACGTCGAGGCCCCGCTGTGGCTGCTCACGACCGAGTCCGCCGCCACCGGTTCCTCCGACGACGCGGTCCGGCACCCGCTCCAGGCCGCCGTCTGGGGCCTGGCCCGGGTGTTCGCCCTGGAGCACCCCAAGCAGTGGGGCGGACTCGTCGATCTGCCCGCCGCATTGGACGACCGTGGTGCGGCCCTGCTGTCCGGTGTCCTCGCGGCGGGTGGGGAGGAGGACCAGCTTGCCCTCCGCGGTTCCGCGCTCCTCACTCGCCGGCTGACCCGCGCCCCACTGGACGGTGGCGAGCCGGCCACCCCCTGGCGTACCAGCGGAGCTGCCCTGGTCACCGGCGGTACCGGTGGTCTCGGTGCGCACACCGCCCGGCTGCTCGCCCGTAGCGGCGCCGAGCATCTGGTGCTGACCAGCCGGCGTGGCCCGGACGCGCCGGGCGCGGCCGAACTGCGGGACGAACTCGCCGAGTTGGGCGCCCGCGTCACCATCGCCGCCTGCGATGTGACGGACGCCGATGCGCTGGCCGAGCTGGTCGCCCAGGTCGAGTCGGACGGCCCGGCCATCCGCTCCGTCGTGCACACCGCCGGCGTCGGCCTGCTCGTGCCGCTCGCCGACACCACGCTGCAGGAGTTCGCCGAGGGGGCCCGCGCCAAGCTGCTCGGTGCCCGCAACCTCGACGCACTCTTCGACCGCGACGGACTCGATGCCTTCGTGCTGTACTCGTCCGTCGCCGGAACCTGGGGCAGTGGAGACCACGGTGCGTACGCGGCGTCGAACTCCTACGTCGACGCGCTCGCCGCACACCGGCGCGCCCGCGGCCTGACGGGTACCTCGATCGCCTGGGGTATCTGGAGCCCGGAAGGCGGCGGGATGGCCGTCGATGTGGTCCAGGAACAGCTGCGCTGGCGCGGCATTCCGTTCATGCCTGCGCACCTGGCCGTACTGGGACTCCAGCAGGCGCTCGATCACGATGAGACCTTCCTCGCCGTGGCCGACATCGACTGGGAACGCTTCGTCCCCGTCTTCACCGCCGCGCACCGCCGCCCGCTGCTGCACGAGGTCCCCGAGGTACTGCGGGCACTGGAGGCCGACGAGGCCGACACGGACGCCGCCGAAAGCACCGCCGAGTCGCTCCGCACCCAGCTCGCCGGGCTGGCTCCGGCCGAACGTGAGCGGCAGCTCGCCGACCTCGTACGCAAGCAGGTCGCGGCCGTACTCGGGTACTCGGACACCTCGGAGGTCGAGGTCGGCCGCGCCTTCCGCGAGCTGGGCTTCGACTCCCTCACCGCGGTGGAGCTGCGCAATCGGCTCAACGCGGCCACCGGACTGAAGCTCCCCGCCACCGTGGTCTTCGACCATCCGACCGTGAAGTCGCTCGCCGGGCATCTGGAGACCACCCTGGTCGGTGCGAGCGGCGCCCTGTCCGTACCGGCCGCCGCCCCGGAAACCGTGGCCCCCGCCGCCCCGGCCGAGGACGACGCCATCGCGATCGTGTCCATGGCCTGCCGCTACCCCGGAGGCGTGCAGTCGCCCGAGGACCTGTGGCAGCTGGTGCGGGAACGGACGGACGCGATCTCGGAGTTCCCCGCCGACCGAGGCTGGGACCTCGACGGGCTCTACGACCCGGACCCGGACCGCACAGGTACCTGCTACGTCCGCGAGGGCGGATTCCTCGACGCGGCCGGTGACTTCGACCCCGAGTTCTTCGGGATCTCGCCGCGCGAGGCCCTCGCCATGGACCCGCAGCAGCGGCTCCTCCTGGAGACCTCCTGGGAGGCGATCGAGCGCGGCGGCATCGACCCCCGAACCCTGCGCGGCACCCCGACCGGCGTCTTCTTCGGAGCCGCCTACCAGGGGTACGGCACGGGCGAAGCCCCCGAAGGACTGGAGGGGCACCTCATCACCGGAACGGTGACGAGCATTGCCTCCGGCCGCATCTCCTACACGCTCGGACTGGAAGGCCCCGCGGTCACGCTGGACACGGGCTGTTCGTCCTCACTGGTGTCGCTGCATCTGGCAGTGCAGGCACTTCGCTCCGGGGAGTGCTCCCTGGCGATCGCCGGAGCCGCAGCGGTGATGAGCGAACCGATCGGCCTCGTGGGCTTCAGCCGGCAGCGGGGGCTGGCGCGGGACGGGCGGTGCAAGCCGTTCTCGGCGTCGGCCGACGGTATGGGCATGGCCGAGGGCGTCGGCGTACTGCTGGTGGAACGCCTCTCGGACGCCCGCCGCAACGGCCACCGGGTGCTGGCGGTCGTCCGCGGGACGGCGGTCAACCAGGACGGTGCGTCCAACGGCCTCACCGCTCCCAACGGCCTCTCCCAGCAGCGGGTCATCCGGGCCGCGCTGGCCAATGCCGGTCTGTCGGCCGGTGAGGTGGATGCGGTGGAGGCGCACGGTACGGGCACGTCGTTGGGCGATCCGATCGAGGCGCAGGCGCTGCTCGCCACGTACGGGCAGGAGCGTGCCGCGGACCGGCCGCTGTGGCTCGGCTCGGTCAAGTCGAACATCGGACACAGCCAGGCCGCTTCCGGCATGGCCGGGATCATCAAGATGGTGCAGGCGCTACGCCACGGCGAGCTGCCGGCGACGCTCCACGCCGACGAACCGTCGCCGCATGTGGAGTGGTCGTCGGGCGCGGTGGAGCTGCTGACCGAGGCTCGGCCGTGGACGGCTGTAGAGGACCGTCCGCGCCGTGCCGGCATCTCCTCGTTCGGCGTGAGCGGGACCAATGCGCATGTGATCGTCGAGCAGGCGGAGGAGTCCGAGCAGGCGACGATGGCTGAGGAAGGGGAGCCTGTTCCGTCGGCTTCGGCTTCGGCCTCGGGCGGCGTGCTCGTGCCGTGGGTGGTGTCCGGGCGTTCCGCCGACGCGTTGGTGGCGCAGGCGGAGCGGTTGGCGTCGCGGGTGACGGACGCCGACTGGTCGCCGGCTGATGTGGGTTGGTCGTTGGTGGCTTCGCGGTCGTCGTTCGAGCACCGGGCGGTCGTCGTGGGCTCGGAGATTGATGAACTGGCCGAAAAGCTGAGGCAGTTGAGCCCCACGACTGCGGTGGGTGACCCGGGCAGGACGGTGTTCGTCTTCCCGGGTCAGGGGTCGCAGTGGGTCGGTATGGCGGTGGAGTTGTTGGATTCCTCGTCGGTGTTTGCGGGTCGGTTGGCGGAGTGTGAGGCGGCGTTGGAGCCGTTTGTCGATTGGTCGCTGACTGGGGTGTTGCGTGGGGATGAGGGCGTGCCGGGTCTGGACCGGGTGGATGTGGTGCAGCCGGTGTTGTGGGCCGTGATGGTGTCGCTGGCGGAGGTGTGGCGCGCCCATGGTGTGGAGCCCGCGGTGGTCGTCGGTCACAGTCAGGGGGAGATCGCCGCGGCCTGCGTCGCAGGTGCCCTGAGCTTGGAGGATGGCGCCCGGGTGGTGGCGCTGCGGAGTAAGGCGATCCGTGCGCTGTCGGGTCGTGGCGGAATGGTGTCGGTGGCCCTGCCCTCGTCCGACGTATCGGACCTGATCGAGCCCTGGGGCGGTCGGATTTCGGTGGCGGCGGTCAACGGCCCGTCGTCCGTGGTGGTCTCCGGCGATGCGGATGCGCTCGACGAGCTGATGGACGGGTGCAAGGAGCGCGAGGTGCGTGCGCGTCGCATCGAGGTGGATTACGCCTCGCACTCGGCTCATGTGGAGTCGATTCGCGAGGAGTTGCTGGAGGTCTTGGCGCCGGTCGCCCCCCGGACGTCGTCCGTGCCGTTCTTTTCGACGGTGACGGGGGAGTGGCTGGACACGGCGGAGATGGATGCCGGGTACTGGTTCACCAATCTGCGGCAGACGGTGCGGTTGGAGCCTGCGGTGCGTGCGCTGCTGGCTGCGGATCATCGGGTGTTTGTGGAGGTCAGCCCACATCCCGTGCTGACGATGCCGGTGCAGGAGACGGCCGAGGCGGCGGGCGCGGATGCCGTGGTGTCGGGCACGTTGCGTCGTGACGACGGTGGTCTGTCGCGGCTCTACGCCTCCCTCGGTGAGCTGTACGTACACGGGGTGGAGGTGGACTGGTCCCCGGCCTTCGCCGCCGCAGGTCCGCGGCTCGTGGACCTGCCCACGTACGCCTTCCAGCACCGCCGCTACTGGCTCGAATCGCCCAAGCCCGCAGCCGGGTCGGGTGCTTCGGGAGTCGTCGATGCCGGATTCTGGGAGACCATCGAGCGCGGGGACGCGGACACGCTCGCCGAGACGCTCGGGCTGTCCGACGACGGTGCGCTGCGCGAGGTGCTGCCCGCGCTCTCGCTGTGGCACCAGCAGCGGCAGCGGCGCAGCACGGTCGACGGCTGGCGCTACCGGATCGTCTGGCGGCCCCAACCCGAGCCCGAGCGCACCGGCTTGGACGGTACGTGGTTGGTGGTCGTACCGGAGGGCCACCAGGACGCCCCGGTGGTCGAGGGTGTCGTCGGCGCGCTCCGGTCGGGCGACGTGGACATCCGGACCCTGATCGTCGGCACGGAGGACGCCGACCGGGAACGGCTCGCGGGCCGCCTGCGGGACGAGGCGGGGACGGCGGCCGGGGCGATTGCCGGGGTGCTGTCCCTGGTGGCCCTGGACGAGCAGCCGTGGACCGCCCCCCAGAGCCTGCCGGCCGGGCTGGTCCTGATGACGTCGCTGCTCCAGGCGCTCGGTGATGCCGGGATCGACGCTCCGCTGTGGTGTGCGACCCGGGGTGCGGTGTCGGTCAACCGCGCCGATGCCGTTGCTCACCCGACGCAGGCGATGGCGTGGGGGCTGGGCCGTATCGCCGCCTTCGAATATCCGCAGCGGTGGGGCGGGCTCGTCGATCTGCCGGGTGAGGTGGACGAGCGGGCCGGGCGCCGGCTGGTCGCCCTGCTGGCGCGGACCCGCGGCGAGGACCAGGTGGCGCTGCGCGGTTCCGGTGTCTTCACCCGCCGGATGGTGCGGTCGCTCCCGGGTGACCGGCCGGCCGGTGAGGGCTGGCGGCCGCGCGGCACCGTCCTGGTCACCGGTGGTACGGGCGCGTTGGGCGGGCATCTCGCCCGCTGGCTCGCCCGCAACGGTGCGGAGCATCTCGTACTCGTCAGCCGCCGGGGCCCCGAGGCGCCGGGTGCCGCCGAACTCGTCGAGGAGCTGGCCGGGCTCGGCGCGCGGGCGACCGTGCGGGCCTGTGATGTCGGTGACCGGGAGGCGGTGGCGGCACTCGTCGCGAGCCTGCCGCAGGAGCAGCCGCTGACGGCGGTGGTGCATACGGCGGGAGTCCTCGACGACGGGGTGATCGACCAGCTCACCGCGGACCGCGCCGGGACCGTGTGGGAGCCCAAGGCGGGCGCCGCGTTCGCCCTTCACGAGGCGACCCGGCATCTGGACCTCTCGGCGTTCATCCTGTTCTCCTCCATGGCGGGCACGCTCGGTGGTCCCGGCCAGGGCAGCTATGCGGCGGCGAACGCCTGCCTGGACGCGCTCGCCCTGCAGCGCCGCGCCGAGGGACTGCCCGCGACCTCGATCGCCTGGGGAGCCTGGGGCGGCGGCGGTCTGGTGGGCGAGGAACTGGCGGAGCGGCTGCGCCGCGACGGAGTGCCGCCGATGGATCCCGACCTGGCCGTCTCCGCCTTGCAAACGGCCCTGGACGAGGACGAGACGTTCCTGGTCGTCGCGGACGTCGACTGGCACAAGGCCACGGCCCGGCAGGTCGCCGCGGTGAGTGAACTGCCCGAGGTCCAGGCGTCGGCTGGGGCGGGTGCGGACGAGGCCGCGGCGCGCGGCGACGCCGCGCCGCTCGTCGCGCGGCTGCGGGAACGCGCACCGGCAGAGCGGCGTGCCGCGCTGCTGGACGACGTACGGGCCGCGGCCGCCGCCGTCCTCGGCTACGACCGGCCCGACGCGATCCCCGCCGACCGGGCGTTCCGCGACCTGGGCTATGACTCGCTGACCGCCGTCGAGCTGCGCAACCGGCTCGCCGAGGCGACGGGTCTGCGGCTGCCGGTCACCCTGGTGTTCGACCACCCGACGGCGACCGCGCTCACCTCGTTCCTGCACGACGGCCTCTTCGGCGCGGTGCCGGAGCGCGCGGAGGCGGCCGCACCTGCCGTTCCGGTCGACGACGATCCGGTCGTCATCGTCGGGATGAGCTGCCGCTACCCGGGGCAGGCCGACTCGCCCGAGGAGCTGTGGCGGCTGCTCGACGGGGGCACCGACGCCGTCTCGGGTTTCCCCACCAACCGGGGCTGGGACATCGAGCGGCTCTACGACCCGGACCCCGACAAGCCGGGCACCTTCTACGCCCGCGACGGCGGGTTCCTCTACGACGCCGACCACTTCGACCCGGCGTTCTTCGGGATCTCACCGCGTGAGGCCGTCGCGATCGACCCGCAGCAGCGGCTCCTCCTGGAGACCTCCTGGGAAGCGATCGAACGGGCCGGCATCGACCCGGAGGTGCTCCGCGGCACGGCGGCCGGCGTCTTCGTCGGTTCGAACTACAACGACTACGGCTCCCGTGCGCACACCGCCCCGGAGGGCATGGAGGGATACTTGGCGACGGGCAGCGCGAGCAGCGTCGCCTCCGGCCGGATCGCCTACACCTTCGGTCTGGAGGGGCCGGCCGTCACGGTGGACACCGCATGTTCGTCGTCGCTCGTCGCCCTGCATCTGGCGACCCAGGCCCTGCGGTCCGGCGAATGCACGCTGGCGCTGGCCGCGGGTGTGACCGTGATCTCCACCCCGCAGACGTTCATCGAATTCAGCAGGCAACGGGCGCTCGCTCCCGACGGCCGCTGCAAGGCGTTCTCGGCGGATGCCGACGGCGCCGGGTGGGCCGAGGGCGTCGGTGTCGTCCTGCTGGAGCGGCTGTCCGAGGCCCGTCGGCGCGGACACCCGGTACTGGCCGTCGTCAAGGGCACGGCCGTCAACCAGGACGGTGCCTCCAACGGCCTGACGGCACCCAACGGGCCGTCCCAACAGCGGGTCATCCGCCAGGCGTTGGCCAACGCCGGGCTGGCTGCCGGGGACATCGACGCCGTCGAGGCGCACGGGACCGGCACCCAGCTCGGTGACCCGATCGAGGCCCAGGCGCTCCTTGCCACCTACGGCCAGGAACGGCCCGCGGAACGCCCCTTGTGGCTCGGCTCGATCAAGTCCAACATCGGCCACACGCAGGCCGCGGCCGGTGTCGCCGGAGTCATCAAGATGGTGCAGGCGATGCGGCACGGTGTGCTGCCGCGCACCCTCCACGCCGCGCGGCCGTCGCCGCACATCGACTGGTCGGCGGGGAACGTACGGCTGCTGAGCGAGCCGCAGGAGTGGACACCGGGCGACGGCCCGCGCCGGGCCGGCGTCTCCGCCTTCGGCATCAGCGGGACCAACGCCCATGTGATCCTGGAGGAGCCCGAGCCGGTGGCCGTCGAGCCCGGCGCCACACCGCAGGGCAGCCTGCCGGAGACCCCCGACGCCCCGGCGGCCGTCGTCCCCTGGCTGCTGTCCGCGCGGGGCGCCACGGCCCTGCGGGCCCAGGGCCGGCGGCTGGCCGAACACCTGGCCCGCCACCCCGAACTCGCGCCCGCCGATGTCGCGCTGTCCCTGGCCACCTCGCGCACCGCGTTCGAGGACCGGGCCGCCCTCCTCGGCCGGAACACCGATGAACTGACCGAGGTCCTCCTGGCGTTCGCCGAGGGCCGGGAGCACCCGCGGGTCGCCGTGGACCGCGCGCGCGGCGGAAAGCTGGCCTTCCTCTTCCCGGGGCAGGGATCGCAGCGCGCCGGGACCGGACGGAGCCTCTACGCGACCCACGATGCCTTCGCCGACGCCCTGGACGCGGTCTGCGCCCACCTCGACGGCCACCTCGACCGCCCCCTGCGCGAGGTGCTGTTCGCCGAGCCCGGCACGCCCGAGGCGGAGCTGCTCGACCGGACCGTCTACACCCAGGCCGGTCTCTTCGCCCTCGAAGTCGCCCTGTTCCGGCTGCTCGAAAGCTACGGCGTGCACCCGGACCTGCTGCTCGGCCACTCGATCGGTGAACTGGCCGCCGCGCATGTCGCCGGGGTGTTCTCCCTGACGGACGCCTGCGCCCTGGTCGCCGCCCGCGGTCGGCTGATGCAGGCCCTGCCCGCCGGCGGCGCCATGGTGTCCGTCCAGGCGGCCGAGGAGGACGTACTGCCGCTGCTCGCACCGTACGAGGACCGGGTCGCGCTCGCGGCGGTCAACGGGCCGGCCGCCGTCGTCCTCAGCGGCGACGAGGACGCCGTCGCTGAGCTCGAAGGTCACCTGGCCGCCGCCGGCCACCGCACCAAGCGGCTGCGGGTCAGCCATGCCTTCCACTCCGCCCACATGGACGCGATGCTCGACGAATTCGCCGCCGTGGCAGCAGAGTTGGACTACCAGCCGCCCACCACACCCGTCGTGTCGAACGTCACCGGGCGCCCGGCCACGGCCGAGGAGCTGTGCAGCCCCGCCTACTGGGTGCGGCACGTACGGCAGGCGGTCCGGTTCCACGAGGGGGCCCGGACGCTGGAAGAGCTGGGCGCGCGGACACTTCTCGACCTCGGGTCCGGGGTGCTTACCGCCATGGCGGACGAGTGCCTGACCACGGACGGGATTTCCCTCGGTGCGGTGCTGCGCCGGGACACCGACGAAGCCGAGTCGCTCACCACCGCGCTCGCCCACCTGCACCTGCGGGGCCACGGCCCGGACTGGGACCGCTGCCTCGCGCCCTCGGGTGCCCGGCGGGTGCCGCTGCCGACCTACCCCTTCCAGCGGCAGCGGTACTGGCTGGAGGCCGGCACGGACCTGACGGACGTCTCCGCCGTGGGGCTGCAGGCCGCGGGCCATCCGCTGCTCGGCGCGGCCGTGCCGCTCGCCGGTTCCGGCGGTGCCCTGTTCACCGGGCTGCTCTCGGCGGGCCGCCAGCCGTGGCTGGCCGACCATGCCCTGGACGGCACGCTGCTCTTCCCCGGCACCGGATTCCTGGAACTGGCGCTCCAGGCCTGCGCCCGGACCGGCGCCGGCCACCTGGAGGAACTCACCCTGCAGGCCCCGCTGGTGGTCCCGGAGGACGGCACGGTGCAGCTCCAGCTCACCGTCGGGGACCCGGACGAGTCTGGCCGTCGCCCGCTGTCCGTGCACTCGCGCCCCGCCACCCGCCCGGACGACGAGGGACAGCCCTGGACCCGGCACGCCGAGGGCACCCTCGCCGACGGCCCGCCCGAGACCGGGACCCCCGAGACCGGGACGCCCACCGACCTCACCGCCTGGCCCCCGCCCGGCGCCGAGCCGGTCGACGTCTCCGACCTGTACGAGCGCACCGCCGCGAACGGCTTCGCCTACGGGCCGGCCTTCCGCGGTCTGGAGGCCGCCTGGCGCCTGGGCGACGAGGTGTTCGCCGAGGTCACCCTGCCCGAGCAGTACCGCGACACCGGCTTCGTGCTGCATCCGGCGCTGCTGGACGCCGCCCTGCACACCGTCGCCCTGGCCGCCCCCGGCACCGAACGGGCCGTGCTGCCCTTCAGCTTCCGGGCGGTCACCGCGGCACCGGCCGCACACCCGGACACCCTGCGGGTCCGTCTCGTCCGACAGGCCGACGACACCTACGCCGTGCAGCTGGCGGACGCGTCCGGCGCCCCGCTCGCCGCGATACCGGCGCTCGTCCTGCGGCCGGTCGACCCCGCACAACTGGCCGCCGCCGGACCGAAGCCGGCCGACCTGTACCGGATGGACTGGGCGGACCTGCCGCTGAGTGGCCCGCCGGCCGAGCAGTATGCGGTCCTCGGCACGGACGGGGTGCCGGAGGTGCCCGAGGGGCACGGTGCCCGGTACGCGGAGCTGTCCGCGCTGGCCGCGGCCGTCGACGCCGGGGCCGAGGTGCCCGCAACGGTCCTCGTCGGCTGCCCGCCGACCGACGGCGACCCGGCCGAGGCCACCCGCCGGGCCGTGCACCACGCACTGGACCTGGCCCAGGCCTGGCTGAGCGACGAGCGGTTCAGCGCCTCGCGGCTGGTCCTGTGCACCCGTGACGCCGTGGCCGAACGGGCCGGCGCGACGGTCTCCGGACTGCCGCACTCCGCCGCCTGGGGCCTCCTGCGCACCGCCAAGGCCGAGAACCCGGGCCGCTTCGGCCTGCTCGACCACGACGGCACGGCACGCTCCGCGGCCGCGCTGCCGGCCGCCCTGGCGACCGGCGAACCCGAGATCGCGCTGCGCGACGGCGCCGCCCGGGTGCCGCGCCTGGTACGGGCCCGCGCCGCCGAGCCCTTCCGGGGCCTCGGCACCGACGGCACGGTGCTGATCACCGGGGCCGGCGGCATGCTCGGCCGGCTCGTCGCCCGTCATCTGGTGACGGCCCACGGCGTGCGCGGCCTGCTGCTCGCCAGCCGTCGTGGGCGGACCGCGGACGGGATGCCCGAACTGGAGAAGGAGCTGCGCGAACTGGGCGCGGAGGTCGAGATCGCCGCCTGCGACCTCGCCGACCGGGACGACACCGCCCGGCTGCTGGCGTCGGTATCCGCCGAACGTCCGCTCACCGCGGTGGTCCATACCGCGGGCGTCCTCGACGACGGGGTGATCGGCTCCCTGACGCCCGACCGCATGGACACCGTGCTGCGGGCCAAGGCGGACGCCGTACTCCACCTCGACGAGCTGACCCGTGACCTCGACCTGACGGCGTTCGTCCTGTTCTCCTCGCTCGCCGGGACCTTCGGCGGGGTCGGGCAGGGCAACTACGCGGCGGCCAACGCGTTCCTCGACGCGTTCGCGCACGCCCGCCGGGCAGCGGGCCGGCCGGCCGTCTCCCTCGCCTGGGGACTGTGGGCCGAACGCAGCGGGATGACCACCAAGCTGGACGAGACCGACCTGCACCGGATGGCCCGGGGCGGGGTGCGCCCCATGCCGTCGGAGCAGGCGCTCGCGCTGTTCGATGCCGCGCTCGCCACCAAGGAGGCGTTCCTCGTCCCCGCCAAGCTCGATCTGGCGGCGCTGCAGAGCGCGGCCGGTGAGGTGCCCCCGCTGCTGCGGTCGCTGACCGCGCCGCGGCCTCCGGCGGGCCGGCCGGCCCCCGCGGCCGTCGCCGAAGCCGGACAGCTCGGCACCCGCCTCGCCGGGCTGCCGGAGCGGGACCGGCGCCAGGCGGTGCTCGATGCCGTCCTGGGGCAGGCCGCGCTGGTCCTGGGCCACACCTCGGCCGACGCGATCGATCCCGAACGCGGCTTCCTGGAGTTGGGCTTCGACTCGCTGACCGCCGTCGAGCTGCGCAACCGCCTCACCACTGTGACCGGGACCAGGCTGCCCGCGACCCTGCTGTTCGACTACCCGGAACCGGGCGGACTGGCCGACCACCTGCTCGGCAGGCTGGCAGCCGCGGTGGAACAGCAGTCGGCCGACGGCGGCGCCGTGTCCGGTCCGCTCGACGCGTGGGAGGCACAGGCCGAGCGGCTCATGGACGACACCGCCGCCAGGGCAGCGCTGCGCAGCCGGCTCCAGGGCCTCATGGACCGGCTCGACAGCCTCCCCGGGGACCCGGACGCCGAACTGGAGAACCGGCTGGACCAGGCGTCGGACGACGAGCTGTTCGACTTCATCGAGAACGAACTCGGCGGATCATGACGCGCTGAGCGGCCGTACACGCTGAGTGCCCGTACGCCGCTGAGCGCCCCTGCACCGGCTCCGGCTGCCCTCCTGACGGGCGGCCGGAGCCGGTGCCGTCCGGGAGCACGCGCATGCGGACCGCAGACAGCGGGCCGCGTCCCCGTAGCGCACCGCCGGCCGACGGCGGCGGACACCCGACAGAGCCCGTCGAGGCGGGCCGGGAAGCTCCTAGGGGTTCTCTTAGAGTCCCCGGCCAGCGCTCAATTCGGCCGACCGGCGCCCACAGAATGTGATCAGCGAGTAGAGGAATCCAGCGTCGTGGTCGCCGCTGTGAGGCAGGCCGCCGGTCCGCCGAGCGGTCCGGGGAAGGGAGCTGAACTGTGAGCGAGGGAAAGCTCCGCGACTATCTGAAGAGGGTGACGGCGGATCTCCACCGCACCGGCAAGCGGCTGCGCGAGATGGAGGCCCGCGAACGCGAGCCCATCGCGATCGTGGCCATGAGCTGCCGCTACCCCGGCAATGTGCGCTCGCCCGAGGACCTCTGGCAGCTGGTCGCCGACGGCACCGACGGCATCACGCCCTTCCCGGAGGACCGCGGCTGGAACGTGGATTCCCTCTACCACCCGGACCCGGCCCACCCCGGCACCTGCTACACCCGGGAAGGCGGCTTCCTCCACGACGCCGCCGACTTCGACCCGGACTTCTTCGCCATGTCGCCCCGCGAAGCGCTGGCGACCGACCCGCAGCAGCGCCTCCTCCTCGAAACGTCCTGGGAGGCCTTCGAACGGGCCGGGCTGCGCCGGCAGTCCCTCAAGGGCAGCCCCACCGGCGTCTTCGTCGGTGTCATGTACAACGACTACGGCTCGCGGTTCACCGAGCCGCCCGCCGGCCTCGAAGGACACCTGGGCAACGGCAGCGCCGCCAGCATCGCCTCCGGCCGGGTCGCCTACACCTTCGGCCTCGAAGGCCCGGCGGTGACCGTCGACACCGCCTGCTCCTCGTCCCTGGTCTCCCTGCATCTGGCCTGCAACGCGCTGCGCCAGGGGGAGTGCTCGCTCGCCCTCGCCGGCGGGGTGACGGTGATGTCCACCCCCGTCACCTTCCTGGAGTTCAGCCGCCAGCGCGGGCTGTCCGCCGACGGCCGCTGCAAGGCGTTCTCCGACGACTCCGACGGCACCGGCTGGGGCGAAGGCGTCGGCATGCTGCTGCTCGAACGGCTCTCCGACGCCCGCCGCAACGGCCATCGCGTCCTCGGCCTCGTCCGGGGCACCGCCGTCAACCAGGACGGGGCGAGCAGCGGGCTGACCGCCCCCAACGGGCCGTCCCAGCAGCGGGTCATCCGCGCGGCACTCACCGCCGCGGGTCTCACCGCGTCCGACGTGGACGCCGTGGAGGCGCACGGCACCGGCACCACCCTCGGTGACCCCATCGAGGCCCAGGCGCTGCTCGCCACCTACGGCCAGGAACGGGACGCCGGCCGCCCGCTGTGGCTCGGCACGGTCAAGTCCAATATCGGGCACACCCAGGCCGCGGCCGGTGTCGCCGGAGTCATCAAGATGGTGCAGGCGATGCAGCACGGTGTGCTGCCCCGCACCCTGCACGCCGAGCGGCCCTCCACCCACGTCGACTGGAGCGAGGGCGAGGTCCGGCTGCTCACAGACGCCGTGGACTGGCCGGACACCGACCGGCCGCGGCGCGCCGGGATCTCGGCCTTCGGGGTGAGCGGGACGAACGCCCACGCCGTGCTCGAACAGGCCCCGCCCGCCGGGACCGAAGCCCCGGCAGTCGGCACTGAAGCACCTGCCGCCGGCTCCGACGAGGCGGAGCCCGCACCGTCCGCCGAGCACTCCGCCCGAGCGCCGCGACCCGCCGCGCCGCTCCCGGTGGTGCCCTGGGTGCTCTCCGCCCGCAGCGAACCGGCCCTCCGGGCCCAGGCGGCCCAACTCCTCGCCCACGCAGGCGAGTTGCCCGCGGACGTCCGTGCCGTGGATCTCGGTGCCTCGTTGGCCACCACCCGTACCGCCTTCGAGGAACGCGCGGTGGTGCTGGGCGAGGACCGTGCGGAGCTGCTCCAGCACCTCGCCCGGTTCGCGCGGGGCGACGACGGCGCGGCCGTCCGGGGCACGGCCGGCCGCGGCAAGACCGCGTTCCTCTTCGCCGGCCAGGGCGCTCAGCGACTCGGGATGGGCCGCGACCTCCACGCGGCGTTCCCCGCCTTCGCGGAGGCCTTCGACGGGATCTGCGCCCACCTCGACCCGGAGCTGCCACAGCCGCTCGCGGACGTCGTCTTCGGCCAGGACGCGGCGGCGCTGGACCGGACCGGCTTCACCCAGCCTGCCCTGTTCGCCTTCGAGGTGGCGCTCTTCCGGCTCGTCGAATCCTGGGGTCTCACGCCGGACTTCCTGCTCGGTCACTCCATCGGGGAGCTGGCCGCCGCGCACATCGCCGGCGTGCTCTCGCTGCCGGACGCCTGCCGGCTCGTGGCCGCCCGCGGCCGTCTGATGCAGGCGCTGCCGGCCGGGGGCGCGATGTTCTCCTTCCGGGCCGCCGAGGCCGAGGTGCTGCCGCTGCTGGCCGACGCCGGCGAACGGCTGAGCATCGCCGCCGTCAACGGGCCCGGGACGACCGTCGTGGCCGGCGACGAGGAGGTGCTCGCCCCGCTCGTCCGCCGCTTCGAGCAGCAGGGCGGCAAGGCCAGGCGACTCCGGGTGAGCCATGCCTTCCACTCCCCGCTGATGGCCCCCATGCTCGACGAATTCCGCGCCCTCGCCGAGGATTTGACGTTCCATCAGCCAAGTATCCCGGTCATCTCCAATGTGACCGGGGAGCCGGCCACCGACCTGGGAACCGCCGAATACTGGGTGCGGCACGTACGGGAGGCCGTACGGTTCGCGGACGGCATCCGCGCACTGGACCAGCGCGGGGTCACCCGCTTCCTCGAAATCGGGCCCGACGCCACGCTCACCGCCCTGGCCCAGGGCTGCCTCGACGCGGACCCCGGCCACCCCGGCCACCTCTTCGTCCCCGCCCTGCGCAAGGACCGGGCCGAGACCCACAGCGTCCTCACCGCGCTGAGCGCCCTGCACACCCGCGGCGCGAGTCCCGACTGGGACCGCCTCTTCCCCGGCGCCGACCGCGTCGACCTGCCCACCTACGCCTTCCAGCGCGAGCGCTACTGGCTGGCCCCCGAGGCGGCCGGCGCGCACCGCACCGGCGAACACCCGCTGCTCCCCACGGCCATCACGCTGGCGGACCGCAGCGCCGTCGTCTCCACCGGACGCCTCACCCCGTCCGCCCACCCCTGGCTCGCCGACCGGGCGGTCGACGGCCGCGTCCAGCTCCCCACGAGCGCCTACCTCGACCTCGCCCTGCACCTCGGGGCGGTGGCCGGCTGCGAGCACGTCGCCGAACTCGGCGTGGACGCCCCCCTCGTGCTGTCCGAGCGGTCCGCCGTCGAGTTCCAGGTGGTGCTCGGCGCCGCCGCGGAACCGGACGGAGCGCGGGCCCTCACGGTGCACTCCCGCGCCGCCGACCGGCAGGACGACGAGACGCCGTGGACCCGGCACGCCCACGGCGTCCTCACCCCGCAGCCGCCCCCAGGCACCGGCCACGACCTGCGGAGCTGGCCCCCCGCCGACGCCCGGCCGGTGGACGTGGACGCCTTGCCCGCGCCGCAGGAAGGCGAGGAGCCCCCGCCCGACGGGCTGGTGGGCGTATGGCGACAGGGCGACACGGTGTTCGCCGAGGCCGCGCTGCCCGAGGCGTACCGCGGCGACGCGGCCCGGTTCGCCCTGCACCCGGCGCTGCTCGACGCGGTGCTCGGGGCGCTCCCGGCGGCGGGACACCCCGGCGCCGTCGCCGCGTCGTGGCGCGAGTGCGTGCTGCACGCGGTGGCCGCGGAATCGGTGCGCGCCCGCCTCGCACCCGCGGACGACGGCAGCCTGGAGATCCATCTCACCGACGAACTCGGCGAGCCCGTCGCCTCGTTCGGCTCCGTCACCCCCGTGCCCGCACCCGCCACCGAGGCCGCACCGCCGCAGCCGTCCTCCGGCCGCGACGATCTCTTCACCGTCGAGTGGACCGCACTGGCACCGCCCACCCCGCAGCAGCCGCCCTGCCGGATCGCCGTCCTGGGCGCGGAAGGCCCCGGGACCGACGCGGCAAACTCTGGGACCGACGCGGAAAACCCCGGGACCGACCCGGAAGCGCCCGCGTTCCACCGCGCACTGGACGCGCTCGCCACGGAAGTGGAGCAGGGCGCCGACGTCCCCGACCTTGTCGTCGTGCCCTGGCGGACCGGCGGCACCGGCGAACCGGCCGAGACCGCCCACACCTCGGCGGGGCACGCCCTGACGCTGCTCCAGGACTGGCTCGCCCGGCCGGCCCTCGCCCCCGCGCGACTGGTCCTCCTCACCCGGGGTGCCGTCGCCACCGGCCCGGACGAGACCGTCACCGACCTGCCCGCCGCCGCGGTGTGGGGCCTGGTGCGCTCGGCGCAGTCGGAGAACCCGGACCGCTTCCTGCTCGTGGACGCCGATGCCGACGACGAGGGCGGCGCCGACGCCCTGTCCACCGCGGCGGTCGGCGCGGCCACGGGAGCCGGGGAAACCCAGCTCGCCCTCCGCGCCGGGCGCATCCTGGCTCCTCGCCTGACCCGGCTGCCCCAGCACTCCCGGGGTACCCACCCCGAGGCCGGGGCGCGCTTCGATTCGTTCCGCACGGTGCTGGTGACCGGAGCCACCGGAACCGTGGGCGCCGCCGTCACCAGACACCTGGTCACCGGACACGGCGTACGGCATCTGCTGCTCGTCGGCCGCCGCGGTGCGACCGCGCCCGGCGCCGTACAACTGGCCGCGGAGCTGCGCGAGCTGGGCGCCCGGGTGACCATCGCCGCCTGCGACGTCGCCGACCGCACCGCCCTGGCCGACCTGCTGAGCACCCTCCCGGAGGCACACCCCCTGGGCGCCGTCGTGCACGCCGCCGGTGTCCTCGACGACGGGGTGATCTCCTCCCTCACCCCCGAGCGGATCGCCACCGTCCTGCGGCCCAAGGCCGACGCCGCGGTCAACCTCGACCGGCTCACCCGGGACCTCGACCTGTCGGCCTTCGTCCTCTTCTCCTCGGCCGCCGCCACCTTCGGCGGCCCCGGCCAGGGCAACTACGCCGCCGGCAACGCCTTCCTGGAAGCGCTCGCCCACCGGCGCCGCGCCGAGGGCCGCCCGGCCATGGCGCTCGGCTGGGGAATGTGGGCGGAGCGCAGCGAGATGAGCGCCCGCCTGGACGAGGCGGACCGGCGGCGAATGGACCGCGGCGGCGTCGGCGCGCTGCCCACCGAGGCCGCGCTCGCCCTGTTCGACCGCTGTCTGGCCCAGGACCGGGCCGTACCGGTCCCGGTACCGCTCGATGTCGCCGCGATCCGCAGAAGCGGCCCGGCGGTTGCCCCGCTGCTCCGGGGGCTCGCCGGCCGGCCCGCCAAGCGGACCGCGGCCCCGGCGGCCGCACCGGGCACCGGGCCCGCCCCGGCCGACGCCCTGACTGCCCTGGCACCGGAAGAGCGCCACGCCCGGATCCTCGACCTGGTACGCACCGAGATCGCCGCCGTCCTCGGCCACACCTCGGCGGGCCGGGTCGACGCCGACCGGGCCTTCGGGGACCTCGGCCTGGACTCCCTGACCTCCCTCGAACTGCGCAACGCGCTCGGCCGCCGCACCGGACTGCCGCTGCCGGCCACGCTGGTCTTCGACCACCCCACACCCTCGGCCGTCGCCGGCTACCTGCTGACGGAACTGCTCGGCACCGGGCAGGAGTTGACGGCTTCCGGGGCCGACGCCACGACCGCCGGTGAGCCCGTCGCCATCGTCGCGATGAGCTGCCGCTTCCCCGGCGGCATCCGGACCCCGGACGCCTTCTGGGAGTTCCTGGCCGCCGGCGGCGACGCCATCGGCGAGTTCCCCGACGACCGGGGCTGGGACACCGAGGCGCTGTACGACCCCGACCCGGAACACGAGGGCACGACGTACACCCGCCAGGGCGGCTTCCTCACCGAGGCCGACCGCTTCGACGCCGGATTCTTCGGCGTATCGCCCCGCGAGGCCCTGGCCATGGACCCGCAGCAGCGGATCCTGCTGGAGATCTGCTGGGAGGCGTTCGAGCGGGCCGGTATCGACCCGCTGTCCCTGCGCGGCAGCCGCACCGGCGTCTTCGCCGGCACCAACGGGCAGGACTACACCACCGTCCTGGGCAACGCCGCCGAGTCCGTCGGCGGATACCTGGGAACGGGCAACGCGGCGAGCGTGGTCTCCGGACGGATCGCCTACTCCTTCGGCCTCGAAGGCCCGGCCGTCACCGTCGACACGGCATGCTCCTCCTCCCTCGTCGCCCTGCACTGGGCGGTCCGCGCCCTCCAGTCGGGGGAGTGCTCGCTCGCCCTGGCGGGCGGCGTTACCGTGATGTCCACGCCCGCCGCGTTCCTGGAGTTCAGCCGCCAGCGCGGACTGTCCGCCGACGGCCGCTGCAAGGCCTTCGCCGACGGCGCCGACGGCACCGGCTGGGGCGAGGGCGCCGGCATGCTGCTGGTCGAGCGGCTGTCCGACGCCCGGCGCAACGGGCACCCGGTGCTGGCCGTCGTCCGCGGCAGCGCCATCAACTCCGACGGCGCGAGCAACGGCCTCACGGCACCCAACGGCCCCTCCCAGCAACGGGTGATCAGGGCCGCGCTCGCCGACGCCCGCCTCACCGCCGGTGACGTCGACGCCGTCGAGGCCCACGGCACCGGCACGACACTCGGCGACCCGATCGAGGCCCAGGCACTGCTCGCCACCTACGGCCAGGAGCGCACCGGGGACCAGCCCCTGTGGCTCGGGTCCGTGAAGTCGAACATCGGGCACACCCAGGCCGCGGCCGGCGTGGCCGGAGTGATCAAGATGGTGCAGGCCCTGCGCCACGGCCTGCTGCCGCAGACGCTGCACCTCGACGCCCCCTCGTCCCATGTGGACTGGACCGAGGGCGCCGTGGAGCTGCTGGCCGCCCCCACCACCTGGCCCGAGCACGGGCGCCCCCGCCGAGCCGCCGTCTCCTCCTTCGGCTTCAGCGGCACCAACGCCCACCTCATCCTCGAACAGCCCACCCCGGAACCGGCCGCGCCCGCCGCACCCGCGGACGGCACGCAGCCGGCACCGGACGCACAACCGGCACCGGACGCACAAGAGCCCACCGACACCGTCCCGCTGCCGCTCGTCTGGCCGCTGTCCGCCCGCAGCCCCGAAGCACTCCGCGCCCTGGCCACGGCCCTGCACACGCACGCCGCTGACCACCCCGACCTGCCCGCCGCGGCCGTCGGCCACGCCCTGGCCACCACCCGGGCGTCCTTCGAGCACCGCGCGGTCGCCCACGGCACCGACCGGGCCGGCCTGCTGTCCGCCCTGGGCGGGCTGGCCGCCGGCGAGAAGCCGGCCACCGGAGCCGCCCTCGACGTGGCCCGTCCCGGCGCACGCACCGCCTTCCTGTTCACCGGACAGGGCGCCCAGCACCCCGGCATGGGCCGTGAACTCCACCGCACCTTCCCGGTGTTCGCCCACGCCCTCGACGAGATCTGCGGACACTTCGCCGACCACCTCGACCGGCCGCTGCGCGACGTCATGTTCCACGACACCGACGGACTGCTGCACCGGACGGAATACACCCAGCCCGCCCTGTTCGCCATGGAGACCGCCCTCCACCGCCTCGTCGAGAGCACCGGCCTGCGCGCCGACCACCTGCTGGGCCACTCCATCGGCGAGGTGACCGCCGCGCACCTCGCCGGGGTGTTCTCCCTGGCCGACGCCTGCGCCCTGGTCGCCGCCCGCGGCCGACTCATGCAGGCGCTCCCGGAGTCCGGCGCCATGGTCGCCCTCCAGGCGACGGAGGCCGAGGTGCGGCCGCTGCTCGACGGGCTCGACCAGCAGGTCTCCCTCGCCGCCGTCAACGGCCCCGACTCCGTCGTGCTCTCCGGCGACCGTGCCGTCGTGACCCGGATCGCCGACCAACTGGCCGCCGACGGCCGCCGGACCAAGCAGCTCCGGGTCAGCCATGCGTTCCACTCACCGCACATGGACCCGATGCTCGACGATTTCCGCACGGTCGCCGAGGCCCTCACCTACCACGAGCCGCGCCTCCCCGTCGTGTCCAACCTGACCGGAGAGGCCGCCACCGAACTGCACCTCCCCGACTACTGGGTGCGTCAGGTGCGGGGAGCCGTCCGGTTCCACGACGGCCTCCGCGGGCTCGCCGAACAGGGCGTCCAGCGCTTTGTCGAAATCGGCCCCGACGGCACCCTCTCCGCCATGGCGGCCGGTTGCCTGCCCCCCGACGCTGCCGACACCGCCGTCATCCCGCTGCTCCGCGACCGGACGTCCGAGTCCCGCTCGCTGCTCGACGGCCTCGCCCGCGCCCACGTCCACGGCGCGGACCTCGACTGGTCCGCCGTCGCCAACGCCCACCCGGCACGTACCGCCGTCGCCGACGCCCACCCGGGACACACCACCGTCGCCGACCTGCCCACCTACCCCTTCCAGCGGCAGCGCTACTGGCCCACTCCCCGCGCCCTCGCCACCGCGGGAATCAGCCCGGCCGGCCATCCGCTGCTGAGCGCGGCCGTCGAACTCGCCGACGGCAGCCACCTGTTCACCGGCCGGCTCTCGACAGCCGACCAGCCGTGGCTCGCCGAGCACGCCCTGGCGGGCAC
This sequence comes from Streptomyces sioyaensis, assembly GCF_004122735.1. Lineage (GTDB taxonomy): Bacteria > Actinomycetota > Actinomycetes > Streptomycetales > Streptomycetaceae > Streptomyces > Streptomyces sioyaensis. The sequence continues at coordinate 14,869 of NZ_SDIF01000018.1, read as the reverse complement.
CGTCGTGGTCCCCGGTACGGCCTTCCTCGAACTCGCCGTCCTGGCAGGCGACCGGGCGGGCTGCCCCCGGGTGGCGGACCTGACCCTGGTCAGCCCGCTCGTCATGCCCGAGCAGGACGCGATGGACCTGCAAGCGGTCCTCGGCTCCGACGACGGGCAGGGCCACCGGCCGTTCACCGTCCACGCCCGCCCCGTCGACCCGGCTGCCGGCGAGCCCTGGACGCTGCACGCCACCGGCACCCTCACCGCCGCCCCTCCGGAGCCCACGGCCCCCGCCCCCTCGGCATGGCCGCCCGCCGGCTCCGAGCCCCTCCCCGTCGAGGACATCTATGAGCAGCTGAGCGCGGGCGGGTTCGACTACGGGCCGCTCTTCCAAGGCCTGCGTGCCGCCTGGCGCCACGGCGACCAGGTGCACGCCGAGGTCTCCCTGCCCCAGCCGGCACACCAGGACGCGGACCGCTTCGCGCTCCACCCGGCGCTGCTCGACGCGGCGTTGCACGCGACCGCCTTCCTGCCGACGGAGGACACCGGGAGCGGACGCCTGCCCTTCTCCTGGCGCGGCGTGCAGATCCACGCCACCGGGGCGACGCACCTGCGCGTCCGCCTCGACCTGTCCGCACCCGACACCGTCGCGCTCGCCCTCGCCGACGCCGACGGCCGGCCCGTCGCCGACATCGAGGCGTTGACGCTGCGGGAGATCTCCGCCGACCGGATCGCGCTCTCCGCCCGGTCCGCCGGCCCCCTCTACCACCTCGACTGGCCCGTGGCACCCCTCCCCACGACGCCCCCCGAGGAGCCGGCCCACCTCCTCGTCCTGCACAGCGCGGACCTCGCCGCCGACCTGGACGGCGCCGGCCTGCCCGTGACCCGCCTGACCGACCCGGCCGACCTCCACGACACCACCGGCACCGTCCTCGTGGCCCTCCCCGCCGCCGACCCGCACGAGGCCGCGACCGGCGCCCTGGAACTGGTCCAGCGCTGGCTGGCGGACCCACCCGCCGCGGCCCGGCTAGTCTTCGTCACCCGGGGAGCCGTCGACGCCCCCGGCACCACCCACCACGATTCTGCGGCCGCCCCGATCTGGGGCCTGGTGCGCTCGGCACAGTCCGAACACCCCGGCCGGTTCGTCCTCGCCGACCTCGACGGCCAGGACACCTCGTACGCCGCGCTGCCCGCCGCACTGGCCACCGACGAGCCCCAATTCGCGGTCCGCGGCGGCACCGTGCACCTGCCGAAGGTCGCCCCCGTCCACGCCGGCACCGCGCTGCCCGAACCCACCGACGGCACCTCCTGGCGCCTCGGCATGACCGGCAAGGGCACCCTCGACCACCTCACCCTCATGCCCCACGACGACGCCACACGCCCCCTGGCACGGGGCGAAGTCCGCATCGCGGTGCGGTCCGCCGGCGTGAACTTCCGCGATGTGCTCAACGTCCTCGGCATGTACCCCGGCGACGCCGGAGCCTTCGGCCTCGAAGGCGCGGGCGTGATCACGGAGACCGGCCCCGACGTCATCGGATTCACCCCGGGTGACCGGGTGATGGGGTTGTTCCCGTACGCCTTCGGTCCGGTGGCGGTGGCGGACGAGCGGATGGTGATCCGTGTTCCGGAGGGCTGGTCCTTCGCGCAGGCGGCTTCGGTTCCGGTGGTGTTTTTGACGGCGTATTACGCGCTGGTGGAGCTGGGTGGGTTGCGGGCGGGTGAGTCGGTGCTGGTGCATGCGGGTGCCGGTGGTGTGGGGATGGCTGCGGTGCAGTTGGCGCGGCATCTGGGCGCGGAGGTGTTCGCGACGGCGAGCCCCGGCAAGTGGGGCACGTTGCGGGGGTTGGGTCTGGACGAGGCGCATATTGCGTCGTCGCGTGATCTGGACTTCGAGCGGTCGTTCCTGGCGGAGACCGGCGGCCGGGGTGTGGATGTGGTGCTGGATTCGCTGGCGCGGGAGTTCGTGGATGCTTCGCTGCGGCTGTTGCCGCGGGGTGGTCGTTTCCTGGAGATGGGCAAGACCGATATCCGTGAGCCGGAGCGGGTGGCTGCGGAGCATGCGGGTGTGCGGTATCAGGCGTTCGATCTGATGGAGGCGGGCGAGGATCGGATCGGGGAGATGTTTGCGCGGGTCCGGGAGTTGTTCGAGGGGGGTGTGCTGGAGCCGTTGCCGGTGACGGCGTGGGATGTGCGGCGGGCGCCTGAGGCTTTCCGGTATCTGAGTCAGGCGCGGCATGTGGGCAAGGTCGTGCTGAGTATGCCGGTTCCGCTGGATGTGGAGGGGACGGTCCTGGTCACGGGGGGTACGGGTGGTCTGGGTGCGTTGGTGGCCCGGCATCTGGTGGCCGAGCACGGGGTTCGGCACCTGCTGTTGGCCAGCCGTCGGGGCCCGGCGGCTCCTGGTGTGGACGAGTTGCGTGATGAACTGCGTGTTCTCGGCGCGGAGGTCGAGGTCGCTGCCTGCGACATCGCCGATCGTGAGGCGTTGAGCGGTTTGCTGGACTCCGTACCGAAGCACCATCCGCTCACCGCCGTCGTCCACACCGCCGGCGTACTCGACGACACCGTCGTCACCTCGCTCACCCCGCAGCGGCTCGGCGCGGTCCTGCGCCCCAAGGCCGATGCGACGGCCCACCTGCACGAACTCACCCGTGACGAGGACCTGGCGGCGTTCGTCGTCTTCTCCTCGACCGCCGGGGTGTTCGGCGCTCCCGGCCAGGCCAACTACGCCGCCGCCAACGCCTTCTGCGACACCTTCGCCGCCGAGCGCCGGGCCGCCGGACTGCCCGCCACCTCGCTGGCCTGGGGGCCGTGGTCCCGCACGACGGGCATGACCAGCGGGCTCACCGAAGCCGATCTGCGGCGCATGGCACGCGCGGGTCTGCCCGCCCTGCCCGCCGACCGCGGACTCGCCCTCTACGACGCGGCGCTCGGCCGGCCCGAGGCAGCCCTGCTGCCGATGCTGGTCGACCCCCGCGCCCTGGGCTCGGGCGGGCCCGTACCGCCGCTGCTGAGCGGCCTGCTGCCGACCGCGGCACGCCGGACGGCGGCGGGCCCGGCGGCACCGGCCGGACCGGGCTCCGCCGAGACCCTGGCCCGTACGCTCGCCACCCTGACCCGCGACGAGGCCCACCATGCCCTGCTCGACGTGGTGTGCACCCAGGTCGCCGCCGTACTCGGCCACGCCTCCGCGGCAGAGGTCGGCGACCAGCAGTCGTTCAAGGACCTCGGCTTCGACTCGCTGACCGCGGTGGAGCTGCGCAACCGGCTCGGCACCGCGACCGGAGCCCTGCTGCCCGCCACGCTCGTCTTCGACTACCCCACCCCGCTGGCCCTCACCGACCACCTGTGCGCGGAGCTCGTCCCCGAGCAGCCCGCGGAGCCGGCCGCCGCGCCGGAGGACGAAGCAGCGGTACGCGACGCCCTGGCCGCCATTCCCCTCGCCCGCCTGCGGGCGGCCGGGCTGCTCGACGACCTGCTGGCGCTGGCGCGGCCGGTGACACCCGGCCCGGACCAGGAGCCCGAGGCCGATCCCGCCCCCGACTCCGATGCCATCGAGAGCATGGAAGTCGACGACCTTGTGCGCCTCGCGTTCGGCGCATCGGACGGTTGAGCACCGCCGTCCCGACGAAGCCACACCCGACGAAGCCGGAATGATGGAGAGCTGACCAATGGCCACGTCCGCGGATCAGATCGTCGAAGCCCTCCGGGCCTCGCTGCGGGAGAACGACCGGCTGCGCAAACAGCACCAGCAGCTGGTCGACGCCGCCGGTGAACCCCTCGCCATCGTCGCCATGAGCTGCCGCTTCCCCGGTGGAGTGCAGACCCCCGAGGACTACTGGCAGCTGCTCGCGGAGGGCGTCGACGCGCTGTCCGAATTCCCCGCCGACCGGGGCTGGGACCTGGGCGCCCTCGACGTGACGACCACCCGCGGCGGCTTCGTGCACACCGCCGACGAGTTCGATCCGCAGTTCTTCGGGATGAGCCCGCGCGAGGCGCTGGCCACCGACCCGCAGCAGCGCCTGCTCCTGGAAGTGTCCTGGGAGGCACTGGAGCGGGCGGGCATCGACCCGATGACGCTGCGCGGCAGCCGGACCGCCGTCTTCGCGGGCTGCAGCAATCAGGAGTACGGCTCCGGGCTGCGCGGCAACGTCCCCGAGGGCGTCGAGGGACACATCCTCACCGGTACCACGGGAAGCGTCGTCTCGGGCCGGGTCGCCTACGCTCTCGGCCTCGAAGGCCCCGCCGTCACCGTCGACACCGCCTGCTCCTCCTCGCTGGTCACCCTGCACCTCGCCGCACAGTCCCTGCGGGCGGGCGAATGCGACCTCGCCCTCGCGGGCGGCGTGGCGATCATGTCCACCCCTGCCGCCTTCGTCGAGTTCGACCGGCAGGGCGGACTCGCCCGCGACGGCCGGTGCAAGCCGTTCTCCGACGACGCCGACGGCACCGGCTGGGGCGAGGGCGCCGGGATGCTCCTCGTCGAACGGCTCTCCGACGCCCGCCGCAACGGCCACCCCGTGCTCGCCCTGCTCCGCGGCAGCGCCCTCAACCAGGACGGCGCCTCCAACGGCCTCACCGCCCCCAACGGCCCGGCACAGCAACGGGTGATCCGCTCCGCGCTCACCGGCGCCGGGCTGACCGCCGCCGACGTGGACGCCGTCGAGGCCCATGGCACCGGTACGACGCTGGGCGACCCGATCGAGGCGCAGGCACTGCTCGCCACCTATGGCCAGGACCGCCCGGCCGACCGGCCGTTGTGGCTGGGCTCGGTGAAGTCCAACCTCGGGCACACCCAGGCGGCCGCCGGTGTGGCCGGCGTGATCAAGATGGTCCTCGCCCTGCGGCACGGCATCCTGCCGCAGAGCTTGCACACCACCCGGCCCTCCACCCACGTGGACTGGTCGGCGGGCCGCGTCCGGCTGCTGACCGAGCCCGTGACCTGGCCGGACGGTGACCGGCCGCGCCGCGCCGCGGTCTCCTCCTTCAGCATCAGCGGCACCAACGCCCACACCATCCTGGAACAGGCCCCGGAGGACCGGACCCCGTCCCCGGACGCCCCGGAACAGCCCCCGGCCGCGGGGGAACAGGCCGCGGTGGACGGGGAAACGGCCGCGGTGGCCGGGCAAACCGCCGCCCTGTCCGGGGAAACGGCCGACGAAGCCGCCCCGCACCACACCCCGGCCCGACTTCCGCACCTCCCGTGGGTGCTCTCCGCCCGCAGTGTGGACGCCCTGCGGGCACAAGCCGGCCGTCTGCGCGCACACCTGGAGCGCCACCCCGACGCGGACCCGCACGATCTGGCCTACTCGCTCGCCACCTCCCGGTCGGCCTTCGAACACCGTGCGGTGCTGCTCGGCACCGACCCGGCCGATCTGCACGGCAAGCTGACCGCACTCGCCGAGGAGGGCCCGGACGCCGCGGGCGCCGTCAGCGGCTCCCCGCTCCGCGGCAAGACCGCCTTCCTGTTCACCGGCCAGGGCGCCCAGCGTCTCGGCATGGGCCGCGAGCTGTACGAGACGTTCCCCGTCTTCGCCGACGCCTTCGACGCCGCCTGCGCCCACCTCGACCCGGAGCTCGGACAGCCGCTGCGATCCACCGTCTTCGGCGACGACGCGGCACTGCTGGACCGCACCGGACACACCCAGCCCGCGCTCTTCGCCTTCGAAGTGGCCCTCTTCCGGCTGCTCAGCTCCTGGGGCATCAAGCCCGACGTCGTCATGGGCCACTCGATCGGCGAACTCGCCGCCGCGCACACCGCCGGCGTGCTGTCCCTCCCGGACGCCTGCCGCCTGGTGGCGGCCCGCGGACGGCTGATGCAGGCGCTCCCGCCCGGCGGCGCCATGGCCTCCCTCCAGGCGACCGAATCCGAGGTGCGGCCGCTGCTGGCGGACACCGCGGACCGCGTGAGCATCGCCGCGGTCAACGGCCCCGACGCCACCGTCATCACCGGCGACGAAGCCACCGTCGACACCCTCGTCGGCCACTTCCGGGACCTGGGACGCAAGGTCTCCCGACTGCGGGTCAGCCACGCCTTCCACTCGCCGCTCATGGACCCGATGCTGGACGAGCTCCGCGCCATCGCCGGCGAACTCACCTACCAGCGGCCGCAGATACCCGTCATCTCCAATGTCACCGGCCGCCTCGCCACCGCCGACGACCTGTGCAGCCCCGACTACTGGGTACGCCACGCCCGCCAGGCCGTACGCTTCGCCGACGGCGTCCGCGCCCTCGCCGACCGCAACGTCACCCGGCTCGTCGAACTCGGTCCCGACGGCACCCTCACCGCGCTGGCCGCGGCCTGCCTGCCCGACGGCGACAGACTGCTGACCCCGCTCCTCCGCAAGGACACCCCCGAGGCCGTCGCCCTGCTCACCGCGCTCAGCAGGCTCCACGTCTCCGGCGTCCCCCTGGACTGGGCCGCCCTGCTGCCCGGCGCGCGCCGCGTCGACCTCCCCACGTACGCCTTCCAGCGCACCCGCTACTGGCTGCACTCCGCACCCGCCGACGACACGCCCGGCAGCCGGCCGGCCGACTCCGCGTTCTGGACCGCCGTCGAGCAGCAGAACGTGCCCGAACTCGCCGACAGCCTCAGCCTCGACCGCTCCCTCCTCGAACCGGTCGTCCCCGCCCTCGCGGCCTTCCACCGCGACCGGCAACAGCACTCCACCGCCGGGACCTGGCGGTACGCGGAGCACTGGGAGCCCGTCGACGCCCAGCCCGCCCCGACCGCCCCGGCCCACTGGCTGCTCCTCGTCCCCGACACGGACGGCGAACACCACCGGCCCGTCGCGGCCGCCCTCACCACCGCACTGACCGGGCACGGCGCGACCGTCACCACCCTGAGCCTGCCGCCGGACGCCGACGCCGACCACCTCGCGCAACGCATCGAGGAGATCCGCGCCGAAGCCGACCACCTCGCGCAACGCATCGAGGAGACCCCCGACCGGGACCGCGACCCGGACGAACTTCATGTCCCGGACGAGCTGCACGTCCTCTCCCTCCTCGGCCTCGGCAGCGCCCGCCACCCCCACCACCCCGACACCCCTGCCGCCCTCACCCTGACCGGCGCGCTCGTCCAGGCACTGCTCCGCACCGACGCCCCCGTCCGGCTGTGGACCGCCACCCGGGGCGCCGTCAGCATCGGCCGCTCCGACCCGCTCAGCGCCCCCGGGCAGGCCACCCTCTGGGGCCTCGGCCGCAGCGCCGCCATCGAACACCCCGACCACTGGACCGGCCTCGTCGACCTGCCCGAACAGCTCGACGAACGCGCCCTGGACCGACTCTGTGCGGTGCTCCACACCCCCGGCCACGACACCGAGAACGGCAACGAGTTCGCGCTCCGCGCCTCCGGCCTCTTCGCCCGCCGACTGGTCCGGGCCCCCCGCCCGGAACGGCCCCGCGGCTCGTCCGCCTGGACGCCGGCCGGCACCACGCTGATCACCGGAGGCACCGGCACCATCGGCTCCGCCCTCGCCCGCCAACTGGCCCGCGAAGGCGCCGCGCACCTGCTGCTCATCAGCAGGCGGGGCCCCGACGCCCCGGGCGCCCAGGACCTCGTCGACGAACTCGCGGCACACGGCACCCGTACCACCCTCGCCGCCTGCGACCCCGCGGACCGCGACGCACTGGCCCAACTCCTCGCCTCCCTCCCCGAAGACCAGCCCCTGACCAGCGTCTTCCACACCGCTGGCGTACTAGACGACGGTACCCTCGCCACCATGGACGCGCAGCGGTTCGCCACCGTCCTGCGCCCCAAGACCGAAGCCGCCGCCAACCTCCACGAACTGACCCGCGCCCACGACCTGACCGCGTTCGTCCTCTTCTCCTCCATCGCGGGCACCCTCGGCGCGGCCGGCCAGGCCAACTACGCGGCGGCCAACGCCGGCCTGGACGCCCTCGCCCAGCACCGGCGGGCCCAGGGCCTGCCCGCGACCAGCGTCGCCTGGGGCCCGTGGGCACACGACGGCATGGCGGCCGACCCCACCCTGCGCGCCAAGCTCAGCCGCGCGGGCCTGCCGCCCATGGAGCCGGAGACCGCCCTGGTCGCGCTGCACCAGGCACTCGACCACGGCGAGACACACCTCGTCATCGCCGACATCGACTGGGACCTGTTCCCCGCGGGCCGCAACGCGCTCTTCCGCAAACTGCCCGAAGCCGCCGCCCAGAACCCCGCCCAGGACACCGGAACCGACGACGTCCGCACCCTCCTCGCCGCCCTGCGCACCCCCGCCGAACAGGAACAACACCTGCTCCGCCTGGTACGCCGGACCACCGCCACCGTACTGGGATACCCGGGCCCCGACGCCGTCGAGACCACCCGCACCTTCCAGGAACTCGGCACCGATTCCCTCACCGCCGTCGAACTGCGCAACACCCTCTCCACGGCCGTCGCGCTGCCCCTGTCCCCGACGCTGGTCTTCGACTATCCGACGCCGACGGCACTGGCACGTCATCTGCGCGCCGAACTCCTGGGGGATCTCGGCGAGCAGCACACCGCAGCCCTCGCGCAGCCCGTCCAGGATGACGGGGAACCGATCGCCATCGTAGGCATGGCCTGCCGCTATCCGGGGGACGTACGGTCACCGGAGGACCTCTGGAAGCTGATCGCCGACGGCGGCGACGCCATCACGCCCTTCCCCGACGACCGCGGCTGGAACATCGACGCCGTCTACGACCCCGACTCCGGTTGCCCGGGCACCAGTTACGTGCGCGAGGGCGGATTCGTCCGCAGCGCCGGCGACTTCGACCCCGGCTTCTTCGGGATCTCACCCCGCGAGGCCCTGGCGATGGACCCCCAGCAGAGGATGCTGCTGGAGATCTCCTGGGAAGCCGTCGAACGGGCCGGCATCGCCCCGCTCTCGCTGCGGGGCAGCCGCAGCGGACTCTTCGTGGGCTGCGGCTACCAGGGCTACGGGTCGGGTTCGGTCGATATGCCCGACGACCTCCTGGGCCATCTGCTCACCGGAAGCTCCGGCGCCGTGGTGTCCGGCCGCGTGGCGTATGCCCTGGGCCTGGAGGGGCCCGCGGTGACCGTGGACACGGCATGCTCGTCGTCGCTGGTCGCCTTGCACCTGGCGGTACAGTCCCTGCGCTCGGGCGACTGCGACCTCGCCCTCGCCGGCGGCGTCACCGTGATGTCCACGCCCGGTGCGTTCATCGAGTTCAGCAGGCAGCGGGGCCTTGCCGCGGACGCCCGCTGCAAGCCGTTCGCCGACGCCGCGGACGGCACCATCTGGGGTGAGGGCGCCGGCGTCGTGCTCGTGGAGCGCCTCTCGGACGCCCGGCGCAACGGCCATCAGGTGCTCGCGGTCGTCCGCGGCTCCGCCGTCAACCAGGACGGTGCGTCGAACGGCCTCACCGCCCCGAACGGCCCCTCCCAGCAGCGGGTCATCCGGCAGGCACTGGCCGGCGCGGGCCTGACGACATCGGACGTCGATGCGGTCGAGGGCCATGGCACGGGCACCACCCTGGGCGATCCGATCGAGGCCCAGGCACTGCTGGCCACCTACGGCCAGGACCGCGACGAGGACCGGCCGTTGTGGCTGGGTTCGGTGAAGTCGAACATCGGCCACACGCAGGTGGCAGCCGGTGTGGCCGGTGTCATCAAGATGGTGGAGGCCCTCCGGCACGGCGTCCTGCCGCGGACGCGGTACGCGGAGCACCCGTCCTCGCACGTGGACTGGTCGACCGGGCAGGTACGGCTGCTGGCTGAAGACATGCCATGGCCGGAAGGAGACCGGCCCCGCCGGGCCGGTGTCTCGTCCTTCGGCGTGAGCGGCACCAACGCCCACGTCATCCTCGAACAGCCCCCCACGGACGAACCCCAGGACGCATCCCAGGACGAGCCCGAGTACGAGCCCCAGGGCGCAGCCACCCGGACGCCCGCACCGGCCCTCGTCCCCTGGGTCCTGTCCGGACGCACCGAGGCGGCGCTCAGGGCGCAGGCAGAGCGCCTGGCGGCGCATCTGACCGCCCACCCCGCCCTCGACCTGCGGGATGTCGGACTCTCGCTCGCCACCACCCGATCGCCGTTCGAACACCGAGCCGTCGTACTCGGCGAGGACCGGGAAACGCTGCTCGCCAGCGTGCACGCCCTCGGCCGCGGCGAGCCGCAGGGCAACATCGCCGAAGGCATGGCCACCTCCGAAGGCAGCCTTGCCTTCCTGTTCACCGGCCAAGGGGCACAACGACCCGGAATGGGCCGGGAGTTGTACGAGTCCTTCCCGGTCTTCGCGGATGCGTTTGACGCGGTGTGCGCACACTTCGACGGCGAGTTGGCGACGCCACTGCGGGGTGTGGTGTTCGGCGACGATGCCGAGGCGCTGAATCGGACCGGTTTCACTCAGCCGTCGTTGTTCGCGGTGGAGGTGGCGCTGTTCCGGCTCGTCGAGTCCTTCGGCGTCCGGCCGGATTTCCTGGTGGGGCATTCCATCGGGGAGTTGGCGGCTGCACATGTGGCGGGCGTGCTGTCGCTGGAGGACGCGTGTCGGCTGGTGGCGGCACGCGGACGGCTGATGCAGGCGTTGCCGGCGGGTGGGGCGATGGTCGCTCTCCAGGCCGCCGAGGACGAGGTGCTGCCGCTGCTGGAGGGCCTGGAGCAGCGGGTGAGTGTCGCCGCGGTGAACGGCCCGAAGTCGGTCGTGATCTCCGGCGAGGAATCCGCGGTGGCGGACATCGCCGGGCGTTTCGAGTCCGAGGGTCGGAAGGTGAAGCGGCTCCCGGTGAGTCACGCTTTCCACTCGCCGCTGATGGAGCCGATGCTCGACGAGTTCCGTGCCGTCGCGGAAAGCGTGGCGTACGAGGAACCGCGTATCCCGGTGGTCTCGAACGTGACCGGCGAGCTCGCCCTGTCGCATCAGCTGACGTCTCCCGATTACTGGGTGCGGCACGTCCGCGAAGCCGTCCGCTTCGCCAATGGCATCCGGTGGCTGGCGGAGCACGAGGTCACCCGGTTCCTGGAGATCGGGCCGGACGGCACCCTGACCGCCATGGCGCAGGGGTGCCTCGACAGTGACGCAGGCGCGGACCAGCTCCTCGTCCCCGCCCTCCGCAAGGACCGTCCGGAGGCCACCGGGCTGCTCACCGCACTCGGCCACGCCTATGCCCGCGGCGTCCCCGTCGACTGGGCCACGCTCTTCGCCGGCACCGGCGCGCGCCAGGTCGAACTGCCCACCTACGCCTTCCAGCACCAGCGTTACTGGCTCGGGCTCGCCCACACCAACGCCACCAATCTCGGTTCGGCGGGATTGCAGGCGGCCGAGCACCCCTTGCTCGGGGCCACCATGACCCTCGCCGACTCGCACTCCGTCGTCTTCACCGGTCGGCTCTCCGCGCAGGACCACCCGTGGCTCGCGGACCACGTCGTCGACGGCTCCCTCCTCGTTCCCGGTACGGCCTTCCTGGAACTCGCGCTCCGCGCCGCCGACCAGGCCGGTTGCGACCACGTCGAGTCGCTGACCATCGAAGCCCCCCTGGTGCTCCCGGCCCACGAATCCGTCCAGCTGCAAATGCGCATCGAGGAGCCGGACCTGCACGGCACCCGCGCACTGACCCTCCACTCCTGCCGCGTCGGGAGCACCGGCGTCGCGGAGGAACCATGGGTCCGGCACGCCACCGGCCTGCTCGGAGCGGCCGCTCACCGCGAGACCTTCGATTTCGCCGTCTGGCCCCCGGAAGGAGCGCAGTCCGTCCCGACGGACGGTCTCTACGAGGCCTTCGCCGACGCCGGGATCGCCTACGGCCCCGCCTTCCGCGGGCTGCGTGCCGTCTGGCGGCGGGACGCCGACGTCTTCGCCACGGTGGAGCTCCCCGAATCATCGGAGCCCTCGTCATTCGGGCTGCACCCCGCATTGCTGGACACCGTCCTCCATGCCCTGGCACTCGAAGCGGACGAGACTGCCGTACTCGGACAACTGCCGGTCTCCTGGCAGGACGTGAAGCTGTACGCCTCGGGAGCCACCGTGCTGCGGGCACGTATCTCGGCGAGTGCGGACGGCGGGCTGTCGCTCCAGCTGGCGGATGCCGTAGGACAGCCGGTGGCGGAGATCGCTTCCCTCACACGGCAGCCGATGACGGCTGAGACGTTCAGCCGCGCCTGGCAGGGCAGCACCCACTCCGATGCCCTGTACCGGGTCGACTGGACTCGCGTGCCCGAGACCGCCGCGGAGCCGGTCGACCTCGTCGATCTCGCGGATCTCCGGGATCTCGGTGATCTCGGGGATCGCGGCGATCTCCATGACCGCGGCTCCGCACCGGACGATGATGCGATGCCTCCGTTCGTCGCGCTGCGCCTCGACGCCCTCATCGGAAAACCTGACGGAACTCCCGCGGCCGCACGGGCCGCCACGAGTCGGGCGCTGGCCTGCCTACAGGAATGGACGGAAGCCGAGCGCCGCTCCACCACCCGACTTGTGGTGGTGACACGGAACGCCGTTCCGGCGGAACTGCAACAGCCCGACCCCGCTCAGGCCGCGGTCTGGGGCCTCGTCCGTGCCGCACGCGTCGAGCACCCCGACCGCTTCGTGCTCGTGGATGTCGACGGCACGGACGCCTCGCTGGCAGCGCTGCCGACCGCCCTGGCCTCGGGTGAACCCGAACTCGCCCTGAGGGGAGGCACGGCCTACCTGCCGAGGCTGAGCACGAACATCCGGCGGGACGAGCTGTCGATGCCGTGCCTGCCGCAGGACGGATGGCGCCTCGAAAACGCCGACGAGGGCACGCTGGAGAGCCTGCGCCTGGTGCGGCGCCCCGAGGTCCGGGACGAGCTGGAGCCGGGACAGGTGCGCATCGCGGTGCGGTCTGCCGGTGTGAACTTCCGCGATGTGCTCAACGTCCTCGGCACGTACCCCGGTGACGCGGGCGCGCTGGGTCTGGAGGGCGCCGGCGTCGTGACCGAGACGGGCCCCGGTGTCGTGGGCCTGATGCCGGGTGACCGGGTGATGGGGTTGTTCCCGTACGCCTTCGGTCCGGTGGCGGTGGCGGATGAGCGGATGGTGATCCGTGTTCCCGAGGGCTGGTCCTTCGCGCAGGCGGCCTCGGTTCCGGTGGTGTTTTTGACGGCGTATTACGCGCTGGTGGAGCTGGGTGGGTTGCGGGCGGGTGAGTCGGTGCTGGTGCATGCCGGTGCCGGTGGTGTGGGCATGGCTGCGGTGCAGTTGGCGCGTCATCTGGGCGCGGAGGTGTTCGCGACGGCGAGCCCCGGCAAGTGGGACACCTTGCGGGGGCTGGGTCTGGACGAGGCGCATATTGCCTCGTCGCGTGATCTGGACTTCGAGCGGTCGTTCCTGGCGGAGACCGGCGGCCGGGGTGTGGATGTGGTGCTGGATTCGCTGGCGCGGGAGTTCGTGGATGCTTCGCTGCGGCTGTTGCCGCGGGGTGGTCGTTTCCTGGAGATGGGCAAGACCGATATCCGTGAGCCGGAGCGGGTGGCGGCGGAGCACGATGGTGTGCGCTATCAGGCGTTCGATCTGATGGAGGCGGGCGAGGACCGGATCGGGGAGATGTTTGCGCAGGTCCGGGAGTTGTTCGAGGGGGGTGTGCTGGAGCCGTTGCCGGTGACGGCGTGGGATGTGCGGCGGGCGCCTGAGGCTTTCCGGTATCTGAGTCAGGCGCGGCATGTGGGCAAGGTCGTGCTGAGTATGCCGGTTCCGCTGGATGTGGAGGGGACGGTCCTGGTCACGGGGGGTACGGGTGGTCTGGGTGCGTTGGTGGCCCGGCATCTGGTGGCCGAGCACGGGGTTCGGCACCTGCTGTTGGCCAGCCGTCGGGGCCCGGCGGCTCCTGGTGTGGACGAGTTGCGTGATGAACTGCGTGTTCTCGGCGCGGAGGTCGAGGTCGCTGCCTGCGACATCGCCGACCGTGAGGCGTTGAGCGGTTTGCTGGACTCCGTACCGAAGCATCACCCCCTCACCGCCGTCGTCCACACCGCCGGCGTACTCGACGACGGCATGCTGTCCTCACTGACGCCCGCACGCATGGACGCGGTGCTGGCGCCGAAGGTGGATGCGCTGGTGCATCTGGACGAGCTGACGCGTGGTGCGGACCTGGCGGAGTTCGTGGTGTTCTCGTCGGTGGCGGGAACCTTCGGCAGCGCGGGCCAGGCCAACTATGCGGCGGCGAACGCGTTTGTGGATGCCCTGGTGTGCCGGCGTAGCGGGTCGGGGCTGCCGGCACGGTCGTTGGCGTGGGGTGCGTGGGCGCCCGGCGCGGGAATGACCGGCGAACTGAGCGAAGCCGACCTCCAGCGCATGGCACGCGGCGGCATCACGCCCTTCACCGAGGAGCGCGGTGTGGAGGCGTTCGACGCCGCTCGACACACCGCCGTACCCGTGGTTGTCCCGGTGCAGCTGAATCACACGATGTTGCGAGAGCAGCATGCCGCGGGCGTTCTTCCGCCGCTCATGCGCGGGCTGCTGGGGAGAAGTGCGCGTCGTACCGCGGTCTCCTCGGCGGTGGAGCTGACACCGGCCGACGCTCTGCGGTCCCGGCTTGCCCCGCTGTCCCAGGACGAGCGGCGAGCCGAGCTGCTGGAACTCGTACGCACCCAGGCGGCACTGGTCCTCGGACACCCCGGCCCCGAGGCGATCGAGCCCACACGCGACTTCCGGGGCCTTGGTGTCGACTCCCTCACCGCCGTGGAGTTGCGCAACCATCTGCAGGCAGCCACGGGGCTGCCGCTGCCCGCCACTCTGGTCTTCGACTACCCGTCTCCGCTGGTGGTGGCTCGCTACCTGGAAGGCGAGTTGTCCGATGGCAACGACACGGCCGATGCGGGAGCCGTAGCTCCGGCAGTGACGATATCGCCGGATGAGCCGGTGGCGATTGTGGCGATGAGTTGTCGGTTCCCTGGTGGGGTGGGGTCGCCGGAGGAGTTGTGGGGGTTGTT
>NZ_SDIF01000179.1 GCF_004122735.1 Streptomyces sioyaensis | reverse complement strand
ACCCCGAGCCACCCCCGAGCCACGCCCCATGAGCCAGCCCGCACCCGACAACCCCGAGGCCACAGTGACCGCGTTCGACTACGAGAAGGACGGTGCGGCGATCTACCGCCAGTCCTTCGCCACCATCCGCGCCGAGGCGGACCTCGGCGGGCTGCCCGCCGACGTCAGCCAGGTCACGGTCCGCATGATCCACGCCTGCGGCATGGTCGACCTGGTACGCGATGTGGCCTTCACCCCCGGCGTGGTGGCGAGCGCCCGCGCCGCGCTGCGCGCCGGCGCCCCGATCCTCTGCGACGCCAACATGGTCGCCAGCGGCGTCACCCGCAAGCGGCTGCCGGCGGACAACGAGGTGCTGTGCACCCTCGCCGACCCGTCCGTCCCTGACCTGGCCGCCCGGATGGGGACGACCCGCAGCGCCGCCGCCCTGGAGCTGTGGCGCGACCGGATGGACGGCGCCGTGGTGGCGTTCGGCAACGCCCCCACCGCCCTCTTCCGGTTCCTGGAGATGATCGAGGAAGGGGCGCCCCGCCCGGCCGCCGTCATCGGCATACCCGTCGGCTTCATCGGCGCCGCGGAGTCCAAGGACGCGCTGATCACCCATCCGTCGAAGCTGGACCACCTGGTGGTGCGCGGGCGCCGGGGCGGCAGCGCCATGGCCGCCGCCGCGATCAACGCCCTGGCGAGCGAGGAAGAATGAGCGTGAGCGAGCAGCAGGCACCCGGCACCGACGGCACACCGTCCCCGGCCACCCCCGGCCGTCTCTACGGCGTCGGGCTCGGCCCCGGCGACCCGTCCCTGATGACCGTGCGGGCCGTACAGGTCATCGGCGAGGCCGACGTCATCGCGTACCACAGCGCCCGGCACGGACGCTCCATCGCGCGCGCGATCGCCGCCGAGCACCTGACCGCCGACCACATCGAGGAGGCGCTGGTCTACCCGGTCACCACCGAGTCGACCGACCACCCCGGCGGCTACCGGGGCGCGCTGGACGAGTTCTACGAGGCCGCGGCGGCCCGCCTCGCCGCCCACCTCGACGCCGGCCGCACCGTCGCCGTCATCTCCGAGGGCGACCCGCTCTTCTACGGCTCCTACCAGCACATGCACAAGCGGCTGGCCGACCGCTACCCGACCGAGGTCATCCCCGGCGTCACCTCCGTCAGCGCCGCCGCGGCCCGCCTGGGCAGGCCGCTCGCCGAGGCCGACGAGGTCCTGACGATCCTCCCCGGCACCCTGCCGGAGGAGGAGCTGACCGCCCGTCTGGCCTCCACCGACGCCGCCGTCGTCATGAAGCTCGGCCGCACCTTCCCCACCGTGCGCCGCGCCATGGAACGCTCCGGCCGCCTGCCGGAGGCCCACTACGTCGAACGCGCCACCATGTCCGGTGAACGCACCGAAAAACTGGCCGACATCGACGCGGACACGGTCCCGTACTTCTCCGTCACCGTCGTCCCCAGCCGCATCGCGAGCCCGCCGCCCGAGGCTTCCGCGGCATCCGGCCCCGGCGAGGTGGTGGTCGTCGGCACCGGCCCGGCCGGCCCGCTCTGGCTGACCCCCGAGTCCCGCGGCGCCCTCGCCTCCGCCCAGGACCTCGTCGGCTACACCACCTACCTCGACCGCGTCCCGCGCCGCCCCGGCCAGCGCCGCCACGCTTCCGACAACAAGGTCGAGTCCGAACGCGCCGAACTCGCCCTGGACCTGGCCGGGCGCGGCCGCCGGGTGGCCGTGGTCTCCGGCGGCGACCCCGGCATCTTCGCCATGGCCACCGCCGTGATGGAGGTCGCCGCCCAGGACCCGTACCGCGCCATCCCCGTCCGCGTCCTGCCGGGCGTCACCGCCGCCAACGCGGCCGCCGCCCGCGCCGGCGCCCCCCTCGGCCACGACTACGCGGTGATCTCCCTCTCCGACCGCCTCAAGCCCTGGGAGGTCATCGCCGAACGCCTCCACGCGGCGGCCGGCGCCGATCTGGCCCTGGCCCTCTACAACCCCGGCTCCCGCACCCGCACCTGGCAGGTCGGCAAGGCCCGCGAACTCCTCCTGGAACACCGCGCCCCCGACACCCCCGTCATCCTCGCCCGCGACATCGGCGGCCCCGAGGAATCCCTCCGCACCGTCCGCCTCACCGACCTGGACCCGCACCAGGTCGACATGCGCACGCTGTTGATCGTCGGCTCGTCCCAGACCCAGGCGGTACGGCGCGACGACGGGACCGAGGCCGTGTGGACGCCTCGGAGGTATCCGGAGGGGTGAGGCCGGTGAGTGTGCCGCCTCTGAGCCCGTGGCCGGAGGCGGCACCTGCCCATCCCAGCTAGCCCACATGCATACGAGAACTGGGCAGCACCGGCTCGATCTCTACCTCAACGTCCTCGGTTTCGACATCGAGCATGACGGCGATGGCTTCGCGCGCCGCCTCCTCGGCCTTGTCGAGGCGCTTGGCCTGGCTGAACACCCCCGGGAGGTCCGGGACTTCCAGGGCCCACCATTTGGCCGCGTGGCGCGCTGTGACGCGG
The DNA here is from genome assembly GCF_004122735.1 of Streptomyces sioyaensis. GTDB lineage: Bacteria > Actinomycetota > Actinomycetes > Streptomycetales > Streptomycetaceae > Streptomyces > Streptomyces sioyaensis. The sequence goes on along the minus strand of NZ_SDIF01000179.1, from coordinate 6,889 downwards.
TAGGCGGTCATCGCCACCACCCTTCTCCGAGTTCCGGTTCGAGGGTCTTGTTCAGGCGTTCAGGTCCAGGGCGCGGATCGGTTCGCCGTGCCATCTCTTCGGGGACGTGGTGGCGGCATCGCGGTGTCGTCCAGGACGATGTACAGGGCGTCGCTCACCGGCCGGTCACCTGGGCCAGACGCCGGTCGAGCTCACAATCCAAGTCCTGCTGCTGTGCCGCGGCCGGGACGTACCCGTTCCACTCCTTCAGCGTCGTCAGCGCCTTCCTGGCGCGCTCTGCACGCTCAGCCGGGGTCAGCAGACGGCCGTTCTTCACGGTGGCTATGAACCCCGACCAGGCGGTGGCCGGGAAGAGCAGCACACCGCCGGTGGGGTTCTTGCTGTCACGGACCGGGACGACGCCGGGGAAGCCGTCGGAGACCTCGACGCAGTTGTCCTCTCCGCCGTCGCTGTAGCTGCTCTTGCGCCAGGCGATGCCGGCCAGAATCGGGGTTGCCTTCACGCTGCTGCCTTCCGGTAGCTGTTTGACGGATACCGCTTCTCCTCCCTCAGTCCAGCCAGTCGGCCTTCGCCTGGCGTATGAAGTCAGCCCAAGCCATGGCCGGGATCAACAGCGCCGGGCCCTCGGGGTTCTTGCTGTCACGGACAGGGACGGCATCGGGGAAGCCGTCGGCGACCTCCACGCAGTTGTCAGCTCCCCCATCGCTGTAGCTGCTCTTACGCCACACCGCGCCGGTCAGGTCGGGAATGGTGTTCATGGTCTGCTGTCCTCCACCAACTGCCTGATGAATGCTGCTGAGTCGGGCGGCGAGAGCGCCGCGTCGCGAAGCTGATCGTAAGACAGGCGGTATCGCTCAACCTCGGCTGGCTCTTCGAGAAGTTCGCCTGACTTGTTGCCTTCCAGGTAGGCAACGCCGCTACCGTCCGCCATCCACAAGAGCCACAGTGAACCACCCATCAGGCTATGCACTCCGGCGGCGAAGGGAAGCACCTGGATGGTCACGTGCTGAGCCTCGGCAGCCTCTGAGATGCGCACCAATTGGTCATGCCAGATCTTGGGATCGGGCACCGGGCGGCGCAAAGCCGACTCATCAAGGATGATCCGGACGTTCGGCGGTCGGTCACGCTGCAACAACTCCTGTCTGCCGAGTCGGGCGGCCACTGCCTCTTCGAGCTCATCGGGGCTTACGGGAGTGGGCGAAGACGACAGCGAGAACTTGGCGAAGTCCTCTGTCTGCAACAGCCCAGGAACCGTGATCGCGTACGCATGGAGGATGGTCGCCTTCGCCTCCAGCTGCATGAACAACCGGTACTTGTCCTTGAAGGCGTCCAGCCGCGCCAGCTTCCACAGCCGTACGAGCAGTCCGCCCGTTGCGTAGACCTGGTCGAGCGTCTCCATGACCGGCAGCTTCGAGAGGCGTTCGCCGGTCTCCAGGCGGTGCAGGTAGGTGCGGTCGTAGTTGGTCTCGTCGGCGAGCTGGGCCAGGGAACGGCCCGACGTGCCGCGTAAATGGCGGAGTTCGCTGGCGAGTACGGCGCGAGCGGAATCTTCATTCTCGGGACTGCGTTCGACCATCTCAACTCCCTTTGTTGCCCTGCGTGGTGACAACGTCGGATATCTATCGAGATCCGGATTCGGGCGACAACTCTAGGACTGCACAAGCAATTTGGCAGTTCCTTCAGGATCAGGAACCCGAACGGAGAAGAGCGAAAATGGGAATGGCGGAGCGCAGTCCGGCGGCCGGGCGGGTCCGGGACGCCGAACAGGCACGGGACGAGCTGCGGACGGCGCTGAAGGACGTGGGGATCACCCTGCCGTCGCTGGGGCTCGACATCGTCTCGCTGGCCGGGGACTTTCCGCGTCCGCTCGTGGATCTCGGGCGCTGTACGCCCGACCTCGCACGCCGGATCGCGGAATCACTGCGGAAGGATGCGCCGTGAGTGAGGAGGAGGCGGCGGAAGAAAGCGAATCCGGTCGGGAAGCACCGTACGAGGAAGAGAAAGAACCGGAAGCCGAGGACCGTCGTGCGGAATTACGGCAGCGGGTCCGTGAGGCCAATCACCTCAGTGTGAATCTGCCCCGCTGAGAATTCCCCGCAGCCATTCCGCCGCCTCCTCCGGCCCCGCCGCCACCGGTACCCCCTCCGGGACGGGCGGCCGCCGGACGACGACCACCGGCAGGCCCGCCTCCCGGGCCGCCGTCAGCTTGGCGGCGGTGGCGGCCGCCCCGCTGTCCTTCGTCACGAGGGCGTCGATGCGGTGGTCGCGGAGAAGGGTCCGTTCGCCCTCCACGGTGAAGGGGCCGCGGTCCAGGAGGGTGGTCATCCGGGGCGGGTAGGGGGGCTCGGGGGCGTCGACGGAGCGGACGAGGAACCAGAGGTCGGTGAGGTGGGCGAAGTGGGCGAGGCCCATGCGGCCCGTGGTGAGGAAGACGCGGTTGCCGAGGTCCGGGAGGGCGGCGGCGGCCTCGTCCAGAGAGGTGACCTGGTGCCAGAGGTCGCCGGGTCCCGGTACCCAGCCGGGACGGCGCAGCGCCAGCAGGGGAACATGGGCGGTGGCGGCCGCCAGGGCCGCGTTCCGACTGATCGTGTCGGCGAAGGGATGGGTGGCATCGATGAGCGCGTCCACCGCGTGCGCGCGCAGCCAGCGGGCGAGGCCCTCGGGGCCGCCGAAACCGCCGATGCGGACCTCCCCGGCGGGCAGCCGGGGCGCGGCGACCCGGCCGGCGAGCGAGCTCGTCACCCGCAGGGACGGGTCCGGCACGAGCAGGCCGGCCAGGCGGCGGGCCTCGGTCGTGCCGCCGAGAATCAGGACGTGGCGCACCGGGCGGGCTGCGTCGTTCATGGGATGTGGGTTCCTCCGTGGCTGAAGCGCAACCGCAGGGTACGGGGCCGCAGGGTACGGGGAAGGCCGCGGGCGGGCGCAGCGCGCAGCTCGCGCACACCGGGCTGCGGCACGGCTGGACGACCGGTGCCTGTGCGACGGCGGCGAGCACGGCCGCGTACACGGCGCTGCTGAGCGGTGAGTTCCCGGACCCGGTGACGATCACGCTGCCGAAGGGGCAGACACCGTCCTTCGCCCTGGCGGTGGAGGAGTTGGCGGCGGGCCGGACCTCCGCGATGGCGGGTGTCGTCAAGGATGCGGGCGACGATCCGGACGTCACACACGGGGCGCTCGTCCGCGCCACGGTGCGGGCGCTGCCCGCCGGGTCCGGCATCGTCTTCCGGGCCGGGCCGGGGGTCGGGACGGTGACCCGGCCGGGGCTGCCGCTGGACGTCGGCGAACCGGCGATCAACCCCGTACCGCGGCAGCTGATGCGGGACCATCTGAGGGAGGTCGCGGGACGGTACGGCGGCACGGGGGCGGGCGCGGCGCCGGACGTCGAGGTGGAGATTTCGATCGATCACGGGGAGGAGATCGCCCGGAGCACCTGGAATCCGCGGCTGGGCATCCTGGGCGGGCTGTCGATCCTGGGGACCACCGGGATCGTGGTGCCGTACTCCTGCTCGGCCTGGATCGACTCCATCCGGCGGGGGGTGGATGTGGCGCGGGCCGCGGGGCGGCGGCATGTGGCCGGGTGTACGGGATCGACCTCGGAGAAGGTCGCCGTCGCCCTGCACCACCTGCCCGAGGACGCCCTACTGGACATGGGCGACTTCGCCGGCGCGGTGCTGAAGTACCTGCGGCGTCATCCGGTCGAGCGGCTGACGGTCTGCGGCGGGTTCGCCAAGCTGTCCAAGCTGGCGGCGGGGCATCTGGATCTGCACTCCGCGCGCTCACAGGTGGACAAGGGGTTCCTGGCGGAACTGGCCCGGCAGGGCGGGGCGGACGAGGCGCTGGCGGCTGCGGTGGCGGAGGCCAACACGGGTTTGGCGGCACTGCAGTTGTGTGCCGCGGCGGGGGTGCCGCTGGGCGATCTGGTGGCGGCGCGGGCGCGCGAGGAGTCGCTGGCCGTGCTGCGGGGGGCGCCCGTCGCGGTCGACATCATCTGCATCGACCGCGCGGGGATGGTGGTGGGGCGGGCGGAGCCGCGGGGCCCCGGTGAGACCGGCCGTGGAGAGCCCCTCGGGTGAGGGGCCTCCCCGACTCGGCGGTCAGTAGTTGCGGTAGCCGCGATCGAAGTTGTTGTTGCGACCGAAGTTGTTGTTGCGGTAGCCGCCGCGGGCGAACCGGTCCAGACCGCAGTGGCCCGTCCTGCCGGTGAGCGCGCCCAGGGCCGTCTTCAGGGCACAGGCCGTCAGCCGGAGCGGGTTGTTGCGGTACCGCCCCCGGCCCTCGTTGCGCCCGTTCCGGCGGTCGTGCCGCCGGTCCCGGCGCTCGTTGAACCGGCTCGGCGTGTCGTAGGTACGGGCCGGGGCGTCGTGCATCCACGGCGAGGCGTCGTGGGTCTGCGCCGGGGTGTCCGTCGCCAGCGTGGGGTTGTCCTTGCCGTCCGCGACGGCGACGGGGCCGCCGACGAGCGTCAGCACGGTTGCGGCGCCGACCAGGCCGGCGGCGAGTTTGGTACGCATCGTGGCGTACTCCTTTGCTCGGCCCCCCTTGGGTGTCGCAGCTTCCTTACCGGCCCCCGGGAGCCAGGAAACGGACATTCACCCCGATGCGGTGAGATCACCCACCGGACGGTCCCGGCCTCACGGCGTGTCAGCCGGTTCCGCTGCCCTACGGCGTGTCCGTCGGTTCTGCTGCCCTACGGCGTGTCCGTCGGTTCCGGCTCCGGCGCCGCGCACGGGGCGTGCGGCCGCTCGCGGTCCGTCGAGTAGAGGTGGCTGTCGCGGAACTGCTCGGCGCCCAGGGTGCGCCCGACGAGGATGACGGCCGTCCGCACCACGCCCGCGTCCTTCACCTGGCCGGCGATATCGGCGAGGGTGCCGCGCAGCACGAGTTCGTCGGGGCGGGAGGCCATGGCGACGACGGCGGCCGGGCAGTCGGCGCCGTAGTGCGGCAGGAGTTCGGCGACGACCCGGTCGACGTACATGGCCGCCAGATGCAGCACCAGCAGCGCGCCGCTGCGTCCGAGGGTGGCGAGGTTCTCGCCCTCGGGCATGGGCGTGGCGCGCTGGGCGACGCGGGTGAGGATGACGGTCTGGCCGACGGTGGGGACGGTCAGCTCGCGCTTGAGGGCGGCGGCCGCGGCGGCGAACGCGGGGACGCCCGGCACCACGTCGTACGGCACACCGGCCGCGTCCAGCCGTCGCATCTGCTCGGCGACCGCGCTGAAGACGGACGGATCGCCGGAGTGCAGCCGGGCGACGTCGTGGCCCTCCTCGTGGGCGCGGACCATCTCGGCGGTGATCGTGTCGAGGTCCAGCTGCGCGGTGTCGATCAGCCGCGCGCCGGGCGGGCACTCGGCGAGCAGCTCGCGCGGCACCAGGCTGCCGGCGTACAGACACACCCCGCAGGACGCGAGCGTACGGGCGCCGCGCACGGTGATCAGGTCGGCGGCGCCGGGGCCCGCGCCGATGAAGTGGACGGTCATGGCTGTCGGTTCTCCTGCGAGGACGGTCCCGGAGAGGCGGGAGGAGCGGCGGAGGAGGAAGCGGAGGAGGCGGAACGGGAGTCGGCCGGGGGTTTGACCGCCGACCACTGGGTGACCGGCATCGCCTGCCGCCAGCCCGTGAAGCCGCCGACCGGCACCGCGTGGGAGACAGCGAGCCGGACCAGTTCGCCGCCGTGGCGACGGTGGCGCTCGGCGAGCAGCGCCTCGGATTCCAGGGTCACCGTATTGGCGACGAGGCGGCCGCCGGCAGGCAGCGCCGCCCAACAGGCGTCGAGCAGGCCGGGGGCGGTCAGCCCGCCGCCGATGAACACCGCGTCCGGCACCGGCAGCCCCTCCAGCGCGGCGGGCGCGGAACCGGTGACCACCCGCAGCCCCGGTACGCCGAGCGTCCGCGCGTTCCGGCCGATGCGCTCGGCGCGTACCGGGTCCCGCTCGACGCTGACGGCGCGGCAACTGCGGTGCGCCCGCAGCCATTCGACGGCGATGGAGCCGGAGCCGCCGCCGATGTCCCACAGGAGTTCACCGGGGGCGGGCGCCAGCGCGGCCAGGGTGGCGGCCCGGACATGACGCTTGGTCAGCTGGCCGTCGTGCTCGTAGGCCGCGTCGGGCAGGCCGGGGACGGTGGACAGGTGCGGGGTGCCAGGCGCGCGGACGCAGTCGAGCGCGAGGACGTTGAGGGCGTCGCCGGGCGGGAGGTCCCAGTCGGCGGCCACGCCCTCGGCCGTCCGCTCGCGGGCGCCGCCGAGTTGCTCCAGTACGCGCATCCGGGTCGGGCCGAAGCCGTGGGTGCGCAGCAGCGCGGCGACCTCGGCGGGGGTGTGGGCGCCCGCGGACAGCACCAGCACCCGGCGGCCGTCGTACAGCGCCCGGAGGAGGTTCTCGGCGGGCCGTCCGACGAGCGTGACGACCTCGGTGTCCTCCACCGGCCAGCCGAGGCGGGCGCAGGCGTAGGAGACGGCGGAGGGGTGCGGGAGGATGCGCAGCCGGTGGCCGGCGGCGGGGGCCGGCGCCTCTCCCGACGGCCCGCCCGGCGCGTCCGGCGGAGCGCCCTCCGCCTGCTCCGCCAGCACCTCGGTCAGGGTCCGGCCGATCCCGTAGAACATCGGGTCGCCGCTGGCCAGCACGCAGATCCGGCGTCCGGCGTACGCGGCGAGCAGGCCGGGGACGGCGGGACGCAGCGGGGAGGGCCACGGGACGCGCTCGCCGGTGCACTCCGCGGGCAGCAGCGCCAGCTGGCGGGCGCCGCCGATCAGCACCTCGGCCGCGCACAGGGCCCGGCGGGAGGCGGCGGGCAGTCCGTCCCAGCCGTCGGCCCCGATACCGACGACGGACAGCGGCTCGGGAGCGGCCGGGGCGGGTGGTGCGGGGCTCACTGCCGGGTACCTCAGGGGG
>NZ_SDIF01000178.1 GCF_004122735.1 Streptomyces sioyaensis | reverse complement strand
GTCCACCTCCCCCGCGACACACTCCACCCGCTCAAGCGGCACACCACACGCCGCCAACCCCTCCACCACAGCCTCGGACCACACCTCACCCGCAGCCATCACAGCAAGCCAACGACCGCCCAGCACCCCACCCGACGGCGCGACAAGAGGCTTCCACTCGACCCGATAGCGCCAGCCGTCCACCACCGACTGCTCACGGGGCTCGGGGGTGGCGCCGGTCGATTCCAGCCAGTAGCGCTCGCGCTGGAACGCGTACGTGGGCAGATCCACCCGTCGCGCCCCGGTGCCCGCGAAGTATGCCGCCCAGTCGATCGGTGCGCCCGACGCGAAGGCACCGGCCACCGCCGACATCAGCGACGTGGTCTCGGGCCGGTCGGTCCGCAGGAAGGCGAGGAACACCCGCTGGGTGTCCTCGTCACCGGTGTCCGAGAGGCAAGCCTGTGCCATCGCGGTCAGGGTCCCGCCGGGCCCCAGCTCCAGGAGCCGTGTCACGCCGCGCTCGGCGAGCCACCGAACGCCGTCGGCGAACCGGACGGCGTCGCGGACATGCCGCACCCAGTAGTCGGGGGACGTCAATTGCTCCGACGTGGCTAGTTCTCCGGTCAGGTTCGAGACGACCGGGATACGCGGCTCCGCATACCCGACGCTCTCCGCAACCGCCCGGAACTCGTCCAGCATCGGCTCCATCAAAGGCGAATGGAAGGCATGACTCACCTGGAGCCGCTTCACCTTCCGGCCCTCGGACTCGAAACGCCCGGCAATCTCCACCACCGCGGATTCCACGCCGGAGATCACCACCGCCTGCGGACCATTCACCGCCGCAACACTCACCCGCTGCTCAAGCCCCTCCAGCAGCGGCAGCACCTCAGCCTCCGACGCCTGGAGCGACACCATCGCTCCACCCGCCGGCAACGCCTGCATCAACCGGCCACGGGCAGCGACCAGACGACAGGCGTCCTTCAGCGACCACACCCCTGCCACATGCGCAGCCGCCAACTCGCCAATGGAATGGCCGGCCAGGTATTTGGGCTTGATGCCCCAGGATTCGAGCAGCCGATAGAGCGCCACTTCCACCGCGAAGAGTGCGGGCTGGGTGTATGACGTCCGGTGGAGGGCATCGGGGTCCTCGCCGAAGAGGACGTCTCGCAGGGGGCGCTCCAGCTGGGTGTCGAGGAGCGCGCACGTCTCGTCGAAGGCCGCGGCGAAGGCGGGGAAGGCCGCGTACAACTCCCGGCCCATTCCGGTGCGTTGGGCTCCTTGGCCGGTGAAGAGGAAGGCGGTGGCGCCGCGCATCGTGCGGCCGCCCACCACTCCCGGGCCCGCTCCCTCGATGCCCTGGGTGGCCAGTTCCTCCAGGCCGCGCAGGGCCGCGGCCCGGTCCTCCGCAAGCACCACGGCCCGGTGTTCGAACGCGGTCCGGGTGGTGGTCAGGGAGTGACCGACGTCGGTCAGGTCCAGCTCGTCCTGCGTGACCCGCGACAGCAGCTGCGCCGCTTGGCCGCGCAGCGCGGCCGCGCTGCGGGCGGACACCACCCAGGGAACGAGGGGGAGTGCGCGGACGGGCTCGCCGTCGTCCTCCGTTGCCGGGGCGTCCTCATCCGTCGGCGGCTCCTCCAGGATGGCGTGGGCGTTGGTTCCGCTGATGCCGAAGGACGAGACGCCGGCGCGGCGCGGGCGTCCGTTCTGCTGCCAGGGCATCGCCTCGGTCAGCACCTCGACATCGCCGGATGTCCACTCGATGTGGCGGGACGGTTCGGAGATGTGCAGGGACTTGGGGAGCGTCCCGTGGTGCATGGCCATGACCATCTTGATGACGCTGCCGACGCCGGCCGCCGACTGGGTGTGGCCGATGTTGGATTTGAGCGAACCGAGCCGGAGGGGCCCGTGGTCCGCACGGTCCTTTCCGTAGGTGGCGAGCAGCGCCTGTGCCTCGATGGGGTCACCCAGCGAGGTACCCGTCCCGTGGGCGTCGACGGCGTCGACATCGCTCGGCGACAGCCCCGCCCGGGACAGCGCGGACCGGATCACCCGCTGCTGCGAGGGGCCGTTGGGGGCGGTCAGGCCGTTGGACGCGCCGTCGGAGTTGATGGCCGTACCCCGGACGACGGCCAGCACCGGGTGGCCGTTCTTCCGCGCGTCCGAGAGCCGCTCGACGAGCAGCATGCCGGCGCCCTCCGACCAGCCGGTTCCGTCCGCGTCGTCGGAGAACGGCTTGCAGCGGCCATCGGCCGCCAGGCCGCGCTGCCTGCTGAACTCGAAGAACATGGCCGGGGTGCACATCACGGCGACCCCGCCGGCCAGCGCCAGATCGCATTCGCCGCGGCGCAGCGCATGGCACGCCCAGTGCAGGGCGACCAGCGACGAGGAGCAGGCCGTGTCGACCGTGACGGCGGGGCCTTCGAGGCCGAGGGTGTAGGCGATCCGACCGGAGGCCACGGAGGTGGCGTTGCCGGCGAGGAGCAGCCCCTGTACGCCTTCGGGGAGGTCTGCCACGCCGATGCCGTAGCCGGAGGTGGCGGCGCCGACGAACACTCCGCCGTTGGAGCCGCGCACCGACGCCGGGTCGATGCCGGCGCGTTCGAAGGCCTCCCAGGCCACTTCGAGCAGCAGCCGCTGCTGCGGGTCGGTGGCCAGCGCCTCCCGCGGGCTCATCCCGAAGAACGCCGGGTCGAAGTACCCCGCGTCGTGCAGGAAGCCGCCTTCGCGGACGTAGATGGAGCCCGGCTTCTCCGGGTCCGGGTCGTAGGCGCCGTCGACGTCCCAGCCCCGGTCGACGGGGAAGTCGGAGACGGCGTCTCCCCCTTCGGCGACCAGCTGCCACAGGTCTTCCGGAGTACGCACGCTGCCGGGGTAGCGGCAGCTCATCGCGACGATGGCGATGGGCTCCTGGTCCCTTCCCTCAGCTTCGCGAAGCTGGCGACGGGTCTGCCGAAGCTCGGTCGTCACCCGCTTCAGGTACTCCATGTACTTCTCGTCGTCAGCAGCCACCAACGTCACATCCTCGAACAAAGCCGAGCGGTTCCCCGCGTTCGGTCACGACGTTCCCAGTTCCTTGTCGATGAGGTCGAACAGTTCGCCGGCGGTCGATGCCGATGCCAGCTCGCCGTCGTCCTCATCGGTTTCCGCGTACGGATCCGCGCCTTGCTCCTGCGTGCCGCCGCCCTGCCAGTGCGCGGTCAGCGCGCGCAGCCGCTCGGTGATCTCGGCTCGCTCCTCGTCACCGACCGTGGCCCCGGCCAGCGCTGCCTCCAGCCGGGTGAGCTCGCCGAGGATCGGCTGCGCACCCGAGGTCTCGGGCAGGTCGATCTCGTCCAGGACATGACGGACGAGGACGAGCGGCGTCGGGTAGTCGAAGACGAGGGTGGCGGGCAGCCTGAGCTGGGTCGCCGCGTTGAGGTGGTTGCGGAGCTCCACCGCCGTCAGCGAGTCGAAGCCCAGCTCCTTGAAGGCCTGGTCGGGTTCGATGTCCTCGGCGGATCCGTGTCCGAGGACGATGGCCACCTGGGTGCAGACCAGGTCGAGCAGATGCTGTTCGCGGTCCGCCGCAGGCAGCGCGGCCAGTCGCTCCGCGAGATCCTGCGGTGCTTGCGTGCCCTTCGCCGCGGCCGAGGTCGCGGTCTGGCGGCGGGCGGGTGCCCGGACCAGGCCGCGCAACAGCGGCGGTACGGCCTCGGGGTGCGCACGCAGTGGCGCCGTATCGAGGTTCATCGGCAGCAGCAGGGGGCGGGCCAGCTCCCGTGCGGTGTCGAGCAGGCCAAGCCCCTGTTCCGGGGTGAGCGGAAGCATGCCGCCGCGCGCCATGCGCTGCAGATCGGCTTCGCTCAGCTCGCCCGTCATGCCGACGCCGGGAGCCCAGGCGCCCCACGCCAGCGACTGTGCGGGAAGCCCCAGGCCACTGCGCAGGCGGGCCAGCGCGTCCACGAAGGCGTTCGCGGCCGCGTAGTTGGCCTGTCCGGCGCTGCCGAACGTGCCGGCCACCGACGAGAAGACGACGAACGCGGCCAGGTCCTCGTCCCGGGTCAGCTCGTGCAGGTGACGCACCGCGTCCGCCTTCGGCGCGAGCACCTTGTCCAGCCGCTCCGGCGTCAGCGACGACAGCACGCCGTCGTCCAGCACACCGGCCGTGTGCACGACCGCGGTGAGCGGGTGCTGCTTCGGTACGGAGTCCAGCAACCCGCGCAGTGCCTCGCGGTCGGCGCTGTCGCAGGCGGCGACGGTGACCTCGGCACCGAGGGCGGCCAGTTCGTCGCGCAGCGCCTCGACGCCCGGGGTCTGCTCGCCGCGCCGGCTGGCCAGGAGGAGGTGGCGCACTCCGTGCTCGGCCACCAGATGCCGGGCCACCAGCGCGCCCAGCCCGCCCGTACCGCCGGTCACCAGTGCCGTTCCCTGGGGGTCCAGGGGAGCCGGCACGGTCAGTACGACCTTGCCGACATGCCGGGCCTGGCTGAGGTACCGGAAGGCCTCCGGCGCTCTGCGTACGTCCCAGGCCGTGACCGGCAACGGCTGCAAGGCGCCCTGCTCGAAGAGGTCGAGGAGTGCGGTCAGCATCTCCCCGATCCGCTCGGGACCGGCCTCCCACAGGTCGAAGGCCCGATACCTGACATCCGTATGCGCGGCCGCGACCTCCTGCGCGTCGCGGACGTCGGTCTTGCCCATCTCCAGGAACCGCCCGCCCCGCGGCAGCAGCCGCAGCGAAGCGTCCACGAACTCCCGCGCCAGGGAGTCCAGCACCACGTCGACACCGCGGCCGGCGGTCTCCGCCAGGAACGACGTCTCGAAGTCCAGATCACGCGAGGACGCGATGTGCGCCTCGTCCAGCCCCGAGCTGCGCAGGGTCTCCCACTTGCCCGGGCTCGCGGTGCCGAACACCTCGGCGCCCAGGTGCCGCGCCAGCTGCACGGCGGCCATGCCGACGCCGCCCGCGGCGGAGTGCACCAGCACCGACTCGCCCGCCTGGAGCTCCCCCAGCTCCACCAGCGCGTAGTACGCCGTCAGGAACACCACGGGAACCGACGCCGCCTGCGCGAACGACCAGCCCTCGGGTATGCGGGCCAGCAGCCGGCGGTCCGCCACCGCGAGGGGGCCGAAGGCACCGAAGAACATGCCCATCACCCGGTCTCCGGGCTGCAGGTCGTGCACTCCGGGGCCGACCTCCAGGACCACCCCGGCGCCCTCACTGCCGAGCGCGCCGGCCTCGCCGGGGTACATCCCCAGCGCGTTGAGCACATCGCGGAAGTTGACGCCTGCCGCCCGCACCCCGATGCGGACCTGTCCGTCCCCCAACTCGGTTGCCACGTCCGGGCATTCGGCCAGCTGCAGATTTCCCAGGGTGCCCTTGTCGGCGATGTCCAGCCGCCAGGCGTCCCCGTCCGTGTCGGGCCGGCGCAGCGCGTCCGCGGACGCGACCCGGGCCAGCCGCGGTACGTGCACCACTCCCGCGCGGACCGCGGCCTCGGGCTCTCCGCCCGCCAGTGCAGCGGGCACGGCGGCGGTCGACTCCGCCGTTCCGTCGAGGTCGATGAGCGTGAACCGGCCCGGGTTCTCCACCCCGGCGGCCCGTACCAGGCCCCAGACGGCGGCCTGCGCCGGGTCCGGGTGGTCCGCGTCCGAGGTGCTCACGGCGCCGTGCGTGAGGATGACCAGCCGGGAGGCGGCGAAGCGCTCGTCGGCCAGCCACTTCTGGAGAAGTGCGAGCGCGTCGTGGGCGGCGGTGTGCGCCCCGGCGGCCGCGTCTGACGGGTCGTCCGTCCTGGTGGAGCTGACGAGCACCACGGGAGGCACCTCGTCAGCCAGCTCACTCAGGCTGTCCGTTGCCTCCACCCGTACGCCGGTGCCGTCCAGGGCCACGGCCAGCGCCATGTCCCCGACGACCGCCCACTGCTCGTCGGACGGCGCGGTGGGCAGCGGCACGGTGTTCCAGTCCACCTGGAACAGTGCGTCGTGGTAGGCCGCGCCGCCGCTCACCTGCTCACCGGAGACCTGACGGAGCGTCAAGGACTCGATGGAGGCGACCGCGCCTCCTGCCGGGTCGGCCAGTTCGAGGGAGACCGCCTCGGGTCCGGACTGCACCAGGCGGACGCGCAGGGCGCTGGCGCCGGCGGCCCGCAGCGAGACCCCGTTCCAGGAGAACGGCAGCCGGCCGCGGCCGACGTCCTCCATGGACACGAACATCATCGCGTGCAGCGCGGAGTCGAGCAGCGCGGGGTGCAGCCCGAACGCGCCGGCCAGCCCGTCGTGCTCCTCCGGCAGTCCCACCTCGGCGAAGATCTCGTCGCCGCGCTGCCAGACGGCCTTCAGCCCGCGGAAGACGGGACCGTAGGCGAAGCCGGCCTCGGCGAAGCGGCCGTAGAAGTCGTCGACCGAGGTGGCGTCCGCGTCCCGCGGCGGCCAGACCGTGAAGTCGTACGGCTCGCCCGGGTCCGCGGCCGCTCCGGTGGACACCACGCCGCTGGCGTTGAGCACCCACGGCTGCTCGCCGAGGTCGTCCTCCGGCCGTGAGTAGAGGTTCAGCGTCCGACGCCCGGACTCGTCCGGCGGCTCCACCGCGAGCTGGAGTTGCACCGCACCGCGCTCGGGCAGGACGAGCGGCGCGGCGATGGTGAACTCGTCGACGCGGTCGCAGCCCACCTCGTCGGCGGCACGGACGGCCAGTTCGAGGAAGCCGGTGCCGGGGAACAGGACGGTCCCGGTCACCGCATGGTCGGCGAGCCAGGGGTGGGTGTGCAGCGACAGCCTTCCGGTGAAGAGGAAGGCGTCCGAGCCGGCCACCTCGACGGCCGCGCCGAGCAGGGGGTGGTCCGCCGAGCCGAGTCCTGCCGAGCTGATGTCGCCGGTCGGCATGACGGGCGGCTTGGGCCAGTAGCGGTGCCGCTGGAACGCGTAGGTCGGCAGCCCGACGCGCCGCGCATCGCCGTCCGTGAAGGCGGCCTCCCAGGTCAGCGGCGTCCCGGCGGCAAACACCTGGGCGAGGGCGGTGAGGAGCCCGGTGGCCTCCGGACGGTCCTTGCGAAGGGCGGGGACGAGGAGCTGGTCCGCTCCCGTGTCACCGTCGAGGCAGCCCTGCGCCATGGCGGTCAGCGTGCCGTCCGGCCCGATCTCCAGGAAACGCGTGACCTCGTGCTCCGCCAACCACCGCACGCCGTCGGCGAACCGGACGGCGCCACGGACGTGCCGCACCCAGTAGTCGGGGGAGGTCAGTTCTTCCGCGGTGGCGAGCGTGCCGGTGACATTCGAGACCACCGGGATACGCGGTTCCTCGTACGCCACGCTTTCCGCAACGGCTCGGAATTCGTCGAGCATCGGCTCCATCAGCGGGGAATGGAAGGCGTGACTCACCTGGAGCCGCTTCACCTTCCTCCCCTCGGACTCGAAACGCCCGGCGATCTCCGCCACCGCGGATTCCACACCGGCGATCACGGTCGATTTCGGACCGTTCACCGCGGCAATGCTCACCCGCTGCTCCTGGCCTTCCAGCAGCGGCAGCACCTCGTCCTCGGTGGCCTGAAGGGCGACCATGGCGCCGCCGGCCGGGAGCGCCTGCATCAGACGACCACGGGCCGCCACCAGCCGGCACGCATCCTCCAGTGACAGCACGCCCGCCACATGTGCGGCCGCCAATTCGCCGATGGAGTGCCCCACCAGATAGTCGGGCCGGACTCCGAATGATTCCACCAGCCGGAACAGCGCCACCTCGACGGCGAACAATGCCGGCTGGGTGAAACCGGTCCGGTTCAGCGCCTCCGCATCTCCATCGGCATCCGCGTCTTCGCCAAAGACCACGCCCCGCAGCGGCGACGCCAATTCACTGTCGAAGTGGGCGCAGACGGAGTCAAAGGCGTCAGCGAATGCCGGGAACGCGTCGTACAACTCGCGGCCCATTCCGAGACGTTGTGCGCCCTGGCCCGTGAACAGCAGTGCCAGCCGGCCGTCCGCCTTTGCCGTGCCGGTGACGGCGTTCGGCGCGGCTTCGTCGGCCGCTACGGCGGCCAGACCGCGGAGCAGCTCGTCCCGGTCCGTGCCGAGGACCACGGCGCGGTGTTCCATGACCGACCGGGTGGTGGCCAGCGACAGTCCCACGTCGGCGGTGCGCAGCGCCGGGAACTTCTCCGCATGGGCGAGCAGCCGGGCGGCCTGGGCACGGAGGGCGGCCCTGGTCTTACCGGTGATCACCCAGGGGGCGGGAGAGGCCTCGGCTGCCGGCCGGCCTTCGTCCGCAGGGGCGATGTCCTCGCCAGGGGCGGCGTCCTCGGACGGGGCCTCCTCCAGGATCGTGTGGGCGTTGGTGCCGCTGATGCCGAAGGACGACACTCCGGCCCGGCGCGGCCGGCCCGTCTCCGGCCACTGCACCGACTCCGTCAGCAGCCGCACGTCTCCCGCCGACCAGTCCACATGCGAGGAAGGCTCATCGACGTGCAAGGTCCGCGGCAGGACGCCGTGCTGCAACGCCAGCACCATCTTGATCACACCGGCCACACCCGCGGCCGCCTGCGTGTGCCCGATATTCGACTTCACCGACCCCAGCCACAACGGCCGGTCCTCATCCCGATCCTGACCGTACGTCGCGAGCAACGCCTGCGCCTCGATCGGATCACCCAGCGACGTCCCCGTACCGTGCGCCTCGACCACATCCACGTCGGAGGGCGAAAGCCCCGCACCCGCCAACGCCTGCCGAATCACCCGCTGCTGCGAGGGACCGTTCGGGGCGGTAAGGCCGTTCGACGCACCATCCTGGTTCACGGCGCTGCCGCGCACGACCGCCAACACCTGATGCCCATTCCGCCGGGCATCCGACAACCGCTCCACCACCAACACACCCACACCCTCAGAAAACCCCGCACCATCCGCAGCATCCGAAAACGCCTTACACCGACCATCAGCAGCCAACCCCCGCTGCCGACTGAAATCCACAAACAACCCCGGCGTCGACATCACCGTCACACCACCCGCCAACGCCACATCACACTCACCCGCACGCAACGACTGCACCGCCAAATGCAACGCCACCAACGACGCCGAACACGCCGTATCCACCGTCACCGCAGGACCCTCAAGACCAAACGTGTACGACAACCGCCCCGACACCACACTCGCCGCATTACCCGTACCGATATAACCCCCCAAATCCTCCTCACCCGACGCCACCAACAACCCCGTGTAATCCTGACCATTCGTCCCCGCAAACACCCCCGTACGAGACCCACGCAACGACCCAGGAACAATCCCCGCCCGCTCAAACGCCTCCCACGACGCCTCCAACAACAACCGCTGCTGCGGATCCATCGCCACAGCCTCACGCGGCGAAATCCCAAAGAACGCCGGATCAAACTCATCAACCCCCGGCAAAAACCCACCCTCACGAGTCGACACCTTCCCCGGCACACCCGGCTCCGGGTCATACAACCCCTCAACATCCCAACCACGATCCACCGGGAACGGCACCACACCATCCCCACCCGCAACCAACAACCCCCACAACTCCTCCGGCGACCCCACCCCACCAGGGAACCGACAACTCATCGCCACAATCGCCACCGGCTC
>NZ_SDIF01000177.1 GCF_004122735.1 Streptomyces sioyaensis | reverse complement strand
GCCCGACCCCTCACCCCAGCCTCCGTACCCGGCACGCCGCTCTCGTCGCCGGGGCGATGGCGCACGCCTCCATCACCCCTCTCACGACGGGAGCACCCGGTCTCGTGGCCACTTTCCTCTCCAAGCTCGGACGCTTCGCCTTCCGGCGGCGCCGCTTCGTCGCCCTCATATGGGTGGCCCTGCTGGCCGTCGCCGGCGTCGGTGCCGCCACCTCCGCTTCCCCCGCCGCCGACTCCTTCTCGGTCCCCGGCACCGAGGCCCAGCGCGCCTTCGACCTGCTCGACCAGCGGTTCCCCGGCGGGAACGCGGACGGTGCCACGGCCCGGGTGGTCTTCCGGGCCCCCCAGGGCGAGACGATGAAGGACCCGGCGAACAAGGCGGCCGTCGAACGCACCGTGCACGCCCTGAAGTCGGGCTCCGGGCAGGTCGACCGGGTCGCCGACCCGTACGCCGCCAGGACCCTCAGCAAGGACGCCCGCACCGCCTACGCCCAAGTCACCTACAAGGTCACCGGCTTCGAGCTGACCGACGCCTCCAAGGACGCCCTCAAGGACGCGGCCAAGGACGCCCGGAAGGACGGGCTGACCGTCGAGGTCGGCGGCAACGCGCTCCAGGCCATCCCCGAGACGGGGTCCACCGAGGTCATCGGCATCGCGGTCTCCGCGGTGGTCCTCGTCCTCACCTTCGGCGCGCTGATCGCGGCCGGACTGCCGCTGCTGACCGCGCTGATCGGCGTCGGCATCGGCGTCTCCACCATCACCGCGCTGAGCAGCGCGCTCGACCTGTCCAGTACGACCTCGACGCTGGCGATGATGATCGGCCTCGCCGTCGGCATCGACTACGCCCTGTTCATCGTCTCCCGCTACCGCGCCGAACTCACCGAGGGCCGGGAGCGGGAGGAGGCCGCCGGACGCGCGGTGGGCACCGCGGGCTCCGCGGTCGTCTTCGCCGGGCTGACCGTGGTGATCGCGCTGGTCGGCCTCATGGTCGTCAACATCCCGATGCTGACGAAGATGGGCCTGGCCGCGGCGGGCACCGTCGTCATCGCCGTACTGATCGCGCTCACCCTCATCCCGGCGCTGCTGGGCTTCGCGGGGAAGCGGGTGCTGCCCCGCAAGGCACGCGCCACGAAGGGCGCCGACGGGCAGGGCACCACGAGCGCGGCCGGCCGGCCCAACATGGGCACCCGCTGGGCGCGGTTCGTGCTGCGCCGCCCGGTCACCGTCCTCCTCGCCGTGGTGCTCGGCCTCGGCGCCGTCGCGATCCCCGCCGCCTCGCTGGAACTCGGCCTGCCGGACGACGGCGCGCAGCCCACCCACACCACCCAGCGCAAGGCGTACGACCTGCTGTCGGACGGCTTCGGCCCCGGCTTCAACGGCCCGCTGATGCTGGTCGTCGACGCCCGGGACGCGCACCAGGGGCAGAGCGCCAAGTCCGCGGCCGCGCAGGTCGCCAAGAAGGTGCACGCCCTCGACGACGTCGCCGTCCTCACCCCGCCCACCTTCAACAAGGCCGGCGACACCGCCACGTTGACCGTCGTCCCGAAGTCCAAGCCCAGCAGCGCCGCGACCGAGGACCTGGTCCATGACATCCGGTCGACGACGGCCGGCATCGCGACGGACACCGGCGCGCGGACCCTGGTCACCGGCACCACCGCGATGAATGTCGACGTCTCGCAGAAGCTCAATGACGCCCTGGTGCCCTACCTGGCGCTCGTCGTCGGCCTGGCCTTCCTCCTCCTGATGGTCGTCTTCCGCTCGGTGCTGGTCCCGCTCAAGGCGGCCCTCGGCTTCCTGCTGTCGGTGGTGGCGGCGCTCGGCGCGGTGGTCGCGGTCTTCCAATGGGGCTGGCTGGCCGACCTGTTCGGGGTCGAGCAGACCGGGCCGATCATGAGCATGATGCCGATCTTCATGGTGGGCGTGGTCTTCGGCCTGGCGATGGATTACGAGGTCTTCCTCGTGACACGGATGCGGGAGGCCTTCGTCCACGGAGAACGCCCCGGCGAGGCCGTCGTCACCGGCTTCCGGCACGGCGCCCGGGTGGTCACCGCCGCCGCGGTCATCATGATCAGCGTCTTCGCCGGCTTCATCGGCTCCTCCGACTCGATGATCAAGATGATCGGCTTCGGCCTCGCCGTCGCCGTCTTCTTCGACGCCTTCCTCGTCCGGATGGCCCTGGTGCCCGCCGTCCTGGCCCTGCTGGGCCGCGCGGCGTGGTGGCTGCCCCGGTGGCTCCAGCGGATCCTGCCCCAGGTGGACGTCGAGGGCGAGGGCCTGCGCGACGAGCCCACCGGCGCACCGGACGCGAGCACCTCGCGCACACCGGCCCGGGTCTGACGGTCCGTCACCGCGACTGGCCGGCGGCCACCCGCCGCCGGCCGCGTCGCACCGCGACCTCCGGGACCGCTGCATGAGCGGAGCGGCACCCCGGAGCGGGGCGCCCGCCCGTGGGGACGGGAGTGGCGCACCAGGAGGGCCCGGCAACGGCTTCCCCTTGGGGAGGGGGGCTGTGCCGGGCCGTCCGTGTGCGACCGGACAGCACACCTAGACGCCCTGGGTGCCACTGACCCTGATCGAGATGGAATCAGGGTTTTTCACAAACTCGGGGGCGGGCTCAGGGATTTCGTGGACCGCATCCCGGAATTTCCGTTCGGCTTCGCCGTCCTCCGCCAGCCGCAGACGGGCCCCCAGCCTCAGCCAGGCAGCGGCATATTGCGTGCACAGGGTGCGAATCTTGGCAGTGGGCATCTGTGTCATACCTGCCGCAATGGCGTCGTCGAGGATCGTGTACCAGTCATGGGAACGCATGGAGGTGGAGTATCCGTAGTTCGACAGATCCGAAGCCATGGATTCCAGTAGTTCGGCCAAGCTGCCGTTGTTGGCCTCCGCGTCGATGTCCTGGAGCATGCGCGGCGGGAATTCGGAGTGAGTGGTAGCGACTGGATCGCTCTGCTGGACCGCCTGTATGAGATCGGCCCGAGCTGCCCAGTGGTCGTGGGGGCCGCGCGCGAGTTCGAGGAAGTAGTCCCAGGCCTTTTCCTCGGTGTGGAGCCAGTCACTCAGAACATCGATGGTGACGGGGCCGTTCTTGCTGCGCCGCTGCCAGGTCTGATCCATGATGTGGGCGGCGTCGATGAGGAGCCGGCGGACGTAGCTGTCCTTGAGATCGTGGACGGTGGGGCGCGGGCGGTGCTGGTCCACTCGCGGGGCGCGAGGGTACGTTGTTCGCTCGAAGTTGAGGAAAACGGGTTCACTGCGCAGCAGGTTCAGGTCCGGGTCTTCGTACAGCATCCATGACCGTTCCAGCATGGTGAATCCGCTTTCGGCCCGAAGCACGGCCTTCTCCAACTGTTTGACGGCCAATTCTGCTTGATGCCTATAGTCCCGATCCTGGGCTGAATTCTTGCCCTCGGTCGGGAATCTATTCATCGCAACGGCATAGACGCACGCGGCGTTGTAATGGTCCTGCCACTCCGGGGCGAGCCAGGAGAAAGGGCGCCAGATTCTTCGTTTCAAGGCTCTGTGGATGCGGGTCTCGATTTTCTCGGAGGCAGGATATTCGCCCCTCCAACTGAAGGCATGCTCGTGTCGGGAGTAAGCCCGGCCGCACCAGCGGTGGGGCTTTGCGTGGTACGGCGGCAGCTTCGGCATATCCCGCTTCTTCTCCAGGTCACTGACCGCCCAGGTCAGCCGAAGAGGAGCCCATACGTCGCGGTTGATCACGAGCGTGACATGCGTGCTCGGGAAGGAACAGGGGGCGGCCTGAACGTACGCAGGCGGCCACAGCCAGCGGGCCACTTGCCTGAGCCAAGGAAGCCACGTGCATCCTGCGATGCGCGCAAGCAGGTCGTCCTGCACGAGCCGATACAACTCCTGAGCGGCGGCCCTCTGGAAGACCACCCGAACCTGTTCCTGTGCCTCGACGTTGTCCTTCGCGGGGGTCGACTTCCGGGTGAGCCAATTCTTCGCGGCGCCTTCGACCTCATGCTGAGTGTGGTATGCCGCAGCCGTACGTGGCCCATCGTCAGCGAGGGCGAAGTCGACGGCCGCCGGCCAGTAGCGCTCCACCAGGATTCGGCGCAATGGGTCCCGCGCCTCATCGTCTGCCTCATCAGAGCGACCCTCTTCCTTCTTTTTGTACCACTCCTTCACTATTCGCTCCGAGGTGCCCAAAATAATCGTGTTCCGGTAGCGCAGACCGAGCACTTCCTGGAATCGGTGCGGGTGGCAGAGGTAACGGAACCTCCGCGGCGGCAGGCGCCAGCGGACCCATAGCCGGTTGTTGTACCGGTCGGCGGTCTGGCCGTCGAGGGTGAGGCCCCGCTGACAGGTCTCCAGAGCATCGAGTGGCAGGTCCAGCTTCTCCTGCACTCCGGCGAACTCTGCCCGGATGTAAGGGTTCTGCGGGTCGTACTTCAGGGCGTCGTCATATCGCTGCAGGGCTTCGTCGTACCGTTGTCGGGAGCTCAGCGACTTCGCTTCCTGGTAGGCACGCAGCAACTCGGGTGGCAACTCACGGGCCCACCACTGTCGCCAGGGCGGCCGTCTCCCGGCGCTGGTCACCGGCAGCAGCGACGCCACCACCCAGTAGGCGGCCCGGCACGTGGCCTGCTCCCAGTCCCGCCCCCACACTGTCGTGGCCCGTGCACCGCTGAAGACGTACGCCGTGAGCGTCACGGTGATGCCGCACGGCTCGGTTGCGTGCTCGCGTGTCCGGAGCACGCCGCTGATGCGGTAGGCCAGTTTCGGACGCAGCCTGCCGACCAGGCGAGGTATCGCGGTGCCGAACTTCTCAAGATCGACGTCGCCGAGAAGATCGAGGAAGCCGGTGGGCGGTGCCTCCGCGGGGACCGTTGTCGGCGGGTAGAGGCTGCTCTCGGAAAGCTGCATGCGCAGATGGGATGTCAGGTCGTCGACAGGCGGTGGTGTCGCGTCGGAGGTGGCGTCGACGAGCTGCTGTACGTCCACGGGGCCTGGCTGGTATCCCAGCGCGGATCGCGTGGCGCGCCACCACACGTAGACAGTCAGCAGCAACAGGAGGATGCCCCCAAGTCGCATGCCCGGGCTGATGTGGCTGCCGCCGAAGAAGGCGGCGAGACCGCCCAGGATCCGCGGAACCAATTCGGACGCGACCCAGGTGTGGGTGGGTTTCCCGGCCCACCACGCGGTTGCCAACACGCCCAACGTGGTCGTCACCGCGGCCGCCCGCCAGGCCGCCACCCGTGGCACGAGAAGCGGTGAGGTGGGGGTGCGGGAGAGCTTCCCGGGGCGCTTCGCCATGACAGCTTCTCCGGGCCTGCCCTTCGCCCGGGGCGTCTCGCTCATCCGGCAGCAGGCCGTCGCAAGGAGATCCTCTGCTCCCAGTCTCCGCTCGTTCGCACGCATGTGCCACAGGGGGGGCGGTGCCCAGCTGGGACCCCGTGCGTGCGCCGCCGTGGCCGTTTCGCATCATGGGTGCTCTTGCAACATATTTGCAGGAGGCACCACCATGGGTGCGCTGCAGAGCCTGAAGCGGAGAACCCTGAGATGCACGTACCCGATGGATTCATCGACGCGCCGGTGTCGGTGGCGACCGGCGCGGTCGCCGCGGCCGCGGTCGCGGTCAGCCTGCGCGGCGCCCGGCGGGAACTGGCGGGTGCGGCGCAGGGCAGCGGCACGGGTGCCGAGCGCACGGCGCCGCTGGCCGGACTGGTCGCGGCGTTCATCTTCGCCGTGCAGATGCTGAACTTCCCGGTCGCGGCGGGCACCAGCGGGCATCTGCTGGGCGGTGCGCTGGCGGCGATCCTCGTCGGCCCGTACACCGGTGTGCTGTGCGTCTCCGTCGTGCTGCTCATGCAGGGCGTGCTGTTCGCCGACGGCGGGCTGACCGCGCTCGGCGTGAACATCACCGATATGGCGATCGTGACGACCGTGGTCGCCTACGCCCTGTTCCGGGGGCTGGTGAAGGTGCTGCCGCGACGGCGCCGCTCGATCACCGTGGCCTCGTTCGTCGCCGCGCTGGTGTCGGTGCCGGCCGCCGCGGTGGCCTTCACCGCCCTCTACGCGCTCGGCGGGACCGCGGACGTGCCGATCGGCAAGGTCTTCACCGCCATGGTGGGCGTGCATGTGCTGATCGGCATCGGCGAGGCCGCGATCACCGCGCTGACGGTCGGTGCCGTCATCGCCGTCCGTCCCGACCTGGTCTACGGCGCACGCGGCCTGACCGCCCCGCTGGAACTGCGCACCTCGCCGCTCACCGCCCCGGCCGGGGAGCCCGCCGCCGTCCCGGCCGCTCTGGCCGACGAGCCCACCGCCGTCCCGACCGCCGCCGCACCCCGCCGCTCCGTCCGCCGCGTCTGGCTGGCCGGGCTCGCCGCAGCCGTGGTGTGCGCCGGCGGCCTCAGCTACTACGCCTCCGCCAGCCCCGACGGCCTGGAGAAGGTCGCCCACGACCAGGGCATCGACGCCAAGGCCAAGGACCACGCCACCAAGGACTCCCCGCTCGCCGACTACAGCGTCAAGGACATCACCGACCCGCGGCTGGCCGGCGGCCTCGCCGGGATCATCGGCGTCGGCGCCACGCTCGCGGCCGGCACCGGGGTCTTCCTCGTGCTGCGCCGCCGCCGGAGCGCCGGCCCGGGCGAGGCCGCGGCGCCGGCCGCCGAGCGCCCGACGCCGGAGCAGGTCTGAGATGGGCGCCGGTCACGCTCACAAGCTCTATAGGCACGGGCACTCGCCGGTCCACGCGCTGCCCGCGCACTGCAAGATCGCCGCGGTCTTCTGCTTCGTGCTCATCGTCGTCTCCACCCCGCGCGCGGCGGTCTGGGCGTTCGGGCTCTATGCGCTGCTGATCGCGGCCGCCGCGGCGACCGCCCGCGTCCCCGCCCGATTCCTGCTCCAACGACTCCTCATCGAGGTGCCGTTCGTCGCCTTCGCCCTGCTGATGCCGTTCGTCGCCGAGGGCCCGCGGGTCCACGTCGGCGGCCTGAGCCTGAGCGCGTCCGGCCTCTGGGGCGCCTGGAACATCCTCGCCAAGGGGACACTGGGCGTCGCCGCGTCCGTCCTGCTCGCCGCCACCACCGAACTGCGCGAACTCCTGCTGGGCCTGCAGCGCCTGCGGATGCCCCCGCTGCTCGTCCAGATCGCCTCCTTCATGATCCGCTACGGCGATGTGATCACCGACGAGATGCGCCGGATGCGGATCGCCCGGCTCTCCCGCGGCTTCGAGGCGCGCGGCCTCCGCCACTGGGGCGTGCTCGCCAAGTCCGCCGGCGCGCTGTTCATCCGCTCCTACGAGCGCGGTGAGCGGGTCCACCTCGCCATGGTCAGCCGCGGCTACACCGGCACCATGCCCGTTATCGACGCCACCACCGCCACCCGCACACAATGGACCCGCGCGGCCGCCCTCCCGTTCGCCGCGCTCGCCGTCTGCCTCCTGGGATGGACCCTTTGAGCACCACCGCACCCGCCCCCTCCCTCGCCGTCTCCCGGCTCGCCTACGCCTACCCCGACGGCCACCAGGCGCTCTTCGGCGTCGACCT
This sequence comes from Streptomyces sioyaensis, assembly GCF_004122735.1. GTDB lineage: Bacteria > Actinomycetota > Actinomycetes > Streptomycetales > Streptomycetaceae > Streptomyces > Streptomyces sioyaensis. The sequence continues at coordinate 2,060 of NZ_SDIF01000177.1, read as the reverse complement.
GACCGTCGGCCGCGGCGAACGCGTCGCCCTCCTCGGCCCCAACGGCGCCGGCAAGACCACCCTCGTCCTCCACCTCAACGGCATCCTCGAAGCGGGCGCCGGCACCGTCGCGGTCGCCGGGCTCCCGGTCGCCAAGGAGAACCTCGCGGAGATCCGCCGCCGCGTCGGCATCGTCTTCCAGGACCCCGACGACCAGCTGTTCATGCCCACCGTCCGCGAGGACGTCGCCTTCGGGCCGGCCGCCGCGGGCCTGCGCGGCGCGGAACTCGACGCCCGCGTCACCGAGGCACTCACCCGGGTCGGCATGGCGGACTTCGCCGACCGCCCGCCGCACCACCTCTCCTTCGGCCAGCGCCGCCGGGTCGCCGTCGCCACGGTGCTGGCGATGCGGCCGGAGATCCTCGTCCTCGACGAGCCGTCCTCCAACCTCGACCCGGCCTCCCGCCGCGAACTCGCCGACATCCTGCGGTCGTTGGACGTCACCGTCCTGATGGTCACGCACGATCTGCCGTATGCGCTGGAGCTGTGCCCGCGGTCCGTCGTGCTCTCCGGAGGTGTGCTCGTCGCCGACGGCACCACCCAGCAGCTGCTGTGCGACGAGGAACTGATGCGCACCCACCGCCTGGAGCTCCCTTTCGGCTTCGACCCGCGCTCGGTCGACGTCCCGCTTTGACCCACCACGGCGGCCGGTCCGTGTGACGAACGCCACCCGTCACCGTCCTGGTCATCAGCACCGACCCGCGCGTTGCACCATGGATGGGTCACGAAAGCGACGGATGAGCGGGAAGCAGGAATCAGTGGTGGACGTCCAGGGCACGGTCGAGGACGGCTTCGAGCCGGTCCGGGACGCCTTCATGGCCAACTTCGCACGGCGCGGTGAGCGGGGTGCGGCGGTCGCCGTCTACCAGCACGGGCGCAAGGTCGTCGACCTGTGGGGCGGCACGAAGGACGGCGACGCCCAGGGGGAGGCCGCGCCCTGGGAAGCCGGTACGGCCCAGGTGATCCGCTCCGCCTCCAAGGGCATCGCCGCCATCGTCCCGCTGCTGCTGCACCAGCGCGGACAGCTCGACCTCGACGCCCCGGTCGGCACGTACTGGCCCGAGTTCAAGGCCGCCGGCAAGGAACGGGTCCTCGTCCGCCACCTGCTCTCGCACCGCGCCGGGCTGCCGGTGCTGGACACCCCGCTCACCCCCGCCGAGGCCATCGACGGTGTCAGCGGCCCCGCCGCGGTCGCCGCCCAGGCACCCGCCTGGGAACCCGGCACCGATCACGGCTACCACGCCCAGACCTACAGCTGGCTGCTCGGCGAGCTGGTGCGGCGGGTCACCGGTCGCACCATCGGCAGCTGGATCGCCGAGGAGATATCCGGGCCGCTCGGCCTCGACCTGTGGCTCGGCCTCCCCGAGGCCGAGCGGTCCCGCGTCGGCCGCCTCGCCTCCGTCGAGCCACCGGCCCCGCCGGCCGCGACGGGACTCCGCGTCCGCCCGAAGCCGTCCGTCGCCGAGGCGTACGCCGATCCCGACTCGCTCACCAGCCGTGCCTTCGCGGCGATCTCCCCGGCCCCCGACGAGAACGACCCCGCCTACCGGGCCGCCGAGCTGCCCGCCTCCGCGGGCGTCGCCACCGCCCGTTCCCTGGCCCGCTGTTACGCCGCCCTCATCGGCGCCGTCGACGGCCACCCCCGGCTCTTCGCCCCCGCGACGCTCACCCTCGCCCGCACCGAGGAGTCCGCCGGCCTCGACCGCACGTTGCTCGTTCACACCCGCTTCGGCCTGGGCTTCATGCTGAATGGCTCCGCCTGTCCTCTCCTGGGGCCCGGCTCGTTCGGCCACCCTGGGCGCGGAGGCGCCCTCGCGGCCGCCGACCCCACGACGGGCCTGGCCTTCGGCTACGTCACCAACGGAATGCAGCGCAACGTGACGGCGGATCCTCGTCCTCAGGCGATGCTCCGAGCTCTTGCCGACGTTGCCGGGTTTCCCGCCGTGTCGCTTCTGTGAGTTGTTGCCCGCCTTCGGCGGGAGCGGGGGTGGTTGTGGGGTGGGGTCCCGGTTGCTGGGTGG
>NZ_SDIF01000176.1 GCF_004122735.1 Streptomyces sioyaensis | reverse complement strand
CTGGACGAAGACCGCCGACGAGATCCTCGACAAAGTCGCTGCATACTGCCGACGAATCTCCGACTCAGGTCACTAGGTGTGCTGTCCGGACAGCACACCTAGGGGGACGGAGCGAAGCACGACGTCTGCCCCGCTCCCTCCCCTCCTCCGCCCACTGTTTCCCTTCCGGCTCACTTCCGGCGATCCACCACGGCCCACGACGCGGCGGCCACCCCACCCGCCACCGCGAACACCGAAGGCCACGCCCCGATCTTCTTCGCCAACGGATGCGATCCGGTGAACGCGGCGATGTACACCCCACTCAGCGCAGCCGCTGTCGCATTCCCCCCTTCTGCTGCCACTCCCGCGCCGCCACGGCCCCGGCCGCCGCCAGCGCAACCCCGCCCAACGGTCGCTGCTTCGTCGCGCGGTTCGGTCACTCCTTCTCGCCGGGCCGGCCGGCTTCTGCTGCAGCTACTTGACCGCCGCGCGGAGCAGTACTTCAGCATCAGAGAAGAGCCCGTACTTCAGCAGGCCGCAGGCGAGGCTCATGATGTCGTTGGCGGGCTGGTCTCGTGCGTACCCCTTAAGAAGGGTCTCCGCCTCGTCGTCGACTTCTCGGCTACGCAGGCTGACAACCACGGCTGCTACCTCCCCTGGCGGTAACGCAGCGGCAGCATTGCTGAGTGTCGCGGTCGCTTCATGGTGATTCTGCTGGCTGGCAAGCGCGGATACGCGCACGGTGATGTAGTCGGCGGCGCGGATGTCGTTCACTTCATCCTGCCGGTCCGCGCGGTGGTAGGGGACCGGCAGGGTACTGCGCGGCCTGCGGCGTGATGCCGGATGAGCCTGGTCGCCGGCTCCTGAACCGGCTCTGCGGTCCCTGTCCAGGCATTCGGCGAGGGCGCGCTCAAGATGCCATCTCCGGCTCGTAGCCGTCAGACGTTCTGCCTCGCTGCGGCCGAGTTCCTTAATGAGGCTGTTGCATCCGGAGCAGTCAGTCGGATTGTTTGCTGATCTTTGCAGAGTTAAAAGGTCTTCGAGCGGCGGAGGGGTGCCATCGTGCCGTCCGAGCTGCATCTCCGCATGTAACCAGCAGATGAACCATCCGGGTGCTATCAACTTGCCGCTGAAATAGCGGGAGATGGTCGCCTTGCTCAAACGTTCGCTGTTGCAATCTCTGGCGGCTTGGGCGGCGATCGCAGTGTAGGTATCCAGGCCTGGCGGCAGCAACGGACGCATTGCCCGGAGGGCTTCGGCGAGCCTCCTGTTGCCAGCGGGCAGCCCCGGGTCAATCGCAGCTACACGACGTCCCTGCCGCGCCATGCGCCCCCGCCTTCGTCGTAGTGCCAGTGGGGGCAAGACTAAATTCCATTGTTGCGTTTGTCCGGGAAACTCTGCCGTCTGCTCGCAATCGCGGGCCGGGGCCGCTGATATGGAACCCACACACACCGGCCGCCGTAGTTCCTCCACAGCGGTCAAGTGGGGCTTTGTTGTCAGCAGAAGGGTGGGGCCGTTATGAACGTGCCGTCCTGGCAGGACACGTCGTACGGAAGCAAGGTCCGTGTTGCCCGGTGGCTCGTAGAAGTCGTCGGCGAGGGGCAGCCGTTCACGAAGCAGGCCATGCGCGAGGCGTTTCCCGGCATCGCACAGATCGACCGCCGCATGCGCGATCTCCGTGAGGCAGGCTGGGTGATTGACACGAACCGGGAGGACCCGAGCCTCCACAGCAACGAGCATCGCTTCGTGGCAGAGGGAGAGCCGGTGTGGTTGCCGGGCAAGGGGAAGGCGAAGCCGCAGACCCGCCTGACTGCTACTCAGCGCAGCGACACGATGAGGGCCGACAGCTATCTGTGCCGCAGCTGTGGGGTGGGGTCTGGTGAGGCCTTTGACGATGGCCGCGGAGCCGCTCAGCTGGACATCGCGCGCCGTCAGGTGAAGCTCGTTAATGGCTCCACGGAGCGGCAGTTGGTCACCGAATGCAACCGGTGCAGGGTGGGGAACCGGGGCAGTGAGGCCGATCTGGCTGACTTTGTGCGGAGTGTGGAGAGCCTCGGTCCTGTTGAGCGGAAGGTGCTCGCTCAGTGGTTGGACGCGGACCAGCGCACGTACAGCCTTCTTGAGAGGCTGTGGGGAACGTACCGGACGTTGCCGACGGAAGCACGTGAGGCCGTCAAGCAGGCGGTTTGCGGCGAGAGCGAGTAGAGGGGCTGGGGTACACCATGCAGGAATTCCCGCCGCCGCCGAAGGCGGCCGAGTTCAACGAATTGATCAAGAAGCGCCTGGAAGAGGTGAAGAACCGCGGGGGCACGCGGGAGACCGTGACTGTGGACTGGAACGGCCAGCCGCTCAATGTCGAGGTCATCGATCTGCCTCTGCTGGGGCTCTATTACAACCCGGCCACCCACCGAATCCGTGCGCAGCGGACTCATGACGCCAAGAAGGATATGGCGCTTGAGACCGAGCCATGGAGCGAGACAGGGCAGGAGTACCTCGAGGAGCTGCTGAAGGCGGAGCCGGCCGATCCGAACCGGCGCGACCCCGCCTTCGACAAGCTCAAGGAGAGTCTGAAGGAATACGGGCAGAACGACCCGGGACTGATCACTCACCAGGGCATCCTGGTCAATGGCAACACCCGGGCAGCAGCATTGAACGAGCTTGGCGAGGCGTCCATGCGCGTGGGCGTCCTGCCCGAGTCGTTCACGTGGGCTGACATCAACGCGGTGGAACTGTCACTGCAGCTGCGCAAGGACCACCGCCGCGACTACTCGTACATCAACCGGCTTCTGGCCATGGAAGAGCAGGCAAGCCTGGGACGCACGCCTGACACCATCGCGAAGGCATTCCGGATTCAGGTCAGGACGTATGACCAGGAGCGGTGGATCCTGCGGGTGGTCCGTGATCAGATCGAGCGCAGTGGAAGCGGGAAGGCTGCGCTGCGGCTGATTGATTTCGAGGACCACCAGGAGAAGCTGAAGGAGCTGCACCGCGACTTCAGCAAGCTCGCCGCATCCGATCCTGACCGGGCGGAAATCCTCAAGGAAACCCGCATGGCAGCGATCACCCTGGGGTTCTCCAAGACAGACGTCCGGCACATCGAGGAAGGCTTCCAGGAGAACTATCTGTCGTCCGTGCTTCCTTCTCGTCTCGTGCCTGAAACGGAGCAGGAGGAGAGCATCTCGGTGCCTGGTCTGGGCCTTTCTGTCCCGGGAGCCTCTTCGAAGGTGTCCGCTGCGCGTGAGCTTAACCGGCGTGTCCTCCAGGCCAAGGCGTGTGTTGCAGCGTCAGAGACGAGCGAGGAAGAGAAGCGCGGGGCCCAGCTGTTGCAGGACGACGTGCGTAAGGCCTTCGACAAGGCCATCGACCGGGCCGGACGTGACGCGCGACTGCGCAAGCGTAAGCAGATTGCGCCCGAGCGGCTGATGGATGCCTGTGCAGCGATCGAACTCTGCGTGGGCGAGCTGGTGAAGGCGCGTGCCTCCCACAGCCTGGATGAATCGGCCTTTGACGACGCAGCCCTCAAATTGAGGGACGGTCTTCGACAGCTGGCGCAGCAGGCCGGCCGCGGCTCTCACGAGCCCGGAGAAGGCGTCAGGTGGCTGCTTGAGGCCGCGTCTCTGGGACGTGGCTGATGCCCGAGACGGGCAGCGGCGTCACGCTGCACCTCGGTTTCGATACGTCACACACCAAGGTTGTCCTGAGGACGACTCAAGAACACCGCTCTGAACTTGTTCAGCTGGCTGCCCGTTTTCGCTCGGGCGGCCAGCTCGGCCCCCTCGCTGTGATCGTTGAGATTGATGACCTTCTTTCTCAGCTCAGCGCTGTCGGCAGCTGGTCCGACCCTCAAGGGGTCAGCTGGGACCCAGAGCTCAGGCACCTAGTCGTCTCCAGCGTCCAGGACGCGGAAACGGTGCGGAAGGAGCTGGAAGCGCCGGGCGCCCAGCAGCGGCTAGCGGCGAGCGATGTCGCGGGCCTGCTGGGCAGCAACTGGACCGCTCCGCTCACAGAATTCCAGCAGCGGGACATCGCGAAGCTGCTGTCACTCCGGCACGGCGCCAACTTCAGCGTTCCGGGGGCCGGGAAGACCCGGGTCGGGCTAGCGGTCTACTCCGCGATGAAGGAGCACGGCGAGGTAGGCCGACTCATGGTCGTCAGCCCGAAGTCGGCCTATGAGTCGTGGCTTTACGAAAGTGGCGCGTGCTTTCGCAGCCGCCCTCGCCCAATGCTTCTGGAGTCTGCCCGCGATCAGTGGGCCGAGATCCTCATCGTCAATTACGAGCGGCTGGACCGCTCGCTGCCGTTTCTCGCTGCCTGGCTGCAAGATGCCCCTTCCATGATCATTCTGGACGAGGCGCACCGTATGAAGCTTGGATCACGTGGCACGTACGGTGCCGCGTGTATGACTCTGGGGCCGCTGGCCAGGCGACGGCTGATCCTGACGGGAACGCCGGCACCGAACGGTGCCAAGGATCTGGAGAACCTCCTGGGCTTCGTCTGGCCTGGCTATGGACAGCGCTCCGTTGCCCAGGCGGTGGCGGACGGCGACCTGGCGCATGCGAGTTCCGCGCTCCGTCCGCTCTTCACACGGACCACCAAGCACGAATTGGAGCTTCCGCCGCTGGAGCCGGTGATGGTTCCCGTAGAGATGTCTCCGCTACACGGGGAGATCTACCAAGCGCTTGTGGGCGATATGTCGGCGCGAGCCGAGCCTTCCGCTGATAACTTCGCCACCCTCGGCAAGTCCGCCCTCCGGCTCTTGATGGCGGCGACCAATCCGGCGCTGCTCCTCGAAGGGAGCAGCAAGCACGAACCGGTGGAGTACCGCTTCCCCCCACTGGAGATACCGCAGGATGACTCTCTCTACGAGCTCCTGAAGGAACTTCCCAGCTACGAACTGGCCCCCAAGTACACGGAAGCCGCGAGGATTGTGGCAGCCAACGCTGCGCAGGGGCGCAAGACACTGGTGTGGTCGACGTTTGTGCGGAGCCTGACGTCGCTGGGCAGGTTGCTGGAGAACTTCGAGCCGGCGGTTGTCCACGGCGGGACGCCCGACCGCGAGGAGCAGTTGCGGCGGTTCCGTGAGGATCCGGATTGCATGGTGCTGGTATCGAACCCGGCCACGCTCGGAGAGGGCATCAGCCTGCACCAGGTATGCCATGACGCCGTCTATGTGGACCGGGACTTCATGGCGGGCCGGTATCTGCAGAGTCTCGACCGTATCCACCGGCTTGGGCTGGACCCCGGCGTCGAAACCCGGGTCACTGTTCTCGCTGCCCAGGAGACGGTGGACGAGGTGGTGGCGGTCCGCCTGCAGCAGAAGCTGGATTTCATGGCCAGGGTGCTGGATGACCCGTCTGTCCAGCAGCTCGCGGATCTGCAGGAGGCACCGCCCATGGCCGGAGGCCTGGACGCGCAGGATATCCGGGCGATGCTCAAGCACATCGGCCGCGGCTAGCGCCTTGCTCCATGAGAGACCGCTCCTGGCAGGATGCCCTGCCAGGAGCGGACTTGACCCATGCTGGGAAACTTCTGGTGCTGACAGCAGACCATCGGGCAGCTGCGATTCGTGAGCGGCAGCCGAGAACTCTGCGACACTTGAGAATCTGCTTTGAGCCACACCAGGAGGACCGACGCCCATGGGCGCGAGCAGCTGTGACGAGAGCGCTTCGCTGACCTCGATCGAGATCTGCGCGGGAGCAGGGGGGCAGGCACTCGGCTTGCATGGGGCGGGATTCCGGCACCTTGCCCTAGTCGAGATCGACAAGTACGCGCACGCCACCCTTCAGAAGAACCTTTCTCAGGACGAGGGGTGGGGTGACTGCGAGGCACTGAAGGAGGATCTCGTCTCAGAATTCGATGCCCATCGACCGATGGCTGCTCTTGGCGGCAGTACGCTTAAGGAAAACGATCTTGACCTCCTGGCCGGAGGGGTGCCATGCCCGCCCTTCTCGGTGGCCGGGAAGCAGCTCGGCGGCGACGATGAGCGCGACTTGTTCCCGCGCATGGTCGCCTTGATCGAGGCCCTTAAGCCCCGGGCTGTGATGATCGAAAATGTACGCGGCATCATGGATGCAAAGTTTGACGAATACTGCAATTCGATCATCAAGAGCATCGAAGGGATGGATTACTGGTTCTGCGGCTGGCATCTCCTTGAGGCGCGTAACTATAACGTTCCTCAGCTGCGACCGCGCTCGATCTTCGTGGCTATCCGTGAAGAGGACCGGAAGAAAGCGGGACTGGGGCTTGATGACTTCCCTTGGCCGGTCGGTGTAACGGAGCGGAAAAAGAATGTCTTCGAAGCGCTCGAAAAGACGATGGAGTATCGCCGTGACCGTCTGATCGAAGAATTTCCGGGTGACGTCGACCGGATTAAGGATGCTTACGAAGTGTGGCGTGACAAGGCAGACCAGCCCGGGGCTGTAGCGCCTACGCTCGTCGGTGGGTCTAAGAAGCACGGTGGTGCTGACCTGGGGCCGAGCAGGGCTAAGGCGGCATGGCGCGCCTTGGGGGTCAATGGCCTAGGGGTTGCGGACGATATCGACAGTGTGAAGCGCATCGACCGGGACAAGCATCTTAAACGCGAATTCCTGCGTCCCGAAGGGCCGATGCTGACTGTTCAACAGGCTGCCCTCATCCAGCACTTCCCGCCGACCTGGAGGTTTCAGGGCGGCAAAACGGCGCAATACCGCCAGGTGGGGAATGCCTTCCCCCCGCCCGTTGCTAAAGCGGTCGGCCAGGCTATTGCTTCCGTGCTGCAGCCCGAGCGTCGTGAAGAGCTGCTTGAGGGGCTGCAGATTGAGCGGCTGGGTGCGAAGAGGGGGAAGCGCGCTTTCCAGCAGGCGGAAATTGCCGAGGTGCTGGAAGTGTCAGTTGCGCCCGCTGAAGCGCCGCTGGATGACCGTAGTGGCGATCTTGTCCGCGCATAGTTCCGCTGGCTCGTGCTCCCAGAATCGGAGTACGAGCCAGCCCGCGCTGGTGAGCTGCTGATCGGTATCGCGGTCCCGGGTGACATTTCTGGTTACCTTCTCTGACCAGTAACCAGAATTTGTCCTGGGCGGTACGTAATGTTCCGGACAGCCGTGCCAGTAACAGCCGTCAATGAACACCGCGACCTTCGCTGGACGGAAGACCATGTCGGCGGTTCGCCGGAGGTCAGGCAGCGGGCGGGCAGAGACGCGATATCGCAGCCCCTGGGCATGGACCAGACGCCGGATCCGTTGCTCGGGCTTGGTGTCGCGGCTGCGGATCGCCTGCATGTTGCGGCGGCGTGCAGCCGACGAGGCCCAGGACCCCTCTGGCGCTGTCCATTCACTGTCATCGGGCACATCTCCGAGCCTAGTGGGGGCTGCAGCGCATGCGAGGGGTGGCCGGACCTGCTCCGCGGCTCTCACGGCAGCTTCCCGGTGCCCCCGTTGCGATCACCAAGGGGAGCCCCTTCCTGGCCGCGTCTGCTGTCGTGCCAGGCATCCGTCAACGCCGCCCGCCCCCACCCCTGGTAGTACCGCAAATGCTGGAGCAGATGCTGCTCTCGGTGGGCGAAGTCCGGGTCGGGGCCCAAGAGGTGGGCGCGGCGGCGGTGGAACGACAGGGTGGTGGCCACGGCGGTGTATTCGGTGACGGCGCGGGCGGCGGCGGGGCCGTGGGTGCGGCGGGCCAGGTCGCGGGCCAGGGCGCGGGTTCGTGGGGAGGAGAGGGCGGTGGGTTCGGTGGGGGCGAGCCAGCCGGCGGTGATGTACGGGGCGAGGTAGCCGCGCAGGGAGAGCAGCTCCTGGTTGCGGGCCCAGACGGCCAGCCAGGTCAGGGCGATGAGAACCGGGACCATGAAGAGGCCGTAGACGGTGAGGAAGCCGGGCTCGCCGAGGGCGGAGGCGCCGTTCCAGATGGCGTGCAGCAGGACGGCGGTGAGGAGGCCGAGGACGGCGAGTGCGATGCGGGCGGCGCGGCGACGGGGGTAGCGGGTGGCGGCGATGCCGAACGCGAGGCCGGTGAGGATGGTGAAGAGGGGGTGGGCGAAGGGGGAAATGATGATGCGGAGGAAGAAGGTGCCGGCGGTGAGGGAGTCCAGGCCGGAGTGGCCCATGGACTGGTCCTCGCCGAAGGCGTTGCCCAGGTAGAGGATGTTCTCGGTGAAGGCGAAGCCGGTGGCGGTGATGCCGGCGATGACGATGCCGTCCGTGATCCTGTCGAAGTCGTGTCGCCGGAAGCGGTAGAGGAGGACCACCGCGGCGGCCTTGGCCAGCTCCTCGACGATCGGGGCGATGATCGTGGCGCCCCAGGCCTCGGCCTCGGAGGGGGAGGCGGAGGCGATGTTGGCGGCCAGCCAGTCGGTCGCGAAGCCGTTGGCGAGGAGCGCGACCAGGGCGGCGGCGCAGGCGCCCCAGGCGAAGGCGAACGCGAGGTTGCGCCAGGGCTCGGGCTCGATGCGGTCGAGCCAGCAGAACGCCGCGATCAGGAGCGGTACGGGGAACACGGCCAGACCGAGGCCGACCAGGAGGCCCTCGGTGCCGGTCTCCTGGCGGACCATGCCGATGCTGATGACGCCGGAGAGCGCGAACATCGACACCAGGGCGACCGCGCGGAGGGTCTTGCTGCGCCAGGGGGCGATCCGGCGCCGGGCGTGCGCGGCGGAGTGCGCGTGCGGGTGGGGCGTGGCCGGGTGGGGTGTGTACGGAGGAGGGTCGGGCGCGTGCGGCGGGGGCGACTGGGACGGGTACACCCATCGACCCTAGCGAGCGGCCTCCGCGTTACGCGCCACGGCGCCGGAACAGGAGGTCATGCACGATATGCCCCTTGTCCAGGCCCTGACCCTCGAACTTGGTGAGCGGGCGGAAGTCCGGACGCGGCGCATAGCCGGGGTAGAGGTTCTCCAGCGTCGGCTCGGCCGAGAGCACCTCCAGCATCTGCTCGGCGTACGGCTCCCAGTCGGTCGCGCAGTGGACGAGGGCACCGGGTGCGAGTCGGGTGGTCGCCAGGGCGAGGAACTCCGGCTGGATGAGGCGTCGCTTGTGGTGGCGCTTCTTCGGCCAGGGGTCGGGGAAGTAGACGCGCAGGCCGGCGAGGGAGCCGGGGGCCAGCATCTCGCGCAGCAGGATGATCGCGTCGCCGTTGGCCACCCGGATGTTGGACAGGCCGTTCCGCTCCGCGAGACCGAGGAGATTGCCCTGGCCGGGGGTGTGCACGTCACAGGCGAGGATGCCGGTGGCCGGGTCGGCGGCGGCCATCTGTGCCGTGGCCTCGCCCATGCCGAAGCCGATCTCCAGGACGACCGGCAGCCCGTCGAAGAACGCGTCGAGGTCGATACGCGAGAGCCCGTCGATGTCCAGTCCCCAGGTGGGCCACAGCCGGCGCAGCGCGTCGGCCTGGGTGGGCGAGACACGGCTGCGGCGCGGCTGGAAGGAACGGATCCGCCGCTCGTGGTGCGAGCCCGCGGGGTCGGCCGCGGGGCCGGTCCCGTCGGGGAACATGGGCGCACCGCGTCGGGGGGTGGCCGCAGAGACGGCGGTGGAGCCGAGGCTGTGGGCCTGCGCGGCGACGGTTCCCGGAGCGGCTGCTTGCGGAGCGTCTGCTTCCGGGGCGCGCGCGTCTCCTTCCGGGGCGTGCGCGTCGGGGGCGGCGGATTCGGGGGTGGCGGAGTTCTCGGACACAGTGAGTTGATTCTACGGATGGTGGGGGAGGGGAGCGGACGGCTGTGGAGAAGGGGGG
>NZ_SDIF01000175.1 GCF_004122735.1 Streptomyces sioyaensis | reverse complement strand
CCCCACCCCTCCCCTCCCCGCGCTCTCGTCTCCTCCCTCGCCTCCTCTCTGCGACCTACTTTCCCTCTCAGCCGGTCTCCTCCGCCCGGATCGCCTATGGCTTCTCGCGCCGTGGGTTGGGCCGGTTGAGGGGGTGCCGACCGGGGAATGCCGCGGCCGGGGGGATTGTTGTGCCCCAGGTAGCGCCGTACGGTCCGTAGCTGAAGCACGCCCCGACGGCGACGGAGAGGAGCAGGCCGTGCCCGAAAGCAGCCCCGAGACGCATGTGATCGACTTCCGCGCCGCGGAGCAGCTGTTGGCGGCCCGCGACCCGCGCGGTGCGATCCAGCTGCTGGACTCGGTCATCACCGCGCACCCCGAGAACACCGCGGCCCGGCTGCTGCGCGCCCGCGCCTTCTTTCTTGCCGCTCAATTGCGGCCCGCGGAACTCGAGTTCCAGATCGTGCTGGAACGCGAGCCGGACAATGCCTTCGCGCATTTCGCGCTCGGTCGCACTCTGGAGCGCGCCGATCGTTCCGAGGAGGCCCTGCGCCACTTCCGGCTGGCGGCGGCTCTGGAGCCGCGCCCGGAGTTCATCGAGGCGGCCCGGTTCGCACGCGAGACGGGTAACGGCGAACACGACCCCGGCGATCCGGACGACGAGACGGAGTAGCCGGACCGAGACGGTTCGGGGCGAAGGGGCTGCTCCTCACCGAACGTTGGCCCCACCAGTGGCAGCACACGCAATCTTCGATGATCTTCAGTGTCACCCCGCCGCACAGCCGTCGGTCCGGACGCGTACCCCCATTCCCCGATCCTCGGGTGGGTGCCGCTGGATTCCGTACGGGCGCATTTCAGGGCTACGGCAGTCGCAGCCGGAGTCGGACATCTCTTTCCTGCCCGTGTATGCCTGTCTGTTCTGCCTGTGCCTGCCCACCGCCGTGCGACCGCTCAGGACCTCTCCAGTCGGTGTTCCGTCTCCGATCTACCGTCCGGTGTTCCGTCTGCGGCCGGCGTCGTTCCGTGTGCCGAACGCGTCGTTCCGGCCCCGGTCGGGTGCGTAGGGCGGTATGTCCTTGCCCGGCTGGTAATGCGGTCCCTGGCGGATGTGGCGGATCACCATGGTCAGGTCCGTCGCCGCCACCATGGCCAGGGCGGCACATGCCGCTGCCCATTCCGGCCGTCCGGCATTGATGAAAGCCACGGTTCCGGCGACCGCCCACAGCAGCCCCCACAGCGCCAGCCCACAGCGTATTTTCAGTGGGCTGCGTGCGTGAAGGGGCTCATTTCCCGTACGCATCGGCACCCATCTCCCTCCTCCAGGATCCTCCCGATCGACTGGACAGTCACCTCTCTCCGGCACCTCTTTTCGTCGCTTGCTCCCTGCGTTCCGCGGTTTGCGTCGTGGGTTTCCCGCTGGTGGGGCGTGGGTCGCCCGCCGGATGGCCGTTGATCCAGGAGAGTCCACCGATGTCGAGCAGTGAGCGGGCGCGGGTCACCGCGACGTACGCCAGCCGCGCCTCGTCGATGTCGATCGGCCCCGGGAGCGGGGCTCCGTCCTCCCCGCGCTCGTCGAGATCATCGGGGCCGGTGAAATCGTCAGCGATGCGTACGCTCGCCCACTCCCGTCCCTTGGCCCGGTGGGCGGTGGACACCGTCACCTCGGCGGACTCCTCGGGTGAGAGCTGCTGGAGGGCACGCAGCAGGGTGGGAGTGCCGTGTTCGTCGACCAGCTCCACGAGCGGCAGCAGATCCCGTCCGGCCGGGTCGAACTCCGCGTACTCGCGCAGTTCGCCCCAGGTCTCGAAGAGCATCAGCTCGGGGTGGGCGGTGCGTCGTCCGGCCTCGAGTTCGTGCGCCGCACGGGCAAGAGCGCTGAGCGCCCCGCCGCCGCCTGCCAGTGCGACCCGGCGGTCCGCTGCCAGCTGCCGTATCACCTCCACCATCGCCCCCGCATTCGTCCGGCACAGAATCGCGTCCGGCGCGGACCCTGCGCACTTCCGTTTCCCGGTCGGGCGCACCGGTGAGTCGGAGCGGTGCGCCGACGATCGTGAGCCAGCGGTTGGCCTCGGCCGCGAGCGCCGGCCCGAAGCGGAACGAGCGGGAGAGGCTGAGCTGTCTCCCGTCGAATCCCGTCATGACATCGCGCGCGCCGCGCCAGCCGTAGATGGCTTGAGCGGAGTCCCCGACCATCACCAGTTGCGCGTGGTCGCGCTGGGCGGTGAAGACCTGCTCCACCACGGGGTTGGTGTCCTGTGCCTCGTCCAGGAGAAGGAAGTCCGCAGGGATGACGGGCTCGCTCAGCGCCCACATCTTGAGGTAGTGGTCGTGCTCCAAGCGGACGACGCCGTGGTCCGGATGCTGCAGATCGGCCCAGGCCTTGCGCGCATACGGCAGGACGAGTTCGGCGAGGTGTGCGTGCAGCGGTTCGGATTCGGCTCCGCGCAGGGGTGGGACATGGTGCGGCGCCACCTCCGTGTCAGCCGACTGGCAGAAGCGGGTGACGGTGCGCAGCACCGTATGTGAGAGCCCCCTGTGCGTGACTGTGCGGGCTCCGATGCGCACGGTCATGCCGTTGTCGATGCCCAGGGCCGCGCCCGTGCGCCAGCCCGCTTGCCGCGGGGCGTTCATGCGTGCCTGGAATCTCCTGCCCACGGCCGTGTAGGCGAGGGCATGGGCGGTCCCGCAGGACACCTCGGAGGGGAACGACCGGGCGGCATGGCGCGCGACCGCTCTGTTGAAGGCGATGTACCGGCCCGAACGGCCCTGGCGCCGCGCGGTGCGGGCGAGCATGGCGAGGGTGGTGGTCTTTCCTGTCCCGGCGCCGGCCTGGATCACCAGATGCGCGCCGGTCGGAAAGGCCTCCGCCGCGGCGGACTGTTCGAGCGTGGGCGTCTGCGTGGGGGGCTTCGTGGAGGTGATCACGTGGGTGTTCACGTGGGCGTTCACAGGGGTGTTCATGAGGGCTCCTCGCCGGCATGCGCAACGATGTTGGTCGATCACTGAGAGTGATTACGTCACCGACGGTAGCGGATTTCCGGCGGAGAGCGAGAGGCGTTGTGTGGCTTGTGGATAACTCCGGCCTGCCGGTGCGCGGGCATGCGGGCAGGAGGCGTGGTCAGTGCCGTCTGCGTCGTCGGGCGCGGCCGGTAGCCAAGCCCACCCCGCCCCTAATTCACGACTGCTGACTGACTCCTCCGCCCGCACGACTGCCTGACGTGCGGACTTCGGGAGTCGACCGGGGAGCTCCTCCATGAGTTCCACGCCATGGGCACCACGGTCCGCTGCCTCCCCCGCGACAGCTGAGGGAGGCAGCGGAAGGCACCCGGCGTACGACCGTAGACTCGCAGGTCGGGGACACAGCAACGGGGCGGGCGCGGCAGGCTCGGGGAGTGCCGTAGCCGGCACGGGACGGCCGAGCGGTAAGGGGTGGCATGACGAGGCGGTGGGAGGCGGCGGCAGGGGAGACCCGGCCGCCGGACGGCTCGTCCGCGGCCGGATCCGGGGGCACGGGGGAGGACGGCGGGATCGGCGCAGCCGCGGTCCGCTGCGCCGCGGTGTTCCTGCCCGCCCAGCCGCCGCGCGCCGGGAAGATCGCGCTCTGGCGGCCGGAGGGTGGCCCGCTCCCCGAAGGCCTCACCACACGAAGCGAGGCGCGGGGCGAGGACGGGGCCGCCGAGCCGGGGCAGCTGACCGTCGCCCGCCGCCACGGAAACGGCGCCCGCAGCCGCACGGTCCCCGCCGTGCTGCTCCCGCTGGCCGAGGCCGTGCCGCTGTTGATCCGTGCCCGGCACGCCCCGGACGCCCACCCGGCCGCCGCCTGCTGGGGAGCGGCCACCCTGCATGCGCTGCACCTCGCCGCGCGCGGCAGGCTGCTCCCCGGGCTGACCGCCGACGACACCGACGCCTGGCGCGCCGGCCCGCTCGACCCCGACGACATCGCGCACCTCCGGGCCATCGCCGCCGCCATGCCCGCCGAGGCCTTTCCCGTACCCCTCCCCGGCAGCCGCCCGCTCCAACTGCACGATCCCGTGGCGCTGGTGCGGCGCTATGTGGACGCGGTCGTCGATGCCCTGCCGCGCACCCCCGCCGCCGCACTGGTGGCCGGCGCCCCGTATGCCGCGGTGACACCCCAACACCTGCCCGGTGCCCGGGAATGGGCCGCCGAGGTCGCGGCCGGCGTCGACGCGGGGGTGCGGCTCTCGCTGCGCCTCGACCTCTCCCCGCACCGGCTCTTCGACCGGCAGGAGGAGAACGGGGCGGGCGACGCCGAAGAGCGCGGTGCGGCCGCCGCCGTCCTACAGGTGCACAGCCTGACCGACCCCACCCTGGTCGCCGACGCCCGGGACCTGTGGGAGGGCGAAGGGCCCGAGCACTTCGGGGCGCGCTCCCGCGTCGACACCCTCCTCGCGCTGCGCCGCGCGGCCCGTGTCTGGGCCCCGCTCGCCCGCCTCCTGGAGCGGCCGGTGCCCGACGTACTGCCGCTCGGCGAGGCCGAGTTGTACGAGCTGCTGGGCGAGGCCGCGCCGCGTCTGGGCGCCGCGGGAGTGACGGTCCACTGGCCCAGGGAACTGGCCCGCGGCCTGACCGCGGCGGCCGTGCTGCGCCCGGCACCCGGCTCGGCCGCGGACGGCTTCGGCTTCTTCGACACCCGCGAACTGCTGCAATTCCGCTGGCAGGTGGCGCTGGACGGGGTGGCGCTGACCGAGGCGGAAATGGACGCCCTCGCCGAGGCGCACCGCCCTGTCGTCCGGCTGCGCGACCAGTGGGTCCTGGTGGATCCCGGGCTCGTACGCAAGGCCCGTAAGCGCGAACTGGGCTACCTGGAGCCGGTCGACGCCCTCGCCGCGACGCTCCACGGCAGCACGGAGGTGGACGGCGAGGAGGTCGAGGTGGTGCCCCAGGGCGCACTCGCCGCGCTGCGCCGCCGCCTCACCACCGACTCGCGCCCCCTGCCCCAGCCGCCCGGACTGCGCGCCACCCTCCGCGACTACCAACTACGGGGCATGGCCTGGCTCGACACCATGACCTCCCTCGGCCTGGGCGGGTGCCTCGCCGACGACATGGGCCTGGGCAAGACCGTCACCGTCATCGCGCTCCATCTGCACCGGCGGCCCGGTGCACCGGTGCTCGTGGTCTGCCCGGCCTCCCTCCTGGGCAATTGGCAGCGCGAGATCGAACGCTTCGCGCCCGGCACCGCCGTACGCCGCTTCCACGGCCCCGGCCGCAGCCTCGACGGCCTGGACGGCGGCTTCGTGCTGACGACCTACGGGACGATGCGCAGCAGCGCGCCCCAACTGGCCGGCCGGCCATGGGCATGGGTCGTCGCCGACGAGGCCCAGCATGTGAAGAACCCGCGCTCCTCGACGGCCAAGGCGCTGCGCAGCATCACGGCACCCGCCCGGATCGCCCTCACCGGCACCCCCGTGGAGAACAACCTCTCGGAGCTGTGGGCCCTCCTCGACTGGACGACCCCCGGGCTCCTCGGGCCCCTCAAGACCTTCCGTGCGCTGCACGCCCGTGAGGTCGAGGGCGGCGAGGACCCGGCGGCGGCCGAGCGGCTGGCCCGGCTGGTGCGCCCGTTCATCCTGCGCCGCAAGAAGTCCGACCCCGGCATCGCTCCCGAACTGCCGCCCAAGACCGAGACGGACCACCCGGTGGCGCTGGGGCGCGAACAGGCCGCGCTGTATCAGGCCGTCGTCCGCGAGACCCTCTCCCGGATCGAGAACGCCGAGGGCATCGCCCGCCGCGGCCTGGTCATGAAGCTGCTCACCGCCCTCAAGCAGATCTGCAACCACCCCGCGCAGTACCTCAAGGAGGCCGCGCCCGGCGTCGCCGCCCGCTCCGGGAAGCTCGAACTCCTCGACGAACTCCTCGACACCATCCTCGCCGAGGGCGGCGCCACCTTGATCTTCACCCAGTACGTGGGCATGGCACGGCTGCTGGACGCACATCTGACCCGGCGCGGCATCCCGGTACAACTGCTGCACGGCGGCACCCCGGTCGCCGAACGGGAGGCGATGGTCGACCGCTTCCAGTCGGGACACGTCCCGGTCTTCCTGCTGTCGCTGAAGGCAGCCGGCACCGGCCTGAACCTGACCCGTGCGGGCCATGTGATCCACTACGACCGCTGGTGGAATCCGGCGGTGGAGGAACAGGCCACCGACCGGGCGTACCGCATCGGCCAGACCCAGCCCGTCCAGGTCCACCGCCTGATCGCCGAGGGCACGGTCGAGGACAACATCGCCCAACTTCTCGGCGCCAAACGGGCGCTCGCCGACGCGGTGCTGACCGGCGGCGAGAGCGCGCTGACCGAGCTGTCCGACGCCGACCTCGCCGACCTCGTCTCCCTCCGGAGGCCCGGATGAACCCACGCCCCGCCTCCGGGCGCGCCGCCGCAGCCGACCGGCTGGCCCGCGCGGACCGCTCACGCACCTTCCCGCCCCTGCCGGTCCGTACAGGCGCCCGGGGGCTGTTCGCCGAATCCTGGTGGGGCAGCGCCTGGCTGGACGCCCTGGAGACCACCGCCCTCGACAGCGCCCGGCTCGCCCGCGGCCGCACCTACGCCCGCGACGGCCATGTCGACACCATCAACGTCACTCCCGGCCGCATCGTCGCCACCGTCCGCGGCAGCCGACCCCGGCCCTACAGCGCCGAAATCCGCCTCCGGACCCTCACCGACCAGGAGTGGGACGGCCTCCTGGACGCCATCGCCGCGGAGCCCGGCCGGTTCACCGCCCTGCTGGCCAAGAAGCTTCCGCCCGTACTGGCCGAGGGCGAGGTACGCCTCCTTCCGGGACCGGGCGACCTCGTCCCCCGGTGCTCGTGCCCCGACCACGGCCGTCCCTGCAAACACGCCGCGGCGCTCTGCTTCCAGGTGGCCCGGCTCCTGGACGCCGACCCGTTCGTGCTGCTGCTGATGCGCGGCCGCGGCGAACGCGAACTCCTCGACGCACTCTCCCGCCGCAACGCCGCCCTCACCGCCCGTGAAGCCCGCGACCACGCCCCCGCCGCCGGCCGGCCGGCCCCGTACCGCCGCGGGCCCGGAACCGGGGGAGAGCCGCAGGCCGCCGACGCCGAACAGGACTCAGCGGCGGCCTCCGGCGGCGTCCCCGGGGAGCAGCCCACACCGGGTGAGCCCCCGTCGCGCGGGGTCCCGGCCCGGTCGGCCCTCGCCGGCCGCCCCCGGCCGCCGCTGCCGCCACCCCTACCGCTGCCGCCGCAGCCCGGCCGGCCGCCGGCCCTCCCGGACGGCGACGGTCTCCCCTTCGACCCCGCCACCCTCGAATTCCTGGCAGCCGACGCCGCCGCCCGCGCGCACGCCTGCGCCACCGCCGCCCGCACCCCTGGCCCCGGTACGGAACACCTGGCCGTCCACAGCCCGTTCCCGGCCCTGCCCCCCTGGGAGGACGCCATCCGCCTCACCGCCACGGCCCACCCCACCGCCGGCCTGACGGCCACCACCCGTGCCCTCTACCGCGACCTCGCCGCGGCGACCGGCCGCACGCCCACGGACGTGGCCCGCGCCGTCGCCGCCTGGCGCCAGGGCGGCCCCGAAGGCCTCGTCCTCCTCAACACCCCCTGGAACCCCCCGGCCGGCGACTTCGACCGGGCCCGCAGCGCCCTCCTCGCCGCGGACCTCCCGTCCCTGCGCCCGCGCCACAACCACCTCACCGACCCGGACCGCGGCATTCAGCTCCGCTTCGGCCACGACAGTCGCTGGTATCCGTACGAATCCGAACCCGGCGCCGAGGACTGGTGGCCCGCCGGCCCCGCGGACCCCGACCCCGTGGGCGCGCTCACCACCCTGCTCGCGCGATGACTAACCTCGACGCCGTGGAAGGTCTCGACGCACTCACCCGGTCCCTCGCCCGGCGCACCCCCGAGCAGCTCGCCGCGCTCCTCACCCGCCACGCCGAGCCGCTCGCCCGCCGCCCCGCCCCCACAGAACTCCGCGGCCTGGCTAGCACCTTGTGGTCGTACGAAACCCTCCACCAACTGGTGGTGCATCTCGACCACCCCCGCCTGACGGTGCTCGCCACCGCCGCCCGCCTCAGCCAGGAGCGCGCCGGGCAGGCCGCCCCCGGACCCGCCGCCCCCGCCCCGGGCGCCGACTACCAGTCCCTGATGGCGCACCGGCTGTCCTTCGCGCATCTGGCCACCGAACCCGTCCCGGCCCAGGACGTGTTCGCCGCCCTCGACGCGACCTCGCCCGGCCCCACCCGCACCGCCGCCGAAAACGCGCTGCGCGCCCTCTGCGACGACGGACTCGCCGCACCGGCCGAGGACGGCACGATCGTCGTCCCGCCCCGCGCACCGCAACTCCTCGCCGGCCACGACCTCGGCCCGTTCCTCGCCGACGTTCCGCGGCCCGTCCCGGACGACATCGCCGTCCCGGAAGAGCGCGCCGCAACCATCCCCCCGACCTCGCCGCACGACGAATCCCGGGCGGCCGTGGCGAACCTCGCCGCCACCGTGGAGCGCCTGCTGGCCTCTCTGGCGGCCCAGCCCGCCGCCCTGCGCAAGTCGGGCGGGCTGACCGTACGGGAGATCAAACGGCTGGCCAAAGCGGCCGGCGCCGCCGAACCGCTCACCCGCCTCCTCCTCGACCTCACCCTCGCCGCCGGCCTCATCGCCCTCACCCGCACCCCGTCCGGCATCACCGCCCTGCCCACCGGCGCCTACGACGACTGGCTCACCCGCCCGCCCGGCGCCCGCGTCGCCCCCGTCCTGGCCGCCTGGTCCGACCTGTGGGACGTCCCGACCCACACCCCGTTCGGCGAGACAGCAACCGCACTGGTCCGCGGACACGACCGGCATGCGCCCGCCCTCCGGCACGCCCTCCTCGCCGCCCTGGACACCGTCCCCCTCGGCGCGGGTCCATTGCTCCCCGCGCTGCCGCTCAGCGAACCCCCGCAGCCGGAGACGGACCACCGCACCCCGTGGACCGACCTCCTCCGGGCAGCCGACTGGTACCGCCCCCTCGCCGTCACCCGCCGGCCGATGGCGGAGGAACGCGCCGCCCACACCCTCCACGAAGCCGCCTACCTGGGCCTGGCCGCCCACGGGACGCTCACCCCCCTCGGCCGTGCGCTGCTCGCCGACCCGCAGTCCCTCGACGAGCCGCTCGCCGCACTACTGCCGCCGCTCCTCGAACAGGCCCATTTCCAGGCCGATCTGACCGCCGTCGTCCCAGGCCGCCCCTCCGCCGCGCTCACCGGACTCCTCGCCTCCGCGGCCGACCGCGAATCCGAAGGCCACGCCGTGACCTGGCGCTTCACCCCGCACTCGGTACGCCGCGCGCTGGACTCCGGCCACACCGCCGCCACCCTCGTCGACGACCTCACCCGCGCCTCGGCCACCGACACCCTGCCGCAGCCGCTCGGTTACCTCATCCAGGACGCCGCCCGTGCCCACGGCCGGATGCGGGTGCTGCCCGTCGCCTGCTGCATCCGCTCCGACGACGAAGCCCTCCTCAAGGAGCTCGCCGCGCACCGCGCGCTGCGCGCCCTCGAGTTGCGCGAGATCGCCCCGACCGTCCTGGTCAGCGGCCAACCGCCGACCGCCACCCTGGACGCGCTGCGCGCCGCGGGCTATGCACCCGCCCTGGAATCCGACACCGGCACCACGACCGTCGAACGCCTCCCCGCCCACCGCGCCACGGCACCCGCCGTTGCGGGCTGCCGGCTCTCCTCCGTCTGCCGGGGTTGCATGGGGAGCCCCAGGAGGCGGTGGGCGAGG
>NZ_SDIF01000174.1 GCF_004122735.1 Streptomyces sioyaensis | reverse complement strand
GGGGGAGCCGGGGCCGGTGGCCGGGGCGTGCTCGCGAGACATGACCTCAGCCTGTCAACCGGGTGCCTGATCCACACATCCTTTTTCCGGTCTGCCCTGGCCGGCACTGCCGTCCGGCCCGGCCGGCCCTACGCGCGGCGGGCCCCGCCGGGCGGGAGGAGTGGCAGCAGGGCCGAGATCGCGGCGGACAGGGCGACGTTGAGGCCCACTGAGGCCGCCAGGGCGTGCCCGTACGCGGCGATGTCGTGGTGGCCGGCGCCGCCGAGCGCGCCGTAGTAGAGGATCCCGACGACGGCCACGCCGACCGCGCCGCCGATCTGCTGGCCGGTGGAGAGCACCCCGGAAGCCATGCCCACCTCCGCGGGGCCGACGGTGCGGAGCACCGCGTTCAGCAGCGGGGTGACCAGCAGGCCGTTGCCCACGCCCACCAGGACCAGGGCCGGTGTCAGCTCCCAGGCGGTCAGCCCGGCACCGGAGTGGACGGCGAGCGCGACGGTGCCGAGGAAGCCCACGAGGCCGGTCAGTGCGCCGAGTTGCAGCACCCGCCGCCCGAAGCGGGCCAGCCGTCCGGCGAGGAGGCTGGCGGCGAAGAAGGCGACGGCGAGCGGCGTGTAGACCAGCCCGGCCCCGAGCGCGTCCTTCCCCAGGCCGTCCTGCAACGTCAGCGACAGGATCAGGAAGAAGGAGTTGATGCCCGCGTAGGTGAGCAGGACCAGGGCCATCCCGACCGCGAACGCACGCTCACGCAGCAGCCCCAGCCGCACGAGCGGGGCGCCGCCCGCCGCGTCCACCCGCCGCTCCACCAGCCCGAACGCGGCGAACGCGGGCACGCATGCGGCCAGGCCGATCCAGGTCCACGGCGGCCAGCCGGACGAGCGGCCCTCGACCAGCGGCACCACGAGCAGGAAGAGCGCCACGGTCAGCACCACGGCACCGGGCAGATCGAGCCGGCGGGCCCGCGGCGCCCGTGACTCGGGCACGAACAGCCCGGCGAGCAGCAGCGTCACCACACCGATGGGCACATTGACCCAGAAGACCGGCCGCCACGTGGAACCGAAGAGATCGGCGGCGATCAGTACACCGCCCACCAACTGCCCGGCCATCGTGGCCATTCCGATGACGGCACCGAGCGCACCGAACGCCGTCGGGCGCTTCTCCGCCGGGACCATCACCTGGATCACCGCGAAGACCTGCGGGAACATCGCCGCCGCGCTGAGGCCCTGGACCAGTCGTGCCGCGATCAGGCCGCCGGCGCCGGGCGCGAGCGCACAGCCCACGGAGGACAGCGTGAACAGCGCCATCCCCAGCAGGAACAGCCGCTTGCGCCCGAAGCGGTCGCCGAGCCGGGCGCCGGTGATCAGGGCGAGGGCGTAGGTGAGTTGATAGCCCGCCAGGACGAGCTGGACATCGGCCGCGGAGGCGTGCAGGTCGGCCTGAATGGCGGGCGCGGCGACCAGCACGATGAAGGTGTCGAGCACCGCCATGAAGGCCCCGACCAGGACGATGGCCAGGGCGCGCCAGGGGGTTGCTGTTGCGGGGCCGACGGCTTGCGGTCCGCCGGCTGTGTCGGACGAGCCCGCAGCTGTATGGGGTGCCCCATCGGCGGTATGGGTTGCCCCGACGGCCGTATGGAATGCCCCTCCGGCCGTATTGGACGATCCGCCGGCCGGCGATGGTGTCGCGGTGCGCGGTCCTTTGGCGGCCGGGGGTGGTGTCTGGTTCATGCGGCCAGCGTCGGACGACGCCGCTGCGGCCAACAGAGACCGATTATGCTGGTTTTCCCACCACCCCCCTCTACGTGCTGCGCCCCAGACGTCCGCGCGGCGGCCCCGACGCGGCCGACGCCCCCGCGAGCCGCGGCGAACGGGAGTACCGATGGACGACCAGCAACGACGCCGCAGCCTCGGGGAGTTCCTGCGCTCGCGCCGGGAGCGGCTCTCGCCCCAGGAGGCGGGCATCCTCGCGGGGCCCCGGCGGCGCACCCCGGGGCTGCGGCGCGAAGAGGTCGCCCAGCTCTCCGGGGTCAGCGTGACCTGGTACACCTGGCTGGAGCAGGCGCGCGACATCACCGTCAGCCGGCAGGTCCTCATGAGCCTGGCGCGGGCCCTGATGCTCAGCTCGGTGGAGCGCCGGTATCTGTTCGCGCTGGCCGGAGCGCCGCTGCCGGAGCGCCCGGCGGACGGCGGTCCCGGCCCCGCCCTGCAGAAGCTGGTGGAGGCGCTCGAACCACACCCCGCCTATCTCCTCGACGCCAACTGGGATCTGGTCGGCTGGAACCGTGCCGAGGCCGGACTGATCGGCGATCCGGGACAGCTGGAGCCGGCCGAACGCAATCTGCTGTGGCTGGTGTTCATGGATCCGGCGATGCGCTCGCTGCTCGCCGACTGGGACGGGCAGGCGCAGGACCTGGTCGCCCAGTTCCGGGCGGACGCCCGGCAGCGCTCGGGGGATCCGCGCTTCGAGCAGCTCACGAACGGGCTGCGGGAGGCGAGCCCGGAATTCCGGACCTGGTGGGCGGCGCATGACATCGCCGACTTCGGCAGCAGCCGCCGGCGCTTTGCGCATCCCCGGGTCGGGGCGCTGACCTTTGACTATGTGAAGCTGGCGGCGCTGGACGCGCCCGGCATCAAGCTGTTCGCCTGTATACCGGCGGATGCCGCGACGGCGGCCAAGCTGCCCGCGCTCCAGCGGTGCGCGACGGGTGAGGCGGGCGGGTCGGGCGGGTCGGGCGAGATGGGCGGTGCGCCGGGTGGCGCGGCAGGGGCTTCGGCAGAGGCGGATTCGGCAGCAGCTCGCTGACCGTCCCGCGGCCTGTAGGCGTACCTGGTGGCCGATCACCTCACGGGCGTGGTGGCTGTCCGGGTGGAAGACCACCGAACCGCGCTGCCGGAAGGCGCTGGTCGACGCCAAACACTTCGCCGACCTCGGCAATTCCGCATTGCCACAGCTGGTGCTGCACCGGCACCCCCTACGCCCCGCCTCCCCCCTCGAAGTGGATCAGCGGCTTGATGATGCCCCCCTCCTTCGACGCCATCATCTGAAAGGCCCGTTCAATCTCACCGAAACCGAATTCGTGCGTGGTCATCGGCGTGGGATCGACCTTCCCCGTCTCCATCAACCGGAAGATCCGCCGAAGCCACCCGCGACCTCCGCGGTTGAACCCGCCGTAGACCTGCTTGTCGGACATGCCGTATCCGAACGGCTCCAGGGGGATCTTCAGCGGCTCTCGCACCTCCCCGTGGTACCCGACGTTGGAAATACGCCCTCCTGGCTTCGTGACCCGGAAGGCCGCCTCCCAGGTCTCCGGGCTGCCGAGCGCCTCGATGGCCGCGTCGACCCCCTGGCCGTCCGTCAGCTCCAGGATCCGCTGGACCGGGTCGCACTGTGTGTGGTCGACGATCAGATCGGCGCCGAACCGGCGGGCGAGTTCCTGACGAGCGGGAATCGACTCGACGGCGATGATGAGGCCGGCGCCGAGCAGCCGGCAGCCGATCGTCGCCGACAGCCCCACCGCGCCCTGCGCGAAGATCGCGACCGTCTCGCCCAGGGCGAGCTCCGCGTGTTCGGCGGCGACGAACCCGGTGGAGAGCATGTCCGTGGCGTACAGCGCCTGGTGGTCGGAGAGCCCGTCGGGAATCGGTGCGAGATTGGCCTCGGCATTGTTGACGAGAAAGTACTGGGCCAGTGTCCCGTCACGCCGGTTGGTGAATGCGGCGCCGCCCAGCATCAGCCCGTGGCATTGCGAGGAGAATCCGCGCTGGCAGGAATCGCACTGGAAGCAGGGCGTGATCCCGGCAGCCGCGACGCGCTGGCCTTCGACCAGTCCCTCGACAGCCGAGCCGAGGGCATGGACGACACCGACCGCCTCGTGCCCCAGCGTCACATCCGGAGCAACCGGAATGACGCCCCGCATGACGTGCACATCGGTCGTGCACACCAAGGCCGCGGTGGTGCGCACGACCACGTCATTGGGACCGGGCTCGGGGACCGGCTTCTCGATGACGCCGACCTCGCCGACCTTCCGGAGAACGAAGGCTCTCACGTGTGCTCACCTGCCGTTCGATGCGGGAGCGCGAGGAGATCGAGATCGTCGGCGTGGCTGTGGCTCATGCCATCGCCCTTCCCGCAGGTGAGGCCGGGCGATGGTCGTTACCTCATCTTCCGCCCGTTCGGCCGACAGCGACCACGTGGCCGGCAGGCCTGACGGCGTCCCCGTGCCGTGTCATGCCTCCGGTTCCTCCGCCCTGCTGACAGCGACGCTCCGGGCCGGCCGCTGGTTCGGGCCGGCACTTCGAAGTGGCGAGGCATCCCGAACAACAAGCCACGATGATCCGTGAGTTCGGGAAGAACGGGGAGCCGCCCGGCGCGGCCGGGTGACCACCCTGGGCGGCTCCGCTCAGCGGAACGGAAGCGGCCGCCCCTTCTCCCCCTCCGGCCGAGGCCCAAAGAGCCGACGTTCTGCCTCCCCGATCGCGACATCGTGGATGCCGGCCTCCCGGCGGCGCATCAGCCCGTCCTCGTCGAACTCCCACAACTCGTTGCCGTAGCTGCGCCACCACTGCCCGGCCGCGTCATGGCACTCGTACTGGAAGCGCACCGCGATCCGGTTGCCGTCGTAGGACCACAGTTCCTTGCGCAGCGCGTACTCCAGCTCGCGGTCCCACTTCTGGCGCAGGAAGGCGACGATCTCCTCGCGGCCGGCGAGGAAGGTGTCCCGGTTCCGCCAGACCGAGTCCTCGGTGTACGCGAGGGCGACCCGCTCGGGGTCGCGGGTGTTCCAGGCGTCCTCGGCGGCCTGCACCTTCTGTCGCGCACTCGCCTCGTCGAACGGCGGGAACGGTGGGCGTGGCGGCATGGCGATCTCCCTCTCTCCACCTCCGGAGAACGATCGTTCTCCCTCGTTCGGCTAGTGTAGAGAACGACCGTTCTCCTGGAAAGTGCCGGAAGGGCCATGGACCACGACGAAGCCCGTACGCGGATACTCGACGCCGCGGAGAAACTGTTCTACGACCGTGGCATCCAGTCCGTCGGCATGGACGAACTCCGCACCACGGCCGGGGTGTCCCTCAAGCGCCTCTACCAGTGCTTCCCCGCCAAGCACGACCTCGTCGAGGCCTATCTGCGCCGCCGCGACGCCCGGTGGCGCACCACCCTCGCCGCGTACGTCACCGAGCACGCCGACACCCCCGACGCCCGCCCGCTCGCGGTCTTCGACTGGCTGCACGACTGGTTCTCCGCCCCGGACTTCCGCGGCTGCGCCTTCATCAATTCCTTCGGCGAGCTGGGCGCGACCTCGGACGGCGTCGGCCGCGTCGCCCGGGAGCACAAACGCGCCCTGCTCTCGTATCTGACGGACCTCGCCCGGGACGCGGGAGTCACCGAACCAGCTGCCATGGGCGCCCAGTTGTCCCTCCTTGTGGACGGGGCGATCACCACGGCCGCCGTCAGCGGCGACCCGTCCACCGCCCGACAGGCCCGCACCGCCGCCGCGGCTCTGCTGGCGGCGGGCGCCTCCGGCGGGTGATCGATGGTGACCGAGATGCATCTATACAGTGAGTGACGACATCCCCTACGATCTGTAATCGCCGAAGCGGGACCGGAGGCAGAAGATCGGAGAGGGTATGGCGCG
Organism: Streptomyces sioyaensis; assembly: GCF_004122735.1. Classification (GTDB taxonomy): domain Bacteria; phylum Actinomycetota; class Actinomycetes; order Streptomycetales; family Streptomycetaceae; genus Streptomyces; species Streptomyces sioyaensis. Next base: position 4,238 of record NZ_SDIF01000174.1, on the reverse strand, counting down.
TCCCTGGGAAGCCGATCCGTCCGCGCTGTTCGTGCGGAGGTTGGGAAAGTCGGCCAAGGAGCTGGGCACCACCAAGGATGAAGACGGCTGCCCGGACATCTGGGAGCTGGGCAATGGCGACATCGCGATCGTCGGACGGGACCTGACAGACGCGTACGCCGCCCGCCTGCCCGCGGATGTCACCATCGCCGCGGACGAACGTCTCGTGGTCATCCCCGGCCGTATGCTCCGCTCAGCCAAGCCGGATATCGCCGATGCTTGAGCAGAGCGCCCTTGAACTCGTCGCGTCGCAAGGGGAACGACTGCCGATCGAGGCGTACAGACGTGACTTCCGGCGATATCGAGGCGACGTCCGCGGTCGGCACTCCTGGAAGCTGGAGCGACGGCAGGATTTCGAGGAGCAGGACGCCAGCTGGGAGGCGTTTCGCCACGGCCGCTGGGAGGAAGCGCTACGGCTCCTTGAGGACGAGCGAGAGGATTTAGAAAAGGCCGTTCAGCGGGACCGGGAACGGAGTACCGCGTTCCATCGCGTGCGGGTGGTCGAAGAGCCTCTCACGCCGTACCTGCACTGGGAGTTACACGCGCTGAGGGTGCAGGCGGAGTGCGGCAAGAAGATCCGGGTGGTCGGCCCGGCCCAGGTGGCGGCGTTCGAGGCCGGTGGCCCGCTGCCCGAGGTGGTCGTGGTCGGCGACCAGGTCCTCTACCAGGTCCTCTACACGGAAGCCGGATCCCTGGACGGAGCCGTCCGCTTCCTCGAACCTGGACTGGTCAGGCGTTGGGGAGACTTCATTCGGACGCTTTACGAGACCGGCGAGGACGTCTTGCCCTTCTTCGCACGCAGTGTGGCGCACCTTAGGCCACCACAGACGAAGGCTGAGTAGCGATCAATCACGACGGAATGGGCGAGGCGCGTTCGGGCAGAACGGACAACCAGTTGTCCGGCTCGTCCCGCGACACGGTGCAAGCGGGAGCCATCAGCGGGGGAATTCACTTTCACCACGGTCCAGCGCCTGACAACCCAGCGGGTATCACTCCACGACAACTACCGCGAGATGTACCGGGCTTCGTCAACCGGACCGAGGAACTGCGCCGGCTCCATACGATCCTGACCAGCGGCACCGACGACACCGACGACTCCGTTGTCGTTGCGGTCTGTGTCATTGCCGGTACGGCGGGAGCGGGAAAGACCTCCCTGGCGTTGCGCTGGGCCCATCAAGTACGGAACGAATTCCCCGACGGCCAGCTCTACGTCAACCTGCGGGGCTACGACCCCGGCGAACCCGTCACCGCACAAGACGCACTGCACCGGTTCCTGACCGCACTGGGTGTTCCCGCGGCAGGAGTGCCGTCCGAGACCGATTCCGCCGCTGCCCTGTTCCGTTCCCTGCTGGCGGACCGCAGGGTACTCGTCGTCTTGGACAACGCCGCAAGCGTTGCTCAGGTGAGGCCGCTGCTGCCCGGCCACGCCGGTTGCCTGGTCATCGTCACCAGCCGTGGGCGTCTGTCCGGACTCGCCGTGCGCGACGGGGCGCATCGCCTCACTCTGGGCACCTTGCCCGAAGCCGAAGCCGTTGCTCTCTTGCGTGCTGTCACCTCTGGTTACCGAGCTGAGGACGACGCGGAGAAGCTGGTCGCGCTCGCCCGTCTCTGCGCGCGGCTCCCTTTGGCCTTACGGATTGCGGCGGAACGCGCAGCGAGCCACCCCCATATGCAGCTGGACGAACTCATTGCGGACCTGCGTGACGAGTCGGCTTTATGGGAGGCACTGAGCACGGGAGACGAACAGGATGCCGAGGCGGTGCGCTCTGTGTTTTCCTGGTCATACCGGGCCTTGCCCCCGGATGCGGCACGCCTTTTCCGGCTGCTGGGTTTGCATCCAGGGCCCGAGTTCGGCATCGGTGCTGTTGCCGCTCTCGCCGGAATCAGCGTAAGACGAGCACGGCACCTGCTCGATGTCCTGGTCGGCGCGCATCTGCTGGAACAGACCGCCCCCGATCGATTCGAGTTCCACGATCTGCTCCGGGCCTACGCAACCGATCAGAGCCGACTGGAGGAGACCCCGGAGAGCCGCGCTGCCGCGATGCGGCGCGTACTCGACTGGTACCTCCACACAGCCGACAGCGCACAGAGCTGGATCGCTCCGGCCCGCGAACACGTCGCGCTCGATCCCGCCGACGAGGCTGTCGACCCCCTGAATTTCTCCCACTATGACCAGGCTGTCGACTGGTCCGAACGGGAGCAGGCCAATCTTGTTGCTGCCGTGCGCGCTGCCGAGAAAGCAGGACTCGACCGATATACCTGGCAGCTTTCCGCAGTGTTCTGGAGTGCCCAGGCCCCGTCGGCCCCCGTCACCGACTGGCTTGCCACCGGAGAATTGGGTTTGCGCGCGGCGCAACGCCTTGGCGACCGTCGCGCTGCGGCCGGACTGTTGGAGAGCCTGGGGTTCGCCCACCGCCGGCTCAACCACCTCACCGAGGCGTTGCGTTCGCACCATGAGGCCCTCGCGATGCGGCGCGAACTGGGTGATGTGCGCGGTGAGGCCGCGGCATTGAATGCCCTGGGCCTGATCCTGCTGCGCACGAGACGATTGGGCGACGCCGAGGACCACTTCGCACGAGCCATTTCCCTCTTCCGCGATCTCGGCGTGGAGCACTGGGAAGCAGTCGCCCTCGCGAACCTCGCCGAGGCATACGTGCAGGCCGGACGCCTGACGGAAGCGGCGGACCAGCTTGATCGGGCCCTGGCGATCCATCAGGACGCCGGAAACAAGCGCAGCGCGGGAAATGTTCTGCGCATCCAAAGCGCCGTCCACCTCGAACGCGGTGAACTGTGCGAAGCCTTCCGCGCGGCGAATGATGCCTTGGACATTGCCCTGGAGCTGCGTGATCACGTGCTGGAGGGGTACTGGCTCCTCTGCTTGGGAGCGGCCCAGCGCGCTCAGGGACAGCTTGCGGAGGCGCTGACCTCGTACCAGCGATCGGCCGTGATCCATCGCCGTTTGGGCGACCGCAGTCGCGAGGCGCTCGCGTTGCAGGGTGTCGGCGAGACGTACCAGCGCCTTGATCGACATGACGAAGCCGCCGACTTCCACCGCCGGGCTGTCGCCGTGCACGAGGTCCTCGGCGACACCTGGCACCATGCCGTCGCGCTGGACAGCCTCGCGTCTTCGCTGCGCAGCGAAGACGCGGTACAAGCCAACCGGTGCTGGGAGGACGTGCTGCGGCTGCTGAGCGACTACCGGGACGCGCGAGCGGTGACGATGCGGGAGCGTATCGAGAGCCTGTTGGATCGGTGACGGCGCCCGCTGAAGGCTACTGCCCGTCCCCCCGGCGGAAGAGGGCGGTCCACAGGAAGGGTTCGCCGAAGTGGGGGGAGTGCGGGGGCTCGTCGTGCATGCGGCGGAGTTCGCGTTCCGTCAGGGGGGAGAAGAGGGTGCGCAGGGAGTCCGGGGTGTAGGCGAGGCCGCCCTGGAGGCCGGACCGGCGGTAGAAGTCGCGGTCGTCGAGCTCGGAGCCCATCGCGCCGGCCGCGAAGCAGGTGAGGGCGAGGTGGCCGCCGGGAGCCAGGGAGCGGTCGAGCAGGGCGAGGTAGCTCAGTCGGCGGTGTGGCGGCAGATGGTGAAAGCAGCCGGAGTCGTAGATCAGGTCGTACGGGCCGGCGAGTGCGGTGTCGGCGAGGGCGAAGGCGTTGCCGCAGAGGAAGCGGACCTCGGCCTTCGTTTCTGCGGCGCGGTCCTGGGCCCAGGCGATGGCTGCCGGGGAGAGGTCGACCGCGTCCACCTCGAAGCCCGCGGCGGCGAGGTGCAGCGCATTGCGGCCGGGGCCGCAGCCCAGGTCGAGGGCGCGTCCCGGGGTGAGCAGTCCGCGGTCCAGCCAGGAGACCAGGTTCTCGTCGGGCTTCGCCACGAAGAACGGCACCGGCTTCGCGCGGTCCGCGTAGAAGCTGTCCCACCAGGAGGCCCCGTCGGCGGTCCAGCGGTCGGCCTCCGGAGCGAACAGGCCGTCCAGGAGGGTGAGTACGTCCTCAAGGGTGCGGATGTTCCGGTCCATGTGGTCCCCCTTTGCGGTCCCCATTAGTGGTCCCCGTTTGTGGTCCCCCTTTGCGGTCCCTGTTTGTGGTCCCCCTTTGCGGTCCCTGTTTGTGGTCCCCCTTTTCCGGTGCGGTGAGCGTAGTCGTGAGCGCCGCATCAGACCAGGTCAGGTGGGGTGGAGTGGGGGTGGGAGGGGAGCGTGTGGCGG
>NZ_SDIF01000173.1 GCF_004122735.1 Streptomyces sioyaensis | reverse complement strand
ACCACCGCCCCCGGTTCCTCCGCCACGCCCCGGGCGGCGGACTGGATCGCCACCCCCCTCACCGCGGACCTGCTGCGCGGCGCGCTCGACCTGGAGCGCACCGAGCACGGTCTGCTGCCGCACCGGCTGCCCGCCCGGGCCCGCGCGCAGTGCGCCGACGGGCAGCTGGCCATGGCGGAGGCCCAGCCCTCCGGCGTACGGCTGGTGTTCCGTACCCGGGCCACCGCCGTCGAGCTGGACACGCTCCGCACCAAGGTGGCCTACCAGGGCGCCCCGCCCCGTCCGGACGGGCGGTACGACCTGCTCGTCGACGGCCGCCTGGCCGGCCAGGCCAGCGTGACCGGCGGCAACGTCCAGACGGTGGACCTGATGACCGGGTCCGCGGAAACCCGGCCCGGCCCGGTCGGCACCGTCCGGTTCACCGATCTGCCCGACCGGCTGAAGGACGTCGAGATCTGGCTGCCGTACAACGAGGTCACCGAGCTGGTCGCGCTGCGCACCGACGCCCCCGTCGAGGCGGTGCCGCTGGGGGGCCGCACGGTGTGGTTGCACCACGGCAGTTCGATCAGCCACGGCTCCAACGCGGCGAGCCCCACCACGATCTGGCCGGCGCTCGCTGCTTCCCTCGGCGGCGTGGAGCTGATCAACCTCGGTCTGGGCGGCAGTGCCCTGCTCGATCCGTTCACCGCCCGCGCCCTGCGGGACACCCCCGCGGACCTGATCAGCATCAAGATCGGCATCAACCTGGTCAATGCCGATCTGATGCGGCTGCGTGCCTTCACCCCGGCCGTGCACGGCTTCCTCGACACCATCCGGGAGGGACACCCCGACACACCGCTGCTGGTCGTCTCGCCCCTCCACTGCCCCCTGCACGAGGACACCCCTGGCCCGTGCATCCCGGACTTCAGCAAACTCAGCGCGGGGACACTGCAGTTCACGGCCATGGGCGACCCCGCGGAGCGGGCCGCCGGGAAGCTGACGCTCGGCGTCATCCGTACGGAGCTCGCCCGCCTCGTGAAGCAGCGGGCGGCCGACGACCCGCATCTGCACTACCTCGACGGCCGCGCCCTCTACGGCGAGGCGGACTTCGCCGAGCTGCCGCTGCCCGATCAGCTCCACCCGGACGCCGCCACCCACCGCCGCCTCGGCACACGCTTCGCCGAGCTGGCCTTCGGCACCGGCGGCCCGTTCGCCACCCGGGAGGCCGGGGAGGCCCGAGACGCCGAAGGCGCCTGAGGTGACTGAGTCACCTCAGGCGCCAGAGGCCGCCTACGCGCTGGTCAGCGTGCCAGCCCGGCCTGGGTGAGCGCGCTGCCCACCAGGTCCGCGCAATGGTTCAGCTTGTTCCGGATCCGTACGGTGGCGGCCGGGGCTCCGGTGGCAGCGGCAAGCCCGAGGCCGTTGGACACGGCTTCCATGACGAGCCGTTGGTCCTGAACGGCCAGGCTCATGCGGAGTTTGCCGGTGAAGAGCTTGCTGCGGATCTCACCTTCGCATTCGTGCGCCTCCGCGCTGCTGTCGGTCTGCGGCACCCACTGGTAGCCGTGCCGCTCCAGCGCCGCGCGGGCGACGCCCAGGGCTTCCTGCGGCTCGGCTCCGGGCGTCAGTGATATCTCTCGATTGCGCACAAACCCTCCGTCTACTGGTCAGCTCCGCCTGCGAATTCGCTCACTGGCTCTTCGCGCATTCGCTGATTCACTCGTATCGTGCGATGCCGCTTTTCGTGCCGGGGGCGTACATCCGACAGGTGTTCAGGGGCCGCTCGCGACATCTGCGGTCGGGGCACGTCCGGCACGGCGGAGGTCCGGCGTCCGGGCACCGATCCCGGCTGGGGGCCGAGGGACGGAAGCGTGCTGAACGCCTTCCAGCTCCATATGAAGCCTACGGCGCACCCCTTAGGTGATTCCCTAAAGCGGGCCGTTGAACAATGCAGACGAGTACTGCTTGCCTGGATTGTGCATTTCGCTCTGCACACAGCGGTGGCCGCGCACGCCCGAGTACGGCCATCCCGTAATCACCACGGACGCACGGCCGCAGTCGCCACGGCCGTACCGCAATCGCCACTCCCCTGACCACCCGGCCCCCGGTACAAATCCCACAGGGCCCCCCGAGCCCACGGAGCGCCCTCCGCGGAAAGCGCGCCGGACACACCAAATCCACGCTGCGCCAGGCATTCGCCCGTTTCCTGGCGGGATATTGACGGCCGCGGGCCGGGATCCCAACGCGCCGTGATCACCCCATAGGCCATCGCCCGCCGGAGCGCTATGGTCGTTTTTCCAGGAACGTAACGGGGGAGGGCCGCCGCCGATGGCACAGGACGATGCCGTGATCGGCTGTACGGGAGTGCTGCTGATCGGCACTCGTGGCGCTGCCGGTCCCGGTGAGGTCCTGGTGCGGATCAGGGGCGGCACGGAGGCCTTTCTCGCCTGGTCCGCCGAGCCCCTTCCGGTAGGGGCGACCGTGCTCGTGATCGAGTCCCGTGGCAATCGCCAGGTCGATGTCATGGAGTGGGCGGATCCGTTGGACGCGTTGCCCGGCGATGCCGGCAACGCCAGTTGAGGAGACGACGAAGGATGTTCGGTTACCGCGTTCCTGCCCCCGATCAAGCAATGCTGATCTCGGGAGGCAGGCGTGGACAGGGGGGCGCGCCGTTCCGAGTGGTCACCGGCCACGGCACATTCGTGCTGCCGGTCTTCCGCAAGGTCCGCTTTCTGACGCTGGCGATGTGCGAGGCGGAGGTCTCGGAGACCTGTGTGACCCGGCAGGGCATCGCACTGACGGTGCGCGCCGTGATCGCGTTCAAGGTCGGCAACGACACCGAGAGCGTGGTCAACGCCGGCCAGCGGTTCCTGTCCGACCAGGATCAGATGTCGGTCCTGACCGGCCGGATCTTCGCAGGTCATCTGCGGTCCATCATCGGCTCGATGACGGTCGAGGAGATCGTCACCGAACGGCAGAAGCTGGCCACCGAGGTCCTGGAGACCTCCAAGACGGAGATGGCGAAGATCGGCCTGATCGTCGACTCGCTGCAGATCCAGTCGATCGACGACGGCGACACCGGCTACATCGAGGCGATGTCCGCCCCGCACAAGGCGGCCATCCAGCGGCAGGCGCAGATCGCCCAGGCACAGGCCACCCAGGCCTCGGCCGAGGCGGAGCAGGAGGCCGCCCGTAATCAGGCGGAGTACGCCCGGCAGACCGCCGTGGTCCAGGCCGAGTACTCCGCGGAGGTGGACCGCGCCAAGGCCCGGGCCGCCCAGGCCGGTCCGCTGGCGCAGGCACACGCCCAGCAGGAAGTCCTCGCCGCCCAGACCGAGCTCGCCGAGCGCGCGGCCCAACTGCGCCAGCAGGAGCTGGTGGCCGAGGTCGTCAAGCCCGCCGAGGCGGAGGCCGAACGCATCCGGCTGCTGGCGATGGCCGAGGCCGAGCGGATGAAGATCCAGGCCGAGGCCGCCGCCTCGCACGACCGCGTGGCCCTGGACCGGATGCTCATCGACCAGCTCCCGCAGATCGTCAAGGAAGCCTCCGCGGGCCTGGCCAACGCCAACGTCAATGTCCTCAACGGCACCGACGGCCTCGGCGAGATCGCCGCGGGCCTGGTCGGCCAGGGCCTGACCATCCTGGACTCGGTCCGCCGCAACCTCGGCGCCCCCGACTCGCCGGGCCAGACCACCGACCGCAACGGCACCCCCGGAGCGGACAAGGGCACCAACGGCCGCGTCGAGATCGAGTGACGCCATGCGGGGTGGGGCCGCCCGGCCCCGCCCCGCTCAGGCCCCGCTTCCTTCCGCCCCGCTCACGCCCGCCCTCGCACGTCCGCCCCACTCAGGCCCGTCCCGCTCACGCCCGCCCGTGCTTCTCCCGGGCGTAGGCCACCAGATGGTTGAGCACGGCGACGGTGGTGGCGATGTCCGCGTCGTCGAAGCCGGCGAGCGCCTCGTGCAGACCGGCCTGGCTGGTCTTCTGCAGGCGGTTGAGGATGGCCTTGCCGTGCGGGGTGATCGCCACTTTCCGGGCCCGGCGGTCGACGGAGTCCGGGGTCCGGGCCACCAGGTCCTGCGATTCCAACTGACTGATCTGGCGCGTGACATGAGGGGGTTCGACCATCAGCAGCGCGGCAAGGTCTCCGACCCTGCTGACGCCTCCGCTGTCCTCCAGGGCCATCAGCAGCCAGAGATCGGAGCGTGCCGCCGTGACCCCCGCCTGGGCGGCCTGGCGTTCGTGCGCCCGGGAGCGGGTGAGCAGATAGGACAGCGTGGCCAGCACTCTTTGCAGTGCGGCGGTGGGGTCCTGGTCTCTTCCGGGGTCCGGCATGCAGGCACTTTAGCCGTCCGTGGGGTGCCGGAAACCCGCTGCGCCGACCCTGTCCGGTGCGGGCCGCCGCTCGGTTTGAGCCAACCTCATGAGGCTCGCGATCACCCCTTCCCTCCCCCGCCCGGGGTGAGTTAGCGTGCACTTAGTTGCTTACCTTAGGTAACTAGTCATCGGCCCGGCACGGCACGTTCCGGTCCCTGTGTCCGGTCCCCATGTCTTGTGTCCGTCCGGTCTCCACGTCCCGGCCACGGCCCACGGCTCCGGTCATGCCTCCGGTCATGCACCCCCGGCGGACAGGACACCGGCGGTCATGCACACCGGCGGACAGGACCTCGCCGGCCCGGCCGCCCAGCCGGTACGCGGTTCGTACGGAACCGTCGAGGAGTGGCGCCACCCGCACCCTTCGCCACGGCAGTGCCGTGGCCGTTCGTGGAAGGACCAGCCGCATGACGACCGCAGAACGCATCGAGGCGGGCCCCGGCACCGGGCCGGGCGAGAGCCTCCCCCCACTCGACCTCCCGGCCGCGCGGACCGCCGGCTGCCCCTTCGATCCGGCACCCGGCGTCGAACGGGCTCTCCGGGAGGAGCCGGTCACCCGCGCGACGCTGTGGGACGGGTCCTCCTGCTGGCTGGTGACCCGGCATCAGGACGTCCGGGAGGTGCTCGGCGACCCGCGGTTCAGCGCCGACGCGACCCGTCCCGGGTTCCCCTTCCTCTCCGCCGGCGGACGCGAGCTCATCGCCACGAAACCGACCCTGCTCCGCATGGACGACCCCGAGCACGCGCGGCTGCGCCGGATGCTCACCGCCGACTTCATGGTGAAGAAGATGGAGGCGATGCGCCCCGAGGTGCAGCGCCTCACCGATGAGCTGCTCGACCGGATGACCGAGGGACGCACCTCGGCGGACCTGGTCGCGGAATTCGCGCTGCCGCTGCCGTCGTTGGTGATCTGCCTGCTGCTCGGTGTCCCGTACGAGGACCACGAGTTCTTCCAGGAGCGCAGCTCGATTCTGCTCAGCCTCCGGTCGACGCGCGAGGAGGTACGGGCCGCACAGGACGAGCTGCTGGAGTATCTGGTCCGGCTCGCCGAGTCCAAGCGGCAGCGGCCGGACGACGCCATCATCAGCCGGCTGATCAGCCGTGGCGAACTCAACTCGTCCGAAGTCGCCACCATGGGACGGCTGTTGCTGATCGCCGGCCATGAGACCACTGCCAACATGACCGCGCTGTCCACGCTCGCCCTGCTGCGCAACCCCGACCAGCTGGCCCGGCTGCGCGACGACCCCTCGCTGATCAAGGGCGCCGTGGAGGAGCTGCTGCGCTATCTGACCATCGTGCACAACGGCCTGCCCCGGATCGCCACCAAGGACGTCCGCGTCGGCGGCGTCACCATCCGGGCCGGCGAGGGCGTGGTGTGCACCCTCAACACCGCCAACCGCGACGAGGACACCTTCCCCGGCGCCGGCGGGCTCGATGTCGGCCGCGATGCCCGCCGCCATGTGGCGTTCGGCTTCGGCGTTCACCAGTGCCTGGGCCAGCCCCTCGCGCGCGTGGAACTCCAGATCGCCCTGGAGACCCTGCTGCGCCGGCTGCCGGGTCTCCGGCTCGACATCCCCTTCGAGGACGTCCCGTTCCGGCACGACATGGGGATCTACGGGGTGCATGCGCTGCCCGTCGCGTGGTGAACCCGGCGCCCCGTCAGCCGGAACCCGCCCCGGAGCCCGGCCTGTAACCCGCCCTTTCCCGTCCTCCCGTTACCGCCCGTCCGCCCCGGCCACAGGAAGCCGGGCGACCCGATCTGGAGAGAACCATGCGCGTGCACATCGACCAGGACAAGTGCTGCGGCGCCGGAAGCTGTGTGCTGTCCGCGCCCGACGTCTTCGACCAGCGCGAGGAGGACGGCATCGTCGTCCTGCTGAACGCCGAACCGCCCGCCGAGCTGCGGGAAGCGGTCCAGGAGGCGGCGGCGATCTGCCCGGCCGCGGCGATCTCGGTGGAGCAGCCGGAGCGGGTCTGACGCTCCCCGCCGGACGCCCGGACCCGGCGCGGGCGAGGCGTCCGGCACCCGGCCACGGCCACGGCAGGGTGCCGGTTGCCTCGCCCGCGCGGGTCCGCCGCGCCTTGTGGCTTACGCCTTACGGCTTACCGCTTACGGCTGCGGTACCAGCCCGTCCTCGACCAACCCGTCCAGCACCGCCTCCCCCAGCGCCTGCACCGCGGACTGCGGCCGCACCATCACCGTCAACTCCTTGATCCGGCCCGCCTCGTCGAACTGCAGCAGATCGATGCCGTGGATCTGCTTACCGCGGACGGTGGCCCGGAAGATCAGGACCGCCGAGTCGACGCAGCCGCCGTCCGCCCCCGCCGCCGTCTGTGCGCTGCCCGTCAGCTCGCCGACGTAACGGAAGTCCTCGAAGGTCCGCAGCAGCACCCCGAACAGCCCGAGCACCATCGGCCGCCCCTCGAAGGGCGTGAACTTCACCGGGCTGTAGAAGCGGATGTCCTCGGTGAACAGCTCCTCCAGCACGCCCAGTTCCCGTGCCTCCACCGCCGCCTTGAAGCGGTCCGCGGTCGTCCCCATGACTCTTCCTCCTCGCCTCGGCCGGGCAGCGAACCGTCCGGCCCCGGGTCCGCCCCGGGTCCGCCCTGGGTCCGGGCCCGGCGCCTCGCCCCGCGCTCCCATAGTCGCGACTATGATTAGTCATATTCTTGAGTATGGGAAGGGTGGCCGGGGCGATGGCTCTCAAGCACGCGGTGCTGGCAGCGCTGCTGGACGGCGAGTACAGCGGCTATCAGCTGGCCAAGGCGTTCGACGTCGGCGTCGCCAACTTCTGGCACGCACTGCCGCAGCAGCTCTACGCGGAGCTGACCAGGCTGGAGGCGGAAGGGCTGGTCGCCGGACGTCAGGTGGTCCAGGAAACCCGGCCCAACAAGCGGCTGTTCCACGTCACCGACGAGGGCCTGGCCGAGCTGGAGCGGTTCGCGGCGGCCGCGTCCAGGCCGTCCTTCATCCGCGATGATCTGCTGGTCAAGGTGCAGGCCGTGGACCGGATCGACGCCGCGCCGGTGATCGCGCAGCTGACGGAGCGGGCCCGGATGGCCGCCGCCAAGGTCGAAATCTTCGAGCAGCTGCTGGCCCGGTTGCGCGGCGGCCTGGACGAGGCGGAGTTCCTGGCCCACGGCGCCCGGGTCGGCCCGTATCTGACCTGCCTGCGCGGCCTGGGCTTCGAACGGGAGACCCGCGACTGGTGTGAGCGGATCACCGGCGTCCTACGGGAGCGCAGCGGCACACCTCAACACCCTTAGACGTCAGGCCGATCCGAACCCGTAGGGGTCAGGCCGATCCGAACCCGTAGGGGTCAGGCCGATCCGAACAACAACCGCGCGCTCGTTTCGCCGGATCTCCTTCGTGTGACAACGGACATCACGGGTCGTATGGCTGGGCACCACACATTCCGCATGGAAACGGAATGAAAGGACCCTCGCATGCGTCTCCGCCACACCGCCGCCTCCGCCGTCAGCGCGCTCGCCCTGGCCCTGGCTCTGCCGGCCTCCCCCGCCGGCGCGTCCACCGGCCCCTTCACCTACGTGTACAACGACGAGGGCGGCACCCCGCACGTGAGTCTGCTGTCCGATCCGCCGAGCCGGGCGTGTTTGAGCCTGCCCGAAGTGACCGACCCGAGCGCCCTGCCCGCGCACTCCCCGAAGAACTACACCTCGTCCGTCGCCACCGTCTTCACCGGCCCGGACTGCACCGGGGATTCCTACACGCTCCGGGCCAACGGCGGCCGCGCCTCGGAGCTGTTGAAGCTCCGCTCGGTGGTCTTCTCCTGAGCCGACGCCGGCCGGCAGCCGGAACACTTCGGCCGGCCGCGGCCCCGGTGCGGCATGGTGGTCATCACCGCCGAGCCGGGGCCGCTTGCCGGCCGGGGCCGCCTCCCGCCGGCGGGCGGCAGGGGGGTTCTGGCAGTAATAGGCACGCCAGGCATAGGTTCAAGGGGGCTCTGGCTAGGGCAATCGGAACGCCGCATTCTCGGTGGCATGACCCACACCTCTGTCTCCGCGTACGCCGCACCCGCCCCGAAGGCACCACTGGAGCGGATCACGATTCCGCGCCGCGAGCTGGGTGCCCACGACATCCTGATCGACATCAAGTACGCCGGAATCTGCCACTCCGACATCCACACCGTGCGCGCCGAGTGGGGCGACGGCGGGAACTTCCCGATCGTCCCCGGCCATGAGATCGCCGGTGTGGTCGCCGAGGTCGGCTCCGGGGTCACCCGCTACAAGAAGGGCGACCGGGTCGGCGTCGGCTGCTTCGTCGACTCCTGCCGCGAGTGCGAGAACTGCCGCGCCGGGCTGCAGCAGTACTGCACCGGCGAGCTCGGCAACGTCGGCACGTACAACGCGACCGGCCGGGACGGCGAGCCCACCTACGGCGGCTACTCCACCCACCTGGTGATCGACGAGAACTACGCACTGCGCATACCCGAGAGCATGCCGCTGGACGCCGCCGCCCCGCTGCTGTGCGCCGGCATCACCCTCTACTCGCCGCTCGCCCACTGGAAGGCCGGCCCCGGCAAGAAGATCGCGGTCGTCGGGCTGGGCGGCCTCGGCCACATGGGCGTGAAGATCGCGCACGCGATGGGCGCCGAGGTCACCGTGCTGAGCCAGTCGCTGCGCAAGAAGGACGACGGGCTGCGGCTGGGCGCCGACCACTACTACGCGACGTCCGACCCGGCCACCTTCGAGCAGCTGGCGGGCACCTTCGACCTGATCGTCAACACCGTCTCGGCCAACCTGGACCTGAACGCCTACCTCGGGCTGCTGCGCACCGACGGCACCCTGGTCCAGGTCGGCGCCCCGGAGAGCCCGCTGCCGGTCGCGCCGTTCGCCCTTATCCCGCAGCGCAAGTCGATCGCCGGCTCGATGATCGGCGGCATCCCCGAGACCCAGGAGATGCTCGACTTCTGCGGTGAGCACGGGCTGGCCGCCGACATCGAGGTGATCGGCGCGGACCGGATCAACGAGGCGTACGAGCGGGTGCTGGCGAGCGACGTCCGCTACCGCTTCGTGATCGACGCGGCCACGATCTGAGCTCCGCTCCCCCTGTACGGCCCCGCCCGGGGCGGCCTGCGCGCCGCCCCGGGCGGCGGTTTCTCCGGGCGCGCCTCCCGTGACGGCCTCGGTGGAGGAACCGCGGCAGAGCGTGGGCCGACGCGGCCGGCGGTCGAGCCCGGCACCGGCAGCCCCCGGAAGTTTTTCCGCACCTCCGGCAACCCCCGCCCCGGCCGCACGTCGTGACGGGTGAGGGCGCCACCGGGCGCCACCCGCCGACGAACGTGGAGCAGCCGACCGTGAAGTCCACCCGTACCCCCCGCACCGCCGCCGGTTCCCGGCCGTACGCCGTCCGCCCCCTGTCCCGCGGTGCGGCCGGCGCCGGGCTGATCGCGGCGCTCGCGCTGGCCGCGCTGTCGGCGGCCGGCACCGCGCACGCCGACGACCGCGCACCGAAGCCGCAGCACACCGGCCAGTCCTCCGCGCGGCCCGCCCCGCAGCCGGCCAAGAGCAGTGCGACGCCCGGCCCGGCCGGCAGCGAGGCCCCCACCGCCCCGCCCAGTGC
>NZ_SDIF01000172.1 GCF_004122735.1 Streptomyces sioyaensis | reverse complement strand
GGTTCGGGGGTGGGGGTGGGCCCGCGGGCGCAAAAATCCCCGTCTTCGGCACCGTGTCCCCCAGGCGGACCAGCGGTGAGCCGAGGTCCAGCCGGACCGGCGGGCCGGATGTTGCCGGGACGGTGGCGGGCCCTACGGACGGGACGATTGCCGGCTCCACGGACGGCACGGTTGCCGGTCCCAAGGGCGGCACGGTGGCGGGCCCCGCGGGCTCCACGGACGCCGCGGTGGCGAACGCCGCGGTGGCGGACGCCCCGGTGGCGCGCGACACGGCGGCCGGCGGGGCGGTCCCGCCCCGGCCCGCCAGCCGGTCCCAGCGCGGGTTCAGCCCCTCGGCCCACAGGGCGGCGGCCAGCCGGCGCAGCGGTGCCGTTCCGGCGTCGCCGGAGCCGGCCGCCGCGACGGCGAGATGGTCCTGTCCGTGGAGGGTGTCGGCCACGAACCCGGTGAGGCTGCCGGCGCCGACCTGGACGAAGGCGCGTACGCCCGTCTCGTACAGCCGCCTGGTCAGCTCCTGGAAGCGGACCGGCTCCAGCAGGTGGCGCAGCACCAACCGGCGTACCGCGGGCGGGTCTTCGGGAAACGTGGCGACCGTGGTGGCCGACCACACGGGGAGCTGCGGGTCCCGTTGCGGCAGGGCGTCGAACGCGGCGCCCACCTGGTCCAGGTAGGGCGCCCACATCGGCGTGTGGAAGCCGGACCGGAAGGGCATCTCCTGGGCGTGTACGCCCTGCTCCGCGAGTCTGCGCACGGCCTCGGCCAGCTGCCCGGGGTCCCCGCAGATCACCGACTGGTGCGGGCAGTTGTCGTGGCTGACCGCGACCCGGTCCAGCCCCGTGAGCGCCGCGGCCGCCTGTGCGGCGCCGCAGCCCAGGGCCGCGTAGACCAGGTCGGGTACGGCGAGCGAGGTGGGCCGCAGCGAGCCGAGGAAGGCGTCCACGGCCTGCGGCGGATACATGCCGGCGACCACCATCGCGGTCCATTCGCCGAGGCTGTGGCCCGCCAGCAGATCGGGGGCGATGCCCAGTTCGCGCAGTGCGCGGGCGAGCAGCCGTCCGGTGGTGAGGGTGTCGACGGCCCGCTCGACCAGTCCCGCGCCGCCGGTGACCCGGGGCCGGGGCAGCGCCAGCAGGTCGGCGATCCCGTCCACCGAGGGCGGCAACTCGGCCTCCAGCCCCGGGAAGAGGAACGCGAGCCGGGCTCCCGGATCCGCGGCGTACGGCCCGAAGAAGGGAGTCGGGGTGAACCACACCTCGCCGCGGCCGCGCCAGGGCAGGGCGCGCGCGAGGATCTTGGCGGCCAGGGCGCGGCGCCGCGGGGTGGGGTCGGGCAGCGCGAGCCGGCAGGGACGGTGGTGCGCGGGGACGCCGGTGTCCGCGTCCGCGCCCCGCTCCCCCGCCTTCCGTAATTCCTCGGCGAGTTCGCCGGGGGTGTCCGCGGTGAGCCAGTAGGTGCGCTCCGGCTCCGCGATCCACAACGGGGAGCTCCGGCGCACGGGCGGCGCATCGGAGCTGCGTCGTCCCCGTCCTCCCGGTCCTCCCGGTCCTCCCGGTCCTCCCGGTGCTTCCTCCAGGACGGCGTGGGCGTTGATCCCGCCGAAGCCGAAGGCGTTGACGCCCGCCCGTAGTGGCGCCGGTCCGGCGTCCCAGGGTTCGGCCGCGGTGACCGGCCGCATACGGGTGCGTGCCAGGTCCTCGTGCGGCTCGTCGAGGTGCAGGGTCGGCGGCAGGGTGCGGTGGTGGACGGCGAGGGCGGCCTTGATCAGTCCGGCGATGCCGGCGGCCTGCATGGTGTGGCCGAGCATCGACTTCACCGAGCCCAGGCCGACCGGCGCCCGGCCCGCCCCGGGCGGCCCGAACACCCTGGCCAGGGTGGCCAGTTCGGTGCGGTCGCCCACCGGGGTCCCGGTGCCGTGCGCCTCCAGCAGCCCGAGCGCGCCGGGGGCCGCCGGGTCGAGGCCCGCACCGTGCCAGGCCTGCGCCAGCGCCTGGACCTGGCCCTCGACCTCGGGGCTCATCAGGCTCGCGGTACGCCCGTCGCCCGCCACCCCCACCCCGCGGATCACGGCGTACACCCGGTCCCCGTCGCGCTCGGCGTCGGTCAGCCGCTTGAGCAGGACGACACCGGTGCCTTCGGACAGCAGGGTCCCGTCGGCCCGGCGGTCGAAGGGGCGGATGTGCTGGGTGGGGCTGAGCGCGCGCAGCTGGGTGAAGACGCTCCACAGGGTGGCGATGTGGCAGTGGTGCACGGCTCCGGCGACCACGAGGTCGCAGCGGCCGGCGGCCAGCAGATCGACGGCCTGTGCCACGGCCAGCAGGGAGGAGGCGCAGGCCGCGTCGAGGGTGTAGGCGGGGCCGCGGAAGTCCAGCCGGTTGGCGGTCCGGGCGGCGGTGAAGCTGGGGACCAGGCCGATGGAGGCCTCCGGCGCCTCGGGCCCCAGGCTCGCCCGGAAGGCCTCCCGGACGGCCGCGATCTTCTCCTCCCCCAGTTCCGGGGCGAGTTCGCGCAGGGTGGCGGCGAGCTGATGGGCCGTACGGACCCGCTGGTCCAGGCGGGCGGTGGCCACGCCCATGTAGCCGCCGCGGCCGAGGATGACGCTGATACGGGAGCGGTCGGCGGGCAGCCGCTCCTGGCCGCCCGCGTCGGCGATGGCGTCGGCGATCACCCGCAGGGCGAGCAGCTGATCGGGCTCGGCTCCCGGGACCGCGGCGGGCATGATGCCGAAGCGGGTGGGGTCGAAGACGGCCAGCTCGTCCAGGAAGCCGCCCCGCCGGCAGTAGAAGCGGTCGCTGCGGGCGGGGCTCTCGGCGCCGTGCGGGTCGTAGTAGACCTCCGGGTCCCAGCGGCCCGGCGGCACGTCGGTGATGCAGTCCGTACCTGCCACCAGGTTGCGCCAGTAGGCGGCGAGGTCGCCGGCGCCGGGGAAGAGCGCCCCCATGCCGACGATCGCGGCGTCGGTGGGCCGGGGTCCGGAATGCCGGGGTCCGGCGGCACTGGACCCGACGGGCCAGGGCGGGGCCTCAGTCATCGTCCGCCGCCCGGCCGTTCGCTTCCGCCGCCAGCACGACCTGGGCCGCGGTGCCCCGCGCCAGCTCGTCCAGGAGGGCGGCGACCGCGGCGTCGGGATCCAGGAGCGCGACACCGCGGCGGGCGTAGGCGCGCTCCAGTTCCTCGGTGACCATGCCGCCGCCGGTGGCGGCCCAGGGTCCCCAGTCGACGGCGAGGACGCGGCCGGGCGCCCGGGCCGACCAGGCCACGGCGAGGGTGTCCAGGGCGTCGTTGGCGGCGGCGTAGTCGGCCTGGCCGCGGTTGCCGAAGACCCCGGCGACGCTGCCGAAGAGGACGAGGAATCCGGTGTCCTCGCCGGCGGCCGACAGCAGATGGCGGGCGCCGTCGACCTTGGTGGCGAAGACCCGGGCGAACGAGGCCGGGTCCTTGTCCCGCAGCAGCCTGTCCTCCAGGGTCCCCGCGCCGTGCACGATCCCGTCGAGGCGGCCGTGCCGGGCCCGGATGTCGTGCACCACGGCGCGTACGGCGCTCTCGTCGGTGACGTCGGCGGCGTGGTAGCGCACGGAGGCGGCGAGCGGTTCCAGGGCGGCGAGGGTGCCGGCGATCTCGCGCCGGGCCAGCACCCGGCCGGCCGCCGCCTCGATCTCGGCGGGCCGGCGCAGGCCCTGGGCGATCAGCGCGGCACGCAGCGCGATGCGGTCGTGGGCGTGCGCGAGTGCCGGGTCCTCGGGGGTGTCCTCCAGGGGAGTGCGTCCCAGGAGTTCGACGTGACAGCCGTGGGCACGGGCCAGGGCGAGCGCCGTACGGGCGGTGATCCCGCGGGCTCCGCCGGTCAGCAGCACCACGGAGCCGGGGCCGAGCGGGGGCCGGCCGGTGGCGGTGCCGTCGTGGGGCAGCGGGGCGGGGACGGCGCGCAGGGTGGTGCGGGCGCCCCGGGCGTGGCCGACGACGACCGGCTCGCCGGGGGCGCACAGTTCGCCGAGGAGCTGGGCGGCGATCCGTTCGGGGCGGTCCTTGGGGTCGATGTCCACGGCGCGGATCAGGGCGTCGGGGTATTCGAGGGCGGCCGTCCGGGCGAAGCCGCGCAGCCCGGCGCCGGGCAGCGGGTCGGGGGCGTCGCCGACGGCGTCCCGGCCGAAGGTGCCGCCGGCCGCGGTGGCCAGCAGCAGCCACCGGCTCCCGCCGGTCAGTGCGCCGCGCAGTGCGGCGTACTGACCGGGCAGGACGGCTCCGTGGCCGGCCCGCAGCGCGCTGAGGTCCACCACTCCGGCGACCCCGTCACCGGTGAGACCGGCCAGCCGCTCGGCGGGGACGGTGCGCACCCGTGCGCCATGGCTCTCCAGGAGGGCGGTGAGGGCCAGCGCCACTCCCTGGCCGTCCTCGACCACGGCGAAGTCGAGCCCGGCCACCACCTCGGCGGGCGGCCGGCCGGCGGGCGGGCCGAGGGGGACGGCCCGGACCAGGGAGCGGGTCGGGGGCAACGGGGCCGGTCCGCCGCCGGGTTCGTCCGGTCCGACGGAGCCCACGGGGCCGCGCGGGGCGGGAGGAGCGGTGGGCACCACCGGTGCGGGCGTGCCCGGTGCGGGCCCGGACGGCGCGGGGGCCGGTTCGGAGGCCGGTGCGGGCTCGGCGCGCGCGGCGGCGATCCAGTCGACGATGCCGCTGATGGTCTTGACCCGGGCGAGCTGTTCCACCGCCGATTCCGTGGCCCCGCCGGCGTCCTGCGGCAGTCCGATCCGGTCGGCCAGCGCGCCGATGATCTCCACCCGCTTGATGGAGTCCACCGAGAGATCGGCCTCCAGGTCGAGCCCGGCGTCGAGCATCTCGCGCGGATAGCCGGTCCGGGTGTGGATGATCTCCCGTACGGCGTCGAGGAGTTCCTCGGGGCTCAGCCGCACGGCCTCGGCGGGTGCCGTCGCCGGTGGCGTGGCGGCGGCCTCGGCGGGGGCCTCGGCGGGGGCCTGTGTCACGGCGGGTGCGGGGGACGACAACACCGCCCGCTCCGCCGCCGGCACCGGCCCGGAGGCCTCGCCCTCTCCCAAGTAGCGCAGGACGACGTCCCGTTGGGCGGCCACGAGCTCCCGCGTGGTCCGCAGGTACTCCAGCACCGCATCCTGCCGGACGGGCCCGCCGGCCGCGGCGCTCCCTTCGTGCGGCGCGGCCGCGGTGTCCCCGGGGGTGTCCACCCGCCGCGCCGGGCGCAGCCCGCCCGGCAGACACGCGCCGTCGGCGGTGCGCACCACGTGCCCGTCCACCAGCCATCCCGGGCGGCGCGGTGCGGTCTCCGGCAGGATCTGCGTACGCCCGTGGAACAGGGCCTCCGGGTCGAGTTGGACCCCGGCCGCGGCGAGCCGGGCCAGGACGTGCGGCAGCCGGGCGAGCGCGGACTCGCCCGGTACGTCCAGCGGCACGGCGGTGTGCGGGCGGGCGCCGAGGATCTGCCCGACGAGCCCGGTGAGGACCCGGCCGGGGCCGGCCTCCACGAAGGTGCGCACCCCGGCGGCGTACATGTCCTCGATCTGGTCCACGAAGCGCACCGGCGCGGCGACCTGGCCCGCCAGGGTGCTCCGCAGCGCGGCCGGCGTGCCGTCGTACGGGCGGGCGGTGGCGCCGGACCAGACCGGGAAGGCGGGTGCGGACACCGCGGTGGCGTCCAGTTCGGCGGCGAGCGCCGTGCGGGCGGCGGCGAGCTGCGGGCTGTGGAACGCGCAGGCGACCGGCAGCCGCCGGGCGTCGAGACCGGCCGTGTGCAGGGCCGCCACGGCGCGGTCCACGGCGTCCGTCGGCCCCGAGAGCACGCTCTGGGCGGGGGCGTTGTGGTTGGCGACGACGACGCCGGTGCCGCCGGTCAGCTCTGCCACCCGGTCCGGCGCGGCCGCCACGGCGGCCATCGCCCCGGGGTCGTCCCCGGCGGCCGTGAGGATCGCGTCGGCCCGGCGGGCGCTGAGCCGGAGCAGCGCCTCGGTGTCGAAGGCGCCCGCGGCCCACAGGGCGGTCAGTTCGCCGTAGGAGTGCCCCGCCGTGCAGTCGGGCCGCACCCCGAGGGTGGTGAGCAGCCGGTGTGCGGCGGCGGAGGCGAGGCCGAGCGCCGGCTGGGCGACGCGGGTGTCGGTGAGGGCGGCCTGCTGGGCGGTCCGCTCGGCGGCGGTGAAGGCGGCGGGCGGGAACATGGCCGCGGTCCACTGCGGGTCGGCGCCGTCCAGGAGACCGCGCAGCGCGGGAAAGGCGGTGAACAACTCCGCCAGCATGCCGGTGCGCTGGCTGCCCTGGCCGGGGAAGAGGAAGGACACCAGACCGGGGTCGGCGTCCCGGGTGCGCAGGTACACCCCCTCGGCGGCGGTGAGCCCGCGAGCCGCCGCCAGTTTGCCGGCGAGGTCGTCGAGGTCCTCGGCCACCACGCAGATCTGTACCGGCCCCGGCGCCGAGGCGGTCTCCGCGGCCAGGTCGCGCAGCGGCCACGGCCGCCCGGCGGCGTCGTTGTCGGCCAGCCGCGCGGCGAGTCGCTCCACGGCCCGTACGGCGGCGGCACGGTCGGCCCCGCGGAAGCAGAAGAGTTCGGCGGGCCAGTCCTCCAGGGTGTGCGCGGGCTCGGGCGCGCCGCCGTAACCGGCCAGCACGGCGTGGTAGTTGGTGCCGCCGAAGCCGAAGGCGCTCACCCCGGCGACGCGCCGCTCCACGGGCACCGGCCAGGGGCGGGCGCTGACCGTGTCGAAGCGGAACGGGCCGGTGGCCGCGGCGTCGTCCGCGGCCGGGCGGGTCAGATGCAGGGTGGGCGGCCGCACGCCCGTGTGCACGGCGCGCGCGGCCTTGATGAGCCCGGCCAGCCCGGCCGCGCATTTGGTGTGCCCGATCTGGGACTTGACCGAACCCAGCGAGCAGCCGCCCGGTGCAGCGCCCGCGCCGTCGAACACCTCGGTGAGGACGGCGAGTTCGGTGCTGTCGCCGACGACGGTTCCGGTGCCGTGGGCTTCGAGGAGGCCCACCTGTGCGGGGCTGATTCCGGCCCGCCGGTAGGCGCGTTCCAGAGCGCGCCGCTGCCCCTCGGGCCGTGGGGCGGTCAGGCCGAGGGAGCGTCCGTCGCTGGAGGTGCCCACCGCCTTGACGACCGCGTAGATCCGGTCGCCGTCCCGCTCGGCGTCCGCGAGGCGCCGCAGCACCAGGCAGCCGACGCCCTCGCCCAGCGCGATCCCGTCGGCCGCGGCGTCGAACGGTCGGCAGCGGCCGGTGGGCGACAGGGCGCGGACGGACGCGAACATCAGGTAGTCGTTGATGCCGTTGTGCACATCGGCGCCGCCGCACAGGACCATGTCGCTGTCGTGGTCGCGCAGTTGCCGGCAGGCCAGGTCGAGCGCGGCGAGCGAGGAGGCGCAGGCGGCGTCCACGGTGCAGTTGGCGCCGCCCAGGTCGAGGCGGCTCGCGATCCGCCCGGCGATGACGTTGGCGAGCACGCCGGGGAAGGAGTCCTCGGTCAGCCGGGGCAGTTCGGCGTCGAGGGCGGGCGGGAGCGCTCCGAGGTAGCCCGGGTGCAGCGCGCGCAGCCCGTAGGCGCCGGCGAGTTCGGTGCCCGCCTCCGCGCCGAAGACGACGCCGGTGCGGGCGCGGTCGAAGTCCCGCTCGGCGTATCCGGCGTCCGCCAGGGCCTTGGCCGCCGCGTCGAGGGCGAGCAGCTGCACCGGTTCGATGCCGGTGAGGGAGGCCGGGGGGATGCCGTGGGCGAGCGCGTCGAAGGGGATCGGGGGCAGGAAGCCGCCCCAGCGCGAGGGGGTGCGCTCGCCCGCCCGCGCGGGGTCCGGGTCGTGGTAGGTCGCGGCGTCCCAGCGCTCGGCGGGCACCTCGGTGACGGAGTCGACGCCGTGGACGACGTGGGACCAGTAGCGGGCGGTGTCGGCCGCGCCCGGGAAGCAGCAGGCCATGCCGACGATGGCGATGTCCAGCGGAGCCGCCTGTGGGTCCGGGCGCCCGGCGGGCGGCCGGAACTGCTCCGCCCGTGCGCCGAGCAGGGCGGTGGCCCCGTCGGTCACCTCGCGGTGCAGCGCGGCGAGGGTGGTGGTGGCGCTGCGGGTGGTGGCGGCCTGGCCCAGCATGTACAGGCCCTCCCGGCGCTGTTCGGGCTCCCCCACCGGCGCCGGGCGCCCGCCGTCGGTGTGCCGCAGGCCCTTGCTCGCGAGGCGCAGCCGCCCGAGGTTGCGCCGCTCCAGCTCCTCCCAGCGGGCCCGCGGGTCCGTGCCGTCCGCGGCCAGCCGCCGTTCGGCCGCCGCGAACTCGTCGGCGTAGGCGGTCTCGGCGCAGCGGGTGGCATGGCCCGGCGCGGTCCGCAGCAGTACGGTCCGGTCGCAGGCCAGCGCGGTCTGCTGGAAGCCCGGGAGGACGGCGCCGGTGGCCACGGCCTCCTCGGTGAAGAGGTAGGCGGTGCCCATCAGGACTCCGAGGGTGGCGCCGTGTTCGGCGAGCGGGGCGGCGGCGGCCATGGCCATGGCGGCCGAGCGGGCGTCGTGGATGCCGCCGGCGAAGAGCACGTCCAGCTCCCGCGCCGTCCCGCCGGGTGCGCGGACGTGTGCCAGCAGGCGCTCGATCTGCTCCTCCCACAGCGGGAAGCTGGCCCGGGGGCCGATGTGGCCCCCACACTCCTGCCCTTCGAAGACGAATCTGCGGGCGCCCTCCGCGAGGTAGCGCTCCAGCAGGCCGGGCGAGGGGACATGGAGGTAGGTGCGGGTGCCGGCCGCTTCGAGGGGCGCGGCCTGGGCGGGCCGGCCGCCGGCGATCAGGGCGTAGGCGGGGGCGAACTCGGCCACCGCGGCGAGCTGTTCGGTGCGCAGCGCGGGCGGCGCGAAGCCGAGCAGGCCGACGCCCCAGGGCTTGGCGCCCAGCCGTTCGGCGGTCTCGGCCAGCAGCCGGCGCACCTGCTCGCCGTCCATGACGGCCAGGGCGAGGAAGGGCAGCCCGCCCTCGGCGGCCACGGCGGCGGCGAAGGCGGCCTCGTCACTGACCCGGGTCATCGGCCCCTGGACCACGGGGAGATGCCGGGCCCCGGGGCGGCGGGCCAGCGGGCGGGTGCGGGCCGCCGCCGCGAGGTGGCCGGTGACGGCGGCGCGTACGGCCTGCACGATGCCGGCGGTGGTGCGGTGGCGCGCGGCGAGCCGGGCGGCGAACGCCCCGTCCTGGCCGATGGGAAGCAGCTGGGCGGACAGGTCCCGGGCGCCGAGGAGTCCGGTGACACCTGCGGGGCCGAGGTCCTGGGCGGCGGCTCCCGCGCCGTCCGGGGCGAGAGCCGCGTCGGCGCCCGGCGGCGCGAAGCCGGGGCGCAGGAGGACCCGGTGGCCCGCGACGACCGTGGTCTCGCTGCCGTCCATGGCCCGGAGCGCGGCGGCGACCGCCCGGGGCAGCCGGTCCGCGCCCTCTGTGGTGAGCGCGAGCTGGGAGTCGAGCAGTACACCGGCCGCCCCGCCGGCGACGGCCGCGGCGGCGGTGTGCGGACCGATGCCCCCGGCGGCGAGGACGGGGACGGTCACGGCCGGGTCGGCCAGGATCCGCTGGAGCAGGACACAGGTGGTGAGTTCGCCCACCCGGCCGCCCGACTCATGGCCGCGGGCGACCAGCGCACCGACGCCGGCGGCACAGGCCGCCGCGGCCTCCTCGGGGGTGGTGACCTCGGCCCATACCCGGCGGCGTCCGCCGTCGGCCCAGTCCGCCGGGGTGGGTAACGGGGCCTGGGCCACAGCGCCGTGCGGTACGGCCGCGGCGTACGCCCGTGGATCGGCGAGCAGCACGGTGTCGACCTCGTCGGGCAGGTCGGCGGGGGTGCAGGGGCACCCCACCGGTATGCGCACGCCGTACGGCAGCGGCCCCGTCCGGGCCAGCGCCGCACGCGCCGTACCGGCGTCCCGGCCGAGGTCCAGCAGGCCGAGCGCGCCCGCGCGTGCGGCCGCCACGACGATCCGCTCGCCCGGCTCCTCGAACGG
Source organism: Streptomyces sioyaensis (assembly GCF_004122735.1). Taxonomy (GTDB): domain Bacteria; phylum Actinomycetota; class Actinomycetes; order Streptomycetales; family Streptomycetaceae; genus Streptomyces; species Streptomyces sioyaensis. Next base: position 121 of record NZ_SDIF01000172.1, on the reverse strand, counting down.
CGAGAGCACGACGACGAGATCGCGGTCGGGGGCCTCCGGATGCCGGGGCCCGGCGGGGTCGTGCGGACGTGCGCCGAGGGGCGGAGAAGCGGGGGCGGAAGAGCTGGGGAGAGGGGTGCCG
>NZ_SDIF01000171.1 GCF_004122735.1 Streptomyces sioyaensis | reverse complement strand
CCACCGCGCGATGCCCCAACTGCGCCCGCGACGTCGCCAGCGCATACCCCACCTCCACCGGCTCCGGAGCACCCGCAACCGCATCCGCACGCTCCAACAGGTCCAACAGCCCGGCGGCCTGAGCGCCCAGCGCCGTCGCGCTCGCGCCGGACACCGGCCACAGCAACGATTCCGTGACAGGGCGGCAGGCCGGAAGTGCCGGCTCGGCGGGTTCGTCGGCCGGGGCCTCTTCGAGGATGACGTGGGCGTTGGTGCCGCTGATTCCGAACGAGGAGACGCCTGCCCGGCGCGGGGTCGTAGCGTCCCACTCCACCTGTTCGGTCAGGAGCCGGACCTGGCCGGCGGACCAGTCCACCTTCGACGACGGCGCATCCACATGCAGGGTCCGGGGCAGCACACCATGGCGCATCGCCATGACCATCTTGATGATCCCCGCGACGCCCGCCGCGGCCTGCGTGTGCCCCAGGTTCGACTTCACCGACCCCAGCCACAGCGGACGTCCCTCCGCACGGTCACGCCCGTATGTCGCCAGCAGCGCCTGCGCCTCGATCGGATCACCCAGCACCGTGCCGGTGCCGTGTGCCTCCACCACGTCGACCTGGTCCGATGACAGACGGGCACTCGCCAACGCCTCCCAGATAACGCGCTGTTGGGAGGGGCCGTTCGGCGCGGTGAGGCCGTTGCTCGCGCCGTCCTGGTTCACGGCGGAGCCCCGTACCACCGCCAGCACCGGGTGGCCGTTGCGCCGCGCGTCCGACAAACGTTCCACCAGCAGCACGCCGACGCCCTCGGACCAACCGGTGCCGTCCGCCGCCTCGGAGAAGGCCTTGCAGCGGCCGTCGGCCGCCAGACCGCGCTGTCGGCTGAAGGCGACGAAGGGGCCCGGGGTCGCCATCACGGTGGCGCCGCCGGCGAGTGCGAGGGTGCACTCGCCCTTGCGCAGCGCCTGGATCGCGAGGTGCAGCGCCACCAGCGAGGACGAGCAGGCCGTGTCCACCGTCACCGCCGGGCCTTCCAGGCCCAGGACGTACGAGATGCGGCCGGACAGGACGGCCGCGTTGCTGCCGGTGGCCATGTAGGCCTCGGCCTCTTCCGGCAGTTTCAGGTCGAAGTAGGTCTGGCCGTTGGTGCCGACGAACACGCCGACGCGGTCTCCGCGCATTCCGTCGGGGGCGATGCCACCGCGTTCGAATGCCTCCCAGGACGCTTCGAGCAGCAGCCGCTGCTGCGGGTCCATCGCCAGCGCCTCACGCGGCGAGATGCCGAAGAAGGCCGGGTCGAACTCCGCCGCGTCGTAGAGGAAGCCGCCCTTGCGCGGGTAGTCCGAGCCGTCCCCCGCCGTGGCTGCGTAGTCGGCTGCCGTACCGCCGTCCGAGCCGGTCAGCGACTCCGCCCCCGGTACGCCGCCGGTGTCCCAGCCACGGTCCTCGGGGAAGCCCCCGATCGCGTCGGCCCCTTCGGCGACCAGCTGCCACAGATCCTCGGGCGAACGTACGCCGCCGGGGAGGCGGCAGCTCATCGCGACGATGGCGACGGGCTCCTGTCCGGCGTTCTCGATCTCCCGCAGCTGCTGCTTGGTGGCATGCAGGTCCGCGGTCGTCCGCTTGAGGTAGTCGAGCAGCTTCGCTTCGTTCACGTTCGCCATGAGGGCCTCGCCGTGTGTCGTTTCCCGGGACTGCGCATGCGGGAGGTGCGGGAAGTGGGTGGAAGGTGGGGACGGGGACGGTCGACGGGTCAGGAGAGCCCGAGTTCCTTGTCGAGGAAGTCGAAGACGTCCTCGGCCGTCGCGGTGTCGAGGCGGTCGGCGACGGTGGGCCCGTCCGCCGGTGCGCCGCCCCCCGCGTCGTGGCCCTCGTCGCGTCGCGCGTTGAGCCGGGTGACAAGTTCTTGGAGCCGGTGGCTGATCCGGCTGCGTTCGATCTCCGCGGCCGACAGGGACGCCACTACGGATTCGATCCGTTCCAGTTCCGCCAGTACGGGGACGGCGGGCGCCGCTCCGCTCGCGCACAGCTCAGCGTGCAGATGGCCGGCGAGGACGTCGGGGTTCGCGTAGTCGAACAGCAGCGTGGCCGGGAGCTTCAGGCCGGTGACGGTGCTCAGCCGGTTGCGGAACTCGACGGCGGTGAGCGAGTCGAACCCCAGCTCGTTGAAGGCCCGGCCGGACTGCACCGTGCCGGAATTCTCGTAGCCGAGGACCAGTGCCACCTGTCCGCGCACCAGGTCCAGGATTTCCCGTCGCTGCTCGCCCTCGGGGAGCGCCGACAGCCGGACGACCAGGTCCGAGGGCGCTTCGGTCGCGCCGACCGGCCCTCCGGTGGTGACGGCGGCGCCGGCCCGTACCTCGGGGAGGCCGGCGATCAGCGGGCTGTGCCGGTTCGCGGTGAACGAGGCAGCCAGCTGCGGCCAGTCCGCATCGAGGACGCCGACGCAGGTCGCCGAGCGGTCCAGGGCCCGCTGCAAGGCGGTCAGGCAGAGTTCGGCGTCCATCGGGGCCAGGCCGCGCCACCAGGAGCGGTCCTGCGAGGCGTCCTCGCCCGCCATGCCGCCACCGTCCCAGGGACCCCAGGCCACCGAGGTGCCCGCGAGGCCAAGGGCCCGGCGGTGCTGGGCAAGCGCGTCCAGGTAGGCATTGGCAGCGGCGTAGCTGCCCTGTCCCGCGCTGCCGAGCAGCCCGGCGATCGAGGAGAAGGTGACGAACGCCGTGAGGTCGCGGTCCCTGGTGAGTTCGTGCAGATGCCGGGCCGCGGTCACCTTCGGGCGCAGGACGCCGGCGAGCCGGTCGGGCGTGAGGGACTCCAGTACGCCGTCGTCCAGTACGCCCGCGGTGTGCATGACGGCGGTCAGCGGCTGGTCCTCGGGCAGGTCGTCGAGGAGTGCGGCGAGCGCGGCACGGTCGGCAACGTCGCAGGCGGCCACGGTGACCCGGGTGCCGAGCGCGGTGAGTTCTGCGGCCAGCTCGGCGGCGCCCGGAGCCTGCGGGCCTCGGCGGCTGGTCAGTACGAGATGGCTGGCGCCGCCCCGGGCCAGCCAACGGGCGACGTGGGCGCCGAGGGCGCCGGTGCCGCCGGTGATCAGGACGGTTCCCTGGGGATGCCAGCCGGGCGGGGTGGCGGACCCGGCGGTCGGGGTGACCGCCCCGCCCGCTGTCTCCGACCCGCCCGCTGTCTCCGGCCCGGCGGTGCCGTCGTCCGTGGTTCCGGCTGCCGTGTCGCCAGCACTCGCGACGCCAGCACTTACGACTCCGTTGTCGCCGGTGCCCGCGACGCTGGTGTCGGCGGGCACATGCACCAGCCGACGGCCGAAGGTTCCGGAGGCGCGGACCGCGATCTGGTCCTCCGCGCCGGAGCCCGGTTCCGCGGCCGCGGTGCCCGTCAGCGCCGAGACGACCCGACCCGCCGTGCGGTCGTCGGGCGTGGGCGGCAGGTCGATGAGTCCGCCCCAGCGCTGCGGCTGTTCCAGGGCGATGACCCTCCCGAGGCCCCACACCTGGGCCTGCTCCGGATGCGGCAGTTGCTCCGCGCCGCCCACCGCGACCGCGCCGGTGGTCAGGCACCACAACGGCGCCTCGATCGCCGCGTCGCCCAGGGCCTGGGCGAGCGCGACGGTGGCAGTCAGGCCGCGGGAGGCGGCGGCAGTCCGTTCCCCCGCGGCGCCTGGGCCGTGGGCGTCCTCGTCGAGTGCCAGGAGGGAGACCACCGCGCGTACCGGCACGTCCGCACCGCAGGCCTCGCGCAACCGGTCGGCGAGCGCGGCCCGTCCCCCATCGGCCTCGGCGGTGTGCGACGGTCCCGTCGCCTCCACCGTGAGGTGCCGGGGCTCCGCGCCCCGGCTGCGCAGCACCTCGCCGAGGCGCTCGGCCCAGAGCCGGCCGGCCGGTTGCTCCGGAGCCACGACGAGCCAGGTGCCGGCGGTCGCGGCCGCGTCCGGGCCGGGTTCGCCGAGGGGCTGCCAGTCGATCCGGTAGCTCCAGGCGTCGGCCGTCGCCTCCTTGACCCGGTGGGCGCGCCAGGACGCGAGCAGGGGCAGCACGGCGCCCAGGCCCTCCCGCTGGGCGTCGGTCTCCGCGTGCAGTGCCCCAGCGAGCGCACCGGTGTCGGTACGCTCCACGGCGTCCCAGAAGGCCGAGTCGACCGCGCCCGCGGCCGCAGGCCACAGGGCCGGGGCCGAGCCGTCGGCAGCACCGTCCTGCCACCAGTAACGCTGCCGCTGGAACGGATAGGTGGGCAGTGATACGCGCCGTCCGCCCCAGGTCCCGGCGACCGCATGCCAGTCGATGGCCGTGCCGCGTACGTGGAGTTCGGCCAGGGCGGTGGTCAGTGCCTGCGGCTCCGGGCGGTCGGCGCGCAGGACGGGGATGTACGCCGGGTCGGCCGGTCCGCCGGTGGCGGGCGGGCTCGACGGGGCGGCGTCGTCCGTCGCGCACTGCCGGGCGAGGGCCGTGAGGGTGGCGCCGGGGCCCAGCTCGACGAAGGTGCGGACGCCAAGTGCGCGCAAGGTGGCGATGCCGTCGCTGAACCGGACCGTTTCGCGCGCGTGCCGTACCCAGTAGTCGGCGGAGCTCAGCTCTCCCTCCTCACACGGCTTTCCGGTGAGGTTGGAAACCACCGGGATCCGCGGCGCGGCCGTCGGGAGGTCCGCGACGGCCTTCCGGAAGTCCGCCAGCATCGGGTCCATCCGAGGCGAGTGGAAGGCGTGGCTGACGCGCAGTCGGGACGTCTTGCGCCCCTGCTCCCGCAGGTGCTCGGCGGCCCGCTGGACGGCATCCTCGTCTCCGGAGAGCACCACGGCCGACGGACCGTTGACGGCGGCGAGCCCCAGTGGCTCGCCGAGCAGCGGTCGTACGTCGTCCTCGGACGCCTCGACGGCGAGCATCGCGCCGCCGTCGGGCAGGGCCTGCATCAGCCGGCCGCGGGCGGCCACCAGCGTGCACGCGTCGTCCAGGGTGAACACGCCCGCGACATGCGCCGCGGCGATTTCGCCGACCGAGTGGCCGATCAGCAGGTCGGGGCGGACGCCCCAGCTCTCCAGCAGCCGGAACAGCGCGACTTCGACGGCGAAGAGCGCGGCCTGTGCGCAGCCCGTACGGTCGAGTCGGGCCGCCCGCTCCGCGCTCGGCGCGGCCTCGTGAGACCACATCACCTCGCGGACCGGCTGTTCGAGCCGGCCGTCCAGTGCCTCGCAGACCGTGTCGAACGCCGCCGCGAAGGCGGGCTGGGCCGCGTACAACTGCTGTGTCATGCCCAGGCGTTGGGCGCCCTGGCCGGTGAACATGAAGGCGGTCCGGGCACCGGGTCCCTGCGGTGTGCCGCGCACCAGTCCCGCGGCGTCGTCGCCGGCGGCCAGCGCGTCCAGTCGGCGCAGCAGACCGTCCCGGTCGTCCGCGACGACCACGGCCCGGTGGTCGAAGGTGGCCCGGGTGGTGGCCAGCGAGAACGCGACGTCCGCGGCGCTCGCCGGCCGCTCGTCCTCGTTCCCGGCGGCTCCCGGGTGGTGGGCGGTGGTGGCGGTGAGGTGTGTGCGCAGCCGGCCCGCCATCTCCTTCAGCGCCCGGTCGTCACCCGCCGACAGCAACCACGGGAGGGCCTGCGGACCGGCGGCGACGAGCGGGGACGGAACAGGGGCGTCGGCGGGCGCTTGGCGAGCGGTGTCGGCGGGCGCCTCAGGCGAAGGGGAAGCGGGCGCCTCGGGCGCGGGGTCGGCGGGCGCCTCCTCGATGATGATGTGCGCGTTGGTGCCGCTCAGGCCGAACGAGGAGACCCCGGCCCGCCGCGGCCGCTCGCTCTCCCACGCCACCGGCTCGGTCAGCAGCCGTACGTGCCCGGCCGACCAGTCGACCTGCGGCGTCGGCTCGTCCACATGCAGCGTGCGGGGCAGCGTACGGTGCTGGATCGCCTGCACCATCTTGATGATGCCGCTGACTCCGGCGGCAGCCTGGGCGTGCCCCATGTTCGACTTGATGGATCCGAGCCACAGGGGGCGTTCGGCGGGGCGGTCTTGGCCGTAGGTGGCGATCAGTGCTTGGGCTTCGATGGGGTCGCCGAGGACGGTGCCGGTGCCGTGTGCTTCGACGGCGTCCACCTCTGCCGGTTGGAGGCCGGCGTTGTGGAGGGCCTGGCGGATGACACGTTGTTGGGAGGGGCCGTTGGGTGCGGTGAGGCCGTTGCTTGCGCCGTCCTGGTTGACGGCGCTGCCGCGGATCACCGCCAGGACGGGGTGCCCGTTACGGCGGGCGTCCGAGAGACGCTCCACCAGCAGCACACCCACCCCCTCACTCCAGCCCGCACCGTCGGCCGCGCCCGCGAAGGACTTGCAGCGGCCGTCCACAGCGAGACCGCGCTGCCGGCTGAATTCGACGAACATCTCCGGTCCCGCCATCACGGTCACGCCCCCGGCCAGTGCCAGGGAGCATTCGCCGTTGCGGAGCGACTGCGCGGCCAGATGCAGTGCCACCAGCGACGACGAGCACGCGGTGTCGACCGTGACCGCCGGCCCCTCGAAGCCGAAGGTGTAGGCGACCCGCCCGGACACGAGGCTGCCGGCCGTGCTGCCGCCCGCGTAGTCGTGGTACATCAGACCGGCGAACACCCCGGTCCGGCTGCCCTTGAGGCCCGCCGGGTCGATGCCCGCCCGCTCGAACGCCTCCCAGGTGGTTTCCAGCAGCAGCCGCTGCTGCGGGTCCGTCTCCGGCGCCTCTCGGGGGCTGAGCCCGAAGAACACCGGGTCGAACTCCGCGGCGTCGTAAAGGAATCCCCCCTCGCGCACGTAGCTGCGCCCGGGGCGACCGGGGGTCGGATCGTAGAGCGCGTCCGTGTCCCAGCCGCGGTCGGTGGGGAACTGCCCGATCACGTCGGTGCCCTCGTTCACCACCCGCCACAGATCCTCGGGGGACGTCACGCCGCCCGGGTAGCGGCAGCCCATGCCCACGATCGCGATCGGCTCGTGCCTGTCGTCCTCGACCGCGCGCAGCCGGCGCCGGGTCTCATGGAGGTCGGCCGTCGCACGCCGAAGGTACTCGCGCAGTTTCTGGTCGTTCGCCATCGAAGTGTGAGCCAATCTCGGGCGGTGGATCCCGGGGCGTCGTGGAAAGCGGCTGTCGGTGGTGGTCGGTGACCATCGGTGGTCGGTGGTCACCGGTGGTCGGTGGCCGGGGATATCGGTGATCGGTGGCTATCGGTGGTCGGAGCCTGACGGCACCGTTCCGAGGCGTGCGGGCTACGGCAGTCCGAGCTCTCCGTCCAGTGCGGCGAACAACTCGTCGTCGGTGGCCGACTCGTAGTCCGCGGGGGCCTCGGCATCCGCACCCGGTGACGTGCCACGTCGGGCGCGCCATTTGCGGACCAGCACCTCCAGCCGTGCGGCGACTTCGGTGTGCTCCTCGTCGCGGTCGTCGGCGCCGGCGGGCGAGGACAGCAGCGCCGACTCCAAGCGGTCGATCTGGTCGATCAGCGACTGCCCGGAGGACCGGTCCGGCACCAGTTCGGCCGCCAGGTGCGCGGCCAGCACGGCCGGCGCCGGGAAGTCGAAGACGAGGGTCGCGGGCAGCCGCAGTCCGGTGGCCGCGTTCAGCAGATTGCGCAGGTCCACGGCCGCCAGCGAGTCGAACCCGATGTCCTTGAACGCCCGCTTCGGGTCGACGAGTTCACCGCTGCCGTGGCCGAGCACCGCTGCCGTGTTGTTCCGGACCAGGTCCAGCAGGAGGAGAGCACGGTCGGATTCCGACAGGCCGGCCAGCCGCTGCGAGAGCGCGTCGGCGCCCGCCGTCGGCGCCGCCGGGGCCGACACCGCGCGGCGGATCGGGGTGCGGACGAGCGTACGCAGCAGCGCGGGTACCGTTCCGCCCTGCGCGCTCAGCGCCGCTGTCTCCAGCCCGACCGGGACGAGGACGGAGGTGTCGTCCACCGCCATGGCCGCGTCCAGCAGCGCCAGCGCCCGGGCGGTCGGCAGCGGGCGCATTCCCATCCGCCGCATACGTTCCAGGTCGGCCTCGGCCAGTTGCCCGGCCATGCCGTGGGTGTCACCCCACAGGCCCCAGGCCAGCGAGAGCGCGGGCAGCCCCTGCGCCGTACGGTGCCGGGCGAGGGCGTCGAGGAAGACGTTCGCGGCGGCGTAATTGGCCTGCCCCGCGCCGACGAAGAGACCGGCAGTGGACGAGAACAGTACGAAGGCTGCCAGGGGTTGATGCCGTGTCAGTTCGTGCAGATGCCAGGCGGCGTCCGCTTTGGGCCGTAGCACCGCATCGATGCCGTGCGCGGTCTGCGTCTCGATCAGACCGTTCTCGGTCACTCCGGCCGTGTGGATCACCGCGCTGAGCGGATGGCCGGCCGGGATCTCGGCGAGCAGCTTCTCCAGCGCGGTACGGTCCGCGACATCGCATGCCACCGGCAGCGCTTCCGCCCCCAGCTCGGCCAGTTCCTGCTGCAGTGCCAGCGCTCCCGGCGCCTGCTCACCGCGGCGACTGACCAGCAGCAGCCGGCGGACGCCGTGCCGGGTCACGAGATGCCGGGCGACGGCAGCACCGAGGCCACCGGTCCCGCCCGTGATCAGCACGGTGCCCTCCGGGTCCCACTGTCCGCCGCCGACGGCATCAGCGGCCCCGGAAGCAGCACTCGACTGTTCCCTCACCAGTCGCGGGGCCCACAACCGGCCCTCACGCAGGGCCAGTTCACTGGCTTCGTCCGCGGCGGCCGCGACTGCGGCCCGGAGCCGGCGCCCGGAGGCCTGCGTGCCGTCCCAGTCGAGCAGCAGCAGCCTGCCGGGGTGCTCGGCCTGCGCGGAGCGCACCAGACCCCACAGCGGAGCGGACACCATGTCCACCACGGTGCCGGTACCGGCGGACACCATGTCCCCTGCGGTACCGGCTGCCGAGTCGGGGCCGGCCGCGCCACTGGTGACGATCACCAGCCGTGAGTCGGCGAACCTCGGCTCGGTCAGCCAGTCCTGCACGGTCTCCACAACGCGGCCGAGCACGGTACGGACCCGGTCCAGCAGATCGGCGCCGCTGCCGCTCTCGGGGTCGTCACAGGCGAGAGCCACCACATCCGGTACGGGACCGGCCGCTGCCGTGAGCGCGGCCAGATCGCGGAACACCGGGACGTCGGCGCCGAGAGCTCCGGCGAGCCGAGAGTCCGCTTCGGCCCCCACGACCGCCCAGTTGATGGCCGCCCCAGAGTCGCCCCGCGCCTCCTCGACCGCGGACCACCCTGCCCGCTCACTCCAGCCGGGCCGCAGCAGAGCATCGTCCTCGGATCCGGCCACGGCCAGCTGCTCGGCACTGACGACCCGCGCGGCCAGCGACCGTATCGCCATCACCGGCGCCCCGGCCGAGTCCGTGACCAGCACCGACGCCTCGTCCGGGCGGTGGGACGTCACCCGCACGCGCAGCGAGGTGGCACCCGTCGCGTGCACCGTGACACCACTCCACGCGAAGGGCAGCCGCGGCCCCTCCGCACTGCCCTGACCGTCGGCCTCATGAAAGAGGTTGGCGTGCAGTGCGGCGTCCAGGAGGGCGGGGTGGAGGGTGAATGCGGCGGCGTGCTGGGTTTCCTCGGGGAGGGTGACTTCGGCGTAGGTGGTGTCGTGGTGCTGCCAGGCGGCTTGGAGGCCTTGGAAGGTGGGGCCGTAGTGGTAGCCCTGGGTTGCGAGTTGTTCGTAGGCCTGGTGGAGGGGGATGGGCTGAGCGCCGGGCGGCGGCCAGACGCTGAGATCGTCGTCGGCATCGCCGGCCGGCAAGGGGACGAGTGTGCCGGTGGCGTGGAGGTTCCACGGCAGATCGGCGCTGGCGAGGCGCGAGTGGATGGTGACGGTGCGTCGACCGGCCGTGTCGGGTGCGCCGACCGTGATGTGCAGGTGGACGGCCTCAGCAGGGGGGAGCACCAGAGGTGCTTGGAGGGTGAGTTCTTCGAGGTGGGGTGTGGCGGTGTGGTTGCCGGCGTGGAGGGCGAGTTCGATGTAGGCGGTGCCGGGCAGGAGGGTGGTGCCCATGATGGTGTGGTCGGCGAGCCAGGGGTGGGTCTGGGTGCTGAGGCGTCCGGTGAGGACGCAGGTGTCGGTGCCGGGGACGGTGACGAGGGCGCCGAGCAGCGGGTGGTGTGCGGGGGCCTGGCCGAGGGTGGTGGCATTGCCGGTGTCGGGTGCGGCTTCGAGCCAGTAGCGCCGGCGTTGGAAGGGGTAGGTGGGGAGGTCGATGGGTTGGGTGGGGGTTGTTGTGGTGTGGAGGG
>NZ_SDIF01000170.1 GCF_004122735.1 Streptomyces sioyaensis | reverse complement strand
AACAACCCCCACAACTCCTCCGGCGACCCCACCCCACCAGGGAACCGACAACTCATCGCCACAATCGCCACCGGCTCGTCGTGCTCCGGCTGTCCTGCCGGCACGGCGGCCGGCGCCGTGGCCGACCCGTCGTCGGCTGCCGTGTCGGACAGTTCGGCGAGCAGGAAGTCCGCGAGTACCGCGCAGGTGGGGTAGTCGAAGACGAGGGTCGCGGGCAGCCGCAGTCCGGTGATGCCGTTCATGCCGTTGCGCAGCTCGACGGCGCTGAGCGAGTCGAATCCGAGGTCGCTGAAGGCGCGTTCGGGGTCGACTGCGGACGGGCCGGCGTAGCCGAGGACGGTGGCGACATAGCTGCGGACCACGTCCAGGACCGTGGCGGCGCGTTCGGACTCGGAGAGTCCGGCGAGGTGCTGGAGCAGCTTGCCGGCGTCGGACCCGGTCTCGTCGCTCTCCTGGGCCGTCTCCAGGACACGTTGGGCGTCCGGGAGGTCGCGCAGCAGGGCGCTGGGCCGGGAGGCGGTGAAGGCGGGCGTGAACTTGTCCCAGCCGAGGTCGGTGACGGAGACGTAGGCCTCGTCGTGGTCGAGGGCCTGCTGGAGCGCGCCGCAGGCCAGCTCGGGCTGCATGTCGTACACGCCGTAGCGCCGGAGGCGCTCGCCGACGGCGCCCTCGCCCATGCCGTCTCCGGACCAGTGGCCCCAGGCGACGGCGGTGGCGGGCAGCCCGTCGGCGCGGCGCCGGTCGGCGAGTGCGTCGAGGAAGGCGTTTCCGGGGGCGTAGTTGCCCAGGCCCGGGCCGCTGATGGTGCCGGAGGTGGAGGAGAACAGCACGAACGCGGACAGGTCCCGTTCCCGGGTCAGCTCGTGGAGGTTGAGCGCCGCGGTGACCTTGGCGCGCAGCACGGTGTCCATGCGGCCGGGGTCGAGGGAGTCGAGCACACCGTCGTCCAGGGAGCCCGCGACATGCATGACCGCGTCGAGCGGGTACTGCTCGGGGACGGTGGCCAGCAGGTCTGCGAGCGCGTCGCGGTCGGCGACGTCGCACGCAGCGAAGGTGACGCGGGAGCCGAGCGCGGTGAGTTCGGCTTCGAGTTCGGCCGCGCCCGGCGCGTCGGAGCCGCGGCGGCTGGTGAGCAGCAGGTGCTCGGCGCCTTCGCGGGCCAGCCAGCGGGCGATGTGCCCGCCGACGGCTCCGGTGCCGCCGGTGACGAGTACGGTGCCGCGGGGCCGCCAGGTGCGCTGTGCCGGTGTGCCGGCCAGGGGAGCGCGTACCAGGCGGCGGCCGTAGGCTCCGGAGCCGCGCAGGGCGATCTGGTCCTCGCCGTCCGGGCCGGCGAGCAGCGCGCAGAGGCGGTCCGCGGCCCGCTTGTCGAGCGCTTCGGGCAGATCGACGAGGCCGCCCCAGCGGTCGGAGTGTTCCAGGGCGGCGACCCGGCCCATGCCCCAGACCAGGGCCTGGTGGGCGTGGGTGACGGACTCGGACCGGCCGACGGCGACCGCCCCGCGGGTCCCGCACCACAGGGGCGCCTCGATGCCGAGGTCGCCGAGCGCCTGGAGCAGTGACAGCGTCCCGGACAGGCCGAGGGGCACGGCGGGGTGGTCGGGGTGGGCCCGCTCGTCCAGCGGGAGCAGCGACAGCACGCCGGTGATGACGTCGTCATCGAGCGCCTCGCGCAGCCGGCCGGTGGTCCGCTCGCGGCTGGAGCCGTCCTCGGGGGCCAGGTCGACGAGGCGTACCCGGGCGCCGTGTGCGGTGAGCGCGTCCTGTACGGCGGCCACCTGGCCTGCGACGGATTCCGCCGCCGGGGCGACCAGCAGCCAGGTGCCGTGCAGGGCGGCGGCGGTGCGCTCGGCGAGGGGTGTCCAGCGCACAGTGTAGCGCCAGCTGTCGACGGTGGACTTCTCGCGGCTGTTCCTGCGCCACGACGACAGCGCGGGCAGTACGGCGCTCAGCGGCTCCGTGCCGTCCAGGTTGAGCGCGTCGGTCAGCGCCTGGAGGTCTTCCTGCTCGACGCTCTCCCAGAACTTCGCCTCGACGGTGTCGGACAGCGGCCCGTCCTCGCTGCCGGCGGGGGCCAGTTCGCGGGCCTGCGGCCAGTACCGCGCACGCTGGAAGGCGTAGGTCGGCAGGTCGACGCGGTGTGCGCCGGTGCCCGCGAAGACGGCGGTCCAGTCGACTGCCACGCCCTGGGCGTGTGCTTCGGCGAGGGAGGTGAGGAGCCGGCCGAGGCCGCCCGCGTCCCGGCGCAGGGTGCCGAGCACGGCGGCGTCCGTGCCGAGCGCGTCCACGCAGTCACGGATCCCGCCGGACAGTACGGGGTGCGGGCTGACCTCGATGAAGGCACGGTGTCCCGCGGCCACCAGACCGCGGATGGCGTCCTCGAACCGTACGGTCTGCCGCAGGTTGGTGTACCAGTAGTCGGGGTCGAGGCCGGTGGTGTCCTGCCACTCGCCGGTGACGGTGGAGAAGAACGGGATGGTGGCTTCGGCCGGGCTGATGCCGTCGAGGGCGTCGAGGACCCGGTCCCGCACCGGCTCGACCTGTGCCGAGTGGGAGCCGTAGTCCACGGACACCTTGCGGGCCTGCACACCGTCCGCGGTCAGCGCGGCGAACAGCTCGTCCAGCGCGTCCGCGGCACCGGAGACCACGACGGAGGCGGGGCCGTTCACGGCGGCGACGGACAGCCGCTCGCCCCACGGTTCGATGCGCTCGCGGACCGCTTCGGCGGGCAGCTGGACGGACATCATGCCGCCGCTTCCCGTGATGGCGGTCAGCGCCCGGCTGCGCAGGGCCACGACCCGCGCCGCGTCGTCCAGGGTCAGCGCCCCGGCGACGCAGGCGGCGGCGATCTCGCCCTGGCTGTGGCCGACGACCGCGTCGGGCTCGACTCCGTAGGAGCGCCACAGCTCGGCGAGCGACACCATGACGGCCCACAGTGCGGGCTGGATGACGTCGACCCGTTCAAGGTCCGGTGCGTCGGCGTCGCCGCGCAGGACTGCCGTCAGCGACCAGTCGACGAAGGGGTCGAGGGCGCGTTCACAGGCGGCCAGGCGGTCGGCGAACACCGGTGAGCCGTCGAGCAGTTCGCGTGCCATGCCGGCCCACTGGCTGCCCTGGCCGGGGAAGACCAGGACGGGGCGGGCGCTGCCGTCGCGGGCGACGCCCCGGGGCACGTCGGAGACCATCGCGCCCTCGGCGATCTCGCGCAGGCCGCGGTCGAGGTCCTCCCGGTCGGCCGCGACGAGCACCGCCCGGTGCTCGAACGCGGAGCGTGTCGTGGCGAGCGAGAAGCCCAGGCCGGTGAGGTCGCACTCGGCGGGCCGGGCGAGCAGGTGGGAGCGCAGCCGTGCGGCCTGGTCGCGCAGTGCCTCCTCGGTGCGTGCCGACAACGGCACCGGCACGACGGGCAGGGCGGTCCGTGCCGGGGTGTTCCGCTGCGCCGGCTGCCGGGGTGCCTCCTCGACGATGACGTGCGCGTTGGTGCCGCTCATGCCGAACGAGGAGACACCGGCCCGGCGGGGCTCGTCCGCGTCCGGCCAGCTGACGGCCTCGTTGAGCAGCCGTACGTGGCCTGCCGTCCAGTCGACGTGCGGGCTGGGCTCGTCGGCGTGCAGCGTCCTGGGCAGCAGCCCGTTGCGCAGCGCCATCACCATCTTGATGACGCCGCCCACGCCGGCCGCGGCCTGGCTGTGCCCGATGTTCGACTTGAGCGAGCCGAGCCACAGCGGACGGTCGTCGTCCCGGTCCTGGCCGTAGGCCGCGATCAGGGCCTGCGCCTCGATCGGGTCGCCGAGGGTGGTCCCGGTGCCGTGCGCCTCGACGGCGTCGACCTGCTGGGGACCGAGCCCGGCGGCAGCCAGTGCCCGGCGGATGACGCGCTGCTGGGAGGGGCCGTTGGGCGCGGTGAGGCCGTTGGAGGCACCGTCCTGGTTGAGGGCGCTGCCACGGATGACGGCCAGGACGGGATGCCCGTTGCGCCGGGCGTCGGACAGCCGCTCGACGGCGACCATGCCGACGCCCTCGGCCCAGCTCGCGCCGTCGGCGTCGGCCGAGAACGGCTTGCACCGGCCGTCCTCGGCGAGCGCCCGCTGCCGGCTGAACTCGATGAGCGAGCCGGGGGTGGACATCACCGTCACACCGCCCGCGAGCGCGAGATCGCACTCGCCCTGACGGAGCGACTGGACGGCCAGGTGCAGCGCCACCAGCGACGACGAACAGGCCGTGTCGACACTGACCGCCGGCCCTTCGAGGCCGAGGGTGTAGGCGATCCGCCCGGACAGCACGCTGGGCGAGTTACCGGTGCCGACGTATCCCTCGAAGCTCTCCTGCGCTCCGCCGAGGATGCCGATGTAGTCCTGGTAGGTGACGCCCGCGAAGACGCCGGTGAGGGTGCCGCGGGCGGCCGCGGGGTCGATTCCGGAGCGCTCCAGGGCCTCCCATGACGCTTCGAGGAGCAGCCGCTGCTGCGGGTCCATCGACAGCGCCTCACGGGGGCTGATGCCGAAGAAGCCCGGGTCGAAGTGGCTGGCGTCGTGCAGGAAGCCGCCTTCGCGGGTGTAGCACGTGCCCGGGTGGTCCGGGTCCGCGTGGTACAGGCTGTCGAGGTCCCAGCCCCGGTCGGCGGGGAACGGGGAGATCCCGTCGCCGCCCGCGGCGACGAGCTCCCACAGCTCCTCGGGCGTACGAATACCGCCCGGGTAGCGGCAGCTCATCCCGACGATGACGATCGGGTCGTCGTCGAGGGGCACGGGCACACCGGACGGCATGGACACCAAGTCGCCCGTTTCTCCGGTGAGTTCACCGTCCAGGTAGCGGGCGAGTGCCACCGGGGTCGGGTAGTCGAACACGAGCGTGGCGGGCAGGGCCATGCCCGTCGCTTCCCTGAGCTGGTTGCGCAGCTCGACGGCGGTGAGGGAGGTGAATCCGAGATCGGTGAAGCTCCGGGAGGGCTCCACCTCGTCGGGCCCGGCGTAGCCGAGGACATGGGCGATCTGGGTACGGACGAGAGTGAGCAGCACGCGGCCGCGCTCGGCCGCCCCCTTCCCGGCGAGCCGGCTCGCGAGCCCGGAGACCGCGGCCGCCTGCTCACGTGTGACGATCCGCCGCCCGGAGCCCTGCGCCAGCGTGCTGAGGACGGCCGGCAGCGGGGTGGCGGAGCCGCGCAGCGCGGCGCGGTCCACCCGCGCGGGAAGCAGCACCGTCCGGCCCGTGGCCTGCGCGGCACCCAGCAGCGCCGCGCTCTCCTCGACCGACACCGTGGAAAGCCCCGGGGTACCGGCACCGGACGGCGGGAGCAGCGCCAGGACCGGCAGGCCGGCGGCGGCACGGCGGTGGGCGAGCGCGGCCAGCTGCCCGCACGCCGGAGCACCGGCCGAGCCGCTGCCGATGAGGACGAGGGTGGACGGAGCTGCGTCCTCGTTGGACCCGCGGGTCAGCTCGTCGAGTCGCCGCGCCGTCTCGACGTCGCGGTCCCGGTCGAGGTCGCGGCTCCGGTTGAGGTCGGCGGTGTGGACCACGGCGCTGAGCGGTCGGCCGGTGGCCTGGATCGCGGCGAGCGCCGCGGCCAGGCCGTCCGGGCCCTGGTCCGGCGCCGGCTCCGCGTTGGCTTCCCCGTCCTGGTCGTGGTCCGGGTCCTGGTCCTGGTCCTGGTCCTGGTCCTGGTCCTGGTACGCAACGGTCTCGACCTGCGCCCCGAAATCAAGGGCAGCGGCGACCTGCTCGGCGAACGGTCCGGTGACCAGGACCGTTCCGCCGGGCGCGACATCCAGCGCGGTGGCGGCGGCCGATGCGCACCTCACCAGCCGCGCTGCCGACACCTCGCCCCCGCGGACGGCCATCTCCGGCTCGTCCGTGGCGAGCGCGGCGGGCAGCACACGGAGGGAGTCGAGGTCGTCATCGACGTCCACGAGCACGATCCGGCCCGGGTGTTCGGCCTGGACGACGCGGAGCTCTTCCCGGACGGCTGCGGCCTCGGCGTCCAGAGCGTCGTCACCGAGGGCGACGGCGCCTCGGGTGACGAACACCAGACGGGCCGCCGGCTCCTGCCCCAGCCGTTCGCCGAGCGCGCTGAGAGTGGTGTGTGCTTCGGCCGCGGTGGCGACAGCGGTCACGAGCGCCGTTCCGGCCGCCGCGGCCGTCGTGGAGTCGGCAGCCTCCACAACCTCGACGGCGTTCGTGCCCAGTGCCTCGGCCAACCCCAGCGGGTCGCTGCCCACTACGGTCAACCGCGGCGCATCGGCATCGGAATCGCCATCAGCTTCGGCATCGCCATCAGCTTCGGCACCGGCTCCGAACTCCGCTGCCGCATCCTCACCGAGGTCCGACTCCATGGCTCGTTCCACGGCGATCGGTGCCCAGTCGAGACGGAGCAGCGAAGCCGGCAGCGCCGGCGCGCGGTCATCCCGCAGCTCGCCGGTCTTGCGCATCAGCATCGACTCGACCGCGATCACCGGCTGCCCAGTGCCGTCCGCCGCCTGGAGGGACACCTCGTCAGGCCCGCGGCGGGTCAGCCGGATGCGGAGCGTGGTCGCGCCGGTCGCCTGCAAGGAGGCGCCGCTCCATGCGAACAGCACGGCCTCTGTCGCCACACCGTCCAGCAGACCGAGACCGAGCGGATGGAGCGCCGCGTCCAACAGCGCCGGATGGAGGGCGAATCCCTCGGCCGCGGACTCCGGAAGCTCGGCCTCGGCGTACACACCGTCGGCGCCCTGCCACACAGCGCGCACACCGCGGAAGGCCGGACCATAGTCGTACCCGGCCGCCGCCAGCCCGTCGTAGAGGTCGTCGATGTCCACAGGCTCCGCGCCGGCAGGCGGCCACACCGCGAAGTCGAAGGTCTCCGACGGTCCGCTCTCCGCCAGGACGCCGCTCGCATGCCGCGTCCACGGCGCATCGGCCGGGGCCGCCGCGGGACGCGCGTACACGCCGAGCGCCCGGTCCCCGGAGGCATCCGGGTCCTCCATGCGGAGTTGCAGCTGAACCGCACCGTCCTGGGCGAGCACCAGCGGTGCCTCAAGGGCGAGTTCCCTGATGTGGGAGCAGCCGACCTCATCCCCTGCGCGCACCGCCAGCTCCAGGAGTGCGGTGCTCGGTACGACGATCGCGCCCGCAATCCGGTGCTCGGCGAGCCATGGCTGCGTCCGGGGCGAGAGACGCCCGGTCAGCACCACCTCATGGCCGCCGGCCAGGGACACCGTCGCGCCCAACAGCGGGTGCTCGGCCGCGGCAAGGCCGATCGATGAGGCGTCTGCGGTGGTGGACGGTATCTCAAGCCAGTAGCGCTGGTGCTGGAAGGCGTAGGTGGGGAGGTCGACGGGGGCGGGGCCAGGAGCGGTGTCGGTGGCGGGGAAGAAGGCCTGCCAGTCGATAGCGGTGCCGTGGACGAACGCCCGGCCGGCGGCAGACAACAGCGCGGACACCTCGCCACGGTCATCACCGCGCAGAGCGGGGATAAGGACATGGGCCGCATCGTCCACGTCACCGTCGAGGCATCCCTGCGCCATGGCGGTCAGAGTGCCGTCCGGCCCGATCTCCAGGAACCGGGTAACCTCGTGCTCCGCCAGCCAGCGGATGCCGTCGGCGAAGCGGACGGCTTCGCGGACATGCCGCACCCAGTAGGCAGGGGACGTCAGCTCCTGCGAAGTGGCGAGCTCGCCGGTCAGGTTCGAGACCACCGGGATGCGCGGCTCCGCGTACGCCACGCCTTCGGCGACGGCACGGAACTCGTCGAGCATCGGCTCCATCAGCGGGGAGTGGAAAGCGTGACTCACCGGGAGCCGCTTCACCTTCCGGCCCTCGGACTCGAAACGCCCGGCGATCTCCACCACCGCGGATTCCACACCGGAGATCACGACCGACTTCGGGCCGTTCACCGCGGCAATGCTCACCCGCTGCTCGTGGCCCTCCAGCAGCGGCAGTACCTCGTCCTCGGTGGCTTGCAGGGCGACCATCGCACCGCCGGCCGGCAACGCCTGCATCAGCCGTCCACGTGCCGCCACCAGCCGACACGCGTCCTCCAGCGACAGCACGCCCGCCACATGCGCAGCCGCCAATTCACCGATGGAGTGCCCCACCAGATAGTCGGGGCGCACACCCAAGGACTCGACGAGCCGGAACAGTGCCACCTCCACCGCAAACAACGCCGGCTGAGTGAAACCGGTCTGGTTCAGCCTCTCCGCATCCTCGCCGAACACCACGTCCCGCAACGGAGTTGCCAACTCACCGTCGAAGTACGCACACACCGCATCGAAGGCATCCGCGAAAACCGGGAAGGACTCATACAGCTCCCGCCCCATCCCCAACCGCTGCGCACCCTGCCCGGTGAAGAGCACCGCCAGTCGGCCTCCTGCATCCACCGCACCGGATACTGCACTGACCGCAGCATTGCCCTCTGCGACAGAGGTCAGGCCTTCGAGGAGTTCCGCGCGCTCGGTGCCGAGGACGACGGCCCGGTGTTCAAATGCCGAACGTGTCGTGGCCAGGGCGAACCCCACCTCCGACAGACCCAGTTCAGGCCGCGCCTCCACATGCGCCAACAACCGCTGCGCCTGCGCCCGCAACCCCTCCCGACTCCGCGCGGACACCACCCACGGCACCACACCCCCGGCCACACCCAACGGCCCGGCTTCCGAGTCCTCCTCCACTGGAGCCTGCTCGATCACCACATGCGCGTTGGTCCCACTGACGCCAAAGGCAGAGACTGCCGCCCGCCCCGGTCGCCCGCTCTCCGGCCATCCGACGGCCTCGGTGAGCAGCCGCACATTGCCGGCCGACCAGTCCACATGCGACGACGGCTCATCGACGTGCAGCGTCTGCGGAAGGACACCGTGCTGCAAGGCCAGCACCATCTTGATGACGCCCGCCGCACCCGCGGCCGCCTGCGTGTGCCCGATGTTCGACTTCACCGAACCCAGCCACAACGGCCGGTCATCGTCCCGGCCCTGACCGTACGTCGCAAGCAGCGCCTGCGCCTCGATCGGATCACCCAGCGACGTCCCCGTACCGTGCGCCTCGACGACATCCACATCCGACGCCGACAGCCCCGCACCCGCCAACGCCTGCCGAATCACCCGCTGCTGCGAAGGACCATTCGGCGCCGTCAAACCATTCGACGCACCATCCTGATTCACCGCGGAACCGCGCACGACCGCCAACACCCGATGACCGTTACGCCGCGCATCCGACAACCGCTCCACCACCAACACGCCGGCGCCCTCAGCCCAACCAGTGCCATCCGCAGCATCCGAAAACGCCTTGCACCGGCCATCAGCAGCAAGGCCGCCCTGAAGGCTGAACTCGACGAAGGCTCCGGGGTTGCCCATGACCGTCACGCCGCCGGCGAGGGCGAGGTCGCATTCGCCCGAGCGCAGGGACTGCGCGGCCAGGTGCAAGGCGACCAGCGACGACGAGCACGCCGTGTCCACCGTGACCGCCGGCCCCTCAAGACCCAACGCGTACGACACCCGGCCCGTCACCACAGCGCCCGAGCTTCCGGTGAGCAAGTGCCCCCCGAGCCCTTCCGGAGCCTCCCGCAGCCCGGCCCCGTAGCCCGAGCTGCTGGCACCGACGAAGACGCCGGTCCGGCTGCCCTTCACCGAAGTGGGGCTGACGCCGGAGCGTTCGAGGGCTTCCCAGGAGGTCTCCAGCAGCAGCCGCTGCTGCGGGTCGATCGCCACGGCTTCACGAGGACTGATGCCGAAGAACGCCGGATCGAACTGGCTGGCATCGTGCAGGAAGCCGCCCGCGCGCGTTCGGCTCGCACCTGGCTGGTCGGCGTCGTTCCCGAAGAGGGAGTCGAGGTCCCAGCCACGGTCCGTCGGGAATCCGGAGATCGCGTCCTCGCCTCCGGCCACCAATCGCCACAGGTCCTCAGGACTGGCCACCCCACCCGGAAGACGGCAGCTCATCCCGACGATGACCACCGGATCGTCCGAAGTGGACGCCAGAACCGGCAGACCGGACGCCACGTCCGTCCTGGTCCCGAACAGCTCGTCGTCCAGGAAGCGCGCCAAGTCGGTCGGCGTCGGATAGTCGAAGACCAAGGTGGCGGGGAGCCGAAGTCCGGTCTCCGTGTTCAGCCCGTTGCGCAGCTCGACCGCGGTGAGCGAGTCAAAGCCCAAGTCCCGGAATGTGACGCCGGTTTCGAGGTCTGCAGACCTGTTGTAGCCGAGGACTGCTGCGGCATGCGTACGCACCAACTCCAGCAGCGCCCGCTCCCGCTCCACACCCGACAACCCCACCAAACGCTCCCGCACCACCCCACCACCGGAACCCTCACCACCAGCACCGACAGCCAACGCCGCCCGCACCTCCGGCAGGTCCGCCAGCAACGGACTCGGACGGGCACTGGTGAACGCCGGAGCAAACCGCTCCCACTCCACATCAGC
>NZ_SDIF01000017.1 GCF_004122735.1 Streptomyces sioyaensis | reverse complement strand
CGGCACCCCCTCGGGGGATGGTGAGCGGCGCGTCCGGGCACGGGGCGCGCCGCTCAGCCATGTGCGCCGGCTCGGCCGGCGCGCTTTTGTCTTTCTCCATCGCTCCACCGGCGCCCAGGCATCGCCCCCTCGCCGCCCCCCTTCCCCTCTCTTCCGAAGCGCCGGTGCCGCGGTCCCTCCCGCCCGCACCCGGGCATTGGTCCATTCCACTGACGCCCCGCAGGCCCCGGCACGGGCTCGGGAAGACTCCTCGTGAGATGCCCCGACATGCGACATCCCGATTCGGCAGGGTGATTGACGGACCGTCGGCACAGATATAGCTCTGGGTCGACAGGGGGCTCTAGTCTCGGGTCCCGCCCGTGCGGCCGTTTGCGCACCCACCGTCACACCGCCCCGGCTCGGGCCGGCTCGAGGAGGTTGCTTTGCGAGGATCCGCTCCGGAAGACGAGAAGAGATTCCACCGCCCCGCCCTGCGCAGATCCGTCACCGCCGTCGCGGCGGCGGTCCTGCTGCTGCCGCTCTCGGGAACGCCGTCCGCCACTGCCGGGCAGCCCCGGACGGACGGGCTCCAGCAGGCGTTCACGGATGCCGCCGCCCGCTTCCATGTGCCGCGCAGTGTGCTGCTCGGCGTCTCCTACCTGGAGTCCCGCTGGGACGGCCACGGCGGCGCGCCCAGCGTCTCCGGGGGCTACGGCCCGATGCATCTGACCGACGCCCGCACGGCCCTGGCCCGGACGCCGGAGTTCAGCACGGGCGACCAGGATGCCCGCGGCGACGACGCCCGGCCGCGCACGAGGCCGGCCGCCCCGGCGAAGCGGGCAGCGCTGCCCGCCGAACTCCCCGCCCGGCTGCGTACCTTGGCGACGGCCGCCGAGCTGACCGGGCTGCCGGCCGGGAAGCTGCGGACCGACCCCGCGGCGAACGTGCTCGGCGGGGCGGCGCTGCTCGCCGCGGAGCAGCACAGGCTGGGGCGGTCCGCGTCCGGTGACCCGGCCCGGTGGTACACCGCCGTGGCGCGCTACGGCGGCCAGGACGATGCCCGCGCCGGCCGGGCCTTCGCGGACGAGGTGTACGAGGTGATGCGCCGCGGCCAGTCGCGCACCACCGACGCGGGGCAGCGGGTCACGCTGGCCGCGTCGCCGCGGCTGGCCCCCGATGCCGCGCAGCAGAAACGACTCGGCACACCGTCCGACCGGGGCGCCGCCCGCAAGCTGGAGTGCCCGTGGACCGTCGCCTGCGAGTCGGTGCCGGCGCCGTACGAGGAGTTCGGCGACGGTGACTACGGCAACCACGACAAGGCGGACCGCCCCGAGGACCAGCGGGTGCGCGCCATCGTCATCCATGACACCGAGGGGTCGTGGGAGACCACGCTGAAGTTGATCAAAGACCCCACCTATGTGTCCTGGAACTACACGATCCGCTCCTCGGACGGGCTGATCGCCCAGCATGTGCCGACCAAGGACGTCGCCTGGCACGCGGGCAACTGGTACATCAACTCGCACTCCGTCGGCATCGAGCACGAGGGCTTCCTCGCCGCACCGGACGCCTGGTACACGGAGGCGATGTACCGCGCGTCGGCCCGTCTGGTGAAGTATCTGAGCCGCAAGTACGACGTACCGCTCGACCGTCAGCACATCCTGGGCCACGACAACGTGCCCGGCACGACCCCGGCCACGATCCCGGGCATGCACACCGACCCCGGGCCGTACTGGGACTGGGCGCACTACTTCACCCTGCTGGGCAAGCCGTTCCGGGCCACCGCGGGCGCGCGGGGCGGGCTGGTCACCATCCGCCCCGACTACGACCGGAACCAGCCCGTGTACACCGGCTGCGCGAAGCCCGGAGACGCCTGTGCGCCGCACGGCTCCACGGCGGTCCGGCTGTACACCGCGCCGAGCGAGAGCGCGCCCCTGGTCAGGGACATCGGGCTGCATCCGGACGGCAGTGACTCGACGACCGGGGTGAACGACACCGGTGCCCGCGCCACGACGGGCCAGCAGTTCGCGGTGGCGGACCGGGACGGCGACTGGACGGCGATCTGGTACCTCGGGCAGCGGGCGTGGTTCCGCAATCCGCACGGCCACCGGGTGGCGGTGAACGCCAAGGGGCTGATCGCGACGCCGAAGGAGGGCCGCTCGGAGATCCCGGTCTACGGCCGCGCGTACCCGGAGAAGGAGGCCTATCCGGCCGGGGTGCCGTACCAGTCGGTCTCCCCGCTGCCGTACAAGCTCGCCGCCGGCCAGGAGTACGCCGTCGGGGGCCGGGTCAGGGGCGACTACTTCTACGCCCCGACCTTCGACGTGTCCAAGCACGCGATCGTGCGCGGCGAGGACGTCTACTACGAGATCCAGCTCGGGCACCGGGTCGGCTATGTGCGGGCGGCCGATGTCGAGGTGCGGCGCTCGGGGTCCTAGGCCGGTACGCCCGGGGCGGCGACGACCGGGCACCGGTCGGGTGAAACGCCTCGCGCCCGGTGGACGGATTCCGTCCACCGGGCGCGATCGTGTCCGCTCCGTTGCTGCGCCGGGAGGTCAGCCCTGCTGGAAGAGCTCCGCCGGCAGCGGCTTGAGCAGGGCGTAGAGGTCGTCGGTGATCGGCCGGTCCCAGCTGGCGATGGTGACCAGCACACCGTCGCTGCGGTCGAACTGGGCGCAGGAGATCCGGCTCTCGGAGCACTTGATGCGCTTGACGATCAGCAGGTTGTCCTCGTGCATCACGGGGGTGTCCTCGCTCTCGACGACCGTCACCGGCTCGTCGTTGCCGAGCGCCGCCAGCAGCTGGGCCACCTCGAAGGGCACCTGGTCGTCCGCCAGCTCGCGGGCCGGGGAGCCCTCCGGCAGATTGCCGATGATCATCGCGGGGCCGCGGCCGCCGAACAGGTCGTAGCGGAGGAAGACGCCCTGGCAGGTGCCGTCGGGCGCGGGCAGCAGCCCGGCTCCGAGATTGCCCGGCCAGTCCCCGGGGTCCATGGCGAGGACGTCGAAGTCAGGCCCGGCGGGCGTGGCTGCGCTGCGGCGGCGGAGGAAGGACATGCCGCCATCGTACGTGGCCCGGGCGGGCACGCCGCGCCGACGTCGGGGGTGGGCGACGCCCCGTGTACGGCGCCGCCGGCCGGCGTACAGCCGCTGGTCAGGCCTGGTCGGCCAGTGCGCGGAGCCGACGCAGTGCCTCGTCGGCCGCGGCATACGGCACAAAGAGGTGATCGTGGTGGAAACCGGCGACGACATTGCAGCTGAAACCGGCCTGGGCGAGTGCGGTGGCGACGGCGGCGGTGAGCCCGACGGCGTCCAGTGCGGAGTGCACCCGCAGGGTGATCCAGGCAGCGACATAGTCGTAGGTCAGGCCCGCCCGATCGGCCTCTTCCTGGTGGACGACGAGGGTGCGGCCCTCGGGCTCGGTGACGGTGACCACCGGCGTCAGCCCCTCGGGGACCGCGCCGGGCACGGTGGTGAAGACATAGCGGCCTGCGTTGAGCTCGGGACGCATTCCGCTCAGCAGGGCCCTCAGATCACGTTCGCCGGTCATGCCGACCACCCTACGGGGCGGCGCGGGGCCTGCGGCGTCTCGGGGTGGCGGGCGCGTGGGAGAGAGGAGAGGACGGTGAAGCTGGATGCAGCGGATAGGCCGCACTCCGCTCCCGAGCCGATTACGGCTTCGGATAGGCGATTTCCCAGTGGTGGTAGGTGGTGCGGCGTTGTTCTTCTTCAGAGGCCAGTCCAGTGCGTGCCGGACCACAAACGGCGGTGACCGTCAATGTCTTGTCGTCCGGTGAGAGGGAGGAGTAGAACTGCGCGGTGGCCAGCTTTTTGTCCGCTGCGCACGACGGCGGGACGGGCAGCGGGGTGTGGCCCAGGATTCGGTGGGAAGCGGTGTCCCAGAATGTCAGGCGGAAATCCTGTGCGGCGGCAGCGATCCGGCCGTCGTCAGCGAGGGGCTGTACCGGACTTCGCCGACGGCTGATGGTCTTGTCGGCGATGACACGGCCCAGTTCGGGCTTGGGGTTTTCGGGGCCCGGGACGGGCGGGTGGGGCAGCGGGTCGGTCGCGCGGTAGTTCAGCAGAAAGACGTGGCTGAAGGTGCCGTACAGGATGCGACCGTGACCGATGCGCGCTCTGCCGGTGGTGGGCGGGTAAGCCCGCCGATACAGTCGCAGAGTGGAGGAATTCCACACGTTGACGCAACCCTGAGTTGCCGAGATGAGATCGCCTTTGACAAAGGCGAGGTCATCCGGGGAGTCACAGGGATTGCTGAAGTCCAGCCAGCGCGGGGGTCGGTGGTCCCGCAGACTGTAAACGCCGATCAAATCAGTCTGCACGGCGACGTGGCTACCGGTGGTATCGACGGCGAGCATCCTCGGAGGCAGAGCGCTGTAATAGCGGGACGCCACCTGCAATCGCTGTCTGATGACCGGAGCCTTGGGGTTGCGGGTGTCTGCCACGGCGAGCTGCATATCGGTGTCGGCAGCGGCAAGCCAGCGGCCGGTGGAGTCGAAGGACAGAACTTCCACGGGCCGGGTGAGTACGGCAATCCGCCGTAATCCCGTACGGCCCGTCTCGACATAGACCCCGCCGGATCTGGTGCCGTAGGCCAGCGAGTGGAGGCCCGCGGCCACCCGTGTGACGGGCTGTCCCGCTACGACCGTGCGGAGCGGCGCGGGATGGGGAGCGATGACGTGCGTAGAGCTATTTCCCGGATCTCCCGTACCGCCGGGGCTCGTGCCGGGTTCCGCGGGGAAGGCCACCAGGGCGACGAGGATGCCGACCGTCGCCGCCAGTGCCAGCACGGCAATGATTGCCGGCCTGCTCAGCGCCTGCTTGCGGACCTGCGGCCCGGGACCGGGGGCCGATGTGGAACGCAATGGGCGGTTCACGATGTCCGGCCCTGCGGACGGCCCGAGGCGCCTTCCACGTGCCCCGCTGCGTGCCAGTCGCCGTTGGCGTGCGGATCCAGCGTCCAGGACTCAATTCCCTTGGGGCGTGCCGCGGTAGCGAAGGGTTTGCCGTCGTTGTCCACCACGAGAGTTCGCTTGTGACCGTCCTCCACCACATCGACAGCGAGTTTCCACCTCGATGCGCCGTGCGTGATGTCGGCCGTCACCAGAAAGGTTTCCAACTCCCCTGCCGCGACGGTGAAGTCCAGCGGATGATGCTTTCCCTTCTTTTGATAGACGCCGACCGGCTGCGGTTCGTCGAGATTCAGGTCCACGGCGTACACCTGGGCTTCGCCCTGTGTCGGACACGTGGCCTCGACCATGTGGGAAACAGGGCTCCGGGAGAGCACCTCGGCCCGCATTCCGGTGATCAGTGCCGCATTGGACCCGCTGTTGGTCACGGTGAGTTGGAGCATGGTGCTTCCGTCGTCCACCGCGCCCCGTTTGCGTGCCCAGTCCCAGAATCCGGCGCACCCTTTGTCAGGTCTCGTGCGATCGAATCGGTCGGCGGGAATGAGCTGTACGAGATTCCTTTCGGCGTCGATGCGCAAGGGGTCGGTCTCCACGGTGGTGGAGACCGACGCCGGCGCCGACCACAGATGGACCCCGCCGGTGAAGGCAGCGGTCGTGGCTGCCGCGCAAGCCGTCGTGACCACCGTGGATGCGGCCAGCCCCGGCACCGTGCCCAGCCACCGCCGAAAGCGCCGGCCCAGGGTGGGTCGGGGGGACGATTCCTCATCGTCCCGAGGCGCTGTGATGGTGTTCGTGGCAGCCCCGTCAGCCCCGGCGGTCCCGCCCACATCCGGTGACGGTTCCTCATGGTCAGCTGCTGCTGCGGGAGATACTGCAGCCGCGTTGCCTAATTCACCTGCGCCGTCGGCATCATTCAACTGACGTGATTCCGGATCGCGCCCCTCGTCATCCGGCCCCGCGGCCGCTGACGCTCCTGCAGTCATTGCCGTCCTCCCCCGCTGCACACGTGTCAGAAGATGCAGGCTCCATGGTCCCAGTCCTGGGCCCGTGGCGGTACGGAAACGCGTCACCAGTAAGAACGTGGTGAGCCGTGCACGGATTCCCGGTTTCGCTGTGACATTCCTCCGCCACCAGTTGCCTTCTCGTCACCGCTCTCACCTGGGCATACTCCACGTCTGCCGCGCCCCCGACCAGCAAAAGGGCGAGGACTTCCGAAAAGGCTGATGGTGGAGATGAGGAGCTGATGGTGGAGATGACGTGCGAGACGGTCCGTGCGGGAGCCGCAGGTACCTGGGTGCTCGGAGACCGCACGGTCAACCGGATCGGTTTCGGCGCCATGCGCCTGACCGGCAGCGCCGCCTTCCACCAGGGCACCCCGCGGGACCGCGGCCAGTCGATCGATGTCCTGCGCCGGGCGGTCGACCTCGGCGTCAATCACCTCGATACCGCGGCGTTCTACTTCTCCCGGCTGCGCTCCGCCAACGAGCTGATCAACTCGGCGCTGGCCCCGTACCCGGACGACCTGGTCATCGCCACCAAGGTCGGCCCCGCACGGGACGCGTCCGGCGAGTGGACCTCCCGGGCGCGGCCCAACCAGCTGCGCGGACAGGTCGAGGAGAACCTGCGCCAGCTCGGCCGCGACCACCTCGACGTGGTCAACCTGCGTGTCATGGGCCAGGATTCGATCAGCGAGGACTTCGGGGCGCTCGCCGAGCTGCGTGCGGCCGGACTCATCCGCCACCTCGGCATCTCCCAGGCCCGCCCCGCCCACCTGGCCCAAGCCCAGGCGATCGCCCCCGTGGTCTGCGTACAGAACCGCTACGGCGTCGACGCGCGGGCCGGCGGAGAGATGCTCCGGGCATGCGCCGCACACGGCATCGCGTTCGTGCCCTTCTTCTCCATTGCCGGTGAGGGGCGCGAGGCAGGCGCCGTCCGCGCCGAGCACGCCCAGGTCCGCACCGTCGCCCGTGCGCACGGGGTGTCGCCGTCGCAGGTACGCCTGGCCTGGACGCTGCGGCAGGGCACGCACGTCCTGGCCATCCCGGGAACGGGCAACCCGGACCACCTGATCGACAACCTGGCGGCAGGCGCCCTCGATCTGGCGGAGGAAGAGGTCGCACTTCTCGATTCGATCGACTGCGCTGCGCCCTGATGCGGGCTGCCAGCGGTCCCGCTTGAGCAGGGCTGCCAGCGGTCCCGCTTGCGCAGGGGCACGCTTCACGACAGCGCCAGGCCAGGTCAGACCGGGTCTGACCAGGGTCAGGTCACGCCGGATCAGGTCAGATCGAATGCACCCTCGCGGGCGTCGACGACGAAGGCGCGCCACTCGGCGGGGGTGAAGATCAGTGCCGGGATCTCCGGACTGCGGCGGTTGCGCATCGCGATATAGCCCTCGACGAAGGCGATCTGTACGTCGCCCACGCCCTGGGTGCTCGACTGCCACTCGGCCTGCGCAAGGTCGAGGTCGGGCCTGGGCCCGCCCGCGAGCCGCTGCTCGGTGATGCTGTCGGCCACGATTCCCGCTCCTCCCGGTTCGTCGTCCGCGGTCAGCCTAGCCAGTGCGTCCGGGGACGGACAGGGGACGTGGCGCGGCGGTGGGGTGGTGGTCCGGGGAGGGGCGCACCGGTCCGGTGCGCGCCTGCCCGGGGGTGTCAGGTGGCCGGTGCCTCGGCGCCGACCAGCCACATCGCGAAGAACTGGGAGCCGCCCCCGTAGGCATGGCCCAACGCCCGCCGGGCGCCGTCGACTTGGTGGGCGCCGGCCCGGCCGCGTACCTGGAGGGCGGCTTCCGCGAAGCGGAGCATCCCGGAGGCGCCGATCGGGTTGGTGGACAGCACCCCGCCGGAGGGGTTGACCGGGAGATCGCCGTCGAGTTCGGTGACGCCGGACTCGGTGAGTTTCCAGCCCTCGCCCTCCTCGGCGAAGCCCAGGTTCTCCAGCCACATCGGCTCGTACCAGCTGAAGGGGACGTACATCTCCACGGCGTCGAGCTGCCGGCGCGGGTCGGTGATGCCGGCCTGCCGGTAGACGTCGGCGGCGCAGTCCTTGCCGGCCTGGGGCGAGACGAAGTCCTTGCCGGCGAAGAGGGTGGGTTCGCTGCGCATCGCCCCGCCGTGCACCCAGGCCGCCGGGTGCGGTGCCCGGGCGGCGCCGGCCCGGTCGGTGAGGATCATGGCGCAGGCGCCGTCGGAGGACGGGCAGGTCTCGGAGTAGCGGATCGGGTCCCAGAGCATCGGCGAGGCCTGGACCTTCTCCAGGGTGATGTCCTCCTCGTGGAGGTGGGCGTAGGGGTTCTTGAGGGCGTTGCGGCGGTCCTTGTAGGCGACGAGGGAGCCGATGGTGTCCGGGGCGCCGGTGCGTCGCATGTACGCGCGGACGTGCGGGGCGAAGAAGCCGCCGGCGCCGGCCAGCAGGGGCTGCTGGAAGGGGATCGGAAGGGACAGTCCCCACATGGCGTTGGACTCGGACTGCTTCTCGAAGGCGAGGGTGAGGACGGTGCGGTGGACCCGGGCCGCGACGAGGTTGGCGGCGACCAGGGCGGTGGAGCCGCCGACCGAGCCGGCGGTGTGCACCCGCAGCATCGGTTTGCCGACGGCGCCCAGGGCGTCGGCCAGGTACAGCTCGGGCATCATGACGCCCTCGAAGAAGTCGGGGGCCTTGCCGATCACCACGGCGTCGATGTCCGCCCAGGTCAACTCGGCGTCGTCCAGGGCGCGTCGGGCCGCTTCCCGGACGAGTCCGGCGAGGGAGACGTCGCGCCGGGCGGCGACATGTGCGGTCTGGCCGATGCCGGTGACGGCCACGGGCTCCTTGCTCATCACTCACCCTCCAGGACGGCGACCAGATTCTGCTGCAGGCACGGCCCCGAGGTGGCGTGCGCGAGGGCGCGGTCGGATGCGCCCCGGTGGATACGGGCGGCGGCCTCGCCGATCCGGATCAGGCCGGTGGCCATGACGGGGTTGGCGGCCAGCGCGCCGCCCGAGGGGTTGATGCGGACCGTGCCGTCCGCCGCGTCGAGGCCCAGGGCGCGGCGCAGCACGACTTCCTGGGAGGTGAACGGGGCGTGCAACTCGGCAGTGTCGACGGGGAGTTCGAAGGCGCCGGCGCGCTCGGCGGCGAGCCGGGTGGACGGGGAGTCGGTGAGGTCGCGCACCCCCAGGCTGTGTGCCTCGATGCGGTGGTCGAGGCCGCGGATCCAGGCGGGGCGGGCGGTCAGCCGGCGGGCGGTGTCGCCGGCGGCGAGGACGACGGCGGCGGCGCCGTCGCCGATGGGCGGGCAGTCGCCGGTCCGCAGCGGGGCGACGAGGGGCTCTCCGGCGGGTACGGCGCCGCGCAGCTGGGCGTGGGGGTTGGACTCGGCGGCCGTACGACTGCGGGCGGCGATACCGGCCAGCGCCCGCTCGTCGGTCAGCCCGGCGTCGATCAGCGCCTGGGCCTGGAGGGCGGCGAGCGCGACGGAGTCGGGCCACAGCGGGGCGACGTAATAGGGGTCGAGCTGGCGGGTGAGGACCTCGCGGAGATCGCCGGGCGAGGACTTGCCGTACGCGTAGACCAGCGCGGTGTCCGCCTCGCCGGTGAGGATCTTCACCCAGGCCTCGTACAGCGCCCAGGCGCCGTCCATCTCGACATGGGATTCCGAGACCGGCGGCCAGGCGCCGACGCCGTCCAGGGCCATGGTGAAGGAGAAGGCGCGGCCGGCGAGGTAGTCGCAGGAGCCGGAGCAGGTGAAGTCGATGTCCCGGGCCGCCAGGCCGGTCTGTGCCAGGACGTCGTGGAGCACCGGCATCAGCATCTCGACCTCGGAGGTCTCCGCGCTGTCGCGGACGTGCACGCTCTGCCCGAAGGCGACGACGGCGACCTCGCGCATCAGATCAGCTCCTTGTAGCTGTCGTAGTCGGCATCGGGTTCGCCGGTGGGGCGGTAGTGGTCGGGGAAGCGGCCGCCCTCGGTCCATACGGGCTCCACCCGCAGGCCCATGCGGACCTGGTCGTACGGGATGCCACCGATGCGGGCGTGCAGGGCCAGGTCGGCGCCGTCCAGGGCGATGTGGGCGTAGACGTAGGGGACCTCGATGTCCAGGTTCTTGGCCTTGATGTTGACGATGCAGAAGGTGGTGACGGTGCCGCGGGGGCCGACCTCGACCTGGGTGCCGGTGGCGACGCCGCAGGTGGGGCAGGCGCCGCGGGGCGGGACGTAGACCTTGTGGCAGGAGGGGCAGCGTTCGCCGACGGTCCGGTGGCCGGCGAGCGCCTGGAGGTAGCGGGACTGGGCGCGGCCGGGCGCGTAGGTGTAGTCGAGCCGGGCGGGGGCGGTGAGGGTGGTGACGGGGTCCGCGAACTCCCCGCGGTGCCCGGCCGGCCGGCCGTCGCCGGCGGGGCCGTCGTCCGGTTCGAAGCAGGCGATGTCGGTGATCGCGCCGGTGCGTTCGGCGGCCCAGCGGACGCGCACCCGCATCCCGGTGCGTACGGCGTCGGGGCCGGCGGCGTCCAGGGCGTGCAGGAGTGCGGTGTCGGCGCCGTCGAGCCGGACCAGGACCCAGGCGAAGGGGGTGGCCAGCGGCTGGCCGCGGCGCGGGGAGGGGTTCCAGGCCCAGGTGGTGACGGTGCCGCTGCTGCCGACCTCGACCAGCTCACGCATCTCCTCGGCGGTCACCGGGTCGTATTCGGTCGGCGGGACCACCACCCGCCCGTCGCTCGCCCGCACGCCGAGGACGGTGCGCTCGCGCAGTCCGGTGAGGAAGGCGCTCAGGACGGGGCCGAGCGAGCGGGTGAAGGGGAATTCCACGACGAGGGGCGCCGTGAGGACCTCTGACATGCGGGACTCCTTGGGTCAGGCGCGCCGGAAGACGGGTGGGCACTTCTCCGCGAAGGCCCGGGAGCCCTCCTTGGCGTCGGCGGTGTCGAACAGCGGCCAGCCGCGGGCGAGTTCGGCCTTGAGCCCGTCGGCCTCGGTCATCTCGGCGGTCTCGTAGACGGATGCCTTCACTGCCTCGACGGCCAGCGGACCGCAGCCGTTGATGAGTTCGGCGATCTCCAGGGCCTTGTCCAGCGCGGTCCCGTCGGGCACCACCTGGCCGATCAGGCCGATGCGGGCGGCCTCGTGGGCGGGGTAGGGCCGGCCGGTGAGCAGCATCTCCAGGGCGTGGGTGCGGGGGATCTGGCGGGCGAGGCGGACGGTGGAGCCGCCGATCGGGAACAGCCCGCGCCGGACCTCGAAGAGCCCGAAGGTGGCGCTCTCGCCGGCGACGCGGATGTCGGTGCCCTGGAGGATCTCCGTGCCGCCGGCGACGCAGTGGCCCTCGACGGCGGCGATCACGGGTTTGCGGGGGCGGTGGTGGCGCAGCATCGCCTTCCAGTGCAGATCGGGGTCGGCGCGCAGCCGGTCGCGGTAGTGCTCACCGGCCATGCCGTCGCCCGCCAGGGCCTTGAGGTCCATTCCGGCGCAG
This sequence comes from Streptomyces sioyaensis, assembly GCF_004122735.1. Taxonomy (GTDB): domain Bacteria; phylum Actinomycetota; class Actinomycetes; order Streptomycetales; family Streptomycetaceae; genus Streptomyces; species Streptomyces sioyaensis. Next base: position 88,111 of record NZ_SDIF01000017.1, on the reverse strand, counting down.
AAGGTGCCGCCGGCGCCGGTGAGGACGACGGAGCGGATCCCGTCGTCCTCGTCGGCGGCGACCCAGCCGTCGTACAGGCCCACCAGCATCGGCAGCGAGAGGGCGTTCTTCGCCTCCGGCCGGTTGAGGGTGAGCACCAGGGTCGCGCCGGTGCGCGCCACGGTCAGATGTTCCGTCCCGCCCATGTGTCCTCCCGTCTCACGACGCAGAACAGGGTGCAGGAGCCGCACGGCGACTTCAAGGCTTTTCTGACAGACAGTCAGATTTCTTGGCCGCGGACCTTCCCAGCTCCTCCGGGCGGCGCTCTAATGACCGCCAAGCCGACGCCCGCCCGGTCTGGAGGAGACGTGGAGTTCAACCTTGCCGACCTCTTCGAGTCGATCGTCGACACGGTGCCGGACCGCGAGGCGCTGGTGTACGTCGACCATCCGGGCTCCGGTGCCGAACGGCGGCTGACCTACGCCGAACTGGACCGCGCCGCCAACCGGCTCGCGCACCACCTCGCCGACCACGGCATCGGACCCGGTCAGCACGTCGGACTGCACCTCTACAACGGCGTCGGCTACCTCCAGGCCCTCTACGCCTGCCTGAAGATCCGCGCCGTCCCGGTCAACGTCAACTACCGCTACGTGGAAGAGGAGTTGGTCTACCTCTACCGGGACGCCGACCTGACGGCGCTGGTCTTCGATGCGGAGTTCACCGCGCGGGTGGCCGCCGCCCTTCCGCGGGCGCCCCGGCTGCGGCATCTGGTCCGGGTCGGCACCCCGCCCGAGGGCGCCGCGCAACCGTCCATCGCCCCCGTCGCGCTGGCGGACGCCGAGGCCGCCGCCTCCCCCGCGCGCGGCTTCGGGCCGCGCTCCGCCGACGACCGGCTGGTCATCTACACCGGCGGCACCACCGGCATGCCCAAGGGCGTGATGTGGCGCCACGAGGACCTGTTCTTCTCCGGGATGGGCGGCGGGGCGCCGACCGGTGAGCCGGTGCGGCGGCCGCAGGAACTGGCCGAGCGGGTCGCGGCCGGCGGCGAGGGCATCATCTTCTTCCCCACGCCCCCGCTGATGCACGGCACCTCGACCCTCACCGCGTTCATCGCCTTCCACTTCGGCCAGAAGGTCGTCCTGCACCGCAAGTACGTGCCCGAGGAGGTGCTGCGGACCATCGAGCGGGAGCGGGTCACCAGCGTCTCCCTGGTCGGCGACGCCATGCTGCGCCCGCTGGTCGATGCGCTCGCCGGACCGTTAGCGGGCACCGACTGCTCCTCGCTGTTCAGCGTCAGCAGCTCCGGGGCAATCCTCTCGGAGACCGTCCGCGCCCAGTTCAGCGCGCTGGTCCCGGGCGCCTTGCTGCTCAACAACTTCGGCTCCTCCGAATCCGGCTTCAACGGCACCGCCACCGCCGACTCCGGCCCCGACAAGGGCTTCCGGCTGCAGGTCAACTCCCGTACGGCGGTGGTGGATCCGGCGACCAACGAGCCGGTTCCGGTCGGCGAGGTGGGCCGGCTCGCCCAGCGCGGGCACGTACCGCTGGGCTACTACAACGACCCGAAGAAGACCGCCGAGACCTTCTTCGAGGCGCACGGTGAGCGCTGGGTGCTGCTCGGCGACATGGCCACCGTCGACGAGGCGGGCATCGTCACCGTGCTCGGCCGTGGCTCGCAGTGCATCAACTCGGGCGGGGAGAAGATCTATCCGGAGGAGGTCGAGCAGGCTCTGAAGGCCCACCCGGACGTCTACGACGCGCTGGTGGCGGGCGTGCCGGACGAGCGGTGGGGCAATCGGGTCGCGGCCGTGGTCCAACTGCGGCCGGGAGCCGCGCCGTTGGACCTCGCCGGGATACAGCTCCACTGCCGGGCCCGGCTGGCGGGCTACAAGATTCCGCGCGCCGTCGTCTTCACCGACCACATCCGGCGCTCGCCCAGCGGCAAGGCGGACTACCGCTGGGCGAAGGCGGTGGCGGCGGGCGAACGGACGGCCTGAGCCGGGCCGGTCCACCCGCCGCCGGGATCGAGGGCTGCCGCGGGGCTCAGGCTGCGGCGCAGACCGACGGCAGCGAACGGGCCAGCGCCACCGTGTGCAGCCCGTCCAGCTGCCGCTCCGCGCGGACCCGGGCGGCGGCGGTGGTCAGCAGCGGGGTGCAGGAGGGTGCCGAGCGGGCGTGCGGGGAGGCGGCGATGGCCCGCACCAGCTCGCCGTTGACGCGGTTGATCTCCTTGCGCACCTCTTGGAGGTCGGGCCGCTCGGTCGGCGCCTGCGCCGGGTCCGCGTCCCACTGGCGGTACAGCCCGCGCTGTACGACCTTGTTGGCCTCGATCTGGTCCTTGAAGATCCGCGTCGTCGCCTCGGGATCGGCGCCCAGCTGCCGGGCCTGCTCCGCCACGGACTTCAGCACCTCCTGCTCACGGGCCGGGTCGTCGATCGGGCTGCCGGTACCCCATTTCGCCGCGGCCACCAGATCGGCGGTGGCCAGCCGCTCCGCCGAGAACGTGGCGAGCGACCGGAGCTGGCTGTACGGGGAGTGCGCGGCGGCAGCGGGCGCGGTCGCCGGGGCCGGCGGGGCGGTTGCCGGGGCCTTCGCGGCGGTTGCCGATGCCGGCGGGGCGGCCGGGGCCGCGACGGCCGCCCCGGCTCCGGCGAACAGGACGGTCACGGCGGCGCCGGCTGCCAGGGCGCTCCGTATCGAGGGGGTCAGCTGCACGATGAGCCTTTCTCGCGATCCCCGGGACTCCGGGCCTCCGGGGGAAGTCCCGGTCAGCGTACGACCGCGACTCCGGCAAGACCGGGCAATCGTCGCGCCGAGGGGCATTTCCGTGCGGCGCGGCCGGTACGGGTCGGCGCGGCCGGTACGTGTACGCGCGGGCCCGGCGTCCGCCTGACAGAGCCGGGCGGAACGGTGCGGGCTCTCCCTGGCGGAGTGGTGCGCACCGTCCCTGCCGCTACGCCCCCGCCCCTCCCTGAGACTGCGGCGCGAGGAACGAGTTGACCGCGGCGAGGAATTCCCCGGGGCGCTCCTCGTGGACGAGATGCCCGGCGCCCTCCACCGTCACCAGACGGGCATCGGGCAGCCGCTCGACCAGCTCGGCGAGGTGCCCCCGCGGGACCTGGCCGGTCTCCCCGCCGGCGATGACCAGGGTCGGCGCCGTGACCCTAGCCACCGCCTCCCACCATCCGGGATCGGGCGCATTGCGCTCCGCCGCCACCGCGATCCTGGCTTGCCAGTCGAACGGCTCCGGGCCCCCCGGCTGCGCGGGCACCTCCTGGGGCGGGTCGGCGGGCAGCGGCGGGACGGCCTCCTCCAGGACCAGCCGGTCCACCAGCTCGGGCCGGTCCGCGGCCACCAGCAGGGCGGCCATCGCGCCCAGCGAGTGCCCGATGAGGATCACCCGCTCCAGCCCGAGCGCCCGCAGAAACCCGATGGCGTCGTCCCGCCACCGCGCGAAGCCGTACTCCCCCGGCCAGTCGCTGTGGCCGTGGCCGCGCTGATCGAGGGCGAACACACGATGGGTACCGGCGAGCCGGCCGACCACGCCACGCCAGTCCTCGCCGTCCTCCCCGAGGCAGTGCAGCAGCACGGCGGGCGGGGCGTCCTCCTCGCCCCACACCCGATATGCCAGCTGGACCGCACCGACCTGCACCTTCCGGACGTCACTCATGCGCGGGACGCTACCCGTGCACCGACCACGCCACGCCCCTTGACGCGTTCGCCGCGCGCTGATTACTTGGATCAGCACGCGGCTACCGAATGATCGGTAGGGATACGAGGCGGTGAACTCCATGCCGGCAGCGGCTGAGGGCAGTGAGACGTTCGACGAGGCGGAACGGCTCTCCCAGGACGCGTTGCGCGAGCGGCAACTGACCCGCCTGCGCGCCTCGTTGCAGCATGCCTATGACCACGTCCCCTTCTACCGGGAGTCCTTCGAACGGGCCGGGCTGCATCCGCGGGACTGCCACTCGCTCGGCGACCTCGCCCGCTTCCCCTTCACCGTCAAGGATGATCTGCGCTCCCAGTACCCCTTCGGGATGTTCGCCGTCCCCAGGGCGGAGGTACGCCGTATCCATGCCTCCAGCGGCACCACCGGCCGCCCCACCGTCGTCGGCTACACCGAAGGCGACCTCTCCCGCTGGGCGGACGTCGTCGCCCGCTCCCTGCACGCGGCCGGCGGACGGCCGGGGCACACCGTCCACATCGCCTACGGATACGGCCTGTTCACCGGCGGTCTGGGCGCCCACTACGGCGCGGAGCGGCTCGGCTGCACGGTCGTACCGGCGTCCGGCGGGATGACCAGCCGGCAGGTGCAGATCATCCAGGACTTCCGACCCGAGATCATCATGGTCACCCCGTCGTACATGCTCACCCTGCTGGACGAGTTCGAGCGGCAGGGCATCGACCCTCGTACGACCTCGCTCAGGGTGGGCGTCTTCGGCGCCGAGCCGTGGACCCAGGAGATGCGCCGCGAGATCGAGGAGCGGTTCGCGATCGACGCCGTGGACATATACGGCCTGTCGGAGGTCATGGGGCCCGGCGTCGCCCAGGAGTGCGTGGAGACCAAGGACGGGCTGCACATCTGGGAGGACCACTTCTACCCGGAGGTGGTCGACCCGCTCACCGGCGAGGTGCTGCCGGACGGGGCGCACGGCGAGCTGGTGTTCACCTCGCTCACCAAGGAAGCGATGCCGGTCATCCGCTATCGCACCCGTGATCTGACGCGGCTGCTGCCCGGCACCGCGCGCCCCGCCTTCCGCCGGATGGAGAAGGTCACCGGACGGTGCGACGACATGATCATTCTGCGCGGGGTCAATCTCTTCCCCGCGCAGGTGGAGGAGGTCGTGCTGCGGACACCGGGCGTCGCCCCGCACTTCCAGCTGAAGCTGACCCGCGAGGGCCGGCTGGATCAGCTGACCGTGCGCGCCGAGGCCCGGCCGGACGCCACCCTCCAGGAGCGCACGACCGCCGCCGGACTGATCGCCCGAGCCGTCAAGGACGGAATCGGCGTCTCGGTCGCCGTGGAGATCGTCGATCCGGAGACCCTGGAGCGCTCGGTCGGCAAGATCAAGCGCATCGTGGACGCCCGGCCGCGCGACAGGGGCTAGGGGGTGTCGTCCTGGGCAGTGTCCGTGAAGTCCCGCCTGCCGCGCGGCGCCCGGCCCGCGGCGCTCAGGTCGTCGTCGGATCGCCCTTGAGCAGGGCGAACGGGGCGCCTGCCGGGTCCTTGAGCATGGCCAGTCGGCCGACGCCCGGGGCATCGGTGGGCGGGATCATGGCCGCGGCGCCGTGGTCGGTGGCCGTGGCGAAGGTGGCGTCGCAGTCGGTCACCGCGAAGTAGGGGTGCCACTCCGAGGTCGAACCGGCCTGCAGATTCTCCTGCTGGAGCTGCATGATGCCGCCGTGCCCGGTGTCGTCGGTCTTGCCACCGCCCGGTGCGGAGACGACGGAGTAGACCGCGCCGCCGCCCATGGGCATGTCCTGGGACTGCCAGGAGAAGACCGGGCGGTAGAAGTCCTTCGCCGCCGCCGCGTCGGTGGTGTACAGCTCCGTCCAGCACAGCGTGTTCGGTGCCATGACCGTGTCGAGGCCCTGGACGTCACCGGGCTGCCATACGGCGAAGTCAGCGCCCGTCGGGTCGGTGAAGGCCGCCAGCCGGCCCGCGGTGAAGACGTCCATCGGCGCCATCCGCACCGAGCCGCCGGCCTGCTCGACCGCCTTGGCCGTGGCGTCCGCGTCGGGGGTCTGGAAGTAGACGTTCCAGGCGGAGGAGGCGCCCTCCTCCGTCAGCGGGCCGACGGCGCCGACGGTCTTCCCGCCGAGCTGGAAGAAGCCGTATCCGCCGGCATCCGGGCCGGCGGACCGGAAGGTCCAGCCGAACACGGCGGAGTAGAAGGAGACGGCGGCGTCGACATCGGGGGCCCCGAGGTCGAGCCAGTTCGGTGTGCCCGGGACGTAGTTGGTGGTCAGCATGGGTGGTCCTCCGATGCGCGGATGGTGACGTTCATGGCTGTTTCCCGACGTTTCTCAGGATGGCAGGGGGCACTGACAATCGCCCTTCACGCCCGCCGCGCCGGGCTCGGGTCAGCGCGCGCCGGCCCGGCTCAGGGGGCGCCGAACCGGGAGCGCAGCTCGCGCTTGAGGACCTTGCCGCTGGCGTTGCGCGGCAGCGCGTCCACGAACATCACCCGTTTGGGTGCCTTGAACGGCGCGAGGCGAGCGCGGGCCGCCTCGATCAGCTCCTGTTCCCCCACCACGCCGGCGTCGCCGTCCGCGCCCCCGGCGCCGTCCGCGCCGTGCGGCCGCCGTACCACCACCGCGGTCACCGCCTCGATCCAGCGCTCGTCCGGCAGTCCGATCACCGCGACCTCGGCCACCTGCGGATGCTCGTAGAGCACGTCCTCCACCTGGCGCGAGGCGACCAGGACGCCACCGGAGTTGATGACGTCCTTGACCCGGTCGACCACCGTGAAATAGCCCTCCGGGTCGCGGACGGCGAGGTCCCCGGAGTGGAACCAGCCGTCCCGGAACGCCTCCGCGGTCTCCTCCGGCTTGTCCCAGTAGCCGGTGCACAGTTGCGGGGACCGGTAGACGACCTCGCCCCGGGTGCCGTCCGGCACCTCCCGGCCCGCCTCGTCGACCACCCGCGCTTCGACGAACAGCACGGGGCGCCCGCAGGAATCCATCCGGCCCTCGTGTTCGTCCGGGCCGAGGACGGTGGCCAGCGGGCCGATCTCGCTCTGCCCGAAGCAGTTGTAGAAGGCGAGTTGGGGCAGCCGGGCGCGCAGCCGCTCCAGTACGGGGACCGGCATGATCGAGGCACCGTAGTAGGCCTTGCGCAGTCCGCTCAGCTCACGGGTGGTGAAGCCGGGGTGGTTCGCCAGCGCGATCCACACGGTCGGCGGCGCGAACAGGCTGTCGGCCAGGCCCGCTTCCACCAGGTCGAAGATCCGCTCCGGATCGGGGCCGTCCAGGATGGTGTTCTCCGCTCCGACGGCCAGATACGGCAGCAGGAACACATGCATCTGCGCGGAGTGGTAAAGCGGTAGCGAGTGCAGCGGCCGGTCCGTCTCCTTCAGGTCGAGGGCGACGACGGCGCTGGTGTACTCGTGCACCAGCGCCCGGTGCGTCATCATCGCGCCCTTGGGCAGGGCGGTGGTCCCCGAGGTGTAGAGGAGCTGGACGAGGGCGTCGTCGGGCACCTCGGCCGCCGGCAGCGGGCCGGCGTCCTCGGCCACCCCGTCGGCGAGCCGCTCCAGCAGCCCGTCGGGGCTCCCGTACAGCGGCATGCGGCGTACGGAGTCCGGGAGCCGGTCCGCCAGTGCGGGATCGGTGAGCACCAGCGCGCTGCCCGACTGGTCCAGGAGGTAGCGCAGATCCTCGCCCGTCAGGCCGTGGTTGACCGGCACGTGTACCAGGCCGGCGCGGGCACAGGCCAGAAAGCCGATCAGATACGCATCGGAGTTGTGCCCGTAGGACGCGACCCGGTCGCCGGGCTCCAGGCCGTCCGCCAGCAGCACCCGGGCCGCGGCGGTCACCGCGTCGTCGAACTCCCGGTACGTCCAGGCCCGCGCCCCGTAACGCACCGCGGTCCGCCCGGGCACCCGACGGGCGCTGCGCCGCAGGACTCCGTCGACCGTATTGCTCCGCGCTCGCATCATGGCGCGATCCTCGACCGCGTCCCATCCGGGGTCAAGGCACCCGGCCGCCCGGAGCCGCCGTCAGACGGCGCGCTCGCGTCCCTCCCAATACGGATCACGCAGCCGGCGCTTGTACAGCTTGCCGTTGGGGTCACGGGGCATGACGGTGATGAAGTCGACGGACTTGGGACGCTTGTAGCCGGCGAGCTGTCGCGCGCAGTGGGCCAGGATGTCGGCGGCCAGCCCGGGGTCCGGTCGGTGGCCCTCGGCGGGTTCGATGACGGCCTTGACCTCCTCGCCCCAGTCGTCGTGCGGGATGCCGAAGGCCGCCGCGTCGGCGACCGCGGGGTGGCTGAGCAGGGCGGATTCGATCTCGGCGGGGTAGATGTTCACGCCGCCCGAGATGATCATGTCGATCTTGCGGTCGCGGAGGAAGAGGAAGCCGTCCTCGTCGAGCCGGCCGAGGTCGCCGACGGTGAAGAAGTCCCCGATCCGGTTCTTCTGCGTCTTGTCCTCGTCCTTGTGGTAACGGAAGCCGCCGGTGCTCATCTTCATGTAGACGGTGCCGAGTTCGCCCGCGGGCAGCCGGTTGCCGTCGTCGTCGAAGATGGCCAGCTCGCTGATCGGCCAGGCCTTGCCGACCGTTCCGGGCTTCTTGAGCCAGTCCTCGGCGGTCGCGAAGGCGCCCCCGCCCTCGCTCGCCGCGTAGTACTCCTCGACGCAGCCGCCCCACCAGTCGATCATGGCGCGTTTGACGTGGTCGGGGCAGGGCGCGGCGCCGTGCAGGGCATGCCGCATGGCGCTCACGTCGTACGCCGCCCGGGTCTCGGCGGGCAGCGCGAGCAGCCGGTGGAACTGGGTGGGGACCATGTGGGTGTGGGTGCAGCGGTGCGCGTCCATCAGGGCGAGCATCCCCTGCGGCGTCCACTTGTCCATCACGACGATGCGGTGGCCGATGTGCAGGGAGGCACCGGCGAATTGCAGGACGGCGGTGTGGTAGAGCGGCGAGCAGACCAGATGGACGTTGTCGCCGAACGGCTCGATGCCGAAGATCGCCAGGAAGCCGCCGAGGTAGGTCTCCTCGGGCGGGATGCCGGGCAGCGGGCGGCGGATGCCGCGGGGGCGTCCGGTGGTGCCCGAGGTGTAGTTCATCACCCAGCCCAGGGTGCGGTCGGCGGGCGCGGACTCCGGCTGCCCGTCGACGAGTTGGGCGTACGGGCGGAAGCCGTCGATGGCGCCGACGGCATAGCGCTGTCCGGCCGGCAGGTCCGCCTCGTCGGCGGCCTGCCGCGCCGCCGCCGCGAACCGCTCGTGCGCCACCAGCACCTTCGCCCCCGAGTCGGCGACGATCCAGGCGATCTCCGGGCCGACCAGATGGTGGTTGACCGGGACGAGGTAGAACCCGGCCTGGGACGCGGCGAGGTAGGCGGTGAGGAACTCCACGCCGTTGGGGAGGACCACGGCGAAGGCGTCGCCGCGCTCCAGGCCCGCGGCGCGCAGCCCGTGCACCAGTTGGTTGCTCGCGGCGTGCAGCCGGCCCGCGGTCCATTCCTCGCCGTCCGGGGCGATCAGGACCGGGCGGTCCGGGTCGGCGGTGGCCTGCGCCCAGAAGCCGTTGGGCGGTGGGGAGCCTGGGGTCATTCCGCTGTCCTCCTCGGGTTCAGGCGCGTCCGGCGATGCGGTTGATGCGGTCGACGGCCCGCTCGAAGCCGCGGGTGAGGTCGTCGAAGACCGCCTGTACGCTGCGTTCGCTGTTCATCCGGCCGACGATCTGGCCGACCGGGGTGCCCAGCAGCGGCTCGACCTCGTACCGCTGGATACGGGAGTTGGCCTCGGCGACCAGCAGGCCCTGGAGCGGCATCGGGAGCGGGCCGGGGCCGTTCGGGTCGTCCCAGGCGTCGGTCCATGCGGTGCGCAGCTGGCGGGCGGGTTTGCCGGTCAGGGCGCGGGAGCGGACGGTGTCGGCGGGTCCGGCGGCGAGCAGTTTGGCGGTCAGCCGCCGGGAGTGCAGCTCGGCCTCCTCGCAGGTCAGCCAGACCGAGCCGAGCCAGACGCCCTGCGCGCCGAGGGCGAGCCCGGCGGCGATCTGTTCGCCGGTGCCGATGCCGCCGGCGGCGAGCACCGGCAGCGGATCGACGGCGGCGACGACCTCCGGGGTGAGGACCATGGTGGCGATCTCGCCGGTGTGGCCGCCCGCCTCGTAGCCCTGGGCGACGACGAGGTCGATACCGGCGTCCTTGTGGTGCCGGGCGTGCCGGGGGCTGCCGGCCAGCGCGGCGACCAGGATGCCGTGGTCGTGCGCGCGCCGGATGACGTCGGGGGGCGGGGAGCCGAGGGCGTTGGCGAGCAGCTTGATCGGATAGTCGAAGGCCACATCGAGCTGGGTGCGGGCGACTTCCTCCATCCACCCGGTGATCCGCCAGCCGGACGCCTCGCCCTCCGCGAGCCGCGGTACCCCGTGTGTGTCGAGCAGTTCGGCGACGAAGCGGCGGTGCCCCTCCGGAATCATCGCCTCGACCTCGGCCTCGCTGACGCCGGCCACCTTCTTGGCGGGCATCACCACATCGAGTCCGTACGGCAGCCCCTCGGTGTGGTCCTGCATCCAGTCGAGGTCACGGGCCAGCGCGTCCGGGGCGGTGTAGCGGACCGCGCCGAGCACCCCGAACCCGCCGGCCCGGGTGATCGCGGCGGCGACGGCGGGAAAGGGCGTGAACCCGAAGACGGCGTGCTCGATTCCCAGCGTGTTGCTCAGCTCCGTCTGCATGCGCGCAGGATGCCGCAGCGGGCCGTACGAGGGAAGAGAGTTTCTGATGGAACGTCAGAAACTTGCCCCGGGGCGGCGCGGGGACCGATTCCGCCGCCCCGGGGGCCCTAGCTCTTCCCGGCGCCCTCCTCCAGCACCGCCATCGCCGCATTGTGCCCCGGGATCCCGCTCACTCCCCCGCCGCGTACCGCGCCCGCGCCGCAGAGCAGGACGGTGGGGTGCGTGGTGGCGACGCCCCAGCGGGCCGGTGCGCCGCCGCCGTGCCCGTCCTCCGGATCCGCGTACGGGAAGGCCAGGTCGCGGTGGAAGATGTTGCCGCCCGGCAGGCCCAGTTCGCGGTCCAGGTCGAGCGGGGACCTGGCCTCGATGCAGGGGCGGCCCTCGGCGTCGTACGCCAGGCAGTCGGCGAGCGGTTCGGCGAGATGGGTGTCGAGTTCGGCGAGGGTGGCGGCCAGGAGGCGGTCGCGGGTGGGGGCGTGGTCGGCGGTGTCGGCGGCGAACAGGCGCGCGGGGGTGTGCAGCCCGAACAGGGTGAGCGTCTGGTAGCCCTGGCGGACCAGGTCGGCGCCGAGGATGGAGGGGTCGGTCAGGGAGTGGCAGTAGATCTCCGAGGGCGGGGCGGCGGGCAGCGCGCCGGAGGCGGCCTGCCGGTAGGCGTCCTCCAGCTGGCGGTAGCCCTCGGCGATGTGGAAGGTGCCGGAGAACGCCTCGCGGGGATCCACCCGGGTGTCCCGGAGCCGCGGCAGCCGGGTGAGCAGCATGTTGACCTTGAGCTGGGCGCCCTCGGCGGGTGGCGGCGGAGCCTCGCCCAGGAGGCGGGCCAGCTCCCGCGGGGCGGCGTTGACCAGGACCCGGCGGGCGCCGACGGTGCCCGCCGCGCAGCTGACCTCCGCGGTCCGGCCGTCCGTCGCGATGCCGGTCACCTCGCAGTCGGTGACGATCTCCGCGCCGGCCCGGCGGGCGGCGTCGGCCAGGGCGTCGGTGAGTGCGCCCATGCCGCCGATGGGGACGTCCCAGTCGCCGGTGCCGCCGCCGATGACGTGGTAGAGGAAGCAGCGGTTCTGCCGCAGCGAGGGGTCGTGGGCGCCGGCGAAGGTGCCGATGAGGCCGTCGGTGAGCACCACACCGCGGATCAGGTCGTCGGCGAAGGTCTCCTCGACCAGCTCCCCCAGGGGGCGTTCGAACAGGGCGTGCCAGAGGGCGTCGTCGCCGATGACGGCACGGAGCGCCTCGCGGGTGGGGAGCGGCTCGGTCAGCGTGGGGAAGACCCGCTCGGCGAGCCGCCGGGTGGCGCCGTAGAAACTCTGCCAGGCGGTGAACTCCCGCTCCGATCCGGTGAGTTCGGCGAAGGCCGTACGGGTGTGGGCCTCGCCCTTTCCGACGAGGAGTCCGGTGGGGCGGCCGTCGCGCACGGTGGGGGTGTAGGAGGAGACGGTGCGTTTGCGGACCGCGAAGCGCAGCCCGAGGTCCCGCACGATCTTCGGTGGCAGCAGGCTGACGAGGTAGGAGTAGCGGGACAGCCGGGCGTCGACCCCGGTGAACGCCCGGGTCGACACGGCGGCACCGCCGGTGTGGTCCAGCCGCTCCAGCACCAGCACGCTGTGCCCGGCGCGCGCGAGGTAGGCGGCGGCGACCAGTCCGTTGTGCCCGCCGCCGACGATGACCGCGTCATACGAAGTCCGTTCCGGCATGCCTCTTGGTAGCACGCGCCGATCAGGGTCGCCAGGTGCACGCGGCTGAAACCTTCTCCCCGGTCGGTGCGGCTTCTTGACCGGGCAGGGGGGTGCTCCTAGCGTCCGGCCGTGCTCCGCCCCGGCACCGCCCGCGGCCGTCCTCTCCTCAGCCGTCCCGCCCACCCGTGAGGTGACCCGTGTCCCGTTCCCCGGTACCCCGCACCGGCCGTACCCTCGCCGGACTGACCGCCGTCGCCGCCTGCTCCGCCGGACTGCTCGCGGCTCCCGCGCCGGCCTCGGCCGCCCCCGATCCGGCCCGCGCGCCCGGCGCCGCACGGGCCGCCGGGGCGTATCCGAATCTCGCCCCCAGACCCCCGATGGGCTGGAACGACTGGTCCTACTACATGTGCCGGATCGACGAGAAGACGGTCCTGGACAATGCGCGGGCGCTGGTCCGTACGGGGCTGGCGGGCAAGGGGTACCGCACCGTCACCGTCGACGACTGCTGGATGAGCAGAGCCCGCGGCTCGCGGGGCGAGCTGGTGGCGGACCCGGAGAAGTTCCCGCACGGCATGGCGTATCTGGGGCGGCAGCTGCACCGCATGGGACTGAAGTTCGGGATCTACACGGACGTCGGCACCCTCACGTGTGAGAAGTATCCGGGCAGTCTCGGCCATTTCCCCCAGGACGCACAGCAGTTCGCCCGGTGGAAGGTGGACTACGTCAAGGCGGACGGCTGCAACGTGCCGGTGGCGCCGGGGCGCACCAAGGAGGAGACCTACCGGGACGTGTACGGGCAGATGAGCCGGGCGCTCAGGGACACCGGCCGGCCGATGACCTTCTCGGTGTCGGCGCCGGCCTATTTCCAGTACGACGGGGACAGCGTCTGGCACCGGGTCATCGGCTGGTCGGCGGAGGTCGGCAATCTGTGGCGCGGCGGGCGGGATGTCGCGCTCCAGCAGCACACCCCGGCCGCGAAGTGGTCCTCCATCCTCTACAACTTCCGCTACAACGCGAAGCTGGCGGCCCTCCAGAAGCCGGGGCGCTGGAACGACCCGGACTTCCTGCTGGCCGGCGACACCGGCCTGACGCGCGCGGAGATCCAGAGCCAGATGTCGCTGTGGGCGATGATGGCCGCGCCGCTGATCTCCAGCACGGATGTCGCCCGCCTGTCCCCGCAGGCGCGCGAGGTGCTCGGTAACACGAAGGTCATCGCCGTCGATCAGGACGCGCTCGGCGTGCAGGGGCGGCTGGTGCGGCAGGACGACGGCTCCGCGGTGCTGGCCAAGCCGCTGAAGAACGGCGACGGGGCGGTCGCCCTGTTCAACTCGGGCGACACACCGCGCACCCTGTCCGTCACGGCCGCCGCGGCCGGTCTGCCGGATGCCGGGTCCTACCGGCTGCACGATCTGGTCACCGGCCGCCGGACGGAGAGCGACCGGACCATCGTGGCGCGGGACGTGCCACCGCACAGCACGGTGCTCTACCGGGTCACCCCGCACTGAGCCGGCGGGCCGGCACCCGGACCCGCCCGGACGCGGGCCGCCCGTTCACTGCCGCCCGCGTACGGCGCGCTCCTGGCGCCGGGCCGCGAGCCGGCGGTGGACGGCGGCGGCCTCGTCCGCGCGGCCCAGCTGTTCCAGACACTGGGCGAGGTCGCTCTGGCTGGCCAGCGCGTCGAGATGGCCGGCGCCCAGGACCCGCTCGCGGGCGTCGGCGACCCGGCGGTAGTGGTCCAGTGCCTCGCCCCAACGGCCGAGCCAGCCCAGCGCCACGGCGGTCTCCCGGCGGCTGACCAGGGTGTCGGGGTGGTCCTCGCCCAGCACCCGGGCGCGGGCCGCGGCCACTTCACGGGCCTCCACCAGCGCCTCCTGCCAGCGGTGCTGCCGGCCGAGGTTGACGACCAGGCCGTGCCGGGCGCGCAGGGTCTCCGGGTCGTCGGCGCCCTGGGCGCGGGTACGGGCCGCGACCAGCTCCCGGTAGAGCGCCAGCGCCTCCGCGCTGCGGCCGAGCCGGCCGAGGCCGATACCGACCTCGTAGCGGGCGGCCAGGGTGTCGGGGTGGTCGGGGCCGAGCACGGCCGAGCGGGCCGCCGCGACCTCCTGGTAGACCTGCAGCGCCGCCGCCCACATGCCCAACTTGCCCAGCACGAAGGCGAGTTCACCGCGGGTGGCGAGGGTGTCGGGGTGCAGCGGGCCGAGCACCCGGGCGCGGGCCTCGGCCACGTCCCGCGCCATCGTGTGGCAGTCCTCCAGCCGTCCCAGCCGGCCGAGATTGAGCGCGACATGGTGGCGGCAGCTCAGCGAGTCGGGGTGGTCGGGGCCCAGCGCACGTTCGCGTCCGCCCAGCACCTCGGCGTAGAGCTGGTGCGCCTCGAAGTGCCGGCCGAGGTGGCCCAGTGCATGGCCGGCCTCCAGCCGGCTGGTGAGGGTGTCGGGGTGGTCGGGGCCCAGGAGCCGGGCCCGCTCCGCGGCGAGCGCGCGATGTGCCTCGCCCGACTCCGCCCACCGGCCCAGCCGGCCGAGGTCCAGCGCGGCGGTGTGCCGGCCGGCCAGCGCGGCGAGGGCGGCACGGCGGTCGTCGGGCAGCGGCGGGCCGGCGACGCCGGCGGCCGGGGAGGCATCGTCACGCCGCGGGTCGCTGCCGCCGGTCCAGGCGTCGGTGAGGACCGTGGCGGCCCGGTCCGGTGCCGGGCGGTACGGCCGCCGGACGAGGTGTGCCGCGGAGCCGGGGGTCATGCCGTGCGTCCAGGACGGCAGCGGTCGGGCCGGGACGGTGACCTCGTCCGGGTCGGCCACGGCGCGGTGCGCGAGCAGCGGCGCACGGGCATCGGCGAGGCGTTTTCCCAGCTCGGCGGCGTCCCGGGGCCGGTCGTCGGGGTCCTTGGCGAGGAGTTCGAGCATGATCCGCTCGTAGCTCTCCGGCAGGTCGGGCCGGAGCGTACGCGGCGGCTCGGGGGCCCGGTCGCGATGCCCGACGAGCACCGCCCAGGTGTCGCCCAGGTCGAACGGCGGCACGCCGGTGGCGATCTCGTACAGCACACAGCCGAGCGAGTAGAGATCGCTGCGGTGGTCGATGCCGTGGGCGCCGATCTGCTCGGGCGACATGTAGTGCGGACTGCCCATGGCGATGCCGGTGCCGGTCAGCCGGGCGGTGAAACCGATGTCGTGACCGAGCCGGGCGATGCCGAAGTCGCAGATCTTGACCGTGCCGTCGGCGGTCTTGACGATGTTCGCCGGCTTGAGGTCGCGGTGCACGATGGCCTGTTCGTGCGTGTAGGCGAGCGCGGCGGTGACCTGTTCGGCGATCTCGATGAAGTCCGGGACGGGCAGCGGCTGGCGCCGGTTGTCGTCCAGCAGCTGGCTGAGATTACGGCCGCTGAGCAGCTCCATGACGATGAAGAGGGTGCCGTCGTCCTCGCCGAAATCGTGGACGACGGTGATGCCGCGGTGCTGGAGCGCGGCCGCCACCCGGGCCTCACGGCGGAAACGTTCGCGCAGGACCCGCAGGAACGAGGGTTCGTGCTCCGGGCCCAGCGGCTTGAGGCATTTGACCGCTACCTGCCGGCCCAGCGACTCGTCGCGGGCGCGCCACACCTCCCCCATGCCGCCGCGTCCGATGGTGTCGAGCAGTCGGTACCGTCGTTGGATCAGTCTGTTTTCTGCCACCGTGAATCGCCGCCCCCGTCCCCGTTCCGCGGTCAGCCGCGCAGCTCCCCCTGCGTGCCCCGCTGCCCTGACAGTATGGCGGGGGAACGGCGGAGCTTGTAGGGCGCTGGGCGGGTGTCGGGGCCGAGTCGCTCGACGGCGCGCAGGATGTGCCGGGGCGGGAGCTGCCAGCGGACCTTGGAGGGAACGGCGCGCAGCAGGCGGCCGGTGGCGCACAGCCGGCGGGTGACGGCGGCGGGCGGGGGTGCGGGGAGCCCGTAGAGGTCGTGTGCGTACGCCGGGAGTGCGCCGTAGGCGAGGCGGGCCACCCGCTGCCACAGCAGTGCGCGGGCCGGCCGGAGCACCGCCGGGGTCGGCGGCCGGCGCAGAAAGGCGGCCACCTCGCGGGCCTCCGGGGTGAGCGCCAACTCGGGCCGTACGCGGGCGAAGTAGGCGGCGAGGGCGGCCCGGTCGCCGGGCACGGCGGCCGGGTCGAGGCCGATGAGCCGGGCGCTCTCGCGTTGCTCGGCGAGGTAGGCGTCGGCCCCCTCGTCGCCGACCGGGCAGCCGGAGCGGCGCAGGACGTGCAGGTAGGAGTCGACCTCCGCGCAGTGCACCCACAGCAGCAGTTCCGGCTCGTCGACGCGGTAGCGTGCGCCGCCGGCCGGATCGGCGGCGGTCAGCCGGCGGTGGATACGGCGGACCCGGGCGCCGGCCCGTTCGGCGGCCTCGGTGGTGCCGTAGGTGACGGTGCCGACGAAGTCGGCGGTCCGCAGCAGCCGGCCCCAGGCGTCGCGGCGGAAGTCCGAGTTCTGCAGCACGCCGCGGACCGCACGGGGGTGCAGCGCCTGGAGGTACAGCGCGCGGACGCCGGCGATCCACATCATCGGGTCGCCGTGCAGCTGCCAGGTCACCGAGCGGGGCCCGAACAGCCCCGGGTCGTCCGTGGACACCTCAGCTCACCTCCCGTTGCCGCGTCAGCGCCGTACGCGGGGCATCCCGAGGCCGAGCCAGGAGATGATCTCGCGCTGGATCTCGTTGTTGCCGCCGCCGAAGGTGAAGATCACGGCGGAGCGGTAGCCGCGTTCCAGCTCGCCGTGGAGCACCGCCCCGGCCGAGCCCTCCTTGAGCGGACCCGCGGACCCGACGACCTCCATCAGCCAGGCGTAGGCGTCCCGCCGGGCCTCGGAGCCGTAGACCTTGACCGCCGAGGCGTCCTGCGGGGTGAGGGTGCCCTGCTGGAGCGCGTCGACCATCTGCCAGTTCAGCAGCTTCATGGCATCCAGTCTGGTGTGGGTACGGGCCAGCCGTCCACGCACCCAGCCCAGGTCGATCACCCGGCGGCCGTCGCTGAGCTTGGTGCCGGCGGCCCAGCGCTGGACGTCGTGCAGGGCGCGGATGGCCATGGTGCCGTGGGCGGCGAGGGTGACCCGCTCGTGGTTGAGCTGGTTGGTGATGATCCGCCAGCCCTTGTTCTCCTCGCCGACGCGGCGGGAGGCCGGGACGGTGATGTTCTCGTAGTAGCTGGCGGTGGTGTCGTGCGAGGCGAGGGTGTTGATCAAGGTGCAGGAGTAGCCGGGGTCGCTGGTCGGGACCAGCAGCATGGTGATGCCCTTGTGGGGCGGGGCGTCGGGGGCGGTGCGTACGGCGAGCCACACCCAGTCCGCGGTGTCGCCGTTGGTCGTCCAGATCTTCTGTCCGTTGACGACGTAGTGGCCGCTGTCCTCGTCGCCTTCGCGGACGGCGCGGGTCTTGAGGGCGGCCAGGTCGGTGCCGGCGTCCGGTTCGCTGTAGCCGATGGCGAAGTCGAGCTCGCCGGAGAGGATCCGGGGAAGGAAGTAGGCCTTCTGTTCGTCGGTGCCGTACTGCATGAGCGTCGGCCCGACGGTGTTCAGCGCCATCAGCGGCAGCGGCACACCCGCCTGGGCGGCCTCGTCGAAGAAGAGGAACTGCTCCATCGGGGACATCCCGCGGCCGCCGAACTCCTTGGGCCAGCCCACGCCGAGCCAGCCGTCGGCACCCAGCCGGCGCACGGTCTCACGGTAGAAGCGCTTCCGGTCGGCGGGGGCGGCGTACCGTGCCGAGGCGTCGTCCGGCACCAGCCGGGCGAAGTACGTGCGCAGCTCGGCGCGCAACTGCTGTTGCTCGGGGGTGTATTCGAGGTGCACGGCCCCTCCAGTTCGTCCGCTCCGGTCGTCCGGCCCGGGGGTGGCCCGCGAAGCTGACGGGTCGTCGGCTGCCGGATCGAGGGGCACAGTAGAACTTGTTCCAGAAATACGGAAGGGTGCGCGGACCGGCCGCGGACACACGAAGGCCCGGCCCGGCACCTCCGCGGCACCGGACCGGGCCTTCCCCGGACTCCATCAGCCCACGGCGTGCTTCGCCGGGTTGCTCGGCTGCACCCGGTGGTGCTGCACGTCCTTGCAGTACTTGACGAACCCGCTGTTGGTCACGTACTTCGCCGAGACCCAGGCCGGCCGCTCGCTGCGCGTCAGGTACCAGACGGAGTTGCCGCGGACATTCTGGGTGCGCACCTTGCACACCAGGCCGACCTGCGAGCGGTGACGGAGGTAGCCCCGTACGGAGGAGTCCGTGCTGGGGTACTGACGCTCACTCAGGCCCGCCTTGGCCGTGACGACGCCGTAGGGCTTGAGGGGTCCGGGTGCCGCCTGGGCCGGGGCCGCGAACAGCGTCGCACCGACGGCGACGACCGCGGCCAGTGCGCCCGCGCCGGCCGCGAGCTCTCTACCTCGGGCCACGAGGTTTTCGGTCGTGGACATAGGGGGGGTCTCCTGTTCTTGACGCGCAATGTCACCCATTGGTGCACAGCCGGACATTACGCGCACTTCACCCCCGGAATGTGGTGAAACGACGAACAGGCAGCCAATCGTGTGACGGTGCAAGGGTTGCCGGGTGACACGCCGTCATCGGCGCGCGGCCGGACCCGGGTCGGCGCCGGTCAGCCCTCGGCGCCGGCGCGGTGGATCCCGAAGGAGCCGCCCTGGGGATCCCGGATCACCGCGATCCGCGGACCGTCGGGCACGTCCGTCGGGGGCACCAGCAGCATGCCCCCCGACTCCGCGGCCCGGGCAGCCGTCTCGTCCACGTCGGCGACCGCGAAGTACGGCAGCCAGTGCGCCCGCACGTCGTCCGGATAGAACTCGTCCAGTGCGCTCAGCCCGCCGAAGTCGGCGCCGTCGATGCCCCATTGCGGGTAGTCCGCGTGGGTACCGACGGTCCAGCCGAAGACCCGGGTGTAGAAGGTCTTGGCGGCCTCGGCGTCCCGGGTGGCGAGCTCGACCCAGCCGAGCGAGCCCGGCGCGTTGAGGAGGGCGGCGCCGGCGAAGGAACGGGCCTGCCAGAGCGAGAACACCGCGCCCTCCGGATCGGCCAGCACGGCGAAGCGGCCCAGGTCGAAGACGTCCATCGGCCCCATCAGCTGCCGCCCGCCGGCCTCGGTGACCGCAGCGGCCTGCGCGTCGGCGTCCCGCGTCGCGAACGACACGGTCCAGGCGGTCGGCTGTCCGGGGGCGTAGAGCGGGGTCAGCGCGGCGACCGGGGCGGCGCCCAGGTACAGCGTGGTGTAGCCGCCCGCCTCCTGGCGCGGGTCGGTCTCGGCGCGCCAGCCGAAGACCTGGCGGTAGTACACCTTGGCGGCGTCCACGTCCGAGGTGCCCAGCTCCACCCAGCAGGGCGCACCGGGAGTGGGCTCAGTGATCTTCACGGTGTGTTCCGTCCTCCGCGCCGGGCCGTGGCGGACGGGGCTGCGCGCGTCCGTCCGCTGCCGATCGGTAGCCGTACGCTGCCGATGGTCCGACGGGTGCGACCGGGCCGCAACCGGAGCGCGGGGCGGGCCGGGCGGACCGACCCCGGCGGCTCCCGGGCACGCGGCTCACGGGCCGTCGGCGCGCAGTCGGCGCAGGGTGCCGTGCGGGGCGTCGGGGGCGAAGGCCTCGGCGAGGGCGCCGGCGGCGGCCTCGGCGGCGCGCGCCGCGCGGGGCAGCATGGCCGCCTCGTACGCGCCGAGCGCCGCGTCGGTGTCGCGGTCCCCGGCGAGGGCGAGGGCGAGTTCGGCGCCGTCGAGCAGCGCGAGGCCGGCACCCTCGGCGGCGAACGGCGCCATCAGGTGCGCGGCGTCGCCCAGCAGGGTCAGCCCCGGGGTGGCGGTCCAGGTGTGCGGGACCGGCAGGGCGAACAGCGGCCGGTTGCGGAATCCGCTGTCCTGGTCCCGGAGCAGCGCCAGCAGCCGGTCGCCCCAGCCCGCGAAGGCGTCGAGCAGCACCTCGCGGACCGCTTCGGTGTCCGCCATCGTCACCCCGGCCTCCAGCGCCCAGTCCTGGGAGCCGCGGAAGGCGGCCTGGACATGGAGGCGGCCGGTGCCGTGGCGCCGGACGATCAGACCTTTGCCGGCCGAGAGCGCCAGCAGCGTGCCGTCACCGACCAGGCGGGCGAGCCGCGGATGGCGGGTGTCGACGTCCTCGAACCCGGCCTCGACGAAGGTGACGCCGCAGTAGTGGGGGGTGGCGTCGGAGAGGACCGGACGCACCCGGGACCAGGCACCGTCGGCGCCGATGACCACGTCGAAGGTCTCGGTGTGGCCGTCGTCGAACTCGGCGGTGTGGCGGCCGTCGCCGAGCGGGTGCAGGGTGCGCAGATAGCTGCCCCAGCGCAGGGTTCCGGGCGGCAGGGATTCCAGCAGCAGCCGGCGCAGCGCGCCCCGGCCGATCGCGGACCCGCCGGTTTCGCCGGGGGCCGGGGCGTGCCGGAAGAGTTCCGTCGCGGTGCGGTCGAGCAGCCGCAGCTCCTGGCCCGCCGGGCGGGCGAGCGCGGCGCACTCCTCCTGGAGACCGGCCGCGCGCAGCGCCGCCTGACCGGTCGTCAGCCACAGCTCCGGCACGCCGTGTCGGTCGGGCGCGGCGACGGCGGCGTCCTGCTCGAACACGGTGACCGGCAGCCCGTTGCGGCGCAGGACGCGGGCGCAGAGGAGCCCGCCGGGACCGGCGCCGATGATGGCGATACGGGGCGGGGCGGGGTTCATGGCGCTCCTCGGCTGAGCGAAACGGCAGCCCCCTGGCCAGAAAAGCACAGTGGCCCACCGGGTGCAGCACGGCGCCGGGCCGGCTCCCGCCGCTGCCCGCCCGCAGGATCCACGGACCGGGGCGCCGGCGGGGAGGCGCGCGTGGGCGGGTGCGGACGTGGGTAGGTCGTCCCAGGTCGGGGGCAGTGGGGGCCTGTTGAGGAGCAGGGGCCCGACAAAAGGGAAAGTTGGCCACTTCTACGGAACCGCGCTTGCATATTTAGGTATGCCTAACCTAACGTAGCGACGCGTGTCGACGACCAAACCATCTGCCACCGCACCCGCTGTGCCCGATGCGCCGCCCGCCGCGCACCTCCTGCGGCGCGTCCCGCTGCTCGTGGTCGGGCTTGCGGCGCTGGCGGTCTGTGCCGCCCTCAGCCTCGCCCTCGGTACCCGGTCCGTACCGCTGTCCACCGTCTGGGACGCGCTGACCGGCGCCACCCACGGACGGGACGCCCTCGTGGTGACGGGACTTCGGCTGCCGCGCACGGTGGTCGGGCTCGCGGTCGGCGCGGCGCTCGGGGTCGCCGGGGCGGTCGTCCAGGGCATCACCCGCAATCCGCTCGCCTCCCCGACGACGCTCGGCATCAACGCGGGTGCGGGCTTCGCGGTGATCACCGCGATCTACGCACTGCATCTGACGCGACCCGTCCAGTACATCTGGTTCGCCTTCGCGGGAGCCGCGGCCGCCGCGCTGTTCGCCCAGGCGCTGGCGCGGCGCGCCGGTGACCTGGATCCGGTGCGCCTGGCGCTGGGCGGCACCGTCCTGCAACTCGTCCTGCTGTCCTGGGGGTCGACGGTCATGCTGGCCAGCAAGCGGTCGCTGGACGAGGCGCGGTTCTGGCTGGCCGGTTCGCTGGCCGAACGCCCGCTGGCGGTGCTCTACCCGGTGCTGCCGACCCTGCTGATCGGGCTGGTCGTCGCGCTGGCCATCGCCCCGGCGCTCAACGCGCTGGCGCTGGGCGACGATTCGGCGCAGGCGCTGGGCGTGCCGGTCTCCCGGATCCGCAGCGCGGGCGGGCTGGCCGTCGTCCTGCTCGCCGGTTCCGCGGTGGCCGTGGCCGGTCCGCTCGCCTTCATCGGGCTGGCCGCTCCGCATCTGGTCCGCCAGCTGCTGCGCACCTCCGACCACCGGATCGTGGTCCCCGGCTGTCTGCTCGCCGGCCCGCTGCTGCTGCTCACCGCCGACATCCTCGGACGGCTCGTCATCCGCCCGTCCGAATTGCAGGTCGGCATCATCAGCGCGTTCCTCGGCGCGCCGCTGCTGGCAGTGCTGGCCCGGAAGGTGGCCCGATGAACGGCTTCGTACGCAGTGCCGCGCCGCACGGGGACCCGGCGGTGGACGCCGGCCGCCGGACCCGCCGGGGCGCCGCACGCGGGCGTACCGCGCTGACCGCCGTCGTCGGTCTCGTGGTGCTCTGCGCCCTGGTGACGGTGTCCGTGGCCAACGGTGACATGGCGCTGCCGCCCGCCGACGCGGTCAAGGGCCTGTTCGGGCTCGGCGACTCCGCGACGGTGCTGGTGGTCCAGGAGTTCCGGGCCCCGCGCATGGTCGCGGCGATCGTCGCGGGGGCGGGGCTGGCGGTGGCCGGCGCCCTGCTCCAGCGGCTGTTCCGCAATCCGCTCGCCTCACCCGACGTCATGGGGGTGACCGGCGGCGCCTCGTTCGGGGCGGTGGCGATGCTGGCCGCCGGGGCCTCGCAGGCCCTGATGCCGCTGGCCGCGCTCGGCGGCGGGCTGCTCGCCGCGGTGCTGCTCGGGGTGTTCGGCTGGCGCGGCGGGGTCAGCGTGACCCGCCTGGTGCTGGTCGGTCTCGCCGTACAGGCCGGCCTGTCCGCGGCGGTGAGCTTCATGGTCGTCAGCTTCCCCACCGAGCTGGCCGGGTCGGCCCTGCAGTGGACGACCGGCTCGGTGTACGGGCGGACCTGGCCCGAAGTGTGGTCCGCGGGCGGGGCGGTGGCGCTGGGCCTGCTCGTCGCCTTCGCGCTGCACCGCCGGCTCGCCGTCCTCGACCTGGGCGACGACTCGGCCGGCGCGCTCGGCCTGCGCACCAGCGCCGCCCGGCTGCAGGTCCTGGTCATCGCGATCGTGCTGGCCTCGCTGGCCGCCGCGCTCACCGGACCGGTCGCCTTCGTCGCGCTGGCCGTCCCGCACATGGTGCGGTTTCTCGCCGGGCCGCCGACCGCCGGGACGCTGGCGCTGTCCGGCCTCGCCGGTGCCGTGCTGCTGCTCGCCTCCGACCTCGTGGCGCAGTATCTGCTGCCGGTCGGCGGGCTGCCGGTCGGAGTGGTCACCGCCACTCTGGGCGCGCCATGGCTGCTGGTGCTGATGATCCGTCAAAGCAGTTCCGTGAACAGGAGTGCCCGATGACCGCCAATCAGCTTTCCACCCACGGACTCGATCTGCGCTACGGCGACCGGCTGATCGTCGGCGGCCTGGATCTGGTGCTGCCCGGCGGCGCCGTCACCGCCGTCGTCGGGCCCAACGCCTGTGGCAAGTCGACCCTGTTGCGCGGGCTGACCCGGCTGCTGGCGCCGGCCGCCGGCACCGTCGCGCTGGACGGCGCCGATATCCACCGGATGCCGGCCCGTGCGCTGGCCCTGCGGATGGGGCTGCTCCCCCAGCAGCCGGTCACCCCCGACGCGATCACCGTCGAGGCGCTGGTACGGCTCGGCCGCTACCCCCACCAGCGGCTGCTGAGCCCCTGGTCGGCGGCGGACCAGCAGGCGGTGGAGGAGGCGCTGCGGCGCACCGGCACGCGGGAGTTGCGCGACCAGCCCGTCGACCAGCTCTCCGGCGGTCAGCGACAGCGCGCCTGGATCGCGCTCGCGCTGGCACAGGACACCGATCTGCTGCTGCTCGACGAGCCGACCACCTTCCTGGACCTGCGGCACCAGCTCGATGTCCTCGACCTGGTCGCCGCGCTGCACGCCGAGGCGGACCGCACCGTGGTGATGGTGCTGCACGACCTCGGACAGGCCGCCCGTTACGCGGATCACCTCGTGGTCCTCAAGGACGGGCGGCTGGCGGCGGCCGGCGCCCCGGCGGACGTCCTCGACGCGGAGCTGGTCAAGTCCGTGTTCGACGTGGACTGCCGGGTGATCCCCGACCCCGAGACCGGCACCCCGCTGGTCGTCCCGAAGAGCAGCGCGAAACGGCACACCGCCGTGACCGTCTGACCGCCTCCCCCACGGGCGTTTCCTCCCTCCCTCCGCTCCCGTCAAGGAAGACACCTTCATGCTGACCAGAATCCCCCTCCGCGCCACCACCCGCCGGCTGCCGGCCGCGCTGCTCGCCGTCGCCCTGGGCACCACCGCCCTGACCGCCTGCGGCGGCGGCACCAAGGCCGGCGACGACGCGGCGCAGGGCAAGGCCGGCGCCGGCTTCCCGCGCACCGTCAAGAGCGCCATGGGCGGCGAGGTGAAGATCCCCGCCAAGCCGAAGCGCGTGGTCGTCCTGGACACCGGTGAGCTGGACGACGTCACCACCCTCGGCGTCAAGCCCGTCGGCGCGGTCTCGCCGCACATGAAGACCGAGGGCGGCTTCCCCACCTACCTCAAGGACGAGATCGGCGGCGTCAAGGACGTCGGTCCGCTGTTGGAGCCCAACCTCGAAAAGATCATCTCCCTGAAGCCCGACCTGATCCTGTCCTCCAAGGTCCGGCACGAGAAGATCTACGACAAGCTCCAGGCCATCGCGCCGACCGTCTTCACCGAGACCACCGGCGGCCCCTGGAAGGCCAATCTGAAGGTCCACGCCAAGGCGCTGGGGCTGGAGAAGGAGGCCGACCGGAAGCTGGCGGAGTACCAGACCCGGGCCAAGGCGCTGGGCGCGGCCATCAAGAAGAAGTACCACGGCACGATGCCCTCGGCCTCGGTCGTGCGCTTCGTAGCCGGCCCGACCCGCCTCTATCAGAAGTCCTCCTACAGCGGTGTGGTCCTCGACGACATCGGCCTGGCCCGGCCGAAGTCGCAGAGCTCCACCGACCCGGCCAAGACCATGCTCGACGTCAGCCCGGAGCAGATCGACAAGGCTAACGCGGACCTGGTGTTCGTGGCCTCCGCGGACGCGCCGGGCAAGACCCAGCAGAAGGACGTCACGTCCAACCCGGTCTGGAAGGACCTGCCGGCCGTCAAGCAGCACAAGGTCTTCAACGTGCCGGACGAGACGTGGATGTCCGGCATCGGCATCCAGGCCGCCGAGCACATGCTCGCGGACGTGGCGAAGGCCACCGGGGTGCCACTGCCGAAGGGCTGACCCCCTGGGGTGGCCCCTCCCCGCGGGGCCACCCCCTTTTTTCGCCCTCTCCCGCCTCTCCTGCCCCTCTTGTTCCCCCCGCACCACCCTCGACCCCAAAGGGGCCCGCTCATGCGGATGTATCTGCTCGCCCTCAACCCCACCGACTCGGTCACCGAGGGGTTCCTGCCCGCTGCCGCCCGCCTCGGCCTCGACGTCACGATCCTGACGGACCAGCCATCGGCGCACCGGGACGTCCCTGCGCACACCGAGGTTCTGGAGTGCGACGTCCATGACTTCCGCGCCGTCATCAACCGGATAGCCACCCACCACCGCGCCGACGCGGTGTTCACCAACAGCGACCATCTGCAGACCCAAGCCGCCCTGGCCGCCGACTACTTCGGACTGCCCGGCAAGGACTGGCGGGCCGCGCTGCGCGCCAAGAACAAGGGCGAGATGCGGCGCCACCTGGCCGCCGCGGGCCTCGACGCGGTGCGGTCCATGGAGCTCGCCGCCGGGCAGGACCCGTCCGCGTTCGCCGCCGCCGACCTGCCGTATCCGGTGGTTCTCAAGCCCCGCGAGGGCGTGGCGAGCGAGGACGTGATCCTGGCCGCGGACCCCGAGGAGCTGGTGGCCCGCGCCAAGGAGATCCAGGCGCGGCGCCCGCACGCGGCGCTGCTGGCCGAGGAGTTCCTGACCGGTGAGCTGTACACCCTGGAGACCCTGGGCGACGGCCGGGTACGGCATGTCCTGGGCGGCTTCCACACCGCCGTCTCCGCACCGCCCGTCTTCATCGAGGAGCGGCTGGACTTCGTCGCCGCCCCGCCGGAACCCGTGGTCGCCCAGGTGACGGCGCAACTCGACGCACTCGGCGTCGGGCTGGGCGCCTGCCACACGGAGTACGTGGTGCACGAGGGCCGGGCGCGGCTCATCGAGGTGAACTACCGCGTCATCGGCGACCAGTGCGACCTGCTGCTCGCGCAGATCCTGGACATCGAGCTGTTCGAGCTCATCCTGCGGGCGCATCTGGGCGAGCCGCTGCCCGCGGACCTCGGCGCCCGGCACGACGGCGCGGGCCGGGTGGAGTACGCCCTCGCCGACCGGGCCGGCACGCTCACCGCGGCGCCCGCCGCCACGGACCGGACGGTGGACGGCGTACGCCTGGCGTACCGGCCGCTGCGCGCCGTCGGCGAGCGGCATCCGCACTACGGCACCAACCGCGACTACCTCGGCGTGCTGCGGGTCACCGGCACCGACCGCGGCGCCGTGGACCGGGTGGCGGACGACTTCGTCGCCGCGGAGCGCTGGGAGATCACCCCGTGAACACCGCACTCGCCACCGCCGAGGGCCCCGCCACGCACCGGACCGACGACGCGGCCGGGACGGCGGAAGAGGCCGAACTGCTGGTACGCGTGCTGGGGGCGCTGCTGCGGGAGGACGTCGTCGGCCTGCGCACCCACGGCACGCTGCTGGAACGCCCGGACGGGCACTGGCTGCGGCTCCCCGCGGGCCCGGCCGCCGGCGCCCTGCTGCTGCCGCTCGCCGAGGACGGCTACCAGAGCGCCTGCACCGCCCGCCTGCCGCTCCTGGTCCGCGAGTCCGACGGCGCCCGGCTGCGCACGCTCGACGAGGTCCTCACCGCGCTGCGCGACCTCGCCGACCCGGCCGACCGCGGCGGCTTCGACGCCCTCGCCGAGGAGTGCCGCCAGACCCTGGCGACGATGCGGCTGCACACCCGCACCCGGGACGAGGCCGACGCCGACCTGACGAGCCGCCACGGCGACGATCCCGGCGCCTGGCCGGGCCTGGCCGGCGGCCTGGCGTACGACACGCTGGCCGCCCGGACCGACCACCCCGTCTACCCGACCGCCCGCGGCCGGTCCGGCCTCGACGAGGACCAACTCCGCGCGTACGCACCCGAGTTCCGCCCCGGTTTCGCGCTGCGCTGGCTCGCCCTGCCGCGTGCGGCGGTCACCGTGCCGGGTGGCGCCGCGGCACTGCCCGACTGCTGGCCGACGCCCGGGGAGCTGGGCCTGCGCCACCTCGACGAGAGCCATCTCGCCCTTCCCGTCCACCCGTTGTCCGTCGGCGATCCGCTGCGCGGGGCGCTGCGCCGGACCGGTCTGGAGGACGCGGCGGTACTGTCCGACCGCGAGCCGCTCACCGCGGTGCCGACGCTGTCGATGCGGACCGTGGCGCTCGATGCCGACCCGCGGCTGCACCTGAAACTGCCGCTGGCCACCGCCACGCTGGGCCTGCGCAACCGGCGCACCATCAAGCCGGGCACGCTCGTCGACGGCGCGGCGGGCCAGCGGCTGCTGGAGACCGTGCTCGCCCGCGAGCCGCGGTTCGCCGCCGCGATCCTCCAGGCCGACGAGACCTGCTACGCGCACGCCGGTGACGAGCTGCTGGCCGTGCTGTGCCGCCGCTACCCGGCCGGCCTGGACGACAGCGCCGTCGTGCCGATGGCCGCGCTGCTGAGCCGGGCACCGGGCGGGCGGCTGGTGATCGACCACCTCGCGGACCGCTTCTACGGCGGCGACCCGCTCGCCCTGCTCGATGCCTGTCTCACCCTGCTCTTCGACTGGCAGACCACCCTCTTCGGCTACGGCATCGCGCTCGAATCGCACCAGCAGAACATCTCGCTGGTGCTGGACCGGGCCGCCGGCGGCACCCGGCTGCGGCTGCTGTTCAAGGACAACGACGGACCGCGGATCAACACCGTCCGGCTGCGGGAGGCCCTGGGCGACGACGCCCCGGACCCGGCCGGCTTCGCCGACCCGCGGATCTTCGCCGAGAACGACCGGCCGGTGCTGGACCTGTTCACCACCATCACCGTCCACCTGTGCGCGGGCTCGTACGCCTTCGGCCTCGCCCGGCACCAACGCGCCCCGCTGGACCGGCTGCTGGGCCTGGTCCGCGACCGGCTGGCCGAGGCCGTCGAGCGGCTGGGCACCGGGCCGCACGAGCCGGGCGCCGTGCTGCGCGCCCAGGTCCTCGACGCGCCGGAGCTGCCGGTGAAGGCGATGGTCAGCGCCGGGACGCTGCTGTCCAAGGAGCGCTCGGGCGCCGCCGACATCAACAAGCACTACACCACCGGACCCAACTACCTGCTGCCTACGGGGGCTTCCCGATGAGCACCGCCACCTCCCGCCGGACCGAGCCGGCGGTCGTCGAGACCAAGGCCCGTCCGGCCCTCGCGCGCCGCCAGGTGCACGCCGTGGCCGGCTGCTACTTCGTGGCCTCGTTCGCCGCCCTCGGCCTGCCGCCGTACCTCACCGAGGTCCTGCCCGAGCTGGGCGACGGCGCCGCCCGCTGGGCCGGTCTGCTCTATGTCGTCCCCACCCTGTTCGGCGCCCTCGGCGCCCCGCTGTGGGGGCGACTGGCCGACCGCTTCGGCCGTAAGAGACTGTTGCTGCGGGCGCAGTTGGGGCTGGCGGCGGCGTTCCTCCTGGCCGGCTGGGCCGATTCGCTGGCCACCTTCGCCGCGGCGCTGGTCGTGCAGGGCGTCCTCGGTGGCACCTTCGCGGCGTCGAACGGCTATCTGGGAGCGGCCCTGGAGGGCCATGCGCTGTCCCGGGCCCTGACGCTGATGCAGGGCAGCGCGCGGGCGGCGCTGGTCTTCGCGCCGATCGTGGTCGGCGCGCTGACGCCGTGGCTGTCGCCGCACCGCCAGTACGCCCTGCTGGCCGTCCTGCCGCTGGCCGCGGCCCTGATGCTGGTGCGGCTGCCGGAGCCGGCCGCCGCCCGGGCCGGCGTGGTGCAGGGGGACGGTACCGCGCCGGGTGCCGAGGTCACGGAGCCCGCCGAGCCGGTCCGCCCCCCGGCCGGGCACACGCCGGACGCCGGCCCGCTGCGCGCCCTCTACGCCCTGGAGTTCGCGTTCGTCTTCTCCACCGTCATCTCCTTCCCCTACCTGATCTCCCTCATCTCCCAACGGCTGCCGGGGACCGATCCGCTGGTGTCCGGCGTGCTGTTCGCCCTGCCGCACCTGTGCTACCTGGTCGCGGCGATGGGGGTGCACGCCGCCTTCCGCACCCGCCCCCGGACCGGGATCGCCCTCGGCTTCGGCCTGATAGCGGCCGGTCTGGCCGGGCACGGCCTGGCCGGCTCGCTCGCCTCCTTCATCGCCGTACGCCTGGTGCTGGGCGCCGGGCTCACCCTCGGCCTGGTGTGCCTGTCCGTGCTGGCCGCCGACTGCGCCAAGGGCCGTGCCCCCGGCGGGCTGTTCGGCTCGATCGAGTTCTTCTCCAAGGCCGGCGCGGTCGCCGCGGGCGTGGCGGCCACCGCCGGCAACGACTGGTTCGGTCCGGTCGCGCCGTTGCTGACCGGTACCGCGATAGCCGTGGCCACCGGACTCGCGACCGCCGCCCCTCTCCTCGCCCGTACTCTCCGCACCCGCAGGAGCCACCGATGCCCTCGCTGACCAATTCGCCCGGCACCGCCCCGGTATCCGCCGCCCCCACCGGCCTGCCCACCGCCGACCAGGCCGTGGCGCACACCCTGCTCAACTGTCTGCTGCGGGAGGTCTCCGGTCCCGAGCACCAGACCGCCGTCGATGACGGGCGGCTGCTGATCCGGCTGCCGCGCCGCGGCGTGCTGCTGCGCGTCGCGCTGCGCCGTACCTCGCTGCTGGGCGCGCACCGCTTCACCGGCCCGGTGTCCGAGGAGACCGACGGCGGCTGGGCGGAGGTCGGCTGGCGGCGGCTGGCCGAGTACGCGCACGCCGAGCTGTCGCTGCGCACCGGGGTGCACAACGAGGAGTTCCTGGCGCAGATCGCCTCCAGCCACCAGGCCGTGTCCGCCGCGCTCGCGGCCCGTGCGCAGGACCCGGCCGCCGGGGAGCACACCGCCGAGGACTGGCAGGCCGCCTATGTCGCCTCCGAGCAGTCGCTGCTCTTCGGCCACCGCTTCCACCCGACCCCGAAGGCCCGCACCGGCGACCCCACCGCCTGGCAGTCGTACGCCCCCGAGACCGGCGCCGCCTTCCCGCTGCTGCTGCTCGCGGTGCGGGACGAACTGATCGCCGAGGAGTCCTGCGCGGACGGCGCCACCGCGGTGCTGGACGCGCTGCACCCCGACGTCCCGGACGGCTACCGCCTGCTGCCCGTCCACCCCTGGCAGTACGAGCTGCTGCGCGACCACGCGGGCCTCCAGGAGGCGCTGGAGCGCGGCGACATCCGCGTCCTGGGCAGCGGCCGGACGCCGTTCGCCGCCACCGCGTCCGTGCGCACGCTCTACGACGGCGCGGCCTTCCTGAAGTTCAGCCTGAACGTCCGGATCACCAACTGCCTCCGGAAGAACGCGAGTTACGAGCTGTCCGGGGCGGTGGCACTCACCCGGCTGCTGGCGCCGCAGCTCACCGACCTCGCCACCCGCTTCCCGGGCAGCGCGGTGCTCCAGGAGCCCGCCTACCGCAGCCTGGCGCTGCCCGGCGCCGACGGCCGCCCGGCCACCGAACTGCTCGAAGGGTTCGGCGTCATCGTCCGCGAGGGGCTCTCCCAGCGACTGCTGCCCGGCACCACTCCGCTGCTGGCCGCCGCCGTCGCCGACGAGTACCCCACCGGCCCGGCGCACGTCTCCCGGCTGCTGGCGGGCGCCGGCCCGCAGGCCGCGCTGGACTGGTGGGCCGCCTACCTCGCCCTGCTGCTCCCGCCGGTGCTCGCCGCCTACTTCGACCACGGGCTGGTGCTGGAGCCGCATCTGCAGAACGTCCTGGTCTGCGTCGACGGCGACGGGATGCCCGCGCAGGTCCTCTTCCGCGACCTGGAGGGCACCAAGCTCGTCCCGGAACACCACACCGAGCTGCTGGCCTCGCTGCCGGAGCAGGTGGCCGCACCGATGACGTACGACGCCCAGCGCGGCTGGGACCGCGTGGTGTACTGCCTGCTGGTCAACCACGTCGCCGAGATGCTCGCCGCGCTCGCCGATCTGCACCCGGACACCGAGACGGAGCTGTGGGCGCAGGTCCGCCGCACCCTGCAGACCCACGCGGACCGCTACGGCTGCCCGCCGCGGCTGGCCGCCCTGCTGGCCGGCGTCCCGCTGCCCGCCAAGGCCAATCTGCTCACCCGCTGGGAGCGCAAGGCCGACCGGGAGGCCGGCTATGTGCGGCTGCCCTCGCCGCTGGCCGAGTCCGTGCTGTCGGGCGCGGTACGCACCGACGACACCACCCCCTGGAGCGCCCGATGACCACCCCGAGCCCCGCCCTTCCCGCCACGGTCCGCGACCGGGTCCGCTCCCTCGCACCCGAGGAACTGCCCGCCTACCTCTACGACATGGCGGCGCTGCGCGCGCACCTGGCCGAGGTGCGGGCCGCGCTGCCCGGGCGCGTCGAGCTGTACTACGCGGCCAAGGCCAACCCGGAACCGGAGATCCTGGGGGCGCTGCGCCCGTACGTGGACGGCTACGAGGTCTCCTCGGGCGGCGAGCTGGCACATGTCGCCAAGGCCGTGCCCGACGCGCCGCTGGCCTTCGGCGGACCGGGCAAGACGCCCGCGGAGATCGTGCGGGCGCTGGAGACCGGCGTACAGCGCTTCCACGTGGAGAGCGTGTACGAGCTCCACATGCTGGCGAGCCTGGCCGCCCGCCACGTACCGGAGCGCCGGATCGCGGTGCTGGCGCGCGTCAACCTGCCGGTCGCCGACGGCTCCCTGGACGGCAGCTCGCTCGCCATGGGCGGCCGCCCGACACCCTTCGGGCTGGACCCCGACCGGGCCGGTGAGGTCGTCGCCCTGCTCACCGACGGCAGCTATCCGCACCTCGAACTCCGCGGCATCCACGCCCACTTGGCCAGCGGCCTGGCGGCGCCCGAGCAACTCTCCGTGGCGGAGGCCATCGTGACCTGGGCCGCCGCGCTGGCCGCCCGGCACCGCGTCCCGCTGTCCGAGGTGACCATCGGCGGCGGCATGGCCGTCGACTACGCCGCCCCGGAGCGGCGTTTCGACTGGGCCGCCTACGGCGCGGGCCTGGCCCGGCTCGCCGCCGCCCACCCGGACCTCACCCTGCGCATCGAGCCGGGGCGGGCGCTGACCGCCTACTGCGGCTGGTACGCGACCGAGGTGCTGGACGTGAAGCGCAGCCACGGCGAGGAGTTCGCCGTGGTGCGCGGGGGCACCCACCATCTGCGCACCCCCGCGACCAAGGGCCACGACCAGCCCTGCACGGTGCTGCCGTCCGAGGTGCCCTGGCCGCACCCCTGGCCGCGGGCGGCGGCGGAGGGCGGCCTCGTCACCGTCACCGGGCAGCTGTGCACCCCCAAGGACGTCCTCGCCCGCGCGGTCCCGGCGCCGGGGCTGCGGGCCGGTGACCGGCTGGTGTTCGGCGTGGCCGGCGCGTACGCCTGGAACATCTCGCACCACGACTTCCTGATGCACCCGCGCCCCGGCTTCCACTTCCTGGACGCCGCGGAGCCCGGCGCGGGCGGGGAGGGCTGAGGTACTCCGCCCCGCCGCGGTCCGCCGCCGGCCCGGCGTGCGCCGCGGGCCTCCGGGGCCGACGGCGGGGTGCCGGGGCGGCGCGGCCCGGGCCGTACGCCGCCCCGCGCGTTCCGGGCCGCGCGGCGGACGTGATCATGGTCCGCGCAGCTCAGGGACGGTCGGCAGGCGCCTCACGGAGCGCCGCCGGCCACTGTGTGGTCGCCGTAACGACGGGTGGGCGGTTGCCGTGACACCTGGTTAACGGGCCGTTCGTAAGGTCGGGAGCACAGCAGCCGACCACGAAGGGGACCGTCCGTGACCGCACCGGAACCGCCGGCAGAAAGCATTTCGCAGGTGCGGACGGCGTGCACGTACTGCGGTGTCGGCTGCGGGGTCGTGCTGGACGTCGCGACGGACGCGGACGGGCGGCGGACGGTGCGCAAGGCGGCCGGCGACAAGGCCCACCCGGCGAACGCCGGCCGCCTGTGCACCAAGGGCGCGACCAGCGCCGAGCTGTTCACGGCGCCGGGGCGGCTGTCGACCGCGCTGGTGCGCGCGGACCGCGGCGACGAGCCGGTGGCCGAGGCCATGGACACGGCCGTCAAGCGGACCGCCGCGCGGCTGCGGGAGATCATCGACGAGCACGGCCCGGACGCCCTCGCCCTCTATGTCTCGGGGCAGATGACGCTGGAGGCGCAGTACCTGGCGAACAAGCTCGCCAAGGGCTTCGTCCGCACCCGGCACATCGAGTCCAACTCGCGGCTGTGCATGGCGAGCGCGGGCAGCGGCTACAAACTGTCGCTGGGCGCGGACGGCCCGCCCGGCTCGTACGAGGACTTCGAGCACGCCGACGTCTTCCTCGTCATCGGCTCCAACATGGCCGACTGCCACCCGATCCTCTTCCTGCGGATGATGGAACGGGTGAAGGCGGGCGCCAAGCTGATCGTCGTCGACCCCCGGCGCACCGCCACCGCGGCCAAGGCCGACCTGTTCCTGCAGATCGAGCCGGGGACGGATCTGGCGCTGCTGAACGGCCTGCTGCACCTGCTGGCCGCGGACGGCAGGCTCGACGCGGAGTTCATCGCCGAGCACACCGAGGGCTGGGAGGCGATGCCGGAGTTCCTCGCGGACTACCCGCCGGCGGCGGTCGCCGAGCTCACCGGGATTCCGGAGGCGGACATCCGCCGGGCCGCCGAGTGGATCGGTGCGGCCGGCGCCTGGATGAGCTGCTGGACCATGGGCCTGAACCAGAGCACCCACGGCACCTGGAACACCAATGCCCTGATCAACCTGCATCTGGCGACCGGGGCGATCTGCCGGCCCGGCTGCGGCCCGTTCTCCCTCACCGGCCAGCCCAACGCGATGGGCGGGCGGGAGATGGGCTACATGGGGCCGGGCCTGCCCGGACAGCGGTCCACGCTGGTGGCCGGGGACCGTGCCTTCACCGAGGAGCTGTGGGGCCTGGAGCCGGGGACGCTGCGGGCCGACGAGCCCGGCCGGGGCACCGTCGAGATGTTCCAGCGGATGGCGGACGGTGAGATCAAGGCGTGCTGGATCATCTGCACCAACCCCGTCGCCTCGGTCGCCAACCGCCGCACGGTCATCGAGGGGCTGGAGGCCGCGGAGTTCGTCCTCGCGCAGGACGTCTTCGCGGAGACCGAGACCACCGCGTACGCCGATGTGGTGCTGCCCGCCGCCATGTGGTCCGAGTCCGAGGGCGTGATGGTCAACTCGGAGCGCACGCTGACGCTGGTGCGGCAGGCCGCCGACGCACCGGGCGAGGCCTGGCCGGACTGGCGGATCATCGCCGAGGTCGCCTGCGAGATGGGGTTCGAGGACGCCTTCAGCTACCGCGGCGCCGAGGAGATATTCGAGGAGATCAAGCGCGCCTGGAACCCGCAGACGGGCTATGACCTGCGCGGAGTGTCCTACGAGCGGCTGCGGGAGACGCCCGTGCAGTGGCCCTGCGCCACCGCCGACGGGCCCGCCCGCAACCCGGTGCGCTACCTCAACGACGGCGTCAGCCAGTCCCTGGACGAGCGGCCGGACGGCACCCGGCCCCGGCTGACCTTCCCCACCGCGTCCGGCCGGGCCGTGTTCTTCGCCCGTCCGCATCTCCCGGCCGCCGAACTGCCCGACGACGACTTCCCGTTCGTCCTCAACACCGGCCGGCTGCAGCACCAGTGGCACACCCTCACCAAGACCGGCACGGTCGCCAAGCTGAACAAGCTCAGCCCCGGCCCCTTCGTGGAGATCCACCCCCAGGACGCCCAGGCGCTGGGGCTGGCGGAGGGCGACAAGGTGGAGGTCGCCTCACGGCGCGGCCGGGCGGTGCTGCCCGCGGTGCCGACCGACCGGGTGCGGCCCGGCAACTGCTTCGCGCCGTTCCACTGGAACGATCTGTTCGGCGAGTACCTCAGCGTCAACGCGGTGACCCATGACGCGGTCGATCCGATCTCCTTCCAGCCCGAGTTCAAGGCGTGCGCGGTGTCCCTGGCCAAGGTCGCGGGAGAGCCGGGGCCCGCGCCGGGGACGGCGGCACACACGGACGGGACGGCCGCGGCGGACGCGGGCCCGGGCCCCGGTGGGCGGGTGCCGGTGGCGGCGCTGGCCGGGGTGTTCCAGCTCGCCGAGCCCGCGCCGCCGGTGCTGGCCGCGCACGAGCGCCGCTATCTGTCCGGCTTCCTCGCCGGGCTGGACTCCGGGTCCGCCGTCGGCACCCCGGTGCTGCCGGCCGAGGCGCCGTTCAGCCCGGACACCGCGCTGTGGGTCAACGGCGTGCTGGCCGGGATGTTCTCCCGCATACCCGAGGTCCGGCCGCGGACCGCCGCGGCCGACGCCCCCGCCGCGCCGGCCGGGGACGCGCCGGCCCGGACGCTCGTCGTCCTGTGGGCCTCGCAGACCGGCAACGCGGAGGAGGTCGCCGCCGACACCGCCCGCCGGCTCAACGGCAGCGGCCGGCAGGCGACCCTGCTGAGCATGGCGGACACCGCACCGGCCACCCTGCCGGACGGCGCCGATCTGCTCATCGTCACCAGCACCTTCGGTGACGGCGACGCCCCCGACAACGGATCGGACTTCTGGGAGACCCTCAACGCGCCGGACACCCCGCGGCTGGAGGGCGTGCGCTACTCGGTGCTCGCACTGGGCGATTCCTCGTACGACGACTTCTGCGGCCACGGCCGCCGGCTCGACGCCCGTCTCGCCGAGCTCGGCGCGGTGCGGATGGTGCCGCGGACCGACTGCGAACCGGACTACGAAGCGCCGGCCGGGCAGTGGCTCGACCAGGTGCTCACGGTCCTGACGGACGACCCGGGGCCGGCCGACGCCGCGGAGCCCGGCGGTGCCGGGAAACCCGGGGGTACCGGAAGGCCGGCGGCCGCCCCGGCCCCCGCGGCCCCCGCGGCTCCGTCCGCCACCGGGCCCGCCAAGGCCGCGCCGGTCACCGCCCGCCTCGTCGGCAACCAGCTGCTGAGCCGGGACGGGGCCACCAAGGAGGTGCGGGAGTTCACCTTCGACACCCGTGACGACGACGGCACCCCGCTGGACTACGAGGCGGGCGACGCGCTCGGGGTGCTGCCGCAGAACTGCCCGGAGCTCGTCGCGGAGTGGCTGGCGGTCACCGGTGCCGATCCCGCCGCCATCGTCGACCTCCCGGGCCCGGGCGCGGTGCCGCTGGGCGAGGCGCTCCACCGCCACCTGGACATCACCCGGATCACCCCCGCTCTGCTGCGCCTCGTCGCCGAACGCACCGGTGACCGGGTCCTGAAGAAGCTGCTGCGGCCCGACAACCGGGGTGAGCTGGCCCAGTGGACCTGGAGCCGGCAGGCCGTCGACGTCCTCGCCGAGTACCCGGTACAGGCCGGTG
The DNA here is from genome assembly GCF_004122735.1 of Streptomyces sioyaensis. Lineage (GTDB taxonomy): Bacteria > Actinomycetota > Actinomycetes > Streptomycetales > Streptomycetaceae > Streptomyces > Streptomyces sioyaensis. The sequence goes on along the minus strand of NZ_SDIF01000017.1, from coordinate 51,809 downwards.
CGGCGGACTGGGCGGACCTCCTCCCCCGTCTGCAGCCCCGGCTGTACTCCATCTCGTCGAGCCCGCTGACCGACCCCGCGCTGCTGCGTCTGACGGTCTCCGTGGTCCGCTACGAGAACCGTCAGGGCCGCCCGCGCAAGGGCGTGGCCTCCACCTTTCTGGCCGATGCCGGGCAGGACAGCCCGGTGCCGGTGTTCGTCCGGCGCACCCCCCAGTTCCGTCCGCCGGCCGATCCGGCGACCCCGATGGTGATGGTGGGCCCCGGCACCGGCGTCGCGCCCTTCCTCGGCTTCCTCGACGAGCGGCGCGCCCGCGGCCACCGCGCCCCCAACTGGCTCTTCTTCGGTGAGCAGCGCCGCGCCACCGACTTCTACCACGAGGACGCCCTCGGCCGGCTGTGCCAGGACGGGCTGCTCACCCGGCTGGACACCGCCTTCTCCCGCGATCAGCGCGCCAAGATCTACGTCCAGGACCGGATGCGCGAGCACGGCGCCCACCTGTGGTCCTGGCTCCAGGACGGCGCCCACTTCTATGTGTGCGGTGACGCGTCCCGGATGGCCAAGGACGTGGACCGTGCACTGCGGGACATCGCCGTCGGGCACGGCGGCCTGACGCAGGAGGCGGCCGCGGGCTATGTGAAACAGCTCGCCGCCGACAAGCGCTACGTCCGCGACGTGTACTGAGGGCACCGCCCTCGGGCCTGTCCGGTGGGTCAGGCCCTCGGGACCTCGGTTCGTCCGGCCGGACGCGTGTCCGCCGTCGCGGGCGCCTCCCTTCCCACCTGAGCCCGGCCCGTCGTCCAGCCGTTGTCCCCCGCTCCCCCGTTCCTCCTGAACGGGCCGACGCCGGGCATCGGACGGACCATGGTGAGGAAGGAGAGGAACATGACCCTGATGACCGCTGCCGCCCTGACCACCGAACCGGAGCCCAGGCGGCCCGATGCCGTGCCGAGCGAGCCGGAGCCGGTGCCGCGGGACCCGGTCCCGGCGGAACCGGAACCCGCACCGGAACCCGACGAGCCGGGCCCCGCACCCGAAGAGCCCGGCGCGGTCCCGGGCGACCACCCGGCCCCCGAGCCACCCGACTGAACCACCGTCCTCCGGTTGCCCGCACCGCAGGCCGGAGCGGGCAGGTCGCGGTGCCCGGCCATGACGTGCCCGTCGCGTGGGTACCCGGACGGTTCCGCCGGTGAACGCCCCTTGCACGCCACCTCGGTGAGGAGATGAGGATGCCCCACGCGGACCAAGCGGACCACGCCCGCACCCCGGACCACGCGGCAAACACGGCAGCGGCGCCGGGCCCCCTCGGCGCCGACGAGCTGCGCGCCCTCGACGCCCACTGGCGGGCCGCCAACTACCTGTCCGCCGGGCAGATCTATCTGATGGCCAATCCGCTGCTGACCGTCCCGCTGCGCCCCGAGCACGTCAAGCCGCGGCTGCTGGGCCACTGGGGCACCTCGCCCGGCCTCAACCTGGTGCACACCCATCTCAACCGCGTCATCAAGGCCCGCGCGCTGGACGCCCTGTGCGTATGGGGGCCGGGGCACGGCGGCCCCGCCGTGGTGGCCAATTCCTGGCTGGACGGCACGTACTCCGAGACCTACCCCGACGTCCCCCGGGACGAGGCGGGCATGGCCCGGCTGTTCCGGCAGTTCTCGTTCCCCGGCGGCATCCCCAGCCACGTCGCCCCGGAGACCCCGGGCTCGATCCACGAGGGCGGCGAGCTCGGCTACTCCCTCACCCATGCCTATGGCGCGGCGTTCGACAACCCGGAGCTGTTGGTCGCCTGTGTGGTCGGCGACGGCGAGGCGGAGACCGGGCCGCTCGCCGCGTCCTGGCACGCCACGAAGTTCCTGGACCCGGTGCACGACGGCGCGGTGCTGCCGGTCCTGCACCTCAACGGCTACAAGATCGCCAATCCGGCGGTGCTCGCCCGGATCCCGCAGGACGAGCTGGACGCACTGCTGCGCGGCTACGGTCACGAGCCGCTCCACGTCACCGGCGACGACCCGGCGGCGGTCCACCAGGCGCTGGCCGCCGCGATGGACCACGCGCTGGACCGCATCGCCGCCATCCAGCGCCGGGCCCGCACCGAGGGGGCCACGGAGCGCCCCCGCTGGCCCATGATCGTGCTGCGCACCCCCAAGGGCTGGACCGGTCCGCGCGAGGTCGACGGGCAGCCCGTCGAAGGCACCTGGCGCGCCCACCAGGTCCCGCTGCCCGGCGTACGCGACAACGCCGGGCATCTGCGCCAGCTCCAGGACTGGCTGAGCTCGTACCGGCCGGAGGAGTTGTTCGACGCCGAGGGGCGGCCGCGCCCCGAGGTGCTGGCCTGCGTGCCGGAGGGGCCTCGCCGGCTGGGTGCCTCGCCGCACGCCAACGGCGGTCTGCTGCTGCGGGAGCTGCCCCTGCCGCCGCTGGAGCGCTTCGCGGTGGAGGTCGACAAGCGCGGCGGTGCGCTGCACGAGCCGACCCGGGTACTGGGCGGGCTGCTCGAAGCGGTCATGGAGGCCACGGCCGAGCGCCGTGACTTCCGGGTCGTGGGCGCCGACGAGACCGCGTCGAACCGGCTGGAGGCCCTCTACGAGGCCACCGGCAAGGCCTGGCAGGGCGAGCTCCTCGGCACCGATGAGCATCTCGCCCGCGACGGGCGGGTCATGGAGGTGCTCTCCGAGCACCTGTGCCAGGGGTGGCTGGAGGGCTACCTCCTCACCGGCCGGCACGGGCTCTTCTCCAGCTACGAGGCGTTCGCGCACATCGTCGACTCGATGGTCAATCAGCACATCAAGTGGCTGCGGACGGCCCGCCGGCTGCCCTGGCGGCGCCCCGTCGCCTCGCTGAACTACCTGCTCACCTCACACGTCTGGCGGCAGGACCACAACGGCTTCTCGCACCAGGACCCGGGCTTCGTCGACCACGTCCTCAACAAGAGCCCGGAGGTGGTCCGGGTCTATCTGCCGCCGGACGCCAACACCCTGCTCGCGGTGGCCGACCATGTGCTGCGCAGCCGCGACTACGTCAATGTGGTGGTGGCCGGCAAGCAGCCGAGCTTCGACTGGCTCACCCTCGACGAGGCCCGCGCCCACTGTGCGCGCGGCGCCGGCGCCTGGGCGTGGGCGGGCACCGAGGACGGCAGCCGCGACCCCGATGTCGTGCTGGCCTGCGCGGGGGACGTGCCCACGCAGGAGACCCTGGCGGCGGCGGATCTGCTGCGCCGGCAACTGCCGGAGCTGGCGGTGCGGGTGGTCAACGTCGTCGACATGGCGCGGCTGCTGACGCCGGAGGAGCATCCGCACGGCATGCCGGACCCCGAGTACGACGCCCTCTTCACCCGCGACAAGCCGGTCGTCTTCGCCTACCACGGCTACCCGTGGCTGATCCACCGGCTCGGCTACCGCCGCGCGGGCCACGAGAATCTGCATGTCCGCGGCTACAAGGAGGAGGGCACCACCACCACGCCCTTCGACATGGTCGTCCGCAATGATCTCGACCGGTTCCGACTGGTGATGGACGTCGTCGACCGGGTGCCCGGCCTCGGGGTGCGCGCCGTCGCGCTCCGGCAGGAGATGGCCGACGCCCGTACCCGTCATCACGCCTGGATCCGGGAGTACGGCACCGATCTGCCGGAGGTCGCGGACTGGACCTGGAGCGGCTGAGCCGGACGCCCGCCGGGTCAGGCGCCGGCGGCCGTCCGTACGTCCTCGACGACGGACCGGTCCAGCGCGGCGCGCACCAGCCCGGAGGCGAACGCGGCGGTGCGGTCCGGCCCGACCAGCCGCGCCAGCTGCCGGCTGTCGCCCGGCAGGCCCAGCCGCTCCGCGCCCTGGACGGCCTTGGCATCGAGGTACGGGGCGAATTCGGGCCAGACGCCCTGCACCTCGCGCAGAAAGATGTGGGAGCCCGCGGGCCCCATCCCCGGGATCTCCTGCAGGGCCCGGCGCAGCGCGGTGGCGTCGCCGTCGGCCGCCTCCCGCATCCGCCGCAGATCGCCGCCGTAGGTGTCCAGCAGCAGCATGGCACCGTCGCCGAGCTGGGTGGCGGTGCGCTCGTCGTAGCGCCGGTAGCCGCCCTTCCCCAGCGCGTCGACCCGCTGTTGCCAGGTCGCCCCGGCCATCCGCCGCGGGGTGCGCAGCCCCGCGTCGAACAGGGCACGGGCGGCCGCCACCGCCACGGACGCACGGATGCGCGCGCTGAGCAGCCCGGCCAGCACCAGCACCTGGTACAGCGGCTGCGGGGTGTTGCCCATGCGGATCCCGCTCTGTGCCGCGAAGGTCTCGCCGTGCCGCTCCAGCAGGGCGTGCGCCAGGGCCCGCTGCCCGCCGAGGGGGCTCATGCCGCGGTCCCGTACGGGCACCCGGGGGCGAGGGGGAGAGTGCCTGCCACGCCATGTCCTCCGTTGCTCGGGTCGGTTCGTCCGCGGTCACCCTCCCCGGTCGGCCGCACGGGAAACGGCCGTTGGGCCAGGGGGCGCAAGGACATGCCGCACCGTACGGGCGGCCGGGCCGGGCCCCGCCGCGGCGGGGGCTCAGCGCAGCGCGTCGAGCCGCCTGCGCGCCGTACGCAGCGACCGTCCACGGGCCGGCACCCCGGACCACGGCCGGGCGGCCGCCTGCTCCAGGACGCCCGCGACATCCCGCAACGACCAGCGCTGCGGGGTGAGTCCGCGCTCGTCGAGCTGGTCGCGGCCGATCGGCGTGGCCACCGGGGCACCCGGCTTCGGCCGCAGCGACCAGGGGGCGACGGCCGTCTGCGCGTAGGCGTTGCGCTGCACATCGAGGTAGAGCCGGTCGCCGCGGGACTTCTTGCGGACCGCGGTGGTCAGCCGGTCCGGGTGACGCTCCGCCAGAACCTGCGTCACGTCCTGGGCGAAGCTCCGCACCGTGTCGACGTCGCTCTTGCCGTCCAGCGCCACGATGACGTGCAGGCCCTTCGATCCCGTGGTCATCAACGCGGCCGGCAGGCCGAGCTCGTCGAGCAGCGCGCACAGCCGCCGGGCGGCCTCCCGTACGGCGGCGAAGTCCGGTCCGGGCGGGTCGAGGTCGAACACCAGCCGGTCCGGGTGCAGGGGATGCTCGGCGCGCGCGAGCCAGCGGTGGAAGGTGAGGCAGGCCCGGTCGGCGAGGAAGAGGAGGGTCGCCTTGTCCTCGCAGACGGTATGGGTGACGGTGCCGCCCTCCTTGGCGACCTCGGCCCGCCGGATCCAGTCGGGGTAGTGGCCCGGGGTGTCCTTCTGCATGAACTGCGGGCCGCCCAGGCCCTCGGGGAGCCGCTCCAGCATCAGCGGGCGCCCGCGCAGCTGCGGGACCATCGACGCGGCCACCCGGCGGTAGTAGTCGAGGACATCGGCCTTGGTCAGCCCGTCGTCCGGGAAGAGCACCTTCTCCGGCCGGTGGAGGTGCACCGTGCGGCGGCCCACCCGCACCGAGGCCGCGCCGGTGTCCGTACCGGTGTCCCTGTCCGTACCGGTGTCCGTGTCCGTGGCGTTCATGCGGGCGGGGGTACCCGGCCCGGGCCGCCGCTACGCTCCCGCGTCCGGGTGGCACGTCCGGTGGCGCGTCCGTGCACCGCCTGTGTCGCGGGGGCCCGCGGGCCCCCGCAGAGTGGGCAGGGACGCGGTCGGTGCGCGGCTGGGCGCATGGGCGGCGCCGGACCGGCAAGGAGACCGGCAGGCCCGCGCGGAGCGAGCGCCCGGCGCCCGTCCGCCCAGGAACGACACGTGAGGAGCAGATGACGGTGCGAGCGCACACAGGTACGCCGGCCACCCCCCGTCCGGACCCGGTTCCGCCCACCCCGGGCCCGGGCCCCGGCCCGCCGGGACCCACTCCGGGCCCGGCGCCCGGCCCGGTTCCCGCCCCCGGCCCGGATCCGGTACCGCCGCCGGTGCCGGGTCCCGAACCGGATCCGGTCCCGCCGCACCCGGCACCGCCGACGCCGGGTCCGCAGCCCGGCCCCGCGCCCGATCCGCTGCCCGCGCCGGGCACCGACCGGCAGACCGGACGGCCGGAAAGCGGGAGTGGCCCGCGCTGAACCGGCTCCCGAGCCGCCGGGCGCCGACCGGCGAGCCGGGGTGGTCGCGGCGTCCCGCACAATGAACCCACCGGTTCATCCAGACGCCGGGCGCGCACCGCGCACCTCTGCACGGGAGAGAACATGCCGAACCCGGACGCCGACCAGGCCTCCGCCGTCCCCGTCCTGGTCCTCAACGGGCCCAATCTCAATCTGCTCGGGCTGCGTGAGCCCGAGATCTACGGGCGGGACACCCTCGCCGACATCGAGGCACTGTGCCGGCGCACCGCCGCCGAACACGGACTACGGGCCGACCTGCGACAGAGCAACCACGAGGGCGTCCTCATCGACGCCGTGCAGGAGGCACGGACCGCACACCGCGGGATCGTGATCAACCCGGCCGGCTACAGCCACACCTCCGTCGCCCTGCGCGACGCACTGGCCGCGGCGGACGTCCCGATCGTCGAGGTGCATCTGTCGAACATTCACCGGCGGGAGGAGTTCCGGCACTTCTCCTACGTGTCCGGGGTCGCCGACGCGGTGATCTGCGGGGCGGGCGCCCACGGCTATGAGCTCGCGCTGGCCCATCTGGCCCGTCTGGTGCACAAGACCTGACGAGGCGCTACCGGCAATCCCGCACGGGCTGGTTAGTCTCGGCGGGTGGGGCATTCCGAGGAGCGCGCCGAGGGTGCGGGACCGTTCATCACCCGGCTGACCTGGCGCCTGGAGGAGGGCGGCACCGCCGTCTGGGAGTCCCGGGCGGCCCGCAAGCGCGGGACGCTCGCGGTGCGGCCCACCGGTGCCGCCGAGAGCAGTGAGCGGCGCGCCGACTCCGCGGCCCTGGCACGGCTGCGCAGGCTCAACAGCCTGGCCGCGGGCTCCTTCACGATCGGCGGGCTCCTCTTCGCCGCCGGTGCGGCGCTCGCCCAGTTCAGCACCGCGGGTCCGATCGTGAGCGCCACGGTCTACTTCATCGGCGGCGTCTTCTTCACCCTCGGCGGCTATGCCTCACTGGCCCAGACCATCAATGCTCCGCGCCGGGAGGGTACGGCAGGTGAGCTGACCACGCACGCGTTCCGGTGGTGGAGCTACGAGCCCGGCCGGGTCGACTGGCTGAGTACGTTTCTGCTGTTCCAGGGGACGCTGGTGTTCGGCGTCAATCTGCTGGATTCGTTTCTGCAGGGGCTCACGGCACGGCAGACGAACCGGCTGGTGTGGACCCCCGACATGATCGGCTGTGTGCTGTTCCTGGTCTCGGGGCATCTGGCGGTCATCGAGGTCTGCCACGGCCGGCCGTGCTTCCACCGGCGCAGCCTCGGCTGGTGGATCGTCGCGGTCAATCAGCTGGGGTCGGCGCTCTTCATGGTCTCCGCGCTGGCGGCCTTCAGCCGGCCCGCGACCGGCAGCCTCGTGAACGTCGGCGTCGCCAACTGGGGGACCCTCACGGGCGCGCTCTGCTTTGCGGTGGCGGGCGTGCTGCAGGCCCGCGAACGTCCCTGACATGCGGGTTCCGCGTACCTGTGGAACCGTGGTGTCACGGCATGATCACCGGCGGGTCCGGTGTGGTCGGCCAGGTTTCTCAAGCAGAGGAGTGACCCATGGCCTCTCAGAAGCAGACTGTGGGCGGATGGACCGCATTCGCCGCAGTCCTGATGATCTTCGGTGGTGCGATGACCGCCCTGGAGGGCATCTCCGCCATCGCCAAGGACAACGTCTTCGTCACCACGCAGAACTACGTCTTCTCCTTCAACCTCACCGGGTGGGGCTGGATCCATCTCATCCTGGGCATCGTCATCCTGATCGCGGGTATCGCCCTGCTGAGCAGCGGCGCGACGTGGGCCCGGGTGGTCGGTGTGATCCTCGCGGGCCTGAGCGCGCTCGCGAACTTCCTGTGGATCCCCCACTACCCGTTCTGGGCCATCGTGGTGATCGCCATCGACATCTTCATCATCTGGGCGCTGTGTGCCGGAGACCACCGCCACGCCGTCGCCGTCTGACCGGGCCCGACGCGCCTCATGGCCACCGGACCCACCGCGCGGGAACGCGCGGAACGGGGCAGGGCACTTCGCTCCGAAGTGCCCCGCTCCCGTCATGCGGAGTTCACCCCGGCACCGGACCGGGCCGATCCGGTGGACATCGTCGAGCGGCAATCGGCCCACCGTGTCCCGGAGTTGGTGCCCCTTCGCTACGGGCGGATGCTGGAGTCACCGTTCCGGTTCTATCGCGGTGCGGCCGCCATCATGGCGGCGGATCTGGCCACGACACCGTCGACGGGGCTGCGGGCCCAGCTGTGCGGGGACGCCCATCTGCTGAATTTCCGGCTGCTGGCCTCCCCCGAGCGTCATCTGATGTTCGACATCAACGACTTCGACGAGACCCTGCCCGGCCCGTGGGAGTGGGACGTCAAGCGACTGGCGGCCAGCTTCGCCATCGCGGGCCGCCAGAACGGCTTCAGCGAACCGGAACGGGCCGGCATCGTCCGGGCCGCCGGCGCTTCCTACCGCGAGCAGATGCGCCGGTACGCGGGGATGCGCACCCTGGAGGTCTGGTACGAGCACGCCGACATGGCCGAGATCGAGGCCGAGGAGGCACAGGAGCTGGGCGCCAGGGGCCGGGCGGGGCTGGCCCGGATCATCGAGGACGCCCATGGGCACGACACCCTGCAGGCGTTCCGCAAGCTGACCCGGCGCAGCGGCGGGCAGGTGCGGATCGCGTCCGATCCCCCGCTGGTCGTGCCGCTGCACGACCTGCTGCCGGGCCCCGAGGGCGACCGGCTGGCCGGCACCCTCAGTGATCTCATCGCCAGTTACGGCCACAGTCTGCGCGCGGACCACCGCCGGCTGCTGGAGCAGTACCGGGTCGTCGACCTGGCCCGCAAGGTCGTCGGCGTCGGCAGCGTGGGCACCCGCTGCTGGATCCTGCTGCTGCTCGGCAAGGACGCCGACGATCCGCTGCTGCTCCAGGCCAAGGAGGCCGACGAGTCGGTACTCGCCCCGTACGCCGGGGCGAGCCGGCACCGCAACCAGGGCGCCCGGGTCGTGGACGGCCAGCGGATGATGCAGGCCGCCAGCGACATCTTCCTCGGCTGGCAGCGGACCACCGGTATCGACGGCCGCCCCCGCGATTTCTACGTACGCCAGCTGCGCGACTGGAAGGGCATCATGCCGGCGGACGAGATGGCGCCGGTGGGCATGCGGCGGTTCGCCGTGCGCTGCGGCGCCACGCTGGCCCGCGCGCATGCCAGGTCGGGCGACCGGATCGCGATCGGCGCGTACCTCGGCTCGGGGACGGTCTTCGACGAGGCGCTGGCGCAGTTCGCGGAGCGCTACGCGGACCAGAACGCGCGCGACCACCAGGCGCTCGTGGAGGCGGTCCGCGCGGGCCGCGTCCGGGCCGAGGCCGGCTGAGCGCACGGACGGCGCCCGGGCGGACCGCCCCCGCCACCCGATCGGCACACCCGGTCGCGCACGGGATGTCGGCGCCGCCCGCCCCGCCTAGCATGGATCCGAATGGCTCCGACGAAGGCGGCCCCATGCGCCCCACGGCGAAGTTCTCCATCAGCTTCGGCCTGGTCACGATCCCGGTCGCGGCGTACAACGCCACGGACAGCTCCGCGTCCGTCAGCTTCGTACGGATCCACACCGCGGACGGCGGGCGGGTGCGCAATCAGCCCGTGTGCTCGGTGGAGGGCGTCGAGATCTCCCCGGACGAGATCGGCCGGGGCTACCGTCCCGGCGACGGCGACACCGTCGTCCCGCTGAGCGACGAGGATCTGGACGCGCTGCCGCTGCCGACCGCGAAGACCCTGACGATCCTGGCGTTCGTCGCCGGCGGCGACATCGACCCGCTGCAGATGGGCAAGGGCTACTACCTGGGCATCGACAGCCCCGCCGCAGCCAAGCCCTATGTGCTGCTGCGCGAGGCGATGGAACGGCATCAGCGCGTGGGCCTCGGCAAGATCGCGCTGCACGGGCGGGAGACGCTCGCCATGATCCGGCCGATGGAGGGCGCGCTGGTGATGCAGGTGCTGCTGTGGCCGCACCAGATCCGCCCGATGGACGGGGTCCTTCCCGAGCGGCAGGTGGAGGTCCATGCCAATGAGGTGGAGGCCGCGGAGACCCTGATGGACTCCTTCGGCGCACTGTCCGAGGACGACGTGCACGACCATTACCGCGAGGCGCTCGAAGAGATCGTGGCGGCGAAGCTGGCGCATCGTGAGCCGCACTTCGAGGCCGGCGAGGAGCCGCCCGCCGGAGGGGTGATGGACCTGATGGCGGCCCTGCAGGACAGCGTGCGCGCGGCCAGGAAGTCCCGCGGTGAGGACGAGGAGGGCGAACCCGCCCGGAGCACCGCCCGGTCCGGCCGCGGTACGGCGAAGAGCACCGCGAAGAAGGGCACCGCGAAGACGAGCACCGCGAAGAAGACCGCGGCGAAGAAGACGGCCGCCGGCGAAACCACCGCCAAGAAGTCGGCTGCCAAGAAGTCCGCCGCCAAGACGACGGCCGCGGCGAAGAAGACTTCCGGCAGGGGCGGTCGGCGGGCCGGCTGAGCCCGGCCGGGGCACCGGACCGCCCGCCGCCCGCCCCGCTTGCGCACATAAGGCGACCGCCTCGGGGTACCCGATGCCTCAACGGGGTTTTCTGCCAAGAGAGTTATGGAGGTTGGCACCATGGGTATCGGCGGGTGCATCGGCCTGCTCGCGGTGGGCGCGATCCTCACGTTCGCGGTGGACTGGCACATGGCCGGGATCAACCTCGACCTGGTGGGGATCATCATGATGATCGTCGGCATCATCGGCCTCGCCACCTACGTCAGCATCCTCAAGCGGCGGCGCACCCAGCCGCCGTCCCCCGGCGCCCCCGTCGTCGACGTCGAGGACGCCCGCTACTACAAGTAGCCTCCCCTGACGGCGCGTTGGGGCTCGCGGGGCGGACCGGTCGGCCGTCAGCCGTCAGCCGTCAGCCGTCAGCCGTCAGCCGTCAGCCGTCAGCCGTCAGCCGTCAGCCGCAGGACGTACGGGGCTTCGGCAGGGTGCCGTTCAGGAAGAAGTCGTCGACATAGTGCTGGATGCAGGGGTCGCCGGTGGTGTAGGCGGCATGCCCCTCACCGCGATAGGTCAGCACGACACTGGAGTTGTCCAGCGCCCGCGCCATGCTGAACGCACCCTGGTAGGGCGTCGCCGGATCATTGGTGGTGGCGACGAGCAGCATGGGCGGGGCTCCGGGCGCCGAGACGTCGCGGGAGGAGTCGTCGCCCGCCACCGGCCAGTCGTAGCAGTCCAGCAGTGTCGGGGCGATGTCCGGGCCGAAGAGCGGGGAGGCCTTGGTGAGTTCGCGCTCCGCCCGGGGGAAGTCGTCGGCACCGTAGCGCTCCGAGGTGTCCCGGCAGGCGATCGCCCGCAGGGCCAGCTGGTCCTGCGACGGCAGCTCGTCCCGCCCGACCTGCCGCGCCGGGAGCCGGCCGGCGTGGGCGCCCCCGCCGCCCTCGCCGCTGTTGCTCAGCCGGAGGATCCCCGAGGCGTCGCCGCGCCGCAGCTGAGCCAGCGCCTGGCGCAACTGCGGCCAGTCGCTTCTGCTGTAAAGGGCCTCCCGCAGGGCGTACACATAGGTGGTCTCGTCCACCGTCTCCCCCTTCACCGTCATCGGCGTCTCGCTCAACTTCCGGTACCAGCTGCGGAGTTGCTCCTGCGCCTGATGCGGATCGGTGCCCAGCGGGCAGTTTGCGCCATGGAGGCAGTCGGCGGCGAAGTCGTCCAGCGCCCGCTGGAAGCCCCGGGCCTGGGCCACCGCGGTCTGCCAGGTGTTCTTGGTGGGGTCCTCGACGCTGTCCAGCACCATCCGGCCGACCTTGCGGGGGAATTCATGGGCGTAGACCGCGCCGAGTTTGGAACCGTAGGAGAAGCCGAGGTAGTTGAGCTTGTCGTCGTGGACCGCGGCGCGCAGTACGTCCATGTCCCGGGCGACGTCGGGGGTGCCGACCCAGGGCAGCAGCCCGCCGGAGTAGCGCCCGCAGGCCTCGTTGATGCGTTTCTCCTTCGCGGCCAGGCTGTTGTCCTCGTCCGTGGCGGGGGGCGGGCTGAGCTTGCTGCCGCAGGAGACGGGGTCGGTGTGGCCGGTGCCGCGCGGGTCGAAGCTGACGATGTCGTAGCGCTGTCCCAGCCGGGCGAAGGCGCTGCCGCTGTCGATCAGATAGTTGACGCCGGAAGCACCCGGTCCCCCGGGGTTGAGCACCAGTGAGCCGAGCCGGTTGCCGGGCCCGGTCGCCTTGAGCCGGATCAGCTGGACCTGCATCGTGTTCCGGCCGGGGTCGGAGTAGTTCCGCGGCACCGTCAGCCGGGCGCACTCCAGGCGCTCCCGGAAGCCGGGCGGCTCGGTGGCGCCCCCGCTCTGCGCGCCGCTCTGCACATCCGTGCCGCACGGTTCCCACGACAGGTGCTGCTTGTAGAACGGCGTCAGATCCTGGTCACCGACTGCCACCGCGGCGGGAGTTCCCGCAAAGACGCCGCACAGCGCCACCACCGCCGCCACGGCCCACAGCCGTACGGACACCGTGCGCCGGCGAACACGCCGCGCTCCCCCTACTCCCACACGAGACGGCGCACGGCGTATTCCCGGCATATTCCGAGCCTAGGGCCGTTACGCGGTGTCCGCACACCTGCTACGGGGGCATGCGACGTGCCGTACACCCCCGTGACCAGCCCTTATGCGAGCGGGCAGGAGGCAGCCGACGGCATTCCGCGTGCCCTGTCCCCCGCGGATATACACCACGCAATGGCATCGGCCGCATTCACGGTGTAGCCGCGCAGGGCTTGTCAGCGCGCTCAAGATGCGGAGGACATCACACAGCTCACCCTGGAGTTAGGGCGGAGCATCACCGCTGGACGGTGACTCCCTGAACGGACGCCGATTCGGCCGGATGACCGGGAAAAGGTGGCGCACCCATGAGTGACGGATCCAAGGCCCTGTTGGTCGCCGCACTGGCCGGCGGCTATCTGCTGGGCCGCACGAAGAAGGCACGGTTCGCCTTGACAGTGGCGTCGTATGTCGCCGGACGTCAGTTGGGGCTCGAACCGCGACAGCTCGTGACGGAGGGGATACGCAAACTCGGCGAGATCCCCCAGGTCGCGGAGCTGGGTGACCAACTGCGCGGAGAAGTGCTGGACGCCGGCCGCAAGGCCCTGACCGCGGCCGCCAACCAGCAACTTGAGAACCTCGCCGACACGCTCCACGACCGGACCCTGAAGCTCGAAAGCGGCGAGCTGGAGCCGGAGGAGGAAGAAGGAGAAGAAGAGGAGGAGGAAGAAGGCGAGGAGGAGCCCGAGGGCGAGTACGAGGAGGAGGAAGAGGAAGAGGAACCCGAGGAGGAACCCGAGGAGGAGCCCGAGGAGGAGCCCGAGGAGGAGCCCGAGGAGCGGACCGGCCGGCGCACCCCGCGGGCGGATGCCGGGAAGAAGGCCGCCACCGGCCGTACGGCCGCGAAGAAGACGGCGCCGGCGAAGAAGACCGCCGCCAAGAAGACTGCGGCGAAGAAGACGGCAGCGGAGAAGGCCCCGGCCAAGGAGTCGGCACCGGCCAAGAAGGCCGCGGAAAAGAAGACCACAGCGAAGAAGTCCGCCGCGAAGAAGGCACCCGCCAAGGAGACCACGGCCAAGAAGAAGACAGGGAAGGCCGCCAAGAAGGCCCCACCGAAAAAGACTGCCGCAGGCAGGAAAACAGGCCCCGCTGCGAAGAAGAGCGCCAAAAAGACATCAGCGCGCGTCGAGCGCCGGAGGTAACCGGTCATGGCCAAGACGGGACAGGACAAAGCGGACTCGGGACTCGACCGACTGCGGGGCGAGCTCGGAGACTATGTGACGAGCTGGGTCGGAAATCTGGCCGAACGAGCCGGCGACAAGCTGATGGATGTGACGGACCAGCTCACCGATGTCGCCCAGAACGGCGGATCCCTTTCCAAGATCGGCGCCAATCTCCTCGGCGGCGACTCCCCCGTCTCCGCCGTACTCAAGGGGACGGCGGAGAACGTCAAGGACAAGGCCAAGGAGGCCTTGGGCGGCGGGAAGAAGCGCAAGTCCGGGGACCAGAAGGTCACCAACATCATCGAGGTTCTCGATATCGGCGTACCGCTGCGCACCGCCTACGACCACTGGACCCAGTACGAGAAATTCAGCAGCTTCACCAAGGGCGTCCGCAATGTGTCGTTGGAGGACGAGACGACCACGGACTGGAAGGCCAAGGTCGGCCCCTCGACCCGGGGTTGGAAGGCGACCGTCCTGGAGCAGGTGCCGGACGAACGCATCATCTGGACGTCCGAGGGCTCCAAGGGAACGACCCACGGTGCCGTCAGCTTTCACGAGCTGGCGCCCAGCCTGACCCGCATCGTGCTGGTCGTCGAGTACTACGCCTCGGGATTCTTCGAGAAGACCGCGAACATCTGGCGCGCCCAGGGACGCCGACTGCGGCTGGACTTCAAACACTTCCAGCGCTACGTGACCCTCACCGAGGAGGAGCCGGAGGGCTGGCGTGGCGAGATCCGCGACGGCGAAGTCGTACGGACCCATGAGGAGGCCGTCGAGGCCGAAGAGGCGGAAGAAGCGGAAGAAGCGGAAGAAGCGGAGGACTACGAGGGCGAGGACGGCGAGGGCGCCGAGGAGGAGTACGACGAGGACGAGGAAGAGGTCGAGGGCGACGCCGAGGACCGGGACGAGGGGGACGAAGAGGACGAGGAGTGGGAAGAGGGCGAAGAAGAGAAAGAGGAAGAGGAAGAGGAGTGAGCCGGTTCGTGCGCCGGGGCCGGTGAGGTGAGGTCATGCCTGCCGCCCGCGCCGGCCGGCGCCCGATGGAAGGACTCACCATGCGTGTGTTTCCGCCTCCTCCCTCGATCGCGGGGCTCACCGCTGTCGTCACCGGCGGTTCGCGCGGGCTCGGGCTGCTGCTGGCCCGCGAGTTGCTGCGGCGCGGCTGTGAGGTCGCGCTGCTGGCCAGGGACGACGCCGAGCTGGGCAGGGCCGTCGGCAAGCTCGGCCCGTGCCGCGGCGGCACGGTGCAGGGGGTGGTGTGCGATGTACGGGACCGGGCCGCGGTGCGCGACCGCCTCGCGGAGATCGCCGGGGACCACGGGGGACTGGACATCGTCATCGCCAACGCCGGCATCATCCAGGTCGGCCCCGCGGAGGCGCTCGGCGCCGAGGGGTTCCAGGACGCGATGGACTCGGTCTTCCACGGGGCCCTGAACACCGCGCTGGCCGCCCTCCCTCACCTCCGGCGCAGCCCGGCCGGCGGCCGGCTGGTGCTCATCGGGTCGGTCGGCGGTCTGCTGACGGTGCCGCATCTGCTGCCGTACTCCTGCGCCAAGTCGGCGGTGGGCGCGCTGGCCGACGGGCTGCACGCGGAGGAGGCCCCGCACGGCGTCTCGGTGACCGCGGTCCACCCCGGCCTGATGCGCACCGGGTCGCATGTCCATGCCCTCTTCGGCGGGGACCGGCGGCGGGAGTACGGGTGGTTCTCCGCGGTGGCCGGGGCGCCGTTGCTGTCCATGAACGCCGAGCGGGCGGCGGACCGCATCGTGACCGCGCTCCAGCGCCGGCGCACGCGCCTGGTGCTGACCCCGGCGGCCAGGCTCGGCGCCACGGCCCACGGGCTGGCCCCGGTGACCACCACCCGGCTGGTGTCGGCGGTCGCCCGGGTGCTGCCGCGGGACGGCACCCATACCACCGTGCGCGGCGCGGCGGTCGAGGCCGGGGAGCAGCCGCCGGCCCCTCGGCTGCGTGCGGTCCTCGGCGCCCTCAACGAACGGGCGGCGGACCGCTTCAATCAGCGCTGAGTTCCCGGCCCATGACGCCGGCCCCGTCGTCGCAGGGAGTGCGGCGGCGGGGCCGTGCCGTCAGTGCCTGCGGTGCCGTCAGTGCCTGAGCGAGTCCCTGCCCTTCTCCATTGCCTGCTTCACTTTCCCCCTGACCAGTTCGGCTTTCCCTCTCCGGGCCAGGCTTTTGTTGCCCAGCGCCTTCCCAGTGGTTTGCATGGCCTTTCCCTCGACGATCTGGCCGAGGTTCCTGGTCTTCTTTGCTATTCCCATGTCACGCTCCTTCAGGGTGATTCAGCGGGTGGCAGCAATGTCCCGAGCGGGCCGAGATCCAGATTGAGGTCCTGCATCGAGAGGTCGTATTGGGTGCAGAGTTCCACCATGCGGTCGTGAAGAATCATCAGCGTTGCTCCCAGTCGCTCCTCCTGTTCCTCGGTGAGGTCTCCGGAGTCGACCCGTTGCAGGGCCTGACGTTCCATGAGCTGGCGCAGCAGCTCGACGAGGGTGAGCACGAGCTTGATGAGGTCGCGCTCCACGGTGTCCGGGTTGGTGCGCAGCCGGTGGGCCGGGCTCCGTCGCTCCCCGCCGCCGGACGGCAGTTCGTCCTGCGGTGCCGCGGGCAGCAGCCGGAATGCCCGGTCGGCCGCGTCGGCGACATCGTCGAAGCGGCTGGCGGGGCGGCGGTCCTCATCCGTCATGACCGTCGCGTACCGGGGGTGCGGTGGCGGACCACGGGGCGGGCATCTGCTCGCTGATGGAGACGATCAGCGCGCGCAGCGAGATGCGGACGAGGTCGATGTCGGCGATGGACAGCACGACATCGCCGGTCAGGACCACGCCCCCGCTGAGCAGCCGGTCCAGCAGGTCGATCAGCGCGATCTGCCGGTCCGGCAGCGGCTCCTGGGCCACTGCCGGCGGCCGGCCGTCCGCCGCCCTCACGGTGCGGCCCGCTTCATCGGCTCGGTTTCGGGGGGCGTGGCGAAGGAGTACGGGGCCCATGGCCCGGTGACCTCGACCCGGACCCCGGTCAGGCCCTCGGCGGCCCGCAGGACGTCGGCGCGGAAGCCCTCGGCGTGCCCCACCGGTACGAGGTAGGCGTCGTTGATGACGTTCTCCCCCGGCCCGCGGGCGAGTTCGCCCTGCTGGGCCCGGTGCTGGACCCGGTCGACGGCATGGTGCCGGGCGGCGTCCTCGACGCGCCGGGCGACCTCTTCGGCCTCCCGGTAGGCGTCCTCGCGGGCGTGCCGCTGCGCCCGGCGATGGCTGAGGTAGGCCCGCCCGGGGCTCAGGTCCGCCGCGGCCGGCGGCGCGGCCGGGCGCTCGGTGGCCGCGGGCGTCTCGACGTAGATCTTGACGCCCCATTCGGTGTGGGCGGTGAGTTCGGACAGCCGGCCGGCGAACGCCTCCTGGCGGGCGTCGAGCATCTGCCGCACCCGCTCGTCGTCGAGGTACACCGTCGCCAGCCGGAGCGGCAGGACAGTGGTGCGCTCGGCCAGCGCCCCGATCACCCGGTGGTGGGCGCGGGCCACCGACTCCAGCCACTCCAGGTCCTCCAAGTGGGCGCGCAGCGCGGACTCCTGGAAGTCCTGCTCGGGCACCGGGCTCACGGCGACCACCATCTCGCCCTGCCGCACCAGGTGCACCGGTGCGTCCGCCACGCCCGGCAGACCGGACAGCGCCCGCGCCAGCGTGTCGTCGTCGTCCCGGGCGACGGCGTACGCATAGCTCATGGTCGCGGTCATGACTCGTCCCGCCGCTTGCTGCGGGGGCGGGGCTCGGCCCGCTTGGCGCGGGAGGTCCGTGCGGCACGGCGCGGCGCGGGGCGGCGCTCCTCGTCCTCGTCCTCGGCCGGCGGCAGCTCGTCGCCCTCGCGCAGGGCCTCGATCTCGGCGCGCAGCCGCCTGTTCTCCTCGGCGAGCGAGTGGTAGCCGTCGGCAGCGCGGGAGGAGAGTGCGGGGTCGTGCTCCCACCAGTCGATGCCCATCTCCTTCGCCTTGTCCACCGAGGCGACCAGCAGCCGGAGTTTGATGGTGAGCAGTTCGATGTCCAGCAGGTTGATCTGGATGTCGCCCGCGATGACGATGCCCTTGTCCAGGACGCGTTCCAGGATGTCGGCGAGGTTGGCCGAGGAGCCCTGGCCGCCGTACGGGCCGGCCCGGGACGGGTAGTCTCCCGTCCTCCGTGCCACGGGTTCGTTCACGGCCGTCGCACCTCGATTCCCGGATGTCCCGGTGTTGCGGCCGCAGCGCGGGCCCGCGCTCCGGCTCGCCGGTGGCCGCGGTCAGCTGCCGGTGCCCTGCACATGAGCCCTGATCTCGTCCAGCCGGTCCAGCAGTTCGTCCTCGCGCCGGTCGAAGGTCTCCTCGTCGATCTCGCCCGCGAGCAGCGCCCGTTCGAGCTCGGCGAGTTCCCGCTCGACGGGTGCGGGGTCGTAGTACTCCTCCTCCGCGGCGTCGAGGACGCGTTCCATCACCCAGGCCACGCCGCGCACGGGCGACAGCGGAAGGGTGGCGAGGTGAGTCAGCAGGCCTGCCATGGGGACTCCTCAGACGAAACTGTAGGGGGGCAGCGGGCCGAGCAGCCGGAAGGAGAAGTCCTCCCCCAGTTCCTGGGCGAGTTCCTGCTCCGCGTAGAGGAAGCTCTTCTCGTTGTCCTGCTCCACCAGGAAGGACACGCTCAGGAAGTCGTCCCCGGTCGCCTGTGACAGGCGCTCCTCCCGCGCGAATCCGCGCAGCTCCCCGACGATCCGGTCGACGAGCTGTTCCTCCCGTGCCTGTACTTCCCCGGCGATCAATTCACCGAGGGCGAGCGGGACTTCCGGGCCACCGGTGCCGCTGGTGATCTGCTCGTTCAGTGCGCGCGCCTGGTCCGACTCCAAGAGGATCTGCCGCAGCAGCGCCTCCTCGGCCTGGCTGACCTTGAGGTGGTACTCGGCACAGCCCTCCAGCGCCTCCAGCCGTTCGGCGTACACCTCCGCACGCTCCTCAAGCACCTCCCGTACGGAGTCGTCGTCCGTGGTGGTGAAGCCGAACTGCAGGGGCAGGACGGTGCCGTCGGCCATCAGCGCTTCCTGGACGGCCTGATGCGCGCCCAGGTCGCGGCGTTTGGGACGCAGTTCCTCGGGGGCGTCGCTCACGACGGCGGTGAGTTCCTCGCTCGGCACCGTGCGCAGCGTGGACGGCGGGTCGCCCACCCCGTTCAGACCGTTGAGGTTCTGGGGGTGGCTGGTTGCGACGATGGAGTAGACATAGACGGCCATCGCTCACTCCTTCCGGCGCCGGGCCGGCCGACGAGCCTGCCGCTCACGACGGCCGGCGGGCTCCTTCTGCTTCTCCTCGTGCTCCTCGTCGTCGCTGTCGCCCTTGAGGGCGTCGCTGACGGCCTCCGCGGCTCCGGACAGCGCGCCCTTGGCCTTGCCGTGCGAACCGCCCTCGGTGACCTCGCCGACGATGTCGGTCAGCTGGGAGGGGGCCTTGCGCCCCGCCTCCAGGTCGAGGCGGTTGCAGGCCTCGGCGAAGCGCAGGTAGGTGTCGACGCTCGCCACGACGATGCGGGCATCGATCTTGAGAAGTTCGATGCCGACCAGCGACACCCGCACGAAGACGTCGATGACCAGCCCGCGGTCCAGGATCAGATCGAGGATCTCGTAGAGATTTCCGGAGCCTGCCCCGCCACCGGGGGCGACGGCTCCTCCGCTCTGCGGCACCACAGTCACGGTGCCTCCCTTCACCGGCTCGCCCCGCCGCGCGGAGCGGCCGAGTCGTTCGCCTGGCGAACGTGGTGCCGCGGCCTGCCCGGCCTCAACGCCGGTCGATCTGGCCGCGGGTGTAGCGGCGGGTGCGCTCGTACGCCACGAGTTCGCCTTCCTCGTCCAGCGTCACACGGTAGGTCGCCATCACGCTCGTCGTCCCCGGCACCCGTTCCAGCTCCAGGACTTCCACATCCGCCTGCCAGCCGTCCTCCGTCGGCTGCACCGCGGAGACGGACTCGGGGACCCGCCCCAGCAGCTCTTCGAGCTGCTCGGAGGCGTTCCGCATGGCGCGTGGCGCCGAAACGCGGCGGGCTGCGCGCTCCGTCCCGCTCTCGCGGCTCTCGGCCCGGGTGCGGCTGGATTTTCCGACGGTTTTCTTGGCGGTCTTCTTGCTGGACGGACGCCGGACTCGTTCCGTGTCGTCCTCTTCGCCTGTGGCCATGGTCCTCTCCGGATTCGGAGGCGACATGCTGCCCACGCCACTTCCAAGAGGCGTCCCTACATGATATACGGCTCAGCTCAGCGCGCCTGGCCACGGCGGCACCGGGGCAGGCCGGGGATCGAGTGCCGCGGCCCGGTCGGCGGCGTAACGTCGGCACTGACCCGGAAGAGACGGCGCGACGGTCTCCTCACGGGAGAAACAGCGGCCGGAGTGGTCTCGATGGCGCGACAGCTGTGTGCAGGTGAGCGATGACCGGCGGGGCCGGGGCGGATCCGGTGGACCGGGCACTGCTCGGCGCCCTGCGGGAGACCGGGGCGTCCGCCGGCGGCCTCTACGAGCTGGCGGCCGACGAGCCGGTGCTGCAGCTCACCGCCATGAGCGGGATACCGGCGCCGTTCCTGGAGCCGTGGAGCCGGGTGGCGCTGGCCGCCCCGATCCCGGTCGCCGTCGCGGCCCGCGAGCAGCGGCTGGTGTGGGCGGGCGGCCAGCAGCAGATGGCCCGGGACTTTCCCCGCACCGCGGTGGCCGTGCCCTACGACTTCGCGCTGGCGGCGGCCCCGGTCGGCGATCGCACCGACGGCCGGGGCGCGCTGCTGTTGTTGTGGCCGGCCGGCCACGCACCGCAGCTGTCGGGGGACGAGAGCGAAGCGGTGACGGCCGCCTGCCGGCGTCTGGCGGCGCTGCTGGACGAACGCCCCCGGCCCGGCACCGCCACCACGCCCGCCGGCGCCCCGCGGGTCCTCTCGCCGCCTCCGGCGCGGACCGTGGGCCACGACGAGGCGCTGGCGGCCGTCGACTACCTGGAGCGGCTGCCCGGCGGCTGCTGCGCCCTCGACCTGGAGGGGCGCTTCACCCTGGTCACCACGGGCGCGGCGGAGCTGCTCGGCGAGCAGGAGGCCCGGCTGCTCGGCTCGCGCCCCTGGGACGCCCTGCGGTGGCTGCGCGACCCCGCCTTCGAGGACCGCTACCGCGCGGCGGTGATCAGCCGCCGGCCGATGTCGTTCACCGCCTGCCGGCCCCCGGACCGGTGGCTCACCTTCCGGCTGTTCCCGGACGCCCGGGGGCTGAGCGTGTGGATCGGCCCCTCGGGCAAGGATTACGGCCCGCTGGCGCCCCCGGCCGCGCAGGGCGAGGTCGTGCCCGTGCGGGCCGGGCAGATCTACCACGTCCTGCATCTTGCGGCGGCCCTCACCGAGGCCGTGGGCGTGCGGGATGTCGTCGATCTCATCGCCGGCCAGATCATGCCGGCGTTCGGCGCCCAGGGCATGATCATGTACGCGGCGGAGGGCGGCCGGCTGCACACCATCGGCCACCGCGGGTACCCCCCTGAGGCCGTCACCGCCTTCGACGGTGTCGCCCTGGACGCCGTCAACAGCCCTGCCGTACGCGCCCTCGCCACCGGGGAGCCCTGTTTCTTCAGCTCTCCCGACGAGAGCGAACGCGACTACCCGGGGTTGCTGCAACTGACCGGCAAGGCCTCCCGGGCCGTGCTGCCGCTGGTGGTCTCCGGCCGCCCGGTCGGCTGCTGCATCCTCTCGTACACCCGGCCCCGCACCTTCAGCCCGGAGGAACGCCAGGTGCTCACCTCGCTGGCGGGGCTGATCGCCCAGGCGCTCGACCGGGCCCGGCTGTACGACACCAAGCAGCAGCTGGCCCACGATCTGCAGGCCGGCCTGCTGCCGCACGGCCTCCCCGAGGTGCCCGGGTTCGCTGTCGCCGGCCGTTACCTGCCGTCGACCCGCGGTATGGAGATCGGCGGCGACTTCTACGACCTGATCCGGCTCGACGCGGGCCACGTCGCCGCCGTCATCGGTGATGTGCAGGGCCACAACGCGACGGCCGCCGCCTTCATGGGCCAGGCCCGCACCGCCGTCCGCGCCTATGCGACCGCGGGGGCGTCCCCCGGAGAGGTGCTGGCCCGTACGAACCGGCTGCTGACCGACCTGGACCCGGAGCTGTTCACCAGTTGCCTGTACGTCCGCATCGATCTGCGGACCCGGCGGGCGTGCCTGGCCGGCGCCGGTCATCCGCCGCCCATCCTCCGCCATCCCGACCGGCACACCTCGGTACTGCACGTGCCGCCCGGCCTGCTCCTGGGCATCGACCGGGACGCCCGGTACTCCGCCACGGAGATCACCCTGCCGCCGAATTCCGTGCTGGCGCTCTACACCGACGGCCTGGTCGAGACGCCGGGCGTCGATCCCGAGCGCTCCGTCGCCGACCTGGCCGGGCGGCTCAACGACGCACCGCCCCTGGGGCCCGAGCGCCTCGCCGACGCCCTCCTGGAGAACCAGGACGCCGATACGGACCGTCAGGACGATGTGGCGCTCCTGCTGTTGTCGGTCCTGCCGGTCGGCCCGGCCATCCCTGTCTGAGAGCGACACGAGAGCGCATGCCGGACCGGCCCGCTCAAGCAGGCGGCGGCCCCCCGACGTCCGGGTCGACGTACGCGGGTCCGGGAAGGCCCTTGCGGCGCATGGCGATGCCGGTCAGGGCCTCGAAGATGGCCCGGCGGGCGTTCATCGTGGTGGTGTAGCCGGGATCGAGGTGGCGTGCGAGGCGAGATGGCCGAGCGTGTCGTGGGCGCAGTCGGGGTGCGCATCGAAGTGGATCACCCCGACCTTGCCCGCCCCGTAGACGTCGGCGACGCCCGCGGCGTCCGGCCACAGGATGGAGTGGTCCCCGCCGAGCACGAGCGGGATCGCGCCGGTGGCGGCGATGTCCCGGACCAGAGTGCGGATCGGTTCCATGGAGTTGTCGATGCTGAGCGGGTCCACCGCGGCATCGCCGTAGTCGACCACCGTCAGTTCCTCGAACGGCTTGATGCGGGTGCTGGGGTTGATCAGCATCTGCGGGGTGTGCGGCAGGATCCGCTCGTCGGACCTGATGGCGCGCGGGCCGTAGGCCGCGCCGCGGTGCCCGGTCGACATGTCCACCGGGGCCCCGAGGACCGCCACATCGACCTGGCCGGCACGCAGATCGTCCGGGTTCAGGCACAACGGCAGCCCGAAGAGGGTGGCGATCCCGGCGTAGGCCGGTACCAGTGCGTACCGCTGAAGGTTGATCGGCCCCGGTTCGCGTCCCGGGCCGGACGTGCGGTCGACTTCCCACTTCCAGGCATCCGGGGGTACGCCTTCCATGCACCACTCCTCTCGCCCCGGCCCGTGCTGCCGCCCGGTACGGAAGCCGCCCGGCCGGCCGCGCCGCGCTCAATCAAGCCGACGGGCAGGGTGCGCCGCGGCCATCGCCGAGCGACAGGCCGGAGCGTTCCACCGTTCGGACCGGTGAGGTGGCCGGTGCCGTGGGCCTGCCGCCGCACGTTCCGTACCGGACCACCCGCCTCGGCGGTCCCTCCGCCCGCCGGTCGGCCGGGCACGTACGGCTCCCCCGGGCCGCGGTGCGTACGGTGACCGGCGGGCGGTGCGGGCCGGTCAGCGGGCGGTGCCGCGCGGGCAGGTCGGCCGGCCCGGCAGCGTGGCGTGAGGGTGTGCCGGGCGCAAGGGTTGGAAGGCGTGGGTGAGCGTCCAGACGCCGATGCGGTTGCCGACGTGGCACCCGGTGAGGTCCGCGGTGCGGAAGTGGATTCCGGCCCAGACCCGGGCGTTGATCATGTCCTCGTTGAACCGGACGGGGTCGTCGTAGTGCCGTGTGGTGCCGGTGGCCTCGGAGGAGAAGGTGAGGTCGAGGTGCGCGGTGCCGAGGACTCCGGTCAGGGTCCGGGTCACGGCGCCGGCGACCGTGGCGTGACCGCTGACGTAGTCGGGGTGCGGTGGGGTGATCAGCAGCGGCTGCCACTGCGGGTCGGCGTCGGTCGCGGGGTTGCCGTCGGTGTCGGCGAGCTGGATGGCGGTGATCGGCCGCCAGAAACCGTAGTGGAGCTTGGTGTTCCAGGCGGTGACGACGGCGTCGGTGGCCGAGGCGTTCGCCGCGGCGATCATCCGCGCGGTGTCGGCGATGCCCAGATGGTGCCGGGCGGAGTAGTCGCGGAAGGCCGACTGGAGCTGCACCACCAGATTGCCCCCGAAGAACAGCGCGGTCTCGGTCTGTTGCGCGGTACGCGGCGAGCCGGTCCTCGCCCCCATGGTCTTCACCTCGTTCACGTCCTGGGCGTAGCGGGCCGAGGACAGCGCGGGCGGCCTGCCGGGACGGAACCGGTCCGGGGAGGTGAGCACCATGGGGCGCAACTTCCCGAGCCAGGTGTCGATGAAGGGCAGGTGGGCGGGCGGGGTGGGCCGCCAGATGCCGGGCGCGGGCGGCAGGGTGAACTCCACCGTGGCGAACCGGCCGTCGCCTTCGCGCAGGGCGATGAGGTGGTCGGCGGCGCGTGCCCCGAAGGCCACGCCCTGCTTCTTCGCCGTGCCGTCGGGGATCTTGGCGAGGGAATCGGCGTACGCGGCGTCGAGCGTCGCCCGGGAGGCGGGGAAGAAGGCGACCAGTACGTGGTGTGCGGCGGTCACGGCCGCCGCCTCGGGCGAGGCGGTGGCGGGCCCGCGCGCCCGCCACTTGTACGGGGCGTAGCGGCCCTGGATGCCGACCACGGCGTTGTAGACGGCGGCCGAGACGAACCCGTGCCAGATGACCGCCTGCCCGGAGGGGCGGGTGGGGCCGAGGTTGGTGCTGATGGTGTCGGTGGCGAGGGCGTTCCAGTCACGGACCGCCGCGGGGTCCGCGGCGGGTGGCGGCTGATCGCCGGCGGTGGCGGTGGGGCCCGCCACGGCCGTGAGGGCGAGGAGGAGGAGTGCCGCGAGAGTGCCGCGGACGGACCGGCCGCGCGAACGAGAAGTATCCATAACCGACTTAACAGCCGAACGGGTGAAGGGGCACGCCGCTTCGCCGTGGGAAGGGGGTGCGCCGGGCGCACACCACTCGCCTTGTCCTTACTCCCGAAGCCGCGCACGGGGCGAGCGGGGAAACCGTCCGGCCATCTTGGTGCTCTAGCCTGCGCCGGTGCCGGAAACCGTGGTCCGGCCGTGGTGCCCCTTGTCGAGGAGCGAGCGGAGGAGCGAGCGATGGAGACGTCGGCGCGATCTGCCGGAGCGGGAGAGCTGGACCGGCGTCTGGGCGTGGGCGACGCCGTGGTGATCGGGCTCGGGGCGATGCTCGGCGCGGGGATCTTCGCCGCGCTCGCTCCGGCCGCGGCGGCGGCCGGGCCGGGTCTGCTGCCGGCCCTGGCGCTGGCCGCGGTGGTGGCGTACTGCAACGCGACCTCCTCCGCGCGGCTGGCCGCCCGCTACCCCCGCTCGGGTGGCACCTACGTCTACGCCCGCGAGCGCCTCGGGGACTTCTGGGGCTATCTGGCCGGCTGGGGCTTCGTGATCGGCAAGACCGCCTCCTGCGCGGCGATGGCCCTGACCGTGGGCTCCTACGTATGGCCCGGTCAGGCGCGCGCCGTTGCCGTGGCGGCGGTGGTGGCGCTGACCGCGGTGAACTACGCCGGGGTGCAGAAGTCCGCCTGGCTGACGAGGGGGATCGTCGCGGTCGTCCTGGCGGTGCTCGCCGCCGTGGCCACCGCCTGTCTCACCTCGGGCGCCACCGGCCCGGCCCGCCCGGACCTCGGCGTGGACGCCTCCGCCGCCGGGGTGTTGCAGGCGGCCGGTCTGCTGTTCTTCGCCTTCGCCGGCTACGCGCGCATCGCCACCCTCGGCGAGGAAGTCCGCGACCCCGGACGGACCATCCCCCGCGCGATCCCGCTCGCGCTCGGCATCACGCTGGTGGTGTACGCGGGCGTCGCGGTCGCGGTGCTGTCCGTCCTCGGGCCCGACCGCCTCGCCCACAGCGCCGCGCCGCTGGTGGAGGCGGTGCGTGCGGCCGGCGTCCCGGCCCTGGCACCGGTGGTACGGGGCGGGGCCGCCGTCGCGGCGCTCGGGTCCCTGCTCGCGCTGATCCTCGGGGTCTCGCGCACCACTCTTGCGATGGCCCGCGACCGGCACCTACCGCACGCGCTGGCCGCCATCCACCCGCGCACCAAGGTGCCGCACCGTGCCGAACTCGCCGTCGGCGCGGTGGTCGCCGTCCTCGTCGCCACCACGGACGTGCGCGGCGCGATCGGCTTCTCCTCCTTCGGCGTGCTGGCCTACTACGCCCTCGCCAATGCCTCCGCCTGGACCCTCACCCCCGCCGAGGGCCGCCCGGCCCGGCTCGTCCCGGTCGTCGGCACGGCCGGCTGCCTGGCGCTGGCCTTCGCCCTGCCGCCGGCCTCGGTCCTGTGGGGTGCCGTGGTGCTCGCGGTCGGTGCCGCCGCCTACGGCGTACGCAAGACAGCCGGCCGCCGCGCCTGAGCGGCCCGGCGCCACGGCCACGACCGACCGGCGGGCAGCACCGGCCACCACGGCACCGGCACCGGCACCGGCACCGGCACGGGCACGGCGATGCCCCACCACCGGGTTCGACGCCCGACCGGATCAGGGAAGCAGCCACGTCACGTCACCCTGACACGCCGGGACCCGACACGCGGGGACACCCACACGGTGGGTGCGCCCCTCCGCGTCCCGGAGAACCGGGGCGCAGCAGGGGCGCACCCCGGGGGGCCGCGACCGGAGGGACGGCACGCCCGCGAGCAACCTCAGGTGAACGCACTACAGAGAGCGCAACGACACCAGCACGCAGCAGTGCCGCCGGGCCCCTCACCGTCCGATACTGGTCCCCGCCGCTCCTCGACGTCCCGGAGGCCCGTACCCACCACCTGATAGGCCATCAACCCAGCCCGCACGAGGTCGGCATCAGCCTGCCCACCCCCGCTTCGCACCGCCGGAGACTATCGGGATCAACTCCGCCATACCTACCATGACCTGGAAGAACACCGGTCAGATGGCCCACTGCCAGTCTCACCAGGAGGTACCCATGAAGATGCTGATCAACGTCGCCGAAACCGTGGTGGCCGATGCGCTGCGCGGGATGGCAGCGGCGCACCCGGAGCTGGTGGTGGATGTCGAGAACCGGGTGATCGTGCGGCGGGACGCGCCGGTGGCGGACAAGGTCGCGCTGGTGTCCGGGGGCGGCAGCGGGCACGAGCCGCTGCACGGGGGGTTCGTCGGGCCCGGCATGCTGGATGCCGCCTGTCCGGGCGAGGTCTTCACCTCACCGGTGCCCGATCAGATGGTGCGTGCCGCGGCGGCCGTGGACAGCGGCCACGGCGTGCTGTTCGTCGTGAAGAACTACACCGGGGACGTGCTCAACTTCCAGATGGCGGCGGAACTCGCGGAGGACGAGGGGGTGCAGGTGGCCAGCGTGCTCGTCGATGACGATGTCGCGGTGGTCGACTCGACGTTCACCGCGGGGCGGCGCGGTACCGGCGCGACGCTCTTCGTGGAGAAGATCGCCGGTGCCGCGGCCGAGGAGGGCATGCCGCTGGAGCGGGTGGAGGCGCTGGCCCGGCAGGTCGTGGCGTCCTCGCGCAGCTTCGGGGTGGCGCTGAGTGCCTGTACGACGCCGGCGAAGGGCAGCCCGACGTTCGATCTTCCGGCCGGGGAGCTGGAGTTGGGGGTCGGGATCCACGGTGAGCCGGGGCGCGAGCGCCGCGCGATGATGACCTCGCGGGAGATCGCGGACTTCGCGGTCGATGCGGTCCTGGCGGAGCTGGATCCGCGGCTGCCGGTGCTGGTGCTGGTCAACGGCATGGGCGCGACCCCGCTGCTGGAGCTGTACGGGTTCCAGGCGGAGGTCCGCCGGGTGCTCGACGAACGGGGCGTGGCGGTGGCCCGCACGCTCGTGGGGAACTATGTGACCTCGCTCGACATGGCGGGCTGTTCGGTGACGCTGTGTCAGGTGGACGGGGAACTGCTGCGGCTGTGGGACGCGCCGGTGCAGACCGCGGGACTCCGCTGGGGCCGGTAGGCCCGCGCCGTATCCGCTTTCTTGTTGAGTGCCCGAACGACCAAGGAGAGAAGTCCGTGTCCGAAACGGTGCTGGATGCCGCATTCTTCGTACGCTGGATGACGGCGGCGGCCGCCGTCATCGACCGGGAGGCCGACCGGCTCACCGAGCTGGACTCCCCCATCGGTGACGCCGACCACGGGAGAAATATGCAGCGCGGCTTCGCGGCCGTGGTCACCGCGCTGGAGGCGGAGCCGCCGGCGACCCCCGGAGCCACCCTGATCGCCGCCGGACGGAAGCTGATCTCCAGTGTGGGCGGGGCGTCCGGGCCGCTGTACGGGACGCTGCTGCGACGGGCCGGCAAGGCCTTCGGCGAGGCTCCCCAGGTGTCCGCGGAGGAGCTGCGGGCGGGGCTGGCCGCCGGGGTCGACGCGGTGGCACAGCTCGGCGGCTCGGCGCCGGGCGACAAGACGATGCTCGATGCGCTGGTGCCGGGCATCGAGGCCCTGGCCACCTCCTTCGACGCGGCGGCCGCGGCCTCCGAGAAGGGCGCGCTGGCGACCGTACCGATGCTGGCCAGGAAGGGCCGGGCGAGCTATCTGGGCGAACGCAGCATCGGCCATCAGGATCCGGGGGCGACGTCCTCGGCACTGCTGTTCGCGGCCCTTGCGGAGGTGGCGAAGTGAGCGAGCGGACGACGGGCGGTACGGCCGCCGGGGCGGGGACACCGGTCGGGGTGGTGCTGGTGTCACACAGCGCGCCGGTCGCCGAGTCGGTGGCGGCTCTGGCGGTCGGGCTCGCCGGTGGCGGTGACACGGTACCGGTGGCCGCCGCGGGCGGCGGTCCGGACGGCGGGCTGGGGACGAGCGCGGAGCTGATCTCCGAGGCTGCCCGGGCGGTGGACCGCGGGGCCGGGGTGGCGATCCTGGTTGATCTGGGCAGCGCCGTACTGACCGTGAAGTCGTTGATCGCCGAGGGAGACGAACTCCCCGACGGCGCACGGCTGGTGGACGCGCCGTTCGTGGAGGGCGCGGTGGCCGCCGTGGTCACCGCCTCGACCGGAGCGGACCTGGACGCGGTCGCGGCGGCCGCCGGGGAGGCGTACGGCTACCGCAAGGAGTGAGGCACCCGGGGCAGGCGGCCGGCCGCCTGCCCCGTCGCGCTCAGGGTTTGCGCGCGACGGCCGCGTAGCTGGCGGCCTCCGCATCGGTGACGTGGGTGGCGTCGTCGGGATCGTCCGGGCGCCACTGGTGGGAGAGGGTCACGCCCGGCTCCAGCAGCTCCCAGCCGTCGAAGAAGCGCCGGAACGCGGCGCGGGAGCGGAACTGGAGCCGGGTGCCCGCCTCGCCGTAGATCTTGATGATCTTGTCCATGGCCGCGGGGCTGAAGTCCGATGTCGCATGAGTCATGGTGAGCGTGCTGCCGCTGGGCAGCGCGGCCTTGAGACGCTCGACGATGTCGTGTGCCCGGTCCTGGCCGTCGTCGGGGACGAAGTGCATCAGCGCGTTCAGGCTGAGCGCCACCGGGCGGCGCAGATCGAGGGTGTCCAGGAGCCGCGGCGCCGTGAGGATGCCCTCGGGGTCGTGGACATCGGCCTGGACGTACGCGGTCCGCCCCTCGGGGGTGCTGCGCAGGAGGGCTGCGGCGTGCGCGAGGACGATCGGGTCGTTGTCGGTGTAGACCACCCGGGAGTCCGGGGCGATGCCCTGGGCGATGTCGTGGAGGTTCGGCGCGGTGGGGATGCCGGTGCCGATGTCGAGGAACTGCCGCATACCGGACGCGGCCAGGACGCGGGTGGTGCGGTGCATGAACTCGCGGTTGATCCGGGCCGCGACCAGCGCGGCGGGGAACACCCCCAGCACGCTGCCGGCGGCCATCCGGTCGGCCAGGAAATTGGTCTTGCCGCCCAGGAAGTAGTCGTAGATCCGGGACGAGTGGGCCCGGTCCAGTTGCAGGTCCACCACGGACTCGTGCTCGCTCATCGTGCGCTGCCTCCCCATTACGCGCTACCGCTCCCGCGCCCCTACCGGCGCGCGGTGCCTCCCCCTCGCAAGCCATGCACCCCGGCGGCGCGTCATGCACCGCCGTGCGCCTGGCTGTTGGAGCACTGCCCCGTGCGCCCTGGAACATGCCGGAGCGCACCGGGCGAGGTGCGCGGCGGCGCATGCCGACCCCCGCCACCGGCGGTCACATGCCACCGTCATGCGTAGTCATATGAATGCGCTACGGAAGATTTTTGCCCTCACCGTGCCACAAACGGGTGTGCTTTCCGGTTCATTGGAGGGTGAGGGCAACCGCCCTCCCGCGGCCGGCGCGTCTCGGCGCCCGGAGGCGGTGCACGGCAACCGGAACGAGGACGGCTCGTGAGCGTAGACCGGGACCGACCGCCACCGGCGTGCGCTCCGGCGCATGTCCGTACCGCGGAGTTAGCGGCGCCACCCCGCTGTGGCCTCCCGGCCGTCACACCGGATCCGTTCGACCGCCAGCTGACGCTCACGTTCGAGGCGTTCCTGTCGACCCACGCCCGCAAGTGGCTGACGTACGCCTATCTGCACACCGGCAGCCAGGCCGCGGCCCGCGACGTCACCCGGGCGGCCTATGAGCGGCTCGGCCGGCTGTGGCCGCATGCGCTGCGGCAGGCCTCGGTGGAGGCGTACGCCTGGTCGGTGCTCAAGGAGCGGGTGGTGGAGTGGCTCTACGACCACCAGCAGCCCACCGCGCTCACCGAGACCGCCGCCTTCGCCGTCGTCACGCACGCCCTGCTGCGCGAGTGCCAGCAGCAATTCGCCATGCTGGAGAGCCAGTTGGGGCTGTATGCGGCCATCGCCCGGCTGCCGGAGCGGCAGTGCGATGTGATCGTGCTGCGCCATGTCATCGGGTACAGCGACGCACAGATCGGCTCCTTGCTCGGCGTCGACGAAGTCACCGTGCGCTCCTATGCAAGCCGCGGCAAGCGCAAGCTCGCCGCCGCGCTCGGCATCGACCGGGGAAATCCCAGGGGGAACTGACCATGTCGCACATCCGTCCCGCCGACCGCAGGGAGACCGTGGAGACGCTGCTCAGCGCGGCCGCGGCGGTGTCCTGGATCGAGGGCCTGTCCGGATTCCACGACCTCGACGACACGGGTGCGCTCGGCGGCCTGGACACCGTCCGCCGGCTCGGGACGGCGGACCCGGACGGCCCGCCGGCCGCGGTGCGCACGGTCCGCGACGGGCAGGGCGCGCCCAGCACGTACCCCAGCGCCCGCGACGAGGCCACCCATGAGCTCCAGCTGGCGTGTGCCCTGGTCGTCAATGCCGCGGCGGCCGCGGCGAGCCTGGAACGGCTGGTCAACGACCACCACATCGACCCCGAAGGGGCGCTGGTCTTCGCCTGTCTGCTGCACATCACCGGACGCGGCGACGCGGCGCACTTCTGGTGGCACTTCGGCGCCGGCGCCGGCAGCCGGACCGCCGCCTACTGCCTGTATCTGGCGCACCGCCGCAACGGCGAGTACCGCGACGCCGCCTACTGGCGCGAGCAGGCCGCGCACGCGCCCGACGAGGAGCGCCGCTGCGTGGCCGCGTTCGACGAGAAGCAGTTGCTGCCGGACTCCGCCCGGCACAACCTCCTGGTCCAGTGGCACAGCGGACTCGCCCCGACCCTGCCGGACGCCCTGGAGAAGGTGATCCACCGTCTTGCCGTGGACGGCGAGGACGAGGACTTCGGGGTGATTCCCCGCCCCTCCCCCACGCTCGTCCGGGATCT
Source organism: Streptomyces sioyaensis (assembly GCF_004122735.1). Taxonomy (GTDB): domain Bacteria; phylum Actinomycetota; class Actinomycetes; order Streptomycetales; family Streptomycetaceae; genus Streptomyces; species Streptomyces sioyaensis. The sequence continues at coordinate 20,254 of NZ_SDIF01000017.1, read as the reverse complement.
CGGCCGGGGCGAGTAGGGCGGGGCGAGCAGGGCCGGGCCGATCAGCGGGCCTCCGGGGTGCGGCCGCCGCCGGGCCGCCGGCCCCGCTCCCGCGGCCGGTGACCACCCCTCACTCCCCTGCCCGGTGGAATGGACGCGGTGTCACCCCGACCTTAGATTCACAGGGCCTGCCTGCCCTCCGATGCCTCCGTGCCGCCCGCACCCGCTGCCCGCCGCACGCCGTGCCGCGCCCCGTCCTGGAGATCCCGGTGAAAGCCGCCCGCCTGGTCGCACCGGCCGCCCTGCTCGCCGTCGGTGCCGGGCTGCTGACCGGCCCGGCCCCGCGCGCCGCCGCGGCGTGGCGCGGCGCCGTCCGGCCACCGCTGTACGAGACCACCGATCTGGCGGTGTCCGGCCGCGGCGCGCACACCTATCGCATCCCGGCGCTGACCACGCTCGCGGACGGCACCCTCGTCGCGGCCTTCGACCGGCGGAACGACAGCGCGGCCGATCTGCCCGGCAATGTGGATGTGATGGTGCGGCGCAGCACCGACCTGGGGCGTACCTGGAGTGCGCCGCAAGCGGCCGTGGACTACGACGGCGGGGTGGGCGCGGGCGACCCGAGTCTGCTCGCCGACCGGGTGACCGGCCGGATTTTCCTCTTCCATGCGTATGCGCCCAAGGGCGTCGGGTTCCGCACGGCGGGCGCGGGCAACGCGCACGACAGCACCACGGTGCTGCACACCGATTACGGCTACTCGGACGACGGCGGCCGCAGTTGGCGCGTCCGGCGGATCACCCATGACCTCAAGGACCCGTCCTGGCACGGCATCTTCGCCTCGTCGGGCTCCGGCATCCAGCTGGCCGGCGGGCGGTTGCTGCAGCAGTACGCGTTCCGCAAGGCCGACGGCAGTATGTGGGCGGCCAGTGCGTACAGCGACGACCATGGCGCGCACTGGCGTCTGGGGACGCCGGTGGGGCCGCTGATGGACGAGAACAAGACCGTCGAGCTCGCCGACGGCCGGATCCTGCTCAACAGCCGGACCCGCGGCGCCGGAAAGCGGCTGGTGGCCTACTCCCGGGACGGCGGGCTGAGCTACAGCACGCCGGTGGCGGACGACGAGTTGACCGATCCGGGCAACAATGCCGCGATCCTGCGCTACGACCCGGCGGCGCCGGCCCGGCGGGCGCGGGCGCACCGGCTGCTGTTCAGCAATACGGCGAGCACCGACGCCCGCCGGAACCTCACCGTGCGGATGTCCTGCGACGACGGCGGGAGCTGGCCCCTCGCCCGGGTCGTCACCGCGGGCCCGGCCGCGTACTCGACGCTGACCCGGCTGCCGGACGGGACCTTCGGGCTGCTTTACGAGTCCGGCCCCTATCGGAAGATCACCTTTGCCCGGTTCGACGACGCCTGGCTGGGCGGGCCCTGTCCGGCCGGCTGACCGGCCCGTCTCACGCCTCGTCCGGATCCTCGGCGGACTCCGTCACCTCGGGCGGCCAGGCCGGGCGGCTGGTGTCGGGGACCGCGGCCAGCGCATGGCCGACGGTGGGGTAGCAGGAGAAGACGTTGAGGGACTGCGTGCCGACCAGCAGGCGCAGCATCCGTACGCCGAGCGAGGCCAGCAGCAGCCGGCCCTCCAGCCGCCGGCACAGCCACTCCAGGGCGAGCAGACAGCTCAGCCCCCGGGAGTCGCAGAAGCGCAGGGCGGTCAGATCCAGCACGAGGAAGCGGTGGCCGGCCGAGACCACCGACCGCGCCTCGGCGAGAAACGCCTGCTCGGTCCGGAGGTCCAGCTCCCCGCTGACGCGCAGCACCGCGCACTCATCCGCCTGCACGATCGCAGTGACCGCCAACGACCGCATCTCCGAACTCATGGCGTCCAGCCTAAGGGCCACGGCGCCCCGCACGACCGTGGCGCTCCCTCGGCAAGCGGAGCGGCCGCCCCCCGCTTCCGGCGCACCCCGCCCACCAGGCCCTACGGGCGCGCCCACCAGGCCGTACGGGCGCGCCCCGGGGCAGCGGAGCCGGTCGGCAGCGGTCCGCGGCGGGCAAAAACGGGCAGAATTTCCCCGATAGCGGGCAGCTATCCACATGGTTCCGCTTGCTATAAACCTGAGGCGGGCGGAAACGGGCAGCCCCGTGACCGAACGGAAGCCAGAAAAAACCAGCAATCGGGCAGGAGTGAGCCATGAGGGCCGAGGAACGCCAGCACCGCATCCTCGCGCTCGCCCGGCAGTCCGGCCGGGTCGAGGTCGTCGATGCCGCAGCCGAGTTCGGGGTCGCCCGCGAGACCGTACGGCGGGATCTGAGCGAGCTGGAGCGCCGGGGGCTGGTCCGGCGTACGCACGGCGCGGCGTATCCGGTCGAGAGCGCCGGCTTCGAGACCACACTCGCCCGCCGGGAGACCCAGCAGGTGGACGAGAAGCGCCGGATCGCGGCGGCCGCGGCAGCGCTGGTCGGCGAGGCCGAGACGGTGTTCGTCGACGAGGGCTACACCCCGGAGCTGGTCGCGATGCTGCTGCCCACCGACCGTCCGCTGACCGTGATCACCGCATCGCTGCGGACCGCGTCGCTGGTCGCGGCGTCCGAGTCGACCACCGTCCTGCTGGCCGGCGGGCGGGTCCGCTCCGGTACGCAGGCGACGGTGGGCTCCTGGGCCCGGGACATGCTCGCCCGGTTCGTGATCGACCTGGCGTTCCTGGGGGCGAACGGCATCTCCCGGGAGCACGGGCTGACCACCCCCGATCCGGCGGTCGCCGAGGTGAAGGAGCAGGCGGTCCGCTCGTCGCGGCGGCGGGTGCTGGTCGCGGTGCACAGCAAGTTCGGCGCCAGCAGCTTCTGCCGGTTCGCCGACGTCAGCGACTTCCAGACGATCGTCTCCGACGCGGGGCTGTCCGCGCCGGAGGCGCATCGCTATTCCCTCCTGGGGCCGCAGGTGCTCCGGGTCTGACCCGGGCGGGGGCCGCCCGGACCGACCGGCCCCGTACGACACCCCTCACCACACCCCATAGCCGCTGCCCGCAGGCCGCACCCCCGGCCTTCGTGCGGTGACCCGGCGTGCCTCCAGCACCGCCATACCCACATAGAGACTCCACATACCCGACATAAACGACATATCGCTACATGCAGCTACAGCCGTATCCGTCCCCAGAGAGGCAAGAGCCGTGAGAGCACAATTCCCCGGAGGCCGTACCGGCCGCGCAATAGGGCTGACCTCGGCCGTCCTGGCCTTGTCGCTGGCCGCCAGCGGCTGTTCCGGCGCCGGCAACGTGGGCAAGGGCGACCCCCACACCATCAATGTGCTGATGGTGAACAACCCGCAGATGGTGGATCTGCAGCGGCTCACCGCCGAGCACTTCACCAAGGAGACCGGCATCAAGGTGAATTACACCGTGCTGCCGGAGGACGATCTGCGCGACAAGATGAGCCAGGACTTCACCAGCCAGGCCGGGCAGTACGACGTGGCCAGCCTCAGCAATTACGAGACCCCCATCTACGCCAGCCACGGCTGGCTCGCCCCGCTCGGCGAACGGGCCGCCAAGGACCCGGAGTTCAACCAGAAGGACATTCTCGCTCCGGTCCGCGACTCACTCACCGCCGCCGACGGCAAGGTCTACGCAGAGCCCTTCTACGGCGAATCGTCCTTCCTGATGTACCGCAAGGACCTCCTCAAGGCGGCGGGGCTGACCATGCCCAAGCGTCCTACGTGGCAGCAAGTCGCCCAGATGGCCGGCAAGTTGGACGGCTACCGCAAGGGCATGAAGGGCATCTGCCTGCGCGGCCAGGTCGGCTGGGGCCAGCTGATGGCCCCGCTGAGCACCGTCGTCAACACCTTCGGCGGGACCTGGTTCACCAAGGACTGGCAGGCGAAGCTGGACAGCCCGGAGTTCACCAAGGCCACCCAGTTCTACGTCGACCTGGTCCGCAAGCACGGCGAGTCGGGTGCACCGCAGGCCGGCTACACCGAGTGCCTCAACGACATGCAGCAGGGCAAGGTCGCCATGTGGTACGACGCGACCGCCGGCGCCGGCTCGCTGGAGAGCTCCGATTCGAAGGTCGCGGGGAAGGTCGGCTACGCACCGGCGCCGGTCGAGAAGACCGCCAGCTCGGGCTGGCTCTACACCTGGGCGTGGGGCGTGCAGAAGGCCAGTCAGCACCAGGACGCGGCCTGGAAGTTCATCCGCTGGGCCTCCAGCGCGAAGTACGAGAAGCTGGTGGGCCGGTCACTGGGCTGGTCGAAGGTGCCCGCCGGCAAGCGGGCCTCGCTCTACCAGAACCCGCAGTACCTGAAGGAGTCCGGCGCCTTCGCCCCCGCGACCCAGCAGGCGATCACCTCGGCGCGGCCGAACGACCCCGGCGTACAGCCCCGCCCGGCCCCCGGAATCCAGTTCGTCGGCATCCCCGAGTTCTCCGACCTGGGAACCAAGGTCTCCCAGGAGATCAGCGCGGCGATCGCTGGAAAGCAGAGCGTGCCCGAGGCCCTCAAGAAGAGCCAGCGGCTGGCCCAGGAAGTGTCCGATGCCCACGCAAACCACTGAGGCGACCCGGCCCGTCAAGGCCGCCGTCACGACCCCCGGCCGTCAGGCGGCCCGCGCCCGGCGGGCCCAGCGGGCGAAGGACTGGGCCCGGCGCGCTCCCCTGCTGCCTGCCCTCGTCTTCCTGATCATCGTCACCCAACTGCCGTTCGTGGCCACCGTGGTGATCTCCTTCACCCGGTGGAACGCGCTGGCCCCCGACAGCCGCGGCTTCGCCGCTCTCGACAACTACCTCGCCGTCTTCACCGACCCCGCGATGCGGTCGTCGGTCGTCACGACCGTGCTGCTGACGGTGACCGTGGTGCTGGTCAGCCTGCTGCTGGGGCTGGGCCTCGCGCTGCTGCTGGACCGCAGCTTCCGCGGCCGCGGCATCGTCCGCACCCTGCTCATCACGCCGTTCCTGGTGGTGCCCGTCGCCTCCGCCCTGCTCTGGAAGCACGCCCTCTACAACGCCTCGTACGGGCTGCTCAACGGCGCGCTGACCTGGATATGGGGGCTGTTCGGCAGCGACAATCCGCCGCAGCCGGACTGGATGACCGACTCCCCGCTCGCCGCCGTGGAGATGTCGCTGATCTGGCAGTGGACACCGTTCATGATGCTGATCCTGCTGGCCGGGCTGCAGAGCCGGCCGGCGGACGCCATCGAGGCGGCCCGGATGGACGGCGCCACCGCCTTCGACATCTTCCGCTATCTGACCCTGCCGCATCTGCGGCGCTACCTCGAACTGGCCGCGCTGCTGGGGACCGTGTACGTCGTCCAGAACTTCGATGCGGTGTTCACCATCACCTCGGGCGGCCTCGGCACCGCGAACCTTCCCTTCACCATCTACCAGACCTTCTACCAGGCCCATGACTACGGACAGGCCTCCGCGCAGGGCGTCATCGTCGTGCTGTGTTCGCTGCTGGTGGCGACCTTCGCGCTGCGCTCCGTCTCGTCCCTGCTGCGCGAGGAGGTCACCCGATGACGAGCGCACTGCTGCCCCCGCGCCGTCGGCGACGCACCGGAAGTCTGCTGGGCCTGCTGGCCTGGCTGTGCGGAATCGCCTTCTTCCTGCCCGTCGCGTGGATGGTGTTGACGTCCTTCCACAGCGAGACGGACGCGGCGACCAACCCGCCGAGCATCGGTGCCGGGCTCAGCCTGCACGGCTACCGCGAGTTCTTCGGCGAGGGCACCGGCGTCAGTCCCTGGCCGCCACTGATCAACTCGTTGACCGCGTCCGTCGTCTCCACCCTCCTCGTGCTGCTGCTGGCGGTACCGGCGGCGTACGCGCTGTCGATCAAGCCGGTGCGCAAGTGGACCGATGTGATGTTCTTCTTCCTCTCCACGAAGATGCTGCCGCTGGTGGCCGGTCTGCTGCCGATCTATCTCGTCGCGCAGAACACCGGGATGCTGGACAGCATCTGGTTGCTGGTCATCCTCTACACCTCGATGAATCTGCCGATCGCGGTGTGGATGATGCGCTCGTTCCTCTCGGAGGTCCCGACCGAGATCCTGGAGGCCGCGTCGATCGACGGCGCGGGACTGCACACCACCCTGCTCCGGATCGTCGCCCCGGTGGCCATGCCGGGAATCGCGGCGACCGCCCTGATCTCGTTCATCTTCAGCTGGAACGAGCTGCTGTTCGCCCGGGTGCTGACCGGGATCGTGGCGGGTACCGCGCCGGTGTTCCTGACCGGATTCGTCACCAGTCAGGGCCTGTTCCTGGCGAAGGTGTGCGCCGCCGCCACCGTGATCTCCCTCCCGGTGCTCATCGCCGGATTCGCCGCCCAGGACAAGCTCGTCCAGGGCCTCTCGCTCGGAGCAGTCAAATGAAAGCCGCAGTGATCAGCGCCCCCGGCAAGGTCGAGGTCGCCACCGTCGAGGACCCCACCCCCGGCCCGCGCGACGTGGTGGTCTCGGTCGCCGCCTGCGGACTGTGCGGCACCGATCTGCACATCCTCCAGGGGGAGTTCGCGCCCACCCTGCCCGTCGTGCCGGGCCATGAGTTCGCCGGTACGGTCGTCGCCACCGGCAGCGCGGTCACCGAACTCGTCGAGGGCGACCGGGTGGCCGTCGACCCCTCCCTCTACTGCTACGAGTGCCACTACTGCCGCATCGGCCGCAACAACCTCTGCGAGGGCTGGGCCGCGATCGGGGTGACCAGGGCCGGCGGCGCCGCCGAGTATGCCGTCGCCCCCGTCGCCAACTGCGTCAAGCTGCCCGATCATGTCCGTACCGAGGACGCCGCCCTGATCGAGCCGCTCTCCTGCGCGGTCCGCGGCTACGACATCCTGCGCTCGGCACAACTGGGCACCCGGGTCCTGATCTACGGCTCGGGCACGATGGGCCTGATGATGCTGGAGCTCGCCAAGCGCACCGGCGCGGCCGGCGTCGACGTCGTCGACATCAACCCCGAGCGGCTGGCCACCGCCCGCACCCTGGGGTGCAGCGGCGCGGCCGGTTCCGCCGACGACCTGGACCGCCCGCGCGGCTGGGACGTGGTCATCGACGCCACCGGCAACGCGCACGCCATCCAGGACGCGCTGGGACGGGTCGGCAAGGGCGGCACCTTCCTGCAGTTCGGCGTGGCCGACTACGCGGCCCGCGCCGTCATCGAGCCCTACCGCATCTACAACCAGGAGATCACCATCACCGGCTCGATGGCGGTCCTGCACAGCTATGAGCGCGCCGCGGAGCTCTTCGCGGCCGGGGCCCTGGACCCGGAGGTCTTCATCAGCGACCGGCTGCCGCTGGACCGCTATGCCGAGGCGCTGAGCCGCTTCCAGGCCGGCGAAGGGAGGAAGATCCAGGTACGGCCGTAAGGCCGGGCGGCCGGCGGACTCCGCCCCCCGCGGCGGTTCGTGCGGGGGCGAGTTCGCCGTGCAGCAACGCCGTGCCGAGCGGGGTGAGGGCGTGGACGACACAGCCGCCGTCCCGCCGGCTACGGGCGAGGTTGGCCTCCCGCAGCGCGCTCACGTGCTCGCTGGCCGAGGGGGCGGAGACCCGTACGCGGCGGGCGAGTTCACCGGTGGTGGCCGGGTCGTCGAGGGCCGCGAGGATCCGGGCCCGGGTACGGCCGAGCAGGGTGGACAGCGCCTGCGGATGGCAGCCGCGGGGCCCGGCCGGCGCCCAGGACGTGGGGTGTTCGACCGGGTGGACGAGCACCGGCGGCAGCCCGGGGTCGGCGAGGGCGATGGGTCTGCGCCAGCAGAAATGGGACGGAATCAGCCGCAGTCCGCGCCCGTTGAGCCACAGATCGCGGTCGCGGGGATAGTCGGCGTAGAGCACCGGCGGCTCCCAGCGCAGTGCGGGGCGGAAGGTCTGGAGCAGCCCGTCGACGCCGTCGCGGCAGAGGGTGCGGGCGCGGGCGCCCCGGTCGGAGTCGACCGTGGCGGCCGCCTGGGTCCAGTCCGGGGCGACCACCGCGCGGTGCACCTCCTGGAGCGCGGCGGCCAGTTCGTCCAGCGGCTGCCGGCTGCCCGCGGCCAGGGCGCCGGTCCAGCGCGGGAGCCGGGCGGGCAGCCCGGCCCGCGCGCTCTCCGCGGCCAGCCGCGCCCCCGGAGTGTCCCGCAGCGCGGCCAGGCCCGCGGCCAGGCCGTCCCGGGCCGCGTCGGGCGTGAGGAAGTCCGGGAAGTAGCCGGCGTCGGCCGGGGCCAGGGCACTGAGCAGCCCGGCCGCGCGGGTCAGCCCCCGCTCGTGCAGTTCGCGGCGGGCCCTGGCGCGCCAGGCGCCGTAGACCGGCACACCGCGCCCCGGCGGCGCCAGTTGGTGCATGGCCAGCACCGTTTCCCAGAGCGGATCGGGTTCGGCGGCGATCTGTACCCGTGCCAGATCCCGGTCTTCGAAGTGGATGCGCAACATGCGACCCCCGCGGCATGCTCATGACCCTGTGACCAGGGCCCCCCGTTCGGGGCCGGTCGTGCGGCCCCCTCCGCCAGACTGCCCGGCGGGGAACGGGGGTGTACAGGGCGACTGGAAGCCTTCGGCCTGCGCGGTGGTGAAGGTGGGGAGCTCGGGGCGCCCTTGTGCTGCCGGTGCGGCGGCTTTCCGGCCACGCGCGGGGCCCGCGGCCGGCCGTACCAAGCCCTGTGCCCCCGGGCCCCCTTGATGCCGGGGGCGGCTTCCCGTGCGGCTCCGGCGCTCAGCCCTCGCCGGCCAGCTGCTCCGCCAGCCGGTCCAGGAACACCTGCTGGCCCGCCACCAGCCGCTCCCGTGCCTCGTGCGGCGGGAACCAGGCCACCCGGTCGATCTCGGGGAAGCTGCCGGTCACCCCGGAGCCGCGCGGCCACTCCATCTCGAAGGTGCCGGGCACGATGTGCCGCGGATCGAGATCGCCCTCGACGGCCCAGACGGTCACCACCTTGCCGCTCGGCTGGCGGGCGTCCCCCAGGGGAAGGTAGCGGCCGGCGGGCGGCGGCATCCCCAACTCCTCCTCGAACTCCCGCCGGGCGGCGTCCCTCGCCTCCTCCGGAGGGACGTACTCGCCCTTGGGCACGGACCACGCCCGCGCGTCACGGCGCTCCCACAACGGGCCGCCCATGTGCCCCAGCAGCACCTCGACCCCGCCCGCCGCGCGGCGGTACAGCAGCAGCCCGGCACTTCGCTTTCCCACCATGGCGGCTACTGTTCCCCGCGGTCGTGCGCGGCAAGCACCGCCTCGACGGTGTCCGCCTCGTCCGCCGTCTTGTCCTCCCGGTAGCGCACCACCCGCGCGAAGCGCAGGGTCACGCCCGCCGGGTAGCGCGAGGAGGTCTGCAGTCCGTCATAGGCGATCTCGACGACGAGTTCCGGACGCACCGTCACCACATGGCCGTTGTCCGCCACCGCGAGCTGCTGCAGGCGCTCGGTCTGCCAGCTGAGGGTGGCATCGGTCAGCCCCTTGAAGGTCTTGCCCAGCATGACGAATCCGCCGTCCGCCGCGCGCGCCCCGAGGTGGAGGTTGGACAGCTTCCCGGTGCGCCGGCCGTGTCCCCACTCCACCGCCAGCACCACCAGGTCGAGGGTGTGCACGGGCTTCACCTTGAGCCATGCGGCGCCCCGGCGGCCCGCGCTGTAGGGGGCGTCCAGCGCCTTGACCACGACGCCCTCATGGCCCCGGCGCAGGGTCTCGGCCCAGAAGTCCTCGGCGGCCGCGCGGGCCCCGGCGTCGGACGGGTCCGCGACCACCTGGCGGCGCACCCGCTGGGGTGCGGGGACCAGCCGGGCCAGCTCGGCGTGCCGCTGTGCCGAGGGCAGTTCCAGCAGGTCGCGGCCGTCGACCGCGAGCACGTCGAAGAAGACCGGGGACAGCGGCAGCGCGGCCTGCGCGGCGGAGACGTCCACCCGTGAACCGAACCGCCCCGCGACCCGCTGGAAGGGCACCGGCCGGCCCGCCCCGTCCAGGGCGATCACCTCGCCGTCGAGGATGAACCGGCCGGCCGGCAACTCCCGTGCCAGCGCGGTGACCTCGGGGAGCCGGTCGGTGACCTCGTCCAGGGTGCGGGTGTGGATGTGCACGTCCGGCCCGTCGCGGTGCACCTGTACGCGGATGCCGTCGAGCTTCTCCTCCACGGCGCAGGCGCCGAGCTTCTCGATGGCCTCGGCCACGGTCTTGGCGCTGTGCGCCAGCATCGGCCCGACGGGCCGCCCCACGGTGAGCCGGAAGCGCGCGAGCGCCTCCGGCCCCTCGGCGAGCAGCGCCTGCGCCACGTCCTGGAGCGACCCCGCCAGCATCACGGCCCGCCGGACGTCCGCCGCCGGCACCTGGGTGGCGGCGGCGAGCCCCTCGACCGCGATGGCGTCCAGCGCGCCCTGCCGCACCTCACCGGTCAGCAGGCCGACCAGGAACCGCTGCTCGCCCTCCGTCGCCGCGGCCAGCAGCGCACGGACGAGTCCGCGCCGCTCCCCCTGCGCGCCGGCTCCCGAGACCCGTGCCCAGGGCGGTCAGCGCGGTGTCCACGTCGCGGACGGTCAGGGTGGCGTGCTCCGCGGCCGCGACCGGCTCGCGCAGGACGCTCCAGCCGACCCCGATCCGGCCCTGGGGCAGCCGCCCGGCGAGGTACGGGATGACCACCGGGACGTCCTGGGGCGCCGCGTCCCGGAACAGTCCGGCCAGCAGCGCGATCTTCCGCGAACGCGCCGACGTCGCGGCGACCTCCGCCGACACCTGGGCGAGACCGGCCAGCAGCATAGGGCCATGGTGCCCCCGCGGCGCCGTTTCCGCTCCCCGGCCGGCCCGTCCGGCAGCCGGCGCCCGGTCACGGGGCGAGATAGGAGTGGAAGACGTTGTCCGGGTCCCACTCCGCCTTGACCTCCTGCAGCCGGTCCCAGGTGGCGGGGGCGTACGAGCGCCGGGGCCGGGCCGCGTCGGCCTCCAGGTCCGCTTCGGCGATGTAGTGGCGGCCGTCGCCCTGCGGGTCGGCGGCGGCCATGACGTCCCGCAGCCACTGCTCGTTGGCGTCGTCCGCCGCCGGGTCCTCCCAGACCGCGTAGCAGACCAGGTAGGACTCGCCGAGCGGGGCGAAGGCCATGTTCCGCAGCAGGGCGGGTTCCGATGAGACCGGCTGCACGGGCGAGAGCACCAGGGACTTCCCGGACGGGGCGCGGGCCACCACGTCGGCGATCCGGCCCAGTTGCGTCGGATAGCTCTCCGGCGACCACAGGGTGTCCGCCGCATACCGGTGCAGGGGCGGCCAGAGGACCGCCGCGCCCTCGTGCAGGGCGGCGAAGGAGGTCGGCGCCGGCGGCTGCCGGGTGACGGCGAGTTCGCCGAAGGGGCAGTCGGCGACGGGCTCCAGCGCCTGGAGGGCCTCCCGCCGCGTCGCCGCGAACGCGGTGGCACCGACCGTGATCCGCAGCCCGGGCGCGCCGTCCGCTGCCGGCTCGGCGGGCTGGAGGACGAACGCCACCTCGACGTACGGCGGGAGTCCGCGGGCGACCCGCTCCGTCCACTCGGTCACCCGGGCGAGTTCCGCCATCGGAAACGTCAGGGAGGTCGTCATGATCGAGGCGGGGTGGGGGTGCAGGGCGAGCCGGAAGCGGGTGACGGCCGCGCAGAATCCCGGCCCGGCGCCCCGCGCGGCCCAGAAGAGTTCGGGGTGCTCTCGCTCGCTACAGGTGACCGTCCGCCCGTCGGCGGTGACGGCCCGGATCTCCAGGACGTCCGCGCAGGACGCCCCCCATGCGCGGGAGTTCCAGCCGAGGCCGCCGCTGAGCAGAAAGCCGCCGACCGCCACGCTGGGGCAGTGGCCGACGGGGAAGGCCAGATCCTGCGGGGTGAGGAACGCGACCAGTTCCTGACCGGTGGCGGCGGGCTCCACCGTGACGGTCGCCGGGGCGGTGTCGGTCGCGGGCGCGAGGCGGCACTCCCGCAGCCCGGAGAGATCGAGCAGCAGGCTCCCGTCGCGGAGTGGCGAGCCGGACCAGTTGTGCCCGCCGGAACGCAGCGACACCCGCAGCCCGTGCGTACGGGCGTAGCGCACGGCGTGTGCCACGTCCGTCTCCGACGTGACCCGCACGACGGCCTCGGGGAACCGCTCGGGCCGCAGCTCGTTCCACACCGCACGGGAACGGGCGGTCTCGTAGCCGGCGTCGCCCCGCCGGATCAGTGCGCCCGCGACCTCCGGCCCTGTTTCCGGCACATCCGGCCCTGGTTCCGGTACGGGTGGACACATCGCGGCCTCCTCACCAGATCTGGTGGGTGATCAGGCCGAAGACACCGATGGACACCAGGTACCCGAGCACCACCACTCCGGTGCCCAGCACCTGCGTCCGGCGGCTGGTGCACCGGCCGGGCACCAGCCAGAAGGCCAGCGCCCTGTTCACCAGCGGCATCAGCAGCCAGGTCAGGGCGCTGACGCTCAGCACGTTGGACAAGAACAGGCCGATGTACTCGCGGACGGTGAGCGCCTGCAGCCCGATGCCCACGGTCAGGTTGAGCACCATCACCGTCGGATAGAGCGCCAGGACAACCGACATCGCCTGTTTCCAGTTGGGCGGAGCGGCGCTGTCCTTGCCTTCGTCGAACCGGAACCAGCCGCTGAACGCGGAGCCGACCTTGCGGACGTCGAACGAGACGAAGTGCTGGCTTCCCTCGTCCAACAACTCCTGGCGGACGTCGGATTCCAACCACTCGTCGAGGTGCTCACGGGAGTCGAACCGGAAGACGACGACCCAGTGCTCCTGCACGCCCTGGACCGGTCTGAACAGCTCGGATCCCATGAAGCCCGGCGCCTGCTGCTGTGCTTCGAGGGCCTTCTGCTGCCAGTCGAGGAACGCCTGCTCGTGTCCCGGCCGCACGTCGTGCGAGATGACGGCCGTGACCGCTTCCGGGGCCCGCTCCGAGGGGGTACCTCCGCGAAGCACCTCCTGCGTCGGAGGACCCTCGAAGAATTCGGCCGCCTCCTGGAGCAATGCCTGCCGCCGGCTCGAATCCAGCCAGGCGGTCAAGTGGTCCATGCCGGAAAACCGGAATACAGTGACCCATTCATTTTCTTCGCCGGCGCCGGGCGGATATACCTCGGCGCCCACGAATCCCTCGAATTCACGGGCCACACGGTTCGTCTTCTCCTGCCACCGCTGAAACTCATCCGTCCGCCCCTCGCGCACCTTCTGCGAGGTCACGACGGTGGCATTCTCGGCCGCGGCAGCACGGCTTGCACGGGGACTCACCTTGAGTAGCCTAGTGCATAAGAGATTTACCGGGCAAATGGAGCATATATGCCCTACCGTTCCACAGAGGAATCGATGCCGATCGGAGACTCCGTAATGGAACAGAAAGAACTCCTCGCAGAAGCCGTCCGACTCGCCACGGAATCCGTGAACAACGGTTGGGGCGGCCCGTTCGGCGCGGTCATCACGCGCAACGGGAAGATCGTGGCCCGCGGGCAGAACCACGTTCTGCTGACGGGCGACCCCACCGCCCACGCAGAAATCGAGGCGATCCGGAAGGCCGTGCAGGTCCTCAACCCGGATGCGCCGAGCATCGCCGTGGACCGGCAGAACGAGAGCACGCTGGCGTACGTCCCCCGCCCCGAGGGGTCACCGGACCCGCTCCCGGAGCGCGCCCGGATGCTCCAGGGCCACGAGATCTACATCAGCGGCGCCCCCTGCCCGATGTGCATGAGCGCCATCTACTGGGCGCGGATGGACGCGGTGTACTACAGCTGCGACCTGACCGACACCGCCAAGATCGGCTTCGACGACTCGTTCCAGTACGAGGACTTCGAAAGGCCGCTCTCCGAGCGCCGGATCAAGATCCAGCAGATCTACCCCGAGATGGGCGCCAAGGCCTACGAGGAATGGAACAAACGGCGGCTCCAGCACGCCTACTGACGCTCCCTCACCACCAGCAGGCGCCGGGCCCCGCCGCACGGGCGGCGGGGCCCGGCGACCGGCCTGCGTGGGCGCCCAGGTGGCACGCGTCCATGGGCGTCACTCGTACATCACGTACTCCGGCTGCGGCCGGAGGGCCAGCACCTCCTCCGGCGTCATCAGCCGGCTGCCCCGGGCGTCTTCCTCGTAGAAGAGCTTGAAGCCGGTGTGCAGGCCGTCGGGCAGGTCGTGGACCAGCCGCTGCCAGGTCCCGCGCTTCAGGCCCGGGGAGCCGATGCCGTCGGCGCTCTTGATCAGTGCCACGCCGGGCTGGGGCCGCAGCGCGGACTGGGCGTGCACGACGGACGTGGCGACCTGATGGAAGACCAGCGGCTTCTGCGGCAGGTCGTGCGCCTCGACCAGCCCGGACAGATAGCGGGCCACCTCCGTCAGTTCATGGCCGTCGGTCCGCCCGTAGGTGTCGCCCGGCACCTGCCCGCGGGCCATCTCCCATTCCGGGTCGAGCGCGATCCCCACATCGGGGTGGACGAGCCAGTCGCGCAGCGCCTTGACCTCGTCGAGCACGGGCGCGCGGCCCGGCTGGATGTTCAGCAGCAGCAAGGCCCGCCGGTCGCGCGCCACGCGGTGGAAGCGGCGGATGGTCGCGGCGGGCGTCCGTGAGCGGTAGGTGCCGTCCGGGCCGGCCGAGGCATTGGCGACGGTCGCCAGGAGTTCGAGCACGGGCAGCGGTTCACGCCCCGCGGCGTAGCGGTGCGCCACCTTCTCCACCTCGGCTGCCCGCTGTCCCGGCGCACCGGTCCCGAGCCGGCCGAGCGCCGGGGCACCGGGCAGCCCGCAGAACCCGACCAGCCGGTAGCGCGGAAACAACTCCCGCCCACCACGCGGGAGTTCGGGACGGCGCCGCCTGGCCGGAGGGGCCGGGTGCCGCGCGGTCGCGGAGCCGGACGGGCTCGGGCTCCCGGTCCCGGCGGAGGGGGACGAGCGCGAGCCGCCCGGCGGTGACGCCTCGGGGGCGGGGTCGGCACGGGAGGGAGTACCTCCGCATCCGGTGAGCACGCCGAGCCCCGCCGCCGCGGTGACCGCGAGCAACCCTCGCCGGCTCGTGTCCGGCGACGGCACCGGCCGGGCGGAGCGGCCACCGGCTGCCCGCGCCCGGGGTATCCCGGAGCCGTTTCGGCCTGACACCTCGTCCGTCACACTGCCTCCGTCCCCCGGCGTCCGGCCGATGACCGGCGCCGGCTGTCGTGCGGACAGGTCCTGTCCGTGCAGTGCGCATCTCCACACCCCCCGCGGCAAAACCCGGACGGAAACGATCAAGCCACGGCCGCCCCGGCGGACCGGGCCGCGTAGCGTGAGGGCGTGATCCGGCCCCGACGCCTCGAAGCCCTCGACCACTCCCCCGAAGCCGTCCGCCGCCGCACGCCCGTGCACCGCGTCTGGTATGCCGCATACGGCTCCAACATGCACCGGGAACGGCTGACCGCCTACCTGGCCGGCGGCCGGCCCCCCGGCGGACTGCGCGCCTGCCCCGGCTGCCGGGACCCCCGCGACCCCCTCCGTACGGCCCCGGTCCTGCTGCCCGGTCTGCTGTACTTCGCCACCGAATCGCAGGTGTGGACCGGCGGCCGGGCCTTCTACGACCCCGGCCCCGCGCGGACCGCCGACGACGCACCACGGACCGAACTTCCCTCTCAGGGCTATCTGCTGACCGTCGGCCAGTTCTCCGACATCGTGGCCCAGGAGATGTACCGGGAGCCCGGCGAGGACCTCGATCTGACGCAGGCCCTCACCCACGGCCGGGCCCAGATCGGTCCCGGCCGCTACGAAACCCTGGTGTGCGCCGGGGCGCTGGACGGATACCCCGTCCTGACCTGCACGGCCCCGTGGCGCAGCGACGACATCGCGGTGAACGCCCCCTCGGCCGCCTATCTGCGGCACATCGGGGCCGGAATCGTCGCCGCCCACGGATGGAGCGTGCACCGGACCGCAAGGTATCTCGCCGGCTGCCCGGGAGCCGCCGGTCACTGGAGGGCCGGGGAGATCGAGTCACTGCTCACCGCCGCCCCCTGACCGGCGCGCGGCGCGTCCCTCCTCCCCCGCCGCGCCGGTCCCCGGCACACTGGTGCCCTCCGGCCGGCGCCCCGGCCCCTGACGACTCGACTTCGGCGAGGACCGCGATGAGAAAGATCGTCCTGACCATGTCGGTGTCCCTCGACGGCTTCATCGAGGGACCGCACCGCGAGATCGACTGGCATCGGGTCGACGACGAGTTGCACCGCTACGTCAACGCGCAGCTCAGGACGATGGGCGGCTTCCTGAGCGGGCGGGTCACGCATGAGCTGATGGCCGGATTCTGGCCGACCGCGGATGCCGACCCGTCAAGCACCGGGCCCATGGTGGAGTTTGCCGGGATCTGGCGGGACATGCCCAAGATCGTGTTTTCCCGGACCCTGGAGCGGGCCGACTGGAACACCACCGTCATGCGGGACGTCGTCCCCGAGGAGATCAGGGCGCTCACCGCACAGCCGGGCGGTGACCTGGCGCTCAGCGGCGCCGGCCTCGCCGCGGCCTTCCGGCGGCACGATCTGATCGACGAGTACCGCCTCTACGTCCACCCGGTCCTCATCGGCCGCGGCAAACCGCTGTTCGCGCCGTCGGACACCACCGCCGACCTCCAACTCGCCGACACCCGCACCTTCGGCAACGGCGTCGTCCTCCTCCACTACCGACGCGCCCGCGCCGCCTCGGCGGCGTGACTCCCGCGACCGGGCGGCACTGCGGGCGGACCGTAGGCCGTGCTTGAGAAGCAGTATCGGTCGCCGGCACGGCATGAACCTCACGCGACGTGCGGATGCATCGTTGCTCCATGACCACTTCCGCTCTTACGGCGTGCCCGGGTTGGGCTGTGGATTGGCCTGTCCGGGTGAAGTCGAGTCAAGGGCATGGTGTCGTATTGATGATTTCGAGTTAATGGTGGTGACCGTTTTCCGGTGGGTTGCCCATCTCTCCGGGGAGAGATGGGCAACCCCTGTGGTGCGCGGGTGCGTGGTACGTGTCGGCGTGTCCTCTCTCTGTCCCGGTGTGCAAGTGGTGATCCGGTGCGCGTATACCGGCGCCGTGCGACGCGGGCCCCGGTGGGAGTTCTTGGGCGGCCCTCTCAGCTGAGAGAGGTGTGTCATGGAACCGACTACGGGTTGGTTGGGAGCTCCGGCGGTAGCCGGCGGGTTTCGGCCGGTTGTACCGGCCGGTGGATCCGAGGTGGCCGCTGTGCGGGGGCTTGTGGCCGCGCCGTTCAGTGCGGCGTTCTCCACGGTGACGATCCCGGCGGGCACGACCCCGCTGGCGGTGGCGGTGGCGCCGAACGGCAACGTCTACGTCGGCAACGCCAATTCGGCCAACGTGACGGTGATCAGCAGCACCACGAACACCGTCCTGGCCACTGTCCCCGCCGGCTCAGACCCGGCCATGATTGCGGTGGCGCCGAACGGCAACGTCTACGTCACCAACCAGAGCTCGAACAACGTGACGGTGATCAGCAGCGCCACCAACACCGTCCTGGCCACCGTCCCCGTCGGCGGGGGCCCGTTCGCACTCGCGGTGGCGCCGAACGGCAACGTCTACGTCGCCAACAGCACTTCCAACAACGTGACGGTGATCAGCAGCGTCACGAACACGGTCCTGGCCACCGTCCCCGTCGGCGCGGTCCCGGACGCGGTGGCGGTGGCGCAGAACGGCAACGTCTACGTCGCCAACCGGAACGCGAACACCGTGACGGTGATCAGCAGCGCCACGAACACCGTCCTGACCACCCTCCCCACCGGTGGTTTCCCGGGCTATGCGGCGGTGGCGCAGAACGGCAACGTCTACATCGCCAACCAGACCTCGAACAACGTGACCGTGATCGACAGCACCACGAACACCGTCGTGGCCACCGTCCCCGCCGGCACGGTCCCGGGGGTGATCGCGGTGGCGCAGAACGGCAACGTCTACGTCACCAACACCGTTTCGAACAACGTGACGGTGATCAGCAGCACCACGAACACCGTCCTGGCCACCGTCCCCACCGGCGGGGGCCCGTTCGGGGTGGCGGTGGCGCCGACCGGCAACGTCTACGTCGGCAACAGCAATTCCAACAACGTGACGGTGATCAGCAGCACCACGAACACCGTCCTGGCCACCGTCCCCGTCGGCGCGTTCCCGTTCTCGGTGGCGGCGGCGCAGAACAGCAATGTCTACGTCACCAACGCCAATTCGGCCAACGTGACGGAGATTTCGCCGTTGACGGTGACGACCTCGCCGGCGTCGCCGGTGTGCGGGCAACCGGTGACGTTCAACATTTCCGGGGGGACTCCGAACGGGACAGCGGTGGTGAACTTCGGGGACGCCAGCCCCACGGTCACCGTCCCCCTGGACGCCACCGGGAGCGGGCAGACCACCCACACCTACACCGCCGGTTCGTTCACCGCGACCGTGAACGGCAACCCCACCCCCGTCACCGTGAGCCCCAACCCCACAACGACGGCGCTGTCGGTGACGCCGAACCCCTCCACCTGCGGGCAGAGCGTGACCGTGTGCGCCACCATCACCCCGGCACCAGGAACCACCTCGGTGCCGACCGGTACGGTCACCTTCACCCTCCCCAACAGCCAGACCCAGGTGGTCCCCGTCAACGCATCGGGGCAGGCCTGCTTCACCACCACCGCCCTGACCACCGGCACCCTCACCGCCGCCTACAGCGGTGACAGCTGCTTCACCAGCTCCACCACCAGCACCCCCGTCACCGTGAACCCCACCCCCACAACGCTGACCGCGCAGCCAGGCACGATCCGGCTCCGGCTGACCCCGCTGCCCGAGTTCTACATCCCCACCCTCAGCGCCACTCTGACGACCACCTCGGGGATGCCGGTGGCCGGTCAGCCGGTGACCTTCACCGCCACCACGCTCTTCGGCCCGGTCAACCTCGGCACCGCCGTCACCGACGCCAACGGCACGGCCACCATCCACAACGCCGTCGTCCCCGTCTTCGCCATCGCCACCCCCTTCTACACCGCCACCTTCCCCGGCAATGCCTGCTACAACGCGGCCACCGCCCACGGCATCCTGCTGTTCATCCCCCTCCCGGGCTGATCTCCTCGGCTCCGAAATCCCCAGGTCGCCTGGTCTGCAGGGGCGGGGCGCCCGCGGTGAGGGCGGCTCCGGCATCGGCACGGTGCTCCAGCAGACCACGGCGCAGGAGGGGCGGCGGGGGGGCGGCACGGGCCCGGAGAAGCTGCGGACGTGCGCGGGTGTTAGCTTCCCTTGCCGTGAGGGAGCACCAGGACGAGACCAGGGCGGCGTACGACGGGGTCGTCGAGCTGTATGCGTCGAAGTTCGCTGATCGGTTGGAGACGCACCCGTTCTCGCGGAACATGATCGGCACCTTCGCCGAGCTGGTGCGCGGGAGCGGGAACCCGCGGGCAGCCGACGTCGGGTGCGGGCCGGGGCATCTGACGGCCATGCTGCACGACCTGGGGCTGGACGCCTTCGGGCTCGACCTCTCCCCGGGCATGGTCGACCACGCCCGGCGGGCCCATCCGGCGCTGCGGTTCGACGAGGCACGGATGGAGGCCCTGCCGGTCGAGGACGGCGCGCTCGGCGGCGTGCTGGCCCACTACTCGATGATCCATACCCCGCCCGGGGAACTGCCCGCGCTCCTCGCCGAGCAGGTACGTGTCCTGGCACCAGGGGGCCTGCTCCTGGTCTCGTTCTTCGCGACCGACGGACCGGAGCCGGTCCGCTTCGACCACAAGGTGACGCCCGCCTACAGCTGGCCGGTGGACCGGTTCGCCGAGTTGCTGGCCGGAGCCGGGCTCGTCACGTTCGCCCGGCTGCTCCACGATCCGGCCTCCGAACGGGGCTTCCTCGACGCGCACTTGCTGGCCCGGCTCGACTAGAGCGTGCCGCACGGGACAGACCCTAGGTGTAGCCGAGCAAGCCGGGCAGGCCCGCGAAGGAATCCAGCACGTGGTCCGGTGTGCCGTCGGCGGTCCGGTGGGTCTCCGGGAGGTATTTGCCGGTCTTGACGAGCACGCCGGTGATCCCGTGGCGCTGGGCCGCCAGCACGTCGGACTCGATGTCGTCGCCGACCATCAGCGCCTCCGACGCCGGAACGCCGAGGTGGGCCAGGGCGGTGTCGAAGAACGCCGGTGACGGTTTGCCGGTGACCGTCGCCGTCACCCCGGCGGCCCGCTCCAGCCCCGGCAGAAAGGCTCCGGTGTCGAGGTCGAAGCCGTCCGCGGTACGCCAGTACAGATTGCGGTGCATCGCGACCAGGTGGGCGCCCCGCTGCAGATGCCGGAAGGCGCGGTTGAGCACCGGATAGCTGAATTCCGGGCCCGCACCACCGAAAACGATCACATCCGGGGCGTCCCGGCCGGCGGCTCCCTCCCCCTCCGGCTTCCCCTCC
>NZ_SDIF01000169.1 GCF_004122735.1 Streptomyces sioyaensis | reverse complement strand
AGGCCGGTGGGGGCGGGCCCCGGCCGTCGTCTGCGTGCAGTCGAGGGACGAGGCCCGCCCCCACCGGTCTTCTCCCACCCCCAACGGGAGGGGGCGGACCGCAGGACGGAGTCCGGAGGGCCGGTCCCGCAGCCGAACAGCCAGCGCAGCGGCAACCAGCCCGCCGCAGGCGCAACGGCGAGACGGCGCACGGCGGGAAAGCCGACAACGTGCGGCGCACCGCAAAACGTACGGCGGGACAGCCGACAACGTGGGAATCAACCCGCGCTACGCGCGGGAACGCAACGGCCGTCCTCTGTGTGGTAGTTCCAGCGTGCGCCGTCCGTCACCAGTTCCTTGACCGCGCGGAGAAAGCGTTCGACGTGCTCATCCGGCGTGCCAACGCCAAAGCTGACGCGGATGGCGTTCAGCGAGCGCTCGCCGGGGGCTGCCTCCGGGGCGCCGCACTCCCCGGGGTCCTGCGGCTCGCTGCCCAGCAGGGTCCGTACCAGCGGGTGGGCGCAGAACAGGCCGTCGCGGACGCCGATGCCGTACTCCGCCGACAGCGCCGCGGCGAAGTGCGAGCTGTTCCAGCCCTCGACGACGAACGACAGCACGCCCACCCGGGCGGCGTCCGCGCCGAAGAGGGAGAGCACCTGGACCTCGGGCACCTCGGCCAGGCCCGCCGTGACGCGGTCGATCAGCTCCTGCTCACGGGCGATCAGCTCCGGGAAACCGGCCTCGGTCAGGGCCCGGCAGGCGGAGGCGATCGCGTAGGCACCGATGACGTTCGGCGAACCGGCCTCGTGCCGGGCCGCGGTGGTGTGCCACTCGACGTCCACTCCGCCGGCCCCGTCCCCGCTCACGCGTCGGGTGACCTTGCGGCTGGCGCCGCCGCCCGCCAGGTACGGTGCGGCAGCCTGCAACCAGTCCGCGCGGCCGGCCAGCACACCGGCGCCGAACGGCGCGTACAGCTTGTGGCCGGAGAAGGCGACCCAGTCGGCGTCCAGCTCGGCGAGGTCCACGGGGTGGTGCGGGACGAGCTGCGCCGCGTCGAGGACGATCCGGGCGCCGTGCGCATGTGCCGCGGCCGCCAGCTCCCGCACCGGCCACAGCTCACCGGTCACGTTGGACGCGCCCGTCACACAGACCAGCGCGGGACCGTAGGGCTCGCGCTCGGCCAGCGCCTTCTCCAGGGTGTCCACCGCCTGCTGCGGGGTGCGCGGGGCGTCGAGGTAGGTCACGTCGACATCCGCGCGCTGCTCCCACGGCAGCAGCGAGGCGTGGTGCTCGGTCTCGAAGACGAACACCCGGGTGTCCTGCGGGAGCGCGGCGGCGAGGAGGTTGAGCGAATCGGTGGTGGAGCGGGTGAAGACCACCTGGTCGTCGGCGCGGCAGCCGAGGAAGTCGGCGATCGTCCGGCGGCTGTTCTCGAAGAGGTCGGTGGACAGCTGCGAGAGGTATCCGGCGCCGCGGTGGACGCTGCCGTAGTACGGGGCGTAGGCGGCGACGTCGTCCCAGACGCGCTGGAGGGCGGGGGCGCTGGCGGCGTAGTCCAGTGCGGCGTAGTCGACCTCGCCGCCGGTCACGAGCGGGACGCGGACATCCCGGCCGAGAACCGGCAGCGGGGCACAAACGGAACGGTCGGCGGCAACGGCGGCAACAGACATGGCGAACTCCCGTAAGAGGTAAGCGAATTCGCTGCGGGCGGGGGCGCGGAAGGGCGCGCCGGGGCACCGCGGCGGAAAGGAAAAAGGGATGCGGAGAAGGGGCCGTCGAGCCCTATCGCATTCGCTGATTCACGGAAGTTCTCCCTCGGGGACCAGGATCCCTGGCGAGGGATCCGCGCTTGCCGCAGACCTCGCTGCCTGCGGCCTGGTCATCACCCGGGGCACCCCGCCACGGAAGGAGGGTTGCCGGACAGCGGGCCGGGGCCTGTGTCGCTGTCACTCGTGACCTGCGCAGAATCATGCCATACCGCCGGTGCGCCGCAAGGCCCGGTCCACATGACGGAACGGGCCTTGCGTCACACCCTGGGTGACCGTGCGCTCAGGCGTTGCTGGCCGCCACCCAGCGCTCCAGCGCCCGCTTGGCCTGCCCGGAGTCGATCGAGGCGGCGGCGGTGACGATCCCGGCCCGGATCTGGTCCGCCAGCGGGGCATCGGTGGGCTCCAGGGCGACCAGCGCCGCCGCGGAGTTCAGCAGCACCGCGTCGCGTACCGGCCCGGTCTCCCCGTCCAGCAGCCGGCGCGCGACCTCCGCGTTGTACGAGGCGTCCGCGCCGCGCAGCGCCTCCACCGGCACCAGGTCGATCCCCACGTCCCGCGGATCGAAGGCCTCCTCGCGCACCGTGCCGTCCCGGACGATCCACACCCGCGAGGTCGCGGTCGTGGTCAGCTCGTCCAGGCCGTCGTCGCCGCGGAACACCAGCGCGGAGGAGCCGCGCTCGGCGAGCACTCCGGCCAGGATGGGCGCCATCCGGGCGTCCGCGACGCCGGTGGCCTGGGCGCGGACCTTCGCGGGGTTGGTCAGCGGGCCCAGCACGTTGAACGTGGTGCGGATGCCGAGCTGGCCCCGGGCGTTGGCGACGTGCCGCAGCGAGGGGTGGAACTTCACCGCGAAGCAGAAGGTGATCCCTGCTTCCTCGGCGACCTCGACGACCCGTCGCGGGGTGAGATCGAGGTTGACGCCGAGCTTCTCCAGGACGTCGGAGGCGCCGCTGGCCGAGGACGCGGCGCGGTTGCCGTGCTTGACGACCTTGGCGCCGGTGCCGGCCACCACGATCGAGGACATCGTGGAGATGTTGACGGTCTTGGCACCGTCGCCGCCGGTGCCGACGATGTCCACGCTCGGGCCGGGCACCTCGATCAGCCGGGCGTGCGCGTACATGGTGCGCACCAGGCCGGAGATCTCGGCGACGGTCTCGCCCTTGGCGCGCAGGGCCACCGCGAAACCGGCGATCTGGGCGTCGCCGGCCTCGCCCCGCATGATCTTGTCCATCGCCCATGCGGTGTCGTCCGCGGTGAGGTCACGGCCGTCGAGCAGGGCGTTCAGGAGGCCCGGCCAGGTCTGGGCCGCCACGCTGTCGCCGCCAAAGGGGGTCGCAACGCTCATGGTCCACACTCCTGGTTTGTCTCCTGCTTCTGTCGTTCACCCTATCGACCCGCCGGACACGCCGGAGGGCCCCGTCCGCTTGGACGGGGCCCTCTGGGTGGCGTGCTCCCTACGGTGCGCTACGAGGCGCCGCGGTGATCAGTGGTGGCCGTGGCCGCTGGTGATCTCCTTGTACTCCTCGACCGTGGGCTTGGCGATGACGCTGTCCTCGCCGTAGTAGCTCTTGGAGAGCTTGGCGCGCAGCTTCTGCGCACGCGAGAGCTTGCGCTCCACGCCGTTCTCGTCGACCTCCGGACCCAGTTCGAGCGGCTCGGGCTGCTCGTGCTGGGTGAGGAGGTGCAGCTGCTCCTGGTCGAGCGGCTCGTGGACCTCGATGAACTCGCCGTGCGGCAGGCGCTTGATGATGCCGGACTCGCGGCCGTGCAGCACCTTGTCCTTGTCGCGCCGCTGCAGACCCAGGCAGATCCGCTTGGTGGCGATGAAGCCCAGCACCGGTCCGACGAAGAACGCGATCCGGACGAACCAGGTGATCGAGTTGATCGACAGGTGGAAGTGCGTCGCCCACAGGTCGTTGCCGCCACCGATCAGCATCACGAAGTACGCGATCAGCCAGGCGACACCGAAGCCCGTACGGGTCGGGACGTTGCGCGGGCGGTCCAGGATGTGGTGCTCGCGCTTGTCGCCGCGGACCCAGGACTCCACGAACGGGTAGACCGCGATGGCGACCAGGACCAGCGGGAAGACCAGGATCGGGATCAGCACGCCGAAGTTGAGGGTGTGGCCCCAGAAGTTCCACTCCCAGCCCGGCATGACACGCACCAGACCCTCGGCGAAGCCCATGTACCAGTCGGGCTGGGCGCCGGTGGACACCTGGTCGGGGCGGTACGGGCCGATGGCCCACACCGGGTTGATGCTGGCGATCGCGGCGATCGCCGCGATCACACCGAAGACCAGGAAGAAGAAGCCTCCGGCCTTGGCCATGTAGACCGGCAGCAGCGGCATGCCCACGACGTTGTTGTTGGTCTTGCCGGCACCCGGGAACTGGGTGTGCTTGTGGTAGAAGACCAGGATCAGGTGCGCCACCAGCAGGCCGAGCATGATGCCCGGCAGCAGCAGCACGTGCACCGTGAAGAACCGCGGGATGATGTCGTGCCCCGGGAACTCCCCGCCGAAGATGAAGAACTGCAGGTACGAACCGACCAGCGGCATCGCCAGGATGACGCCCTCGATGAACCGCACGCCGGTGCCGGAGAGCAGGTCGTCGGGGAGCGAGTAGCCGGTGAAGCCGGTGAACATGCCCAGCACGAACAGCAGGAAGCCGAACAGCCAGTTGACCTCACGCGGCTTGCGGAAGGCGCCGGTGAAGAACACCCGCATCATGTGGACCATCATCGCGGCCAGGAAGACCAGCGCGGCCCAGTGGTGGATCTGGCGGATCAGCAGACCACCACGCACGTCGAAGCTGATGTTCAGCGTCGACTCAAAGGCCTGCGTCATCCGGATTCCCTGCATGGGCACATAGGAACCGTGATAGGTCACCTCGGCCATGCTCGGGTGGAAGAACAGCGTCAGATAGACACCGGTCAGGATGATGATGATGAAGCTGTAAAGCGCGACCTCGCCCAGCATGAAGGACCAGTGGTCCGGGAAGATCTTGCGCATGTTGGACTTGGCGAGGCTGTAGATGCCCAGCCTGCCGTCCGCCCAGTCGGCGATCCGCTCGCCCCGTGGCGCCGGGCCACGGCGCGTGGTGGTCGCGCTCGTCTCGTTACTCATCCGCGCTCCCAGAAGCTCGGGCCGACGGGCTCCCCGAAGCCGCTTGCGGCCTCCAGGAAGCCGTCCTTCTCCGTGATGTGCAGCTGCGGCAGGGCGTGACCGGCCGGACCGAAGATCACCCGACCACCGTCAGAGAGGTCGAAGGTCGACTGGTGGCAGGGGCAGAGCACATGGTGCGTCTGCTGCTCGTACAGGCTGATCGGGCAGCCCACGTGGGTGCAGATCTTGGAGTACGCCACGATGCCCTCGTGCGACCAGGACAGCTCGTGCTTGTCCTTGATGTTCTGCGGCTGGATCCGCACGAGCATCAGGGCGTCCTTGGCGATCTTCTCCGCGAACTCCTCGTCGTCCTCCTCCAGGCCCTCGGGCTTGGCGAAGGTGAGCGAGCCGACGGCGATGTCCTCGGGACGCAGCGGGAGGTTGGTGGACGCGTTGACGAGCCGGACGCCCTTCTTCCAGTTCGTCGTCCGCAGCTTGGTGCCGGGCAGCGGCCCGAGGTCGCGCAGCAGGACGACGCCGGAGAGCGGCACCAGGGCCAGCGCGCCGAACATCGTGTTGCGGACCAGCTTGCGGCGGCCGATCTGCGACTCCTTCGCACCGTCCGCGAAGTCCGCCATGACCTTGGCCTTGACCTCAGGGGTCGCCTCGATCGGGTGGCGCTCGTCGGCGACCTCCTCGTCCGACATCAGCGTGCGGGCCCAGTGGACCGCGCCGGCGCCGATGCAGAAGAGCGCCGCACCGAGGGTCAGACCCAGCGCGAAGTTCAGCGCGCTGATGTGGCCGATCGGCCAGATGTAGACGATCTTGTCGATCGGGATCGCCACGTACGAGGCGATGAAGGCGACCGTGGCGATCATCGACACGACGAAGAGGAGGGCCACGGTGCGCTCGGAGCGCTTGGCGGCCCGCTCGTCGATGTCCTGGGCACGGTGCTCGTGGGGCGGCAGACCCGGGTCGGCGAACGGGTTCTCCGCCGTGATCACCGCACCTTCGTGAGCCGTCTCCCGCTCACCGGGAAGGGTTTCTTCTGGCACGTCTTCGTGTCGTCCAGTCTCACTCATGACTTCTTGGCCTTCGTAGTCCGGGCTGCGACCCAGATGGCGACCGCGATCAGCGCGCCCAGGCCGAAGATGTAACCGAAGAGACCCTCACTGACCGGACCGAGACCACCGAGGTCGAGGCCGCCGGGGCTCTCCGATTCATCGCCGTTGACGGCGCCGAGGTACGCGATGATGTCCTTCTTGTTCTGCTTCGACAGCGAGCCGTCACCGAAGGAGGGCATGTTCTGCGGGCCGGTCTCCATGGCCTCGTAGATGTGCTTCGGGTCCACGCCCTCAAGCGTCGGTGCGAACTTGCCGTTGGTGAGGGCGCCGCCCTTACCGGTGAAGTTGTGGCACTGCGCGCAGTTGGTGCGGAACAGCTCGCCGCCCTTGCCGATGTTGGCGCCGTCGGAGCTGTACTGCGACTTCTCCGGAACGGTCGGGCCGGCACCCAGCGACGCGACATAGGCCGCAAGCTGGTCGATCTGGGCGTTGGTGTAGATGTTCCGCTTCCGCGGCACCTGGGCGCCGGGCTGCTGGGCGGGCATACGGCCGGTGCCGACCTGGAAGTCGACGGCGGCGGCGCCCACGCCGACCAGGCTCGGGCCGTCGGAGGTGCCCTGACCGCCGGTGCCGTGGCAGCTTGCGCAGCCCACGGCGAAGAGCTTCTTGCCCTCCTTGATGGCAAGAGACTGGGCGGTGTCATCGGCCTGAGCCTTGTCCGCCGGCGCGAACGCGGCGTACAGCCCCCCAGTGACCGCCAGCGCGAGGAGTAGGACGACGAGCGCCGCCAGCGGATGGCGCCGTCGTGCGGAGAGCTTTTTCACGGATTACCCCGGTGTCAGGATCTTCTGCGTCGATGCTTTGGCTATGTCTGTCTGATATGCGGGCCCGGCAAGGCCCCGTACCGGTTACCGGATCAGGTAGATCGTGGCGAAGAGGCCGATCCAGACGACATCGACGAAGTGCCAGTAGTAGGACACGACGATGGCCGCGGTGGCCTGCGTGTGGGTGAACCTCTTGGCCGCGTACGTCCTGCCCAGGACCAGCAGGAAGGCGATCAGACCGCCTGTCACATGCAGTCCGTGGAAGCCGGTGGTCAGGTAGAACACCGAGCCGTAGGGGCCGGACGAGAGCGACAGGCCCTCGTGCTTGACCAGCTCGGTGTACTCGAAGACCTGACCGCCGATGAAGATCGCACCCATGATGAAGGTGACCACGAACCAGGCCCGGAGCTTCTTGACGTCGCCACGCTCGGCGGCGAATACGCCGAGCTGGCAGGTCAGCGAGCTGAGCACCAGGATCGTGGTGTTGGTCGCGGAGAACGGAAGATTCAGCGCACTGGCGGATTCCTTCCAATACGCCTCGCCGGTCACCGATCGAAGGGTGAAGTACATCGCGAAGAGGGCCGCGAAGAACATCAGCTCGGAACTCAGCCAGATGATGGTTCCGACGCTGGTGAGGTTCGGCCGATTGACCGACGGGTGCGCGTGCCCGGTTTCTACTGTCGTTGCTGTCGCCACGACCGACATTATGTCGGTCGCTTATCCCGCCCTCACTCCGGGGGGTACCGTTCGGTGTGTCAAGGGCGTATGCCCTGCTCGTACGGCCGATTTCGGCGATCGCTCGAAGGAGGGACGCAGCGGCCGGGACACGATGCCCGGGCCCCGCCGGGACCGCTCCTGACTGTCCGTCGGGAAGATCCCGGATCCGTCCGAACCCTCCTGTAAGCACCCGCCGCGGGAGTAGCATCCGCCCCACCCGATGCTGTGCCGCTACGAAGCGTGGAGGAACGATGCAGGCGACTGCCACGGTGCTGGTCTACAGCGACAACGCAGGCACCCGCGAGCAGGTCCGGCTGGCGGCCGGACGGCGCCCCGCCGCCGATGCCCCGCAGATCGAGATCCTGGAGTGCGCCACCGCACCGGCCGTGCTCACGGCGCTGGAGCAGGGCGGCATCGATGTCTGTGTGCTGGACGGCGAGACCGCCCCCGCGGGCGGCATGGGCGTCTGCCGGCAGATCAAGGACGAGATCTTCCAGTGCCCGCCGGTGCTGCTGCTGATCGGCCGCCCCCAGGACGCCTGGCTGGCGACCTGGAGCCGTGCGGACGCCGCGGTGACCCACCCGCTGGACCCGGTCGCCTTCGCCGACGCCCTGGCCGGCCTGCTGCGCCGCAGGCGCCTCGTACAGGCCTGAGCGGCCTGCTGGGCGGCGCTCAGAAGGTCGGGCGCAGCCGGGCGTCGTCGGCGGGGTTCTGCTCGCGCTCGGCGCTTCCTGTGGTGCTGGAGGCCTTGTTCTTCAGCGCGCTGCCGGCCCGCCATTCCTGCCAGGGCATGTTCCAGTCGCCGAAGCCGTTGTCGAACGGCGTCATGGTCTCGCCGCCGCTGTTGACGACCTTGACGATGTCGCCGACCCGGACGTGGTTGAAGAACCACTGGGCGTTGCCGGTGGACATGCCCGTACAGCCGTGGCTGACGTTCGCCGCGCCCTGGGATCCGACGGACCAGGGTGCGGCGTGCACGTACTCCCCGCTCCAGGTCACCCGGGTGGCCCAGTAGACCGGCAGGTCGTAGGAGTCCGAGCTGCCGGCGGCGATGCCGACGGTCGAGCTGCGCATCCGCACGAAGCTCTCCTTGCCGAGGACGACCTTGACGCCGTTACGGGTGGAGAAACCGGGCTTGCCGGTGGTCACGGGGATGGTGTTGATCTCCTCACCGTTGCGCAGCACCGTCATGTGGTGTGCCGCCGCGTCGGTGATGGCCTCCACCCGGTCGCCGGTGGTGAGCCGCAGCGGCTTGGACGGGCCGCCGTAGAGCCCCTTGGCGATCTTCAGGCCGGCCAGGTTGCTGTGCACCGAGATGGTGGCGTGGGCGGGCCAGTACTCCTTCGGGCGGAAGTGCAGCTTCTTGCCGTCCACCCAGTGCCAGGCGCCCTCGACCCGCGGCATGGAATCGACCTTCAGGGCGCTCTCGACGATGGCCCGCTGCTTCTGGTCCTTGACCGGCCGGCTCAGCTCGGCGGTGACCGGCTGGCCGACGCCGTACTCGCCGCCCTCCGGCCCGAAGACCGCGGTCAACTGGCCGTCGGCGTCCGCGGTGTGGACCGTGAGCGTCTTGCGGCCGGGCGCACCGTCCTCGTCCTCGGTGCTCACCCGCACCGTGTAGCGGCTGCCGGCGGCCAGGGGCACCGTGGTACGCCAGCGCCTGCCGTCGGCGCTCAGCTCGCCGCGGACGAAGCGGCCGGTGGAGTCGGTGGCGGTCACGTCGGTGATCCGCGCGTCGTCCCCCTTGACGGACACCTCAAGCGGCTTGTCGGGGTCCGCCTTCTTCGTGCCGTCGGGGGTGTTGGCCGTGATCTGGTCGGCCGCGTCGTAGGGAGCGGCGGAGAGCGCTTCCGAATCCGAGCCCCCGCACGCGGTGGCGCTCACCGCAAGGGGCACGAGCAGGAGGCCGCAGCTCAGCACCGTCCGGGTTCGAGGTCTGTGACTCATGCCCCAAAAATATGAAGAATCACCTGGCCCAGCGCGCTGGAGGACTGCAAACGGGTCTGTCCCCGGCCCTGAAACGCGGCGGGCCCGGACACCCTGAGGGGGTGTCCGGGCCCGCCGTACGGCAGTGCGCGTGCTTACTGCGTGCGGTTCTCACCGTGGTAGTACTCGAAGACCCAGCCGAAGAGTCCGACGAAGATCACCGGCAGCGAGAAGTACAGCAGCCACCAGCCGAAGACGACGCCCAGGAAGGCGAGCGCGCCGCCGAAGGCCAGGGACAGCGGCTGCCAGCTGTGCGGGCTGAAGAAGCCCAGCTCGCCGGCGTCGTCCGAGACCTCGGCGTTCTCGTTGTCCTGTGCGCCCGCGTCGACCCGCCGGGCCGTGAAGGCCAGGTAGTAGCCGACCATGATGCACAGGCCGAAGGCGAGGAACAGCGCGGTGGTGCCCGCCGGCTCCTTCGACCACAGGCCATAGACGATCGCCATGACGAGGACGAAGACGGAGAGCCAGATGAACATCTTGCCCTGGATCTTCACTTGCCCGCCTCCTTGCCGCCGGCGAGGGCCTTGTCGTCCTCGGTGCCGTGGCCGTTGTGCAGCGCGTCAAGGGCTGCGATCTCCGGGTGGTGCAGGTCGAAGGCCGGGGATTCGGACCGAATACGCGGCAGGGTGAGGAAGTTGTGCCGCGGCGGCGGGCAGGACGTCGCCCACTCCAGCGAGCGGCCGTAGCCCCACGGGTCGTCGACCTCGATCTTCTCGCCGTACTTCGACGTCTTCCAGACGTTGTAGAGGAACGGCAGGATCGACAGGCCCAGCAGGAACGAGCTGATCGTCGAGATGGTGTTCAGCGTCGTGAAGCCGTCGGCCGCGAGGTAGTCCGCGTAACGCCGCGGCATGCCCTCGGCGCCCAGCCAGTGCTGGACGAGGAAGGTGCCGTGGAAGCCCACGAACAGCGTCCAGAAGGTGATCTTCCCGAGCCGCTCGTCCAGCATCTTGCCGGTCATCTTCGGCCACCAGAAGTGGAACCCGGCGAACATCGCGAAGACGACCGTACCGAAGACCACGTAATGGAAGTGCGCCACCACGAAGTACGAGTCGGAGAC
>NZ_SDIF01000168.1 GCF_004122735.1 Streptomyces sioyaensis | reverse complement strand
GGGTGTGAAGGTTCGGGGGTGGGGGGGAACAGCCCCCGAACCTTCACACCCCTCACGCCCGCGGCTCCCGGGCGTCGTAGCGGGCGAATCCCCGGCGGGCGAGGCCCAGGACGGTGACCACCAGGACACAGGCCACCCCGCCGCCGATCACCGCGGTCGCCGGTGAGGTCAGATCGGCCACCGACCCGGCGAGGAAGTCGCCCAGCCGCGGCCCGCCCGCGACCACGACGATGAAGACGCCCTGGAGGCGGCCGCGCATGGCGTCCGGTGTCGCCGCCTGGAGCATGGTGCTGCGGAACACCATCGAGACGGTGTCCGCGCAGCCGGCCACCGCCAGGAAGAACAGGCCGAGCCACAGCTGACGGGAGAGTCCGAAGCAGGCCACGGCCGCGCCCCAGGAGGCCACCGCGAGCAGGATGGCCAGACCGTGCCGGCGGATCCCCCCGAGCCAGCCGGAGAACAGCCCGCCCAGTACGGCGCCCACCGCGGGCGCGGCGACCAGCAGACCGACGGTCTTGGCGTCCCCGGCGAACCACAGCACCGCGACCGCCGGGAACAGCGCCCGCGGCTGGGCGAGCACCATCGCCGCCAGATCGGTGAAGAACGTCATCCGCAGATTCGGCCGGGTGGCGAGAAACCGCAGCCCGTCCAGTACGGAGGCCCGGCGCCGCGGCCCCTCCTCCTGGTCGGGCCGCATGGACGGCAGCCGCCACATCGCGTACAGCGAGCCGCTGAAGGCCACCACATCGATCAGGTACGCGGTCTGGTACCCCCACAGGCCGACGATGACGCCGCCCAGCATCGGCCCGCACATCAGACCGAGGTTGCTGGTCAGGGAGTTGAGGGCGTTGGCGGCCGGCAGCTGCTCGGCGGGCAGCAGCCGCGGGATCATCGACGAGCGGGCCGGGGAGTTCATCGCGAAGCAGACGGCCTGGACGGCGACGACCCCGTACAGCAGCCAGACCCGGTGGAAACCGGCCAGTGCGGCGACGGCCAGGACGAGCGACATCGCGGTGGCGCCCGCGGCGCTGTAGAGGCCCAGGATGCGGCGGTCGACGGTATCGGCGATGGCGCCGCCGTACAGCCCGAAGACCACCAGCGGGACCAGTGCGCACAGGCCCACCAGACCGACCGAGAAGGTGGAGTGGGTGAGGGCGTAGACCTGGAGGGAGACCGCGAGCGCGGTCATCTGCTGGCCCATCCAGGAGATGGTGTTGCCGCACCACAGACGTCGGTAGTCCGGGGAGGCGCGCAGCGGGGTCAGATCGGCGAATATCCGGGAGCGCAGGGGTATTTCACCCTTTTCGGAGGTTGTTGTAGGGGCCACGCGGCGCAGTAAAGCACGCCCCCGGGGCGGACCGGACGACAGGCCGGGAAGAGGCGCTCCGCGCACCCGCCCCTTACGCACCACTCCACGGCCGCCCGGTACAGCAGTGGCCCGCAGGCTCGCTCAGCTGCCCGCTACGCCCGTGGCTCGCAGCCCCGGCTCAGCCACCCGGTACGCCCGTGCTCCGCCGGTCGTGGCCCGCCGGTCGTGGCCCGCCGGCCGTGGCCCGCCGACCCGCTCAGCCGTCCGGAAGTCCGTACACCCGGCGGGCGTTGTCCGCGGCGATCATCGCGCCGCCCCGCACGGCGTCGTCGGCCGACCGTCCACGAGGGAGCTGCCGATGCCGGTGGCGCAGCAGCCGGCGGCGGCAGACCGTCGTCCGCGCCGGGGCCCACTCCCGCGACGTCCGCGGCCCTCACCAGCGCCAGCGGGTGGCGGCGGCGATCTCCTCGGCCTCGCTCTCGGCGAAGTGGGCCTCCTCCGCGCGCCGCACCGCCAGCACCGCGCCGTGCAGCACCTCCCCCATCGCCTCGTGCAGCGGGGCCGACTTCTCCAGCCGGTCGGCGGCCTCGGTGAGGGTGGCGGGCAGCCGTACGATGCCGCGCCGGGCCCGCTCGCGGACGCCGAGTACGCCCGGGTCGCCGGTCTGCGGGGCGGGCAGCTGCGCCGCCGATTCGATGCCGTGCAGTCCGGCGGCGATGACCGTGCCGACGGCGAGATACGGATTGGCGGCGGCGTCGAACGTCTTGACCTCGGCGTGGCCGCCGTCCGGGTCATCGGGGGCGCCGGTGATCAGCCGCAGCGCCGCCTCCCGGTTCTCCACGCCCCAGCACTGGTAGACGCCGGCCCAGCTGGAGGGCTGCAGCCGCAGATAGCTGGCGGGTGAGGGGCAGCCGATGGCGAGCAGGGCGGGCAGGGCGGAGACGAGGCCGCCGAGGAAGGCCACCGCGTCCGGCGCCAGGCCCCATTCGGCGCCGGGGGTCCGGTGCAGGCTCGCCCCGTCGCGGTAGAGGCCGAGGTGGAGGTGGCAGCCGTTGCCGACCTGGCCGGCGACGAACGACGGGGCGAAGGAGGCACGCAGCCCGTGCCGGGCGGAAACGGCGCGGACGGTCTCACGGACCAGCACCACGTCGTCGGCGGCGCGGACCGGATCGGCGGGGGCGGTGCTGACCTCGAACTGGCCCGGGGCGTACTCGGGGTGGAGCTGGAGGACATCCAGGCCCTGGACGCCGAGCGCCTCGGTGATGTCCCGGAGGTAGTCGGAGAGTTCGACGACGCGCGTCATGCCGTAGGCGGGGCCCGCGCAGGGGTAGTCGAGCGCCTCGTCCGCGCCGTCGGCGGCCGGGCCGTGCCCCGCCGGGGCGCGGGTGACCACCCATTCCGTTTCGAAGCCCATCCGCAGTTGCAGACCGGCCGCGGCGGCCCGCTCCACCATCCGCCGGGCGAACTGCCGCTGGCAGGCGGGGTGCGGCCGGCCGAGCTGGTCGTAGCGGTCCACCGGCGCCCAGGCCCAGCCGGGCTGGGCCGCGAGGACGACGACGCGGTCCAGGTCGGGGAAGAGCCGCAGGTCCCCATCGGGCCCGCCGACGTGCTCGGATTCGGTGATGTCGTCGTCGGAGGTGAAGACGTCGAAGACGGGCGACATCCCGACGCCGCGCTCCGCGGCCGCCGCGAACCGCTGCACCGGAACGGCCTTGACGCGGGTGATGCCCGCATTGTCCACCCAGGTCAGCGCCACGTTCAGGACGCCTTCCGAGGTCAGTTGCGCCGCCAGCCGGCGGGCTTCCTCGCGCTGTTCCGCAGCCCGCGATCCCATAGAACCGTCCTCACTCGACATTGCCGACCCCTCGGCGCCCGCTGTGCTGACTGCCCGTGGCCGGCGCGGCCCGATGCCGGGCCGGTCAGGAGCAGTTGAACTCGCACCATACGCACTTTCCGCTGCCGCGCGGTTCCACACCCCAGACATCGGCCAGGCGGTCCACGAGGAGCAGACCGCGGCCGGAGACACCGGCCTCACCCGGTTCCCGGCGCCGCGGCAGGCTGCTGGAGTGGTCCTCGACCTCCAGCCGCAGCAGCCGCCCGACGCTGTGCGGCATACGGATGTTGACCACGGCCTCGCCGTCGGTGTGCAGCAGCGCGTTGGTGATCAGCTCATCGGCGACCAGCTCGATCTCCTCGGCCCGCTCGGCCGCACCCCAGGCGCGTACCGCGGCCCGGATCATGTGCCGCGCGGCCGACAGCCCGTCGGGGTCGGCGGGTGCGATGTGCTGACGGAACCGTCCGACGGTGTCGTGCTCCGGGGCGCCCAGGCGGCGCAGCAGAAGCAGCGCCATGTCGTCCTCGCCGGTCCGGGCGCCCGCCGATTCGCAGAGCCGGTCGGCGAGTTGCTGGACGTCCTGGGGGCCGTCGCGGACCTCGCGGGCCAACTGCCGCATCCCCTCGTCGAGGTCGGTGCCGGGCGCCTCGACGATGCCGTCGGTGCACAGCAGCAGGGTGTCACCCGGGGCGAGCTGGACGGTGGTGACCGGATAGTCGAGCCGGCGGAATTCGGAGGCGATGCCGAGCGGCAGCCCGCCGGCCACCGGCAGTCTGCGGCAGATGCCCTCCGCATGCCGCAGCAGCGGGTCGATATGGCCGGCCCGGACGATCCGGGCCGCGCCGGTGCTCAAGTCCGCGTCGACATAGGTACAGGTGGCGAAGCGGTCGGTGTCGAGCTCGTTGAGGAAGGCGGAGGCGCGGGCCATGACGGTGGCCGGGGCGTGCCCTTCCGCCGCGTAGGCGCGCAGCACGATCCGCAGCTGGCCCATCAGCGCCGCGGCCTGGGTGTCATGGCCCTGGACGTCGCCGATGACGGCGCCGACCCGGCCGTCGGGCAGCGGAATGACGTCGTACCAGTCGCCGCCGATGTCCCGGCCCATCCGCGCGGAGCGGTAGCGGACGGCGATCTGTGCGTGGGCGACGCCGGGGATCCGGCGGGGCAGCATGGCTTGCTGGAGGCCCGCGGCGAGATCGTGTTCCTGGTCGTAGAGCATGGCGCGGGCCAGGCTCTGCGCGATGCTGCTGCCGAGCGCGAGCAGGACGCTGCGTTCCTGGTCGCGGAAGTCGCTCTCGCGCTCGAAGAACAGGCCGATCACACCGATCGGGCGGCCTTGGGCGATCAGCGGCAGATAGGCGGCGGAGTTGACGTTCAGCGGCTCGATGGCCGGCCACAGCCGCGGCCAGCCGCGCCGGAACTCCGCGCGGCTGGACACATACCGCGGGGTGAGCGTGCGCACCACCTCGCTCATCGGGAATTCGTCCCCCACCCGCGTGTATTCGAGGTCCGGTACGAAGCTGCCCGCCTTGCCCTCGGAGATCAGCCGGATACGGCCCGCCTCGACGAGGCCGAGGATCACGTTCTCCGCGCCGAGCCGGCTGAGCCCCTGCTCGTCGGCGAGTACGGCGATCACCTCACCAACCGTTCTGGCGTGTGCCAGGGCGGCGGTGGTGCGCTCGACGACGCTGGTGTGCCGGCGGCGTTCCTCATCGACGGCGATCCGCTCCGCCGCGTGGGTGTACTCCTGGCTGGCGTCGCGGACCACCCCGATGATGCGGCGGGGCCGGCCTCGGCCGTCCCGCCGGATGCTGCCCTGGCTGTGGGTCCAGCGCAGCTCGCCGTCGCGCATGCGGACCCGGAAGTACGCGCCGTAGGAGTCGCTGCCGTCCTTGAGCGCCCGGGCGACCAGGGCGTCCAGACGGGCCGCTTCATGGGAGGGGAGGCGACACCTGAGGGTCTCCGGACGGTCGTCGTAGTCCGCCGGGAGCATGTCGAACACCTCGAGGGCGGGCGCATCCATGTGCATCAGCCCGCTGTCGAGGTCCCAGTCGAAGCCACCCATGCCGTTGAGGGCCAGGGTCAGGTCCGGGTGGGCGGGCCAGTCGTCCGGCACCGACATGGCGGGCAGCTTCGCTCCCCGGTCAGCCATGACGTCACTTTGCCACATTCCCCCTGATTGCGGCGTGTCCAGGCGATTCCCCCCGCAGGGCCCCGGCCCCGCGGAACGGCACCGGCCGCCCTCGGCCGCGTCCCGCCCCCGCACGCCGCGCAGGAGCGCCACCGCACCGGCCGGGGGGCCGGTGCCATCCTGGGAGACGGCCCCGCCACCGTTCCGGCAAGGAGACAGACCATGCACCCGACCACGCGCACGACTCAAGGCCACCACATCGACATCACCCAGGGCAGCGAGCACGTCCGCGTGGAGATCGACGGCCGGCTGATCGCCGAGAGCAACCGCCCGCTCCTGCTCTCGGAGACCGGCTACCCGGTGCGCTACTACTTCCCGCCCGAGGACGTACGGACCGAGCTGCTGGTCCCCTCCGACACGCACACCGTGTGCCCCTTCAAGGGCACGGCCTCCTACTGGTCGCTGCCCGGCGGCCCGGAGGACCTCGTGTGGGCCTACCCCGAGCCGCACGACCAGGTCGCCCCGATCAAAGATCATTTCTGCTTCTACGAGGTGGAGCGGGACTGACACCGGCCGGCCCGACCCCGCACAATCGAAGCGTGAACGACGCGGACAAGACACCCGACGCACCCGGCCCGCCCTCGTCCCGGACGTCCGGTCCCCCGCGGCCGGGCCCGGAGGGCGGCGATCCGGCCTGCTGGCTGGACCAGGTGTGTGCGGCCTGCGGCCGGATCCGCGAACGGCCCGGCGGTGAGGTCTGCGAGCACTGCGGCGCCGCCACGACGGACGGCGCGGTGGCGGAGGGCTCAGCAGAGGGCTCAGCGGCGGACGGGGCGGGCGGGGACGAGGGCGACGCGGCCCGGAACGGCGGCGACCCGGCCCGGAACGGCGGGGCCGGAGCCCGCGGCACTCCCCAGCGGCGGGCCGCGGCGCTCCGCCGGGACCGCGACGAGGAGGGGCGGGCCCGCAGCGCTCGCCCCCGCGATGGACTCGGCCGCCCGCTCCCCTACGGCTCCCCCGGAGTGGCGCGGCAGCCCGAGGGCGTGGCGCGGACACCCGCGCAATCGCTGGCCGAGGCCCAGCGGCTGCTCGACGACGGCATGCCGTTCCATGCCCATGAGGTGCTGGAGGACGCCTGGAAGGCGGCGCCGGAGGCGGAGCGCGAGCTGTGGCGCGGACTCGCCCAGCTAGCGGTGGGACTCACCCATGCGGCACGCGGCAATGCCGTGGGCGGCACGGCGCTGCTCGACCGGGGGACGTCGGCCCTCGCCCCGTATGCGGACGCGGCCCCTTACGGGATCGACATCGCGGGGCTCATCGCCTGGTCCCGGGAGCTGACCGGACGTCTGGCCGACTCCGGGGCCGTACCGGCGGCCGAGACCGCGCCCCGGCTCCGGACCACCGGTGACACGGCCGAAAACCGCCCCACCCCCGAGGGATGAGAGAGGGCTCCGCGGGGACACACGGAGCCCTCCTGCCGGCCGTATGGCACCGCCGGCACCGCGCGCCGGCCGTAGACCGCACCGGCCGCCGGCCTACGCCGTGCCGCGACCCGCTCCGCCCCGGCCGCGCCCCTGCCGCCAGCGAGTGAGCAGGGCACCCAGCCCGATCGCCGCGACGCCGGCGCCGCCCGCCCCCAGGACCAGGGCGGAGCGCCAGGGGGAACCGCCCCGGGCCGCGGCCCCGGTCGCCTCGGCTGCCACCGGACCGGGCCGGGCGCCACCGTCGTAGGAGGCGCTCACGGCGTGCAGGGTGCCCACCGGCTGGGCCTTGCCCTCGGCGTCGAAGCCCCAGTCCAGCAGCGAACCGGCCTCCTTGTAGACCCCGTTGGCCTGCGTCGACTGCGGGTTCATGACGGTGACCAGCAAGGTGCGGCCGTTACGGCGGGCGGCGGCGATCAGGGTGTTGCCGGCCTTGGAGGTGTAGCCGTTCTTCACGCCGATGATGCCGGGGTACCGGGACAGCCCGTGCGAGCCGACCAGCATGCGGTTGGTGTTCTCGATCCGGGTGGTGCCGCCGGCGCCGGGGAACTGGGCGCTGGGGGTGGAGCAGTAGCGGGCGAAGTCGGCGTTGGCGAGCCCGGCGCGGGCGAAGATGGTCAGGTCGTACGCCGAGGACACCTGGCCGGGCGCGTCATAACCGTCCGGGGACTTGACGGTGGTGTCGCGCGCGCCGAGCCTGCGGGCGGTCTGCTGCATCTCCCGCGCGGTGGTCTGCCAGCCGCCGTTCATCGACGCCAGTACGTGCACCGCGTCGTTGCCGGAGCGGAGGAAGACCCCGCGCCACAGGTCGGCGACGGTGTAGCTGCGGCCCTGCCGGACGCCGACGACGCTGCTGCCGGCCCCGACGCCCGCGAGGTCCGCCGAACTGACCTGGCGCACGGTGCCGCCCGCGAACTTCGGCAGGACGGTGACCGCGAACAGCGTCTTGAGGGTGCTGGCCGGGGCGAGCTTGCGGTGCGCGCTCTTCGCGGCCAGCACATTGCCGGTGTCCGCGTCGGCCACCATCCAGGACAGTGCGGACAGCCCGCCGGGCAGCCGCGGTATGCCGGGGGCGGTGACCGCCTGCACCCCGGCATCGGCCGCGCCGGCCTGACGGGCCGTCGCCCCGTCCGCCGCGGCCGGTATGCACGTCAGTGAGACCCCGGTGAGGGCGATCGCTGCCGTCGCCGCTGCCATCTTGGACATCCGTGCGTGAAGTGCCATGTCGTCACGCTATGGAGTGGGACGGCAACCCGCAGCACAGTTGAGCCAGACGGGCCATCGTGCCGCCGCCCGCCCGGTGTATCGCAACTGCAATGGGTGCAAAGAAAGGCCCGCCCGGTGCGACGGGGGATGCACACCGGGCGGGCTCAGACACCTTTCTACCGCATGAGCGAACGGTTACGCCTCAAAAACTTGTTCGCTCGCCGTTTCCCAGGCGACGGGCAGCGAAATCAGGCCACGCGACCGGAGGGTCCTGCGGTGCCGCAATTCACCACGCGGGACGTCCAGTCGCAGCTCCGGGAAGCGGTCGAGGAGCGCTTCGAGCGCGGTCACCGCCTCCATCCGGGCGAGTGGCGCGCCGAGGCAGTAGTGGATGCCGTGTCCCATCGCGAGGTGCCCGGAGAGGTCCCGGCCGCGGTCCAGCGCGTCCGGCGCGGGGAATCGCGCGGGGTCGCGGTTCGCGGACGCGATCGACAGCAGCACGCTGTCCCCGGCCGGGATCCGTACGCCGCCGATCTCCAGGTCCTGTGTGGGGAAGCGGCGGATGGCCAGCGGACCCGGGCCGTCGTAGCGGAGGAACTCCTCCACGGCCGTCGGCAGTTCGGCTGGATTCTGCTGCAACTGACGGAGTATGTCCGGGTGGTCGAGCAGGGCGAGCACGGCATTGCCGATGAGGTGGACGGTGTTCTCGTACCCGGCGAAGAGAATGAGGAAGGCGAGCGAGGTCAGTTCGTCCTCGGTGAGCCGGTCGCTCCCGTCGGCGGCGGGCGCGTCGTCGCGGACCGCGATCAGGTCCGAGAGCAGATCGTCGCCCGGCTCGGCGCGCTTGGCCGCGATCAGACCGGTGTAGAACTCCAGCATCGCCCCGATCGCCTGCTTCATCCCCTCCGGCCGGCTCGGGTCGGGCGTGAGCAGCGCGTCCGACCAGGCCAGGAAGTCCCGCCGGTCGCGCTGCGGGATCCCGAGCAGATCGCAGATCACGGTGATCGGCAACGGCCCCGCGTAGTCGGCGATCAGGTCCGCTCGGCCGCGCTCGGCCATCGCGTCCAGCAGGTCGTCGGCGACCCGCCGTACGGGCGCCCGCAGCGTCTCGACCCGGCCCGGGGTGAAGGCCTTGACCACCAGGCGGCGGACGCGGGTGTGGTCCGGCGGATCCATGTTCAGCAGATTGGCGTCCAGCGCGGGCGGCAGCGCGAAACCGCGGTAACCGCCAGGCCCGGCATGGCGTCTGTCCAGGGAGAGCCGGGGGTCGGCGAGCGCGCTGCGGACGTCGTCATAGCGGGTGACCAGCCAGGCGGGGCTTCCGTCGGCGCCGGTGATCCGGTGCACCGGTCCGGCCTCGCGCAGTGCGGCGTAGGCGGCGTACGGATCATCGAGGAGCGGCGTCACGTCCAGGGGGGCGTCGGGGCCGGTCGAGGCGGTGTTCTGCATGGGCCCGACTCTAGGGCGTGACCGCGACCCACCCCTGCGTAGTCCGCCGTCCGGCAACACCGGAGAGGGCGACAACACCGGCGAGGGCGGCACCGGTTCGGGGACCGGTGCCGCCTCGGTGGTTCGGGCGGCCCGGACCCCCGTCCCGGGCCACCCCGTCTCAAGGGTGTTCCTCAGCTGCGCGCCACCGCGCTGCGCTGGCGCAGCTCGGTGAGCACGGTGTCGATCAGCGGCGAGTGGTAGACATCCGCCACCAGGGCCAAGTGCTCGTACTCCGCGGTGAGTTCGGCCGGTTCGCTGCCGCTGGAGACCACCACGCTGTCCGCGCCGTGGTCGGGAACATGACCGACCGCACGGTTCTCCAGACCGCGGCGGAGCGCGGCGGCCTCCGCAACGGCCGCCAGCTGCCGGTCGTCCAGGGCGACCGCACGGGCCCGCTCCCGGGCGATGTCCACGGCGTCGGACTCCACATGGCGCCGGATACCGCGCTGGACGTCCCGGATCTCGGCCATCTGCCGGTTGGCCCGCCACTCCAGATCGGCGAACGGCCATCGCACGGACCACGCCGAGGTCTCCATCGTCACCTCCGGGGTCTGTGCGGTGACGGTCCGCCAGAGCGGGGAGAGGCGGCGCAGCCGGCGCCAGGCGGCGACCCGCGGGCCGGCCGCCGGCAGCGCGAACCCGGCGAGGACCATGAGCGCCGCGACCGAGGCGCTGAGCGGGGCCACGCCGTTGGAGAGCCACAGCGCCGGGTGGCCCGCCCAGGACAGCGCGAACCCGATGACCTTGCACGCGCAGTAGGCGAGGCCCAGCCAGCAGCCCGCGGCCAGCACCCGCAGACCGCGCGCCAGGTACGTGCCGCCGAGCCGGGCGGCGTAGCGCGGGCACAGCGTCCCCAGGGCCCCCGAGGCGAAGCCGAAAATGGCCAGGTACAGCACCAGGAACAGCATGACGCCAGGAGAGTCGGTGTACTCGGTGCTGAAGTCGCGGGGGTGCTCGACGGCGTCCGGCCGGCCGACCGCGAACCCGACGATCGCCACCGCCCAGAGCACGGCCACACCCCCGACGGCGACGCGCGCCCCATTCCGCGCACGGGCCCTCCCGGCC
>NZ_SDIF01000167.1 GCF_004122735.1 Streptomyces sioyaensis | reverse complement strand
GGACGCCCCTCGTCCCGTCCGCCGGCCGCCCCCGCTGGACGCCCCCCGGGGGACTGCTGCCCCTGGGCTGGTTCACCCGCCGCCGGCGCCCCGCCACGGCCCGCAGCGTGCTGGCCGGCGAGGCCGCGGCCGAGGCCGCCCGCAAGTCCACCCAGGACGCGGCGCCCGTCGAGGAGACCCCGGCGGAGCCCGAGTTCCCGGTCGTCGGTGACACGGCCGCCGCCGCCTTCTTCGACCTCGACAACACCGTCATGCAGGGCGCCGCGCTCTTTCACTTCGGCCGCGGCCTGTACAAGCGGCACTTCTTCCACAAGCGCGATCTGGCCCGCTTCGCCTGGCAGCAGATCTACTTCCGGCTCGCCGGCTCGGAGAACCCCGAGCACATGGCGGACGTCCGCAACAGCGCCCTGTCCATCGTCCAGGGCCATCGCGTCGCCGAATTGATGTCGATCGGCGAGGAGATCTACGACGAGTACATGGCCGAGCGGGTCTGGCCGGGCACCCGCGCCCTGGCCCAGGCCCACCTCGACGCGGGCCAGAAGGTCTGGCTGGTGACCGCGGCCCCCGTGGAGACCGCCACGATCATCGCCCGCCGGCTCGGCCTGACCGGCGCGCTGGGCACCGTCGCCGAGTCCGTAGGGGGCGTCTACACGGGCAAGCTGGTCGGCGAGCCGCTGCACGGCCCGGCCAAGGCCGAGGCGGTCCGCGCGCTGGCGGCCGCCGAGGGCCTGGACCTCTCGCACTGCGCCGCCTACAGCGACTCCGCCAACGACATCCCGATGCTGTCGCTCGTGGGCCACCCCTACGCGATCAACCCGGACAGCCGCCTGCGCAAGCACGCCCGGGAGCAGGGCTGGCGGCTGCGCGACTACCGGACCGGCCGGAAAGCGGCCAAAATCGGCATCCCCGCGGCGGCCGGCGTGGGCGCCCTCGCGGGCGGCGCCGCGGCCGCCGTCGCGCTCCAGCGCCGCCGCCGCTGACCAGGCCTGATCACCGAGCGACACGGCGAGCCATCCCCTGTCTCTACCCCCTCCGCCGCCCGCCCAGTCACATTGCTGCCGGTTAGCCACAACACGCCCTCCAACCAGGCAGATTGCGTTCCCTTCCGATCAATAGTTGCTCAGTAATCGATACTCGACCTGCAACCAACCCGGCACGGACCGTAAGTAATCGATGATTTGAGCAACTGGGTGTAGCGCTGCCTGTACGAAGCGTTATTCTCCTCAGACGCAATCCGGAACCCACACGTCCCTACGACGAGTGAACGGTCCCGCACTGCACGTGATGGAAGCTCTGCCTCTGGGAGTCCCGTGTACCCACACGTCGGGGTTGACGCCTCGGGCCTGGCTACGCTGCGCACGACACTCGTCGAACACCTGCGCAGTTTCGTCCCCACCGCGTACGCCGTCCCCGCATTCGCCTCAGCCGTCCCCGCCGCCGGACCCTGCTACGCCCTGGCCGACGGGAGTGCTGCGGTCGGCAAGGCCGCCGGCAGAACCCGCCGCTCGGGCGCCGGCACGACCACCGCCCGTCGCCCCGCCGACAGCGACAGCCGTCGCATGATGGACCTCGTCGAACGGGCCCAGGCCGGCGAGGCCGAAGCCTTCGGCCGCCTCTACGACCAGTACGCCGACACGGTCTACCGCTACATCTACTACCGCGTGGGGGGCCGTGCCACGGCCGAGGACCTCACGAGCGAGACCTTTCTGCGCGCCCTGCGCCGCATCGGCACGTTCACCTGGCAGGGCCGCGATTTCGGCGCCTGGCTGGTGACCATCGCCCGCAATCTGGTCGCCGACCACTTCAAGTCCTCCCGCTTCCGCCTGGAAGTCACCACCGGAGAGATGCTCGACGCCAACGAGGTCGAGCGCAGCCCCGAGGACTCCGTCCTCGAATCCCTCTCCAACGCCGCCCTGTTGGAGGCGGTACGCAAGCTCAACCCCCAGCAGCAGGAGTGCGTCACGCTGCGCTTTCT
Source organism: Streptomyces sioyaensis (assembly GCF_004122735.1). Taxonomy (GTDB): domain Bacteria; phylum Actinomycetota; class Actinomycetes; order Streptomycetales; family Streptomycetaceae; genus Streptomyces; species Streptomyces sioyaensis. The sequence goes on along the minus strand of NZ_SDIF01000167.1, from coordinate 8,760 downwards.
GCAGGGCCTCTCGGTCGCCGAGACCGCCCGTGTCATGGGCAAGAACGAGGGCGCGATCAAGACCCTCCAGTACCGCGCCGTCCGCACCCTGGCGCGGCTGCTCCCTGAAGACGCCCGCTGACCGACCCCTATCCGCGTATATCGACGCCCCGCCCCACGCCCTCTTCCGCCTACGCTTGGTGATCTTCCATAACCGGTCGGTCAGATCATCGTGAGTGCGTAACCCGAGTGCCGCGCCGCTCGTTGTGCGGAATGCAGGCTCCATGCGGTCACGCCATGCCCGCTGCCTCTCACTCGATCGAGTGGCAGCGGACAGCTGCGTGCAACCGTCCGGTCCGTCTGGACAGTCAAAGCCAGTCCGGGGAGTCGAGCGGGATGACGAGAGGAGGTGCCGCCCGTGATCGCGAATGTCTCGGTGCACCGGCGGGCCAACGCCTTCGCCCAGACCCTGGAGGAGCAGGTCCTCGAGGGCACGGCGGCCGAGGACCAGGTCGAACCGGCGCAAGCGCCGGGCGAAGCACGGCTGTTGGCGGTCGCCGACGGCCTCGGGAGACTCCCGAGGCCGGAGATGGCCGCCGAGGTCAAGACTGTCCAGCGCGCCCAGCTCATCGCCGCGATGGAGGCCGCCTTCGCCGAAGGCGCCCCGTCCGACGGTGCCAGGGTGCCCGAGCAGCGCGAACACAAGGGCGCGCACCGCGCCACGAAATCGATGGGCCGACTGCGCCCGCGCTCCCGGCTCTCCAAGGGGCTGGCAGCGGGCGGGCTGACGGTCGGCGTCGCCGCCGGGGCGTTCACCGGCGTCGCCGCGGCCAGCTCCGACGCCCTCCCCGGCGACTCCCTCTACGGCCTCAAGCGCGGCATGGAGGACCTCAAGCTCGGCATGGCCGACGACGACTCCGCCCGCGGCCGGCTCTATCTCGACCAGGCCTCCACCCGCATGATGGAGGTCCGCCGTCTGATGGAGCGCGCCCGGCTCGCGGACCTCGACCACGAGTCGCTCGGCGAGATCCGCAAGGCGCTCACCGGTGTCACCCATGACGCGGGCGAGGGCCACCGCCTGCTGCACCAGGCCTATGAGCGCGACGGCTCGCTCGACCCCATCCAGGCGCTGAACTCCTTCACCAGATCGCACCGCGGCACCTGGTCACAGCTGCGCGACAAGCTCCCGGTGCAGCTGATGGACGTCCGCGACAAGGTCAGCTCGGTCTTCGACGCCATAGACCAAGAGGTCGGTCCGCTCCGCTCGCTGCTGCCGCCCACCCCGGCCGGCAAGCACCACCACCGCAACACGCCCGGCTCCGCGGGCAGGGGCTCCAGCTCCGCCGGCCACCCGGCACCCTCCGGCAGCAAGACCTCCTCCGGCAGGCACTCCGGTGGCGCGCACGCCCCCCGCCCGTCGGCCTCACCGTCCCAGGACGACGGTCTGCTCGGCGGCAATACGGGCGGCCTGCTCGACCCGCCGTCCAAGAGCGGCAGCCCGTCCCCGCACCGCGGCCACCACGGCAAGGACAGCGGCGGCCAGCCCGACGTCACCCTCCCGCCGCTGATCCCGGGGCTGCTTCCCGGACTGGGCATCGACGGCGAGGATCTCCCGAAGTAGCGAAACGCTCCGTGCCCCGCGCTCGGTGTTCTTCCGGCTTCCGCCTCAGAAGAACACCGAGCGTCGCTGCACCAGCAGCTTGTAGAGGGTGTGCTGAATCGTTTCCCGCACCTGATCGGTCAGGTTGAACATCAGCATCGGATCGTCCGCCGCCTCCGGCGGATAGCCGGCCGTCGGGATCGGCTCGCCGAACTGGATCGTCCATTTCGTCGGCAGCGGCATCGCCCCCAGCGGCCCCAGCCAGGGGAACGTCGGCGTGATCGGGAAATACGGTAGCCCGAACACCCGCGCCAGCGTCTTGGCGTTCCCGATCATCGGGTAGATCTCCTCCGCGCCCACGATCGAGCACGGCACGATCGGCACCCCGGCCTTCAGCGCCGTCGAGACGAACCCGCCCCGCCCGAAGCGCTGCAGCTTGTAGCGGTCCGAGAAGGGCTTGCCGATGCCCTTGAAGCCCTCCGGCATCACCCCGACGATCTCGCCGCGCTCCAGCAGCCGCTGGGCGTCCTCCGCACAGGCGAGGGTGTGCCCGGCCTTGCGCGCCAGCTCGTTTATCACCGGCAGGACGAACACCAAATCGGCCGCCAGCAGCCGCAGATGACGCTGTGCCGGGTGGTTGTCGTGCACCGCGACCTGGAGCATCAGACCGTCGAGCGGCAACGTCCCGGAGTGGTTGGCGACGATCAGCGCCCCGCCGTCGGACGGGATGTTCTCCACGCCCTTCACCTCGACCCGGAAGTACTTCTCGTAGAAGGGCCGCAGCAGCGACATCAGGACCTGGTCGGTCAGCTCCTCGTCGTACCCGAAGTCATCGACCTCGTAGTCCCCGGTGATCCGCCGGCGCAGGAAGGCCAGCCCGCCCGCGATCCGCTCGTCCAGGGTGCGCGGCCGCGACGGCGGGGGTGCCGCCGGCGGGTGCTCGGTGCGTGCCTCCGGTACGGGCGCCAGCGCCGTACCGCGTCCCGTGCGCCCGGCCCGCCTGGCTTTCCTGCGCGCCCGGGGCTCCTCGCCGAAGGGAATGACCTTGGCGTCCGCCATGGTGGGTGAACTCCTTCACTGGCTCAGGCCGCCGCGTGCGGGGAGCACGCCGGCGAGCCGGTCGACGGTGCGGGCGAGGGACTCGGGCGGCAGCAGCCCGGGTCCGCGGCTGCGGGCGAATTCCGCGAAGGTCTCCGCCGTCGTGTACTTCGGACGGAATCCCAGTGTCTCGCGCATCTGCGTCGTCTCGACGACCCTGCCGTGCGTGAGCAGCCGGATCTGCTCCGGCGAGAAGTCCGTGATGCCGATGGACCGCAGCGCCGTACCGGCCCAGGTCACCGTCGGCAGGAGCAGCGGGACGGTGGGCCGCCCCAGCCGCCGGGAGGTCTGCGACAGCAGCAATACGCCGTCTCCGGCGATATTGAACGTGCCGCTGTTGAGGGTGCCGCGGCGCGGCGCGGCGGCGGCGATCCGCAGCACCTCGATGGCGTCGTCCTCGTGGACGAACTGGAGCCGCGGGTCGTAGCCGAGGACGGTGGGCCACACCGGCAGCGAGAAGTACTCGGCGAGCGGGGAATCCGCGCACGGCCCGAGGATATTGGCGAAGCGCAGGACACACACCGCCACGTCGGGACGGCGCCGCGCGAAGCCGCGGACATATCCCTCGACCTCGACGACGTCCTTGGCGAAGCCACCACTGGGCAGCGACTTCGGCGTGGTGGTCTCGGTGAAGACCGCCGGGTCCCGGGGTGCGGAGCCATAGACGCTGGTGCTGGACTTGATGACGAGCCGCTGCACATTCGGGGCCTTCTGGCAGGCGCCGAGGAGCTGCATCGTCCCGATGACATTGGTTTCCTTCACCGAGGCGCGGCCGCCGCGCTTGCCCAACGGCGTGCCGTTGATGTCCATATGGATGACGGTGTCGACGCCCGTCTCGGCCAGGACCCTGGCAATGGCCGGATGCCGGATATCGGCCTTGAGGAATTCCGCGCCGCCCAGATGGTGTTCCGGTGGCACGGCGTCGACCCCGATCACCCGGTCGACATCAGGATCACGCTGGATGCGGCGTACGAACCGCCCGCCCAGCTGCCGTGCGACTCCGGTGACGAGCACGACCTTGCCCAAGATCAGGCCTTCCTTCCCGCCGCGACTTCCGCCTAGCCGAGCTGTGCGGACCACGCTATCGGGTCGGTGTTGCGCGGTGATGACCACGGGATGCCCGCGACGACATTTCCGTCCGACCACCGTCCATACGGCCCACAACGCACCGCAGCCCCCGATCGCACCAAGGCGATGGGGGGCTGCGAATTCGCGATCAGCGTCGCTTACTTCTTGTTACGACGCTGAACACGGGTGCGCTTGAGCAGCTTGCGGTGCTTCTTCTTCGCCATCCGCTTGCGCCGCTTCTTGATAACAGAGCCCACGACTACCCTCGCTCACTTCGAATACTCGGTGCGGGGCGTCCGAGCCCACACTACCTACATCGGGCCAGCCTACCCGGCGCCGGGCGAACGGCGTAATCCGAGGGTCGGCAAAGGTCCCGTCAGGCCGATTCCACCCCCACAAAGGACTCCCGGAGATAGTCGTGAACCGCCTGCTCCGGAACCCGGAAAGACCTCCCCACGCGAATCGCGGGCAGATGACCGCTGTGCACCAGGCGGTACACGGTCATCTTGGACACCCGCATCACCGTGGCGACTTCCGCCACGGTCAGGAACACAACCTCGTTCAGAGGCCTCTGCTCTGCAGCCATGCCACACCTGCACCTTCCGCATAAGACGGACACCGGCTTCCCCTCCGGTGACTCTTCGTCGCCATGCGCTCACTCCCCAGATTAGGGGCGGGTGATGCGAGTGGGGAAGAGGAGCAGCGAACAGCCGCCTATCGTGACAGACTCGCCCGATTGAGTACATATCGCGCCAGTGGCCGATAGGACGCCGGCCGCGCGGCGTCGTCGAGCGGAACCACCTCGCGGACCCGTCCCTCCGCCTGGCCGACGAACAGCGCCGGGTCGTCCGTGTCAGCCAGCCCGATCGCCTCGAAACCCAGCTGACCTGCCCCGCAGACCCAGCCGTGGTCCCCGATCACCAGCCCCGGCAGCGGCCCCGAAGCGTCCGCCGCGGCCGCAAGTACGGTCCGTACGGGGAGCGGCGAGTGGGTGTGCACGCCCCCCACCGCGGGCGCGCCCCGCACGCCTGCTTCTCGCATCAGCGCGACTCCTCGTACGTAGTCGAGTGTGCAGGTACGTACGCCGAACCGGGTCGCTATGTCGACACGGACGCCATACGCCGAGGTGAGAACGGGGCAGCCCGCCGACGAGAGAGCGTCTGCGAGGGCGGCGTAGAACCCCAGCAGCCGGTGCGGATGGCCGGTGCCGAGCAGCACCGGGACCCGCCGGGCCGCCGCCTCGGCCAGACGGTCGGCGAACCGGTCCAGCGCCGCGATCGTGCGGTCGGGATCGACCACATCCGGGCCGGAAGTGTGCGCGGGATCGACCGAAACCCCGCACTTCTGCCCCATCAGTCGCAGGACTTCACCCAGCGGCCAGTCCCGTTCGGGATCCAGCCCCAGCAGCACCCGCGGATCACGTGCCGCGAAGAGCCGGTAGCGCGCCAGACTCTTCTCCCGCAGGGTCGCGATCGTCCCCGCGAGCCGCGCCTCGATCAGATGCGCCCGCAGCGCACCGGTAGCCAACACGCGACCCATACTGTCCGGTTGGTCGGCCTACGGGTGCCCCGACTGACGGGTAGTCACACATCCGAGGGGCCCCGGCGCCGGATGCCGCCGCAGGAGGCGCGGACGCCGGCCCAGGAGGCGCGAGCTCGCGCACCCCCGGCCCGGCATGACGGGGCGTCAGGGGCGCGCTGCAGCCCCCGCCCTACGGCAGCAGCCCGTGCGACGGAAACACCGCGCGACGGGTGGCCAGCACCGCCTGGTCCAGCCGGTCGGCCGGGTCGTAGCCGCCGTCGACGAAGTCCCGCCACTGCGGCGTACGCCCGTCCGTCATCCGCTGCGGGGCCAACTGCCGCGTCCTGCGGAAAACTTCGTGACGCCAGTGCTCCGGCACCATCGAGGTCGGGTCGATCGGCCGGCCCGCCGCGATCGCCGCCAGATGCGTCCAGCTGCGCGGCACCACGTCCACCACCGCATAGCCGCCCCCACCGAGCGCGACCCACCGGCCGTCCGCATACTGATGCGCCAGGTCATGGCAGGCCTCGGCCACCGCGCGCTGGGCGTCCAGACTCACCGCCAGATGTGCCAGCGGGTCCTCGAAGTGGGTGTCGGCGCCGTGCTGGGTCACGATCACCTGCGGCCGGAAGGCCCCCAGCAGCTCCGGCACCACCGCGTGGAAGGCCCGCAGCCAGCCCTCGTCGCCGGTGCCGGCCGGCAGCGCCACATTCGCCGCGGTGCCCTCCGCGCCCTCCCCGCCGGTCTCTTCCGGCCAGCCGGTCTGCGGGAAGAGTGTCCGCGGATGCTCGTGCAGCGAGATCGTCAGGACCCGCGGGTCCTCCCAGAACGTCGCCTGCACCCCGTCGCCGTGGTGCACGTCGACATCCACGTACGCGACCCGTTCGGCCCCCAGCTCCAGCAGTCGGGCGATCGCCAGCGAGGCGTCGTTGTAGATGCAGAATCCGGACGCGCCGCCCGGCATCCCATGGTGCAGCCCGCCGGCGAAGTTCACCGCATGCGCCGCGTCCCCGCGCCAGACGGCCTCCGCCGCACCGACCGACTGCCCGGCGATCAGCGCGGATGCCTCGTGCATCCCGGCGAACGCCGGATCGTCAGCCGTGCCCAGCCCGTACGAGAGGTCCGCGGCCGCGGGGTCCGCCGAGGCCCGGCGGACCGCCGCGATGTAGTCCTCACGATGCACCAGCCGAAGGGTGGAGTCGCCGGCCGGCTTGGCCGCGACCACCTCCAGCGGCCCCCGGTCGAGCTCGAACGCCTCCACCAAACGCATGGTCAGCGCGAGCCGGACCGGGTCCATCGGATGCCCGGACCCGAAGTCGTAGCCCGTTACTGCCTCATCCCACATCAGCTGTGCGCGGCCGCTCATGTCCGTCACCGTATCGGGCCTTCGGCGCCCCGAACGAACGGGCATACACCAACGTCACCAGCACCAGGGCCATCGGTACGAGCATCGCCCCCCGATAGCTCCAGGCATCACCGAGGGCGCCCACCAGCGGAGAGCCGATCAAAAAGCCCACATAGTTGAAAATATTCAGCCGCGCGATGGCCGTGTCCGAGGCCCCCGGACCGTGATTCTCGAACGCGTACCGCCCCGCCGCGGCGAACGTCTGCGGCACGATCACACACAGCCCCAGCCCCAGCAGGGTGAAGCCCGCCATCCCGGCCCACGGCCCGGGCGCCGCGGCCACCACCGCGAAACCGCCCGCCGCGACCACCGTCCCGCACCGCACCACCGCGACCGCCCCGAACCGGCGCACCCCCAGGTCCCCCACCACCCGCCCGAGCAGCGTGGTGACCATATAGACGTTGTACGGGACGGTGGCGAGCTGCTCCGAGCTCCCCAGGACGTCCTGCAGATATTTGGCGCTCCAGTTGGAGACCGTCGAGTCGCCGATATACGCAAACGCCATCACCAGGCACAGCGGCAACAGCAGCCGCATCGCCAGCGGGACGGCGGCCGCCCCGGCCCCCTCCCCCGCTGCCGGCTGCTCCCGGTCCACGAACCACCGGCCCACGAGCAGAGCCAGCGGCAGCAGCACCGCCACCACCGGCCCGTACAACAGCGCCAGCGAGAGCTGCCAGTGCGCCCCCGCCCAGGCCAGCGAGGCCCCGACGATGCCGCCCAGGCTGTACGCGGCGTGGAACCCGAGCATGATGCTGCGCCCGTACGCCCGCTGCAGGCTCACCCCGAGCATGTTCATCGAGGCGTCCAGGGCGCCCACCGACAGCCCGAACACCGCCAGCGCCACCGCCACCTGAGCCGTCGTGCCGACCGACCCGACACCCAGCAGCGCCAGGCACACCACGGGCTGCACACACCGCAGCACCCGACCGGCCGACACCCGCTTCACCAGCTGCTCCGTGACGACGCTCCCGGCGCCCGCCAAGACGGGCACCGCCGCCAGGAACGCCGGCAGCAGCGCATCCGATATCCCGTACCGGTCCTGGATCGCGGGAATGCGGGTCACAAGGAGGGCAAAGACCGCGCCCTGGATGAAGAAGCTGAGGGCGAGCGAGATCCGGCCGTGCCGCAGCTGCGCTTCTGGTACCCGAGGGGCCGTCATGGCCGCTCAGCCTAGAACTCGCCCTTACCACTGGGTAGATGGATCACCGCACCAATTCAACGGCCGGCTGCCGGCCGGCACGCCTACCGCAACAGCTCCGGCAGCTCCGCCATCTGGCCGAACAGCACGGTGCTTCCGGCCTTCGTCAGCTTCTCCGCCGACGTCATCGCGGTGAACCCGTAGACGTCCATCCCCGCGGCGACCGCTGCCTGCACCCCCAGCGGGCTGTCCTCGACCACCGCACACCGCTCCGGCGCCACGCCCATCTCCCGGGCCGCGTGCAGAAAGAGATCCGGCGCCGGCTTCCCCCGCCCCACGTCCTGCGCGCTGAAGACACGCCCCACCGGGAACCACCGGTCCAGGCCCGTCTTCCGGTGCCCCACGCCGATCCGTTCATGGCTGCCGGAGGACCCGACACAATACGGAACGCCGTCCGCGTCCAGCTTCTCCAGCACCTCCGTCACCCCGGCCACCGGCTGCAGCTCCCGCTCAAACGCCTCGAAGACCCGGCCGTGGAAGACCTCGTCGAAGTCCTCGGGCAGCCGCCGGCCCGTACGCTCCAGGACGAGCTCATGGATACGGTGCATCGCCGACCCCATGAAGTCGCGTATCGATTCCTCGTACGACGTGGGATGCCCGAGCTCGGTCAGATAGCCGGCCAGGATGGTGTTGGAGAGGGATTCGCTGTCGACGAGCACACCGTCGTTGTCGAAAATGACCAGGTCGTATCGCATGACCCGACCTTAGACACAATCCCCGGCCCCGCATGCAGATCGCAGGCCCAGGGCGCACATTTCTGTCCCGGAACGCAGAAAAGCCCCGCACCATATGGTGCGGGGCTTTCCCACAATGATTGTTCGGCGGCGTCCTACTCTCCCACAGGGTCCCCCCTGCAGTACCATCGGCGCTGAAAGGCTTAGCTTCCGGGTT
>NZ_SDIF01000166.1 GCF_004122735.1 Streptomyces sioyaensis | reverse complement strand
GGCCGCGCCCCCGCTCCAGGTCCGGGGGTTCCCGGACCTGGAGCGGGGGCGCGGCCGGCGGGGGTGCGGCCGCGCCCCCGACCACACAGGGGCCGCGCCCTCGATCACACAGGCCCATACAGGGACCGCGCTCCGGCCGCATCAAGGGACGTTTCGGACGCACCGTAGGCTCGTTCCCGCCGTCACCCGGGCCGGGTGGCGGCGGGCTCCCTGGCGTAGCTAAAACTACCGGCGCTAGTTTGGGGGCCGGAAGAACATCGGCGGCAGGGGAGGACCACGACGTGAAGCAGCACGACGCGATGTACATCGACGGAAGCTGGCGGCCCGCCGCCGGCAGCGACACGATCGAGGTCGTCAACCCGGCCGACGAGCAGGTCATCGCCACCGTCCCGGCCGGCTCCGCGGAGGACGTGGACGCCGCCGTACGCGCCGCCCGCGCCGCCCTGCCGGGCTGGGCCGCCACCCCGCCCGAGGAGCGCGCGGACCGGCTGGCCGCGCTGCACGGCCGGCTCACGGAGCGCGCCGAGGAGATCGCCGGGACCATCACCGCCGAACTCGGCTCGCCGCTCGCCTTCAGTACGGCGGTGCACGCCGGGGTGCCGCTGGCGGTCAGCGCGTCCTACGCCGAACTCGCCCGTACGCACGCCTTCGAGGAGAAGATCGGCAACTCCACCGTGCTGCACGAACCGGTCGGGGTGGTGGGCGCGATCACGCCCTGGAACTACCCGCTGCACCAGATAGTCGCCAAGGCCGCCCCGGCCCTCGCGGCCGGCTGCACGATGGTGCTCAAGCCCGCCGAGGACACCCCGCTGGTGGCCCAGCTGTTCGCCGAGTGCGTCGACGAGGCCGGGATACCCGGCGGGGTCTTCAACCTCGTCACCGGCCGCGGCCCGGTCGCCGGGCAGGCCCTCGCCGGACACGACGGGGTCGATCTGGTCTCCTTCACCGGCTCGACGACCGTCGGCAGGCAGATAGGCGCGCTCGCGGGCGCCGCGGTCAAGCGGGTGGCGCTGGAACTCGGCGGCAAGTCCGCCAATGTCATCCTGCCCGGCGCCGACCTGGCGAAGGCGGTCGGCGTGGGCGTCGCCAACGTCATGGCCAACTCCGGCCAGACCTGCAGCGCCTGGACCCGGATGCTGGTCCACGAGGACCGCTACGCCGAGGCCGTCGAGCTGGCGGCCGCCGCGGCCGCCAAGTACGTGCCCGGCGAGCGGCTCGGCCCGCTGGTCAACGCCCGCCAGCAGGGCCGGGTCCGCGGCTACATCGAGCAGGGCATCGCCCAGGGCGCGCGGGTCGTGGCGGGCGGCCCGGAGCCGGTCGACGGGCCCGGCTATTACGTCCGGCCGACCGTCTTCGCGGACGTCACCCCGGAGATGACCATCGCCCAGGAGGAGATCTTCGGCCCGGTCCTGACGATCCTGAAGTACCAGGACGAGGACGACGCCGTCCGGATCGCCAACGGCACCGTCTACGGTCTGGCCGGCGCGGTCTGGGCGGGTGACGACGCCGAGGCGGCCGCGTTCGCCCGCCGGCTGGACACCGGACAGATCGACATCAACGGCGGCCGCTTCAACCCCCTCGCCCCGTTCGGCGGTTACAAGCAGTCCGGTATCGGCCGGGAGCTGGGGCCGCACGGCCTGGCCGAATATCTCCAGACCAAGTCGCTCCAGTTCTGACCCGGCCGGGCTGCGGGAGGCCCCCGCCTCCCGCCGCCCGACAGCCCCTTGCCCCGTCCTCCCGCACCGAGGAGATCCAGTGGTCCGCGCCGCCGTACTGTCCGCCGTCAACGCCCCGCTCCAGGTCACCGAGATCGACCTGCCCGCACCCGGCCCCGGCCAGGTCCGGATCAAGCTCGCCGCCGCCGGCGTCTGCCACTCCGATCTGTCGCTGTCCAACGGGACCCTGCGCCAGCCCGCCCCCGCCGTCCTCGGGCACGAGGGCGCCGGCACCGTGACCGCCGTCGGTCCGGACGTGACGACGGTGGCCCCCGGCGACCAGGTCGTCCTCAACTGGGCGCCGTCCTGCGGAGACTGCCACTTCTGCTCCCTGGCCGAGCCCTGGCTGTGCGCCGACGCGGGCCTCGCCGCGCACTCCCCGTACGCCACCCTCGCCGGCGGCGCCACCGCGCTCTACCCAGGCCTGGGCACCGCCGCGTTCGCCGAGGAGACCGTGGTGCCCGCGCGGGCCGCGCTGCCGCTGCCGGACGGGATACCGCTCGTGGATGCCGCGCTGCTCGGCTGCGCGGTGCTCACCGGCTGGGGCGCGGTCCACCACAGCGCCCGGGTGCGGGCGGGGGAGTCGGTCGTGGTCTTCGGCGTCGGCGGGGTGGGCCTGGCCACGCTCCAGGCGGCGCGGATCGCGGGTGCCGGTCCGATCGTGGCCGTGGACGTCTCACCGGCGAAGGAGGAGCTGGCCCGCGCGGCCGGCGCCACCGAGTTCGTCGTGGCCGGGGACGCCGCGTTCTTCGAGAAGGAGGGCGCCAAGCGGATCCGCAAGCTCACCGGGGGAGTGGGTGCCGATGTCGCGATCGAGTGCGTGGGCCGCGCCGAAACCATCCGCACCGCCTGGTCGGCGACCCGCCGCGGCGGCCGTACGACGGTCGTCGGCATCGGCGGCCAGGAGCAGCAGGTGACCTTCTCCGCCCTGGAGCTCTTCTACTTCGGGCGGACGCTCTCCGGCTGCGTCTACGGCAACAGCGACCCGGCCCGCGATCTCCCCGTCATCGCCGGCCACGTCCGCTCCGGCGCGCTCGATCTCTCCGCGCTGGTCACCGAGCGGATCGGCCTCGACGGCATCCCGGCCGCGTTCGACGCGATGCTGGCGGGCAAGGGCGGGCGGGCGCTGGTCGTCTTCTAGACGGCTCTGTTCTTCACGGCGGCAACGAAGGACCCCCAGGCGGTGGCGCTGAAGACGAGCGCGGGCCCTTGGGGGTTCTTGCTGTCACGTACGGGGACGAGGGCGGGGAGGTTGTCGGCTATCTCGATGCACTCGCCGCCGTCGGAGTTGCTGTAGCTGCTCTTGCGCCAGGCGGCGGTGGTGAGGAAGTCGTCGGAGACCTCGATGCAGTTGCCGCCGTCTGAGTTGCTGTAGGAACTCTTACGCCACGTCGCGCTGCTCAGGTCGATGGCTCGCACGGCATTTCCTCCAACAATCGCGTGATGAACTTCTGCGACTCGGCCGGGGACAACGCCAGGTCGCGCACCGCATCATATGCGCGCTGCAAACGCTCAACCCTGTCGTTTTCTTCGATCAGTTCCCCGCGTACGTCGGTCTCGACGTACGCCACGGTACTGCCGTCCAGCAGCCGCAGGAACATCACGTCCGTGCTGTCCAGGCCATGCAGGCCAGTGCCGAACGGCAGGACGTGAAGCGTGACGTTGTGGCGCTCCGACGTGTCCACCAGGTATTGCAACTGTTCCCGCCACTCCCGAGGATCGCGCAGCGAGTTCCGCAGCACGGCTTCGCAGAGGATGACGCGGAACGGCGGTGGGTCTTCGCCCTCCAGCAGATTCCGCCGGTCCACCCGCGCGTTGACCTGCTCATCCAGCTCTTTGCCTCTGTGGCCGCCTGCCGCAAGCGCTTCGCGTGCGTACGCAGCCGTCTGCAGCAGCCCCGGCGGCCTCCTCACGGAGTACTGCCACAGGCTCATCGCTTCCTGCTCCAGCGACATGTAGCGGCGGTACTGCTCCTTGAACTGCGTCGGATCCCCCACCGCCAACTCCCACAGCGTCAGCAGCCATTCCTCCGCCCCGTAGTGCTGGGCCAGCGCCTCCACCACCTCCGGGCTGCCGATGGTCTTCCCGCTCTCCATCTTCCCGAACAGCGACGCGTCCCAGCCGAGCACCTCACCGAGCTTCCGCAGGCTGTCGCCCTGCTGTGTGCGCAGTAAGCGCAGTTCCTCCGCGAACCGCTTGCGCGGCTCCTTGCTCCGTCCGGTGACGACCCTTCTCGGCGGCATGGGACCTCCTCCACGACCGGCCAATTCCCGTAATGGCCAGAACACTTACGGTAGTCAGCCCTTGGTGGACCGCGCAGGGAATTGCAGCGCCAGACCGTCCACCAGCGCGCGCAGCCCGGTCTCGAACGCGCCCTCGTCCACCTGCCGTTGATGCTCCGCCAGCAGATGTGCCTGGCCCAGATGCGGATAGTCGGCGGGGTCGTAGGCGCTCGGGTCGTCGACGAAGCCGCGGGCGAACGAGCCCAGCGCGGAGCCGGCGACGAAGTAGCGGACCATCGCACAGACCCGGGTGGCCTGGGCGGGCGCCCAGCCCGCCTCGACCATGCCGCCGAACGCCGCGTCGGCCATCTTCAGTCCGGCCGGGCGGCGGCCGGGCCCCTGGGCGAGGAACGGCACGATGTGCGGGTGCGCGGCGAGCGCCGCGCGGTAGGAGCGGGCCCAGCCGAGCAGCCCGGCGCGCCAGTCCCCGCCCGTCTCCAGCGCCGACACATCGACCTGGGCGATGATCGTGTCGGCCACCGCGTCGAGGATCTCGTCCTTGGTCGTGAAGTGGTGGTAGAGGGAGGGCCCGCTCACCCCCAGCTCCGCCGCCAGCCGCCGGGTGGAGAGCGCCGGCAGTCCCTCGGAGTCGACGAGCGCCAGCGCCGTGGAGACGATGCGCTCGCGGCTCAGCAGGGGCTTGCGGGGTCGGGCCATGACGCACATGGTAGAGGCCGTCCGGCGAAAACTAGCAGTGCTCATCAACCGTCCCGTCCCGACGGCTACCCGGCCGGTAAGCTGCCGCGGGCGCCCGGGTGAGGACCCTGTACGACACCCTGGTCGAGGCCACCGAGATGCCGCCCTCGGCCGTGCGCTGACCGGGGTCTTGGCCTTCCGGTCCGTCGCTCCGGCCGTCCCGCCCGCACCCGCCGGACCCTAAGCGCTTGCTCAGCGGCGCGATATGGTGTTCGATCCGTCAGTGGAGGGTCCCTGGCGGATCGAGGAGCGGGGAGCGCGATGGGTGCGGCGGCGGAACGGGCCGAAGAGGAGAACGAGGAGTGGGCCGGGGTGACCCCGGACGCCGCGCGACGGCTGGTCGGTGCCGCCGTCGAGGCCTTCGCGGAGCGTGGCTACCACGCGACCACCACCCGTGACATCGCCGGCCGGGCCGGTATGAGCCCGGCCGCGCTCTACATCCACTACAAGACGAAGGAAGAGCTGCTCTACCGGATCAGCGGCATCGGCCACGAAAAGGCGCTGCGCATCATGGGCGCCGCCGCCGAGGCCGGGGGCAGCGCCACCGAGCGGCTGCGCGACGCCGTGCGCACCTTCGCCCGCTGGCACGCCGAGCACCACACCACCGCCCGGGTCATCCAGTACGAGCTCCAGGCGCTGAGCCCCGAGCACTACACCGAGATCACCGGTCTGCGCCGCAAGACCGACCGGCTGCTGCGACAGATCATCCAGGACGGCGCGGACAGCGGGGAGTTCCGGGCCGACGACGTCCCGGGCACCACCCTCGCGGTGCTGTCGCTGTGCGTGGACGTCGCCCGCTGGTTCACGGCCGACGGCCCGCGCACACCGGACGAGGTCGGCACCCTCTACGCCGATCTCGTCCTGCGGATGGTGGGGGCGCCGGACCGGGGCTAGGGGGTGTCGTTCGGGTCAGCGATCGGAGTTCGCCTTCACGGCCCCATCCGGCGGGATCACTTACTCTCTGCCGACGCGAATCTGCGGGTCGGGTCATCGTCCGAGTGCGCCCAGGGGTGCTCGTACGATATGGCCATGAAGCGACGTTCAGCCGGATTCTGGCTCCAGGTTGTCGGCATCGGTCACGGTGCCATCGGTGCAGTGATCTACCGCGATGTGTTCGCCGACATGGCGCACAGAAGCCTCGTCAACTCCGTGCCCGACCGGGGCGATCGCGCCGCCGCCTTCTGGTTCATGGCCGCCGCGCCCGCCCTGTGGATGGGCGGCCGACTGCTGCGGTCCGCGGAGGAGCACAAGGACATCCCCGCCCAGCGCGCGGCGGGCGCCGTTCTGACCGCCGTAGGTGTGACAGGCACCGCCGCCATGCCAAAGAGCGGCTTTCCTACCCTGGTGGGGATCGGCGGCCTTCTGCTGCGCAGGTCACTACGCGGGTGAGTCATCTTGCTCGGATCATCGGGCGGACCGGAGAGAGCTGACCGCGACGTGGAGGCGTGGGTGACGCGGCCGGCGGGGTGCCGCCCCGGAACCGGACCGTCGGGTCCTGGCCCGGTGCGCGGGGCGGCGGCCGGTCTACAGGTAGAAGCGGCTGACCGTCTCCGCGACGCACACGGGCTTGTCGCCGCCCTCGCGTTCGACGGTCACGACCGTGGTGAGCTGGACGCCGCCGGACACCTCGGCCACCTCCGCGATCCGGCCCGTGGCGCGCAGCCGGGAGCCGACCGGGACGGTCGCGGGGAAGCGCACCTTGTTGCTGCCGTAGTTGATGCCCATCGTCACGTTCTCGACCCGCATCAGCTGCGGTACGAGGGCGGGCAGCAGCGACAGCGTCAGATAGCCGTGCGCGATGGTGGTGCCGAAGGGGCCGGCCGCCGCCTTCTCCGGGTCCACATGGATCCACTGGTGATCGCCGGTGGCGTCCGCGAACAGGTCGATCCGCTTCTGGTCGATCTCCAGCCAGTCGCTGGTGCCCAGGTCCTCACCGACCGCGGCCCGCAGTTCGTCGAGCGATCCGAACACTCGGGGCTGTGCCATCTCCGTCTGCCTCCTCGGGATCCATCCGCCGCCGCCGACCGGCCGGCACATACTAAGCGCTTGCTCAGCATGCGGAGTGCGGGCACCCGCTGTCAACGCCTGGGGATCACCGGACATGTCCCGGCCGTGGCCGCCACGTCCCGCCCGGCCCACCCCGCGGGCGGACGGGGGACTTTGACGAGGAGCTTTGACGAGGAGCTTTGACGAGGAGCTTTGACGAGGGGGCTTTACGGACACGGCCTAGGCTGGAAC
Source organism: Streptomyces sioyaensis (assembly GCF_004122735.1). GTDB lineage: Bacteria > Actinomycetota > Actinomycetes > Streptomycetales > Streptomycetaceae > Streptomyces > Streptomyces sioyaensis. The sequence goes on along the minus strand of NZ_SDIF01000166.1, from coordinate 3,897 downwards.
CGTGCCCCAGCTTCCGTACAAGGTTCATGAGCTCTCCGTCGGCCAGCTCTCCGCGCGGAGCGGCGCCGCGGTCTCCGCGCTGCACTTCTACGAGTCCAAGGGGCTGATCAGCAGTACCCGGACGGCGGGCAACCAGCGCCGCTACTCCCGTGACGCGCTGCGCCGGGTGGCGTTCGTGCGGGCGGCGCAGCGGGTCGGGATTCCGCTCGCGGTGATCCGTGACGCACTGGCGGAGCTGCCCGACGAGCGCACCCCCAACCGCGCCGACTGGGCCCGGCTCTCCGAGGGCTGGCGTTCCGAGCTGGACGAGCGGATCACCCAACTCGTCGAACTGCGCGACCGGTTGACCGACTGCATCGGCTGCGGCTGTCTCTCGCTGGAGACCTGCGCGCTGTCCAATCCGTACGACAACCTCGGTGAGCAGGGGCCCGGCGCGCGCCGGCTGCGGGTCGACCGGAGCGCCCAGGACCCGGAGGGGGCGCAGCGGCGCGCCGGCGACCCGCAGGGCGGGGGCGGGCGGCCGAGTGGAACGCCGGGTGGCCAGGGCGCGCCGGGGTGCTGTCCGGACGAGCGGTGAGCGGGTGTGCGTCCGCCCCGGCGCGGGGCGGACGCACACTCCCGGGTGTCACCACATGGCCGGCTTGCGGCCCGCCCAGGGGCGGGCCTGTTCCAGCTGGGCGGAGAGTGCGATCAAGGTGGCCTCGTCGCCGTACCGGCCGGCCAGCATCACCCCGATCGGCAGGCCCTCGGCATTCCACTGGAGCGGGACGCTCACCGCGGGCTGGCCGGTGGCGTTGTAGACCGCGGTGAACGGGGTGTAGGCGCCGATGGCGGCGAACTCGGCCTGCGGATCGGCGTCGTTGCGCAGTGCGCCGACCGCTGCCGGAGGCGCGGCCACGGTCGGCGAGAGGATCACGTCATAGCCGCCCGGCGGCATCAGCCCGTCCGCGAGGGACTGGGCGAGCATCCGGAAGGCATACAGCGAGCGGGCGAATTCCGTGCCGGATACCTCGCCGCCGCGGGCCCGCAGATGGCGGGTGAGCGGCATCAGCAGCTCCTCACCCCCCGGCGGCACCGGGCGGCTCGCGGCCAGCACCGACCAGACGCGGGTGAAGGCGAGGAGGATGCTGTCGTCGGCCGGCAGCGACAACTCCTCGACCTCATGGCCGAGTCCGGACAGCAGCGCCGCGGTGTCGGTGGTGGCGGTGCGGCAGTCGGCGTGGACCTCGACACCGGGGACGGGCGGCTCGATGAGGCAGGCGATCCGCAGCCGTCCCGGGTCGCGGCGGGCGTGCGCGGCGAAGGTCTCGCCCGGTGGCAGCGACGGCGCCGCGAACGGGTCGCCGGGCATGGGGCCCGCCAGGACGTCCAGCAGAGTGGCCGCGTCGGCGACCGTACGGGCCAGCGGGCCCGAGGTGGCCAGGCCGGAGACGTCGTGCAGCAGGGGGCCGCCGCTGATCCGGCCCCGGCTGGGCTTGATGCCGAACAGCCCGCAGACGGACGCCGGAATGCGGATCGAGCCGCCGCCGTCGCTGGCATGCGCGAGCGGCGCCAGTCCGCCGGCCACGGCCGCGGCCGCCCCGCCGCTGGAGCCGCCCGCCGAGCGCTCCGGGTCCCAGGGGGTGCGGGCGGGCGGCGCGAGGTCGTTCTCGGTGTAGCAGGGCAGTCCGAATTCGGGGGTGTTGGTCTTGCCGAGCAGGATCGTGCCGCCCGTCCGCAGCTTGGTGACCACATGGTCGTCGAGCACCGGCACATTGTCTGCCAGCGCCCGGGAACCCATCGTGCAGCGCACCCCGGCGACCTGGTTGAGGTCCTTCACCGGGACGGGGACGCCGTACAGCGGGGGGAGTTCGCGACCCTCGCGGCGGGCCGCGGCGGCCTCGCTCTCCGCCTCCGAGGCCTGCTTGCGGGCGATCTCCGGGGTGCGGGTGAGGAATGCACCGAGTGTGTCGTCGAGCCGCTCGATCCGCGCCAGATAGTGCTCGGTGAGCTCCACGGGGGAGATGTCACCGGACCGGATTCCCTCGGCCTGTTCGAGCGCGGTCAGATCGTGCAGTTCGGCCATGGAGGTCCACCTTCTCCTGGGGTACCTCCCATGCCCTTGAGGCATGGGGGAGGGGTCCGTGCGGCCTGGTGCCGTACGGGCGGGGCCGGTGCCCGCCGGGTGCGATGCCGGTGCGGGTGGTCAGCCCGTGCACAGTTGTTTCAGTTTCCGGGTCGGCGCGTAAAGGCCGTATCTGAACAGGTGGTTCAGGAACGGGTGGTGCATCAACCGATGGTTCATGCGCCGCGAGGAGGGCCGCTCAGTGCGGCGGCCGCGGCGCATATCAGCTCGGCGTTGTCGCGGGCAGGTCGGCCGTCGGGCAGCAGGAGGGTGTCCTCCAGGCCGATCCGGGTGTCCAGACCCAGCTCACCGGCCAGCCGCAGCACCGGCCAGGTCCCGTCGTCCATCCCATGGAGCAGCACCGGGCGGCCGGGCGCGGCGCCGGCCACCGCGGCCAGCAGTTCGCGCGCGGCGTCCGGGGGATGGCCGACGTCGGTGCCGATCACTTCGGCCAGCACCCGCAGCACCTTGGGCGCGAGCGGGGAGCGGGCGAACAGCCCGGCGGCGGCGGTGCCCGCCCAGATGCCGGCCTCGATGCCGACGCCGCGCTCCATCAGGGCCGCGGCAAGCGCATCGGCACCCGGCTCGTGCCAGTTCACCGACGCGTGATCGGGCAGCACCGTCCAGGATCTGATCCGCGCCAGCCGGCGCTCGGGATCCGGCTCGGCCCAGGCGCCGGTCGTCACCCCGACCGGGACGTCCACCACCGCCCGGATCGCCTCCAGGGTGGCGGCCACCACCCGCGGGTCGAGCGAATCCTGGCCGCACGGGGTCTTGGGATGGACATGGACATCCTCGGCGCCGGCCGCCACCGCCTGCCGTGCGGCAGCGGCGAGGGCGGCGGGTGACATCGGTACGGCGCCGGAATCGGCCGCGGTCCGGGGGCCGTTGAGACAGACCTGAAGCATGCCCTCATGATGGCAGCAGGGTCTGACAACGCCCGGACCCGGCCTTTCCCCCTGTGTCGGGTGCGGCTTCGCCGGCCTGGTCAGGCCGCCGCGAACGCCCCCGGGCCGCGGACCCGGTCCGCGGTCATCAGTACCTCGGGCGTGAGCACGGACACCGGCGCGAGCACCCCGCACTCCCGGCAGGCCGGCCCGGACGCCGGGTGGTTCATGGACTCGGGGAGCCAGGTGAAGCGGGTGCCGCCGCACACCGGGCAGTCGCGGCGCGGGCGTCCCGCCTCCATCGCCACGATCATGTTGCGGAGCACCACCGCGAGGCGGGCCGCGGGGTGCCGTTGCGGAGACTGGCACGGCACGATGTCGCAGCCTCCCCAGGTACGCCGGTGCCACTCGTCGAGGGCGCCGGGCTGCCGGATACCGTCGTGCTTTTCCTTCCGCCGCCGGGCGGCGAACTCTTCCTCGTACGCGAGCCAGAGAGTACGGGCCTCCTCAAGCTCCGCCAGCGCGGCCACCAGCCGCTCCGGATCGGGATCGCGGTCCTGGGTCGCGATACCGGCCCGGGTGCACAGATGGTGCCAGGTCGCCCGATGCCCGTAAGGGGCGAAGCGTTCAAGGCACTTGCGCAGCGCGGTGCGTCGCTGGGTCGCGACGAGACGTGGATTGCGGACCTGCTCTGCGAGGGCTCTGAAACCGGCCATTTCTTCCCACCTCCGTGGGGAGGATCCGACTGGACGTTGATGAGACGTAGCCTGCCCCCACTTGGATCCATCGAACTTTTTTGCGGTTCGGCGGGGCGGGGTGTGGGGTGCCGGCCGGTGGGCACGGGGTGCCGGCCGGCACCCCACACCCCGCCCCGCCGAACCGCAAAAAAGTTCGATGGATCCAAGT
>NZ_SDIF01000165.1 GCF_004122735.1 Streptomyces sioyaensis | reverse complement strand
GGGCGAGCAGGCGGCGGGGCATGACCGGGCGGCGCGGGGAGGGGAAGAGCAGGCGGCGGAAATCCGGGTGCGGACGCGCGTTCCCCTCTCCTAGGGTGGGCCGCAACTCATACCGCAGCTCTCAAGAAGGACGTCGCAGAACGGGAGCAGCCCGCGCCACACGCGCGGCAGAGGACGAGTGGGCGACACCGATTTCTGTCATGCCCGCACGTCTTTCTGGAGGACTTCCATGTCCGTCGGCCTCGGCCTTCCCATCGGCGACCCCGCACAGCTGCTCAGCTGGGCCCGGCGCGCCGAAGCCACCCCCTTCACCACGGTCGCCCTGCTCGACCGGCTGGTGTTCCACAACCCCGAACCGCTGATCACGCTGGCCACCCTGGCCGGCGCCACGTCCCGGATCCGGCTGCAGACCGAGGTGCTGCTGGCCCCGCTGCACCGTACGGCGCTGCTCGCCAAGCAGGCCGCCACCCTCGATCTGCTCTCCGCCTCCCGCTTCACCCTCGGCATCGGTATCGGCGGCCGCGACGACGACTATCTGGCCGCCGGTGTCGACCTGCGCACCCGCGGCCGGCGACTGGACGCACAGATGGCGACCATGCGGCGGCTCTGGTCGGGGGAGCCGCTCTCCGAGGAGGTCGGCCCCATCGGTCCCGCCCCCGCGCGGCCCGGTGGGCCCGAGGTGCTGTTCGGCGGCTTCGTGCCGGCCGCGATCGAGCGCGTCGCCCGCTTCGGCGCCGGCTTCCTCGGCGCCAACCTGCCGCCCGCGCACATGGACGGCATGTTCCGCTCCGTGGAAGAGGCCTGGTCCCGGGCCGGGCGTACGGGCGGGCCGCGGCTGCTGGCCCAGGTCAATGTGGCCCTCGGCCCGCCGCCGGTCATCGACCGTGCCCGCCGGGAACTGCGCGCGTACTACCAGCCGGGCGGCTACACCGACCATGTCGTGAACGGGCTGCTCACCACCGGGGCGCAGATCCGTGCGGCGGTGTCCGCGTACCGGGCGATCGGCGCGGACGAAGTGATGCTCTACTGCTGGTCCCCGGGCCCGGATCAGGTCGAGCGGCTGGCCGAGGCGGTGTTCGAGACCCCGTAACGGGCACGGCGTTCGGGAATCCGTAGCCGGCACGGCGGCGCCGGGCGGCCGAGGAGCCGGTCGGGACCCCGCCACCCGTTCGGCCAACTGCGCTCGCCGCCGCCCCGCGGGCGGCCCTAGCGTGCCGACTGCGGACCGTGCACCGCGGGAGGTGAGCGATGAGCCCGGCAGGCCCGACCGACGCGGCGTCCGGGGAACCGGCCGCCGCCCGCCGGCCCCGGTGGGGCGTGCTGGCCCTGGCCGGGCTGATCGGCTTCGGCATGGTGCGCCAGGGGCTGTCCGGCGAGGCGGACGGGCCGCCGCAGCCGGCGGCCGGCGGCGTGCTCTTCCCCGGCGACCTCCCGCCCACCGGCCCGGCGCCGCCCCCGCTGCCCCGCTCCGTGCCCTCCCGGGTGGCGATCGCGTCGATCGGGGTGTCGGCCCCGCTGATGCCGCTGGGCCTGGACGGGCACGGCTGGATCGAGGCGCCGCCGGCCGGGGAGCCCGGGCTGGCGGGCTGGTACGCCGACGCCCCGACGCCGGGGGAGAACGGCACCGCCGTCCTCGTCGGGCATGTCGACAGCGCCGCCGGCCCCGCGGTGTTCTACGGGCTGGGCGCCCTGGAGAAGGGCCGGACGATCCGGGTGACCCGCAAGGACGGCCGGACCGCGGTCTTCGAGGTCTACGGGATCCAGGTCTTCGACAAGCACAAGTTCCCCGCCCGGAAGGTCTACGGCACCACCGGGCGCCCCGAACTGCGCGTGCTGACCTGCGGCGGCGCCTATGCGGCGGGCTCCGGCTACGCGGGCAACGTGGTGGTCTTCGCCCGGATGACGGGGACCGCGTAGCGGGCCCGCCGGCCGGCGCCGCCCCGGGATGAGCGGACATCTCATGATGCGGACCCGGCCCGCCCCTCCGGACCCGGGCCGCCCCGCCGGTTCCGGCCCGTCCCTCCGGCCCCCGGGCCGCGGCCAGGGCCCGATCCGGGTGTGATGTGCTGGCGGCATGAGCCTCTCGGTCACCACCTGGTATCTCGAACAGACCTCGCGCGCCGACCTGACCCCCGTCCAGGGGCCGCCGCCCGAGCAGGGCGTCCGTATCGCCCGGTCCGAGGTGCCCTCGCCGGAGTTCAGCCGCTTCCTCTATACGGCGGTCGGCGGGGACGTCACCTGGACCGACCGGCTGAGCTGGCCGTACGCCCGGTGGGCGGAGTACCTCGGGCGGCCGGGCGTGGAGACCTGGGTGGCGTACGAGCGCGGCACCCCCGCCGGGTTCATCGAGCTGGAAGCGGGCCCGGACGGCTCCGTGGAGATCGTCTACTTCGGGCTCGTCCCGGCCTTCCGGGGGCGCCGGATCGGCGGGCTGCTGCTCTCGTACGGGATCGAGCGGGCCTGGGACCTCGCCGAGCGGTGGCCGGGGCAGGCCCCGACGAAGCGGGTGTGGGTGCACACGTGCAGCAAGGACGGCCGGCACGCCATGGCCAATTACCAGCGGCGCGGCTTCCGGCTGTACGACACCACGGTGACCGAGGAGCCCGACGTACCGGCGCCCGGCCCGTGGCCCGGGGCGGGGCCCGTCACGTCCGGCGCGGCCGCCGGAGAGTGACCGACAGCACAGTGTCTCGCCATGCGGGACAGAGTTGTCCATATTTTGGATGACGGTGGACTGGCCGGAGAACGGCGTGACAGGCTTCCGTCATGTCTCGAGCTGGAATTGCCTTGGTGAGTCGGCGGCACGTCGACCTCGGCCGCATGTCCAGCGCCATTTGTCGGGCGGGCTGAGGTCGCATTCACCAGGGCCTTCGGCCCTTGGCAGCACTCAGCACCACACCGAACCTCCGCCCCCTCGTCCCCGCCGTCGCGGACACCCTGACGCCCCCTGCCCCGCAGGCCTCACCGACGCGTGCCACGCGCCGCACTTCGGTGTGTCTGCGCAGGTCATGCCGGGTGTCCGGCATCCCCGTCCGCCTCCTTGAGCCCGCCCAGAAGGACAGACATCCATGGCCGCCACCCCGGAATCGACCGCAGCTGCCACGACCCGCCGCAAGGCCGGCCGCCACCGCGGCGAGGGCCAGTGGGCCGTGGGGCACTTCACTCCGCTCAACGGCAACGAGCAGTTCAAGAAGGACGACGACGGTCTCAATGTGCGGACACGCATTGAGACGATCTACAGCAAGGCCGGCTTCGACTCGATCGACCCCAACGACCTGCGCGGGCGGATGCGTTGGTGGGGCCTGTACACCCAGCGCAAGCCCGGGATCGACGGCGGCAAGACCGCGATCCTGGAGCCGGAGGAGCTGGACGACAAGTACTTCATGCTGCGGGTCCGCGTCGACGGCGGACGGCTGAGCGTGGCCCAGCTGCGCGCCATCGGTGAGGTCTCCGAGCAGTACGCCCGCGGCACCGCGGACATCACCGACCGGCAGAACATCCAGCTGCACTGGATACGCATCGAGGACGTCCCCGCCATCTGGGAGAAGCTGGAGTCGGTGGGGCTCTCCACGACCGAGGCCTGCGGCGACTGCCCGCGAGTGATCATCGGCTCCCCGGTGGCCGGCATCGCGGCGGACGAGATCATCGACGGCACCCCGGCGGTCGAGGAGATCCACGAGCGCTACATCGGCAGCAAGGAATTCTCCAACCTGCCGCGCAAGTTCAAGACCGCGATCTCCGGCTCGCCCGTCCAGGACGTGGTCCACGAGATCAACGACGTGGCCTTCGTCGGCGTCGTCCACCCCGAGCACGGCCCCGGCTTCGACCTCTGGGTCGGCGGCGGCCTGTCCACCAACCCCAAGCTCGCCCGGCGCCTGGGCACCTGGGTGCCGCTGGACGAGGTCGCGGACGTGTGGGCCGGTGTCGTCGGCATCTTCCGCGACTACGGCTACCGCCGGCTGCGCACCCGCGCCCGGCTGAAGTTCCTGATGGCCGACTGGGGCCCGGAGAAGTTCCGCCAGGTGCTGGAGGACGAGTACCTCCAGCGCAAGCTGGTCGACGGCCCGGCGCCCGACGAGCCGGTCTCCACGTGGCGGGACCACATCGGTGTGCACCGGCAGCAGGACGGCCGCTTCTACGTGGGCTTCGCCCCGCGCGTCGGCCGGGTCGACGGCACCACCCTCACCAAGATCGCCGAACTCGCCGCCGCGCACGGCTCCGACCGGCTGCGCACCACCGTCGAGCAGAAGCTGATCATCCTCGACGTCGAGCAGGACCAGGTCGACGCGCTGGTCGCCGGGCTGGAGGCGCTGGACTTCCAGGTCAGCCCCTCGCCGTTCCGGCGCGGCACGATGGCCTGCACCGGCATCGAGTTCTGCAAGCTCGCCATCGTCGAGACCAAGGGCCGCGGCTCCTGGCTCATCGACGAACTGGAGCGCCGGATGCCGGAGTTCCAGGAGCCGATCACCATCAACCTCAACGGCTGCCCGAACGCCTGCGCCCGCATCCAGGTCGCGGACATCGGTCTCAAGGGCCAGCTGGTCCTGGACGCCGACGGCAACCAGGTCGAGGGCTACCAGGTGCACCTGGGCGGCGCGCTGGGCCTGGAGGCCGGCTTCGGCCGCAAGGTCCGCGGGCTGAAGGTCACCGCCGACGAACTCCCCGACTACGTCGAGCGGGTGCTGCGCAACTTCGAGGCGCAGCGCACCGACGGCGAGCGGTTCGCCCAGTGGGCGGCCCGTGCGGAAGAGGGTGCGCTGAAGTGAGCGAGCCGAGGCCGGGCGGAGGACACCGTGAGTGAACGCGCGGCGCCGTTCTACTGCCCGTACTGCGGGGACGAGGACCTCCAGCCTTCCGAGGAGGGCCACGGTGCGTGGGAATGCCGGGCCTGCAGCCGGGCGTTCCGGCTGACGTTCCGCGGCCTGCTGGCGCCGGGCAGCACCGGCCGGCCCCCTTCCGCTTCCGACGGAGGTACCACGTGACCACCGCTACCGACCTTCAGCACCTGGCCGAGCAGGCAGGCCGGGACCTGGAGGACGCGCCCGCCCTGGAGATCCTCGAATGGGCCGCGAAGACCTTCGGTCCGCGCTTCTGCGTCACCTCCTCCATGGAGGACGCGGTCGTCGCGCACCTGGCCTCGCGGGCCTTCCCGGGCGTGGACGTGGTCTTCCTGGACACCGGCTACCACTTCCCGGAGACGATCGGGACGCGGGACGCGGTGGCCGAGGTGATGGACGTCAACGTCCTCACCCTGACGCCGCGGCAGACCGTGGCCGAGCAGGACGCCGAGTACGGCCCGAAGCTGCACGACCGCAACCCCGACCTGTGCTGCGCGCTGCGCAAGGTCCGGCCCCTCGAAGAGGGTCTGGCCGCGTACGACGCCTGGGCGACGGGGCTGCGCCGGGACGAGTCGCCGACCCGGGCGAACACCCCGGTCGTCGGCTGGGACCCCAAGCGGCAGAAGGTGAAGATCTCGCCGATCGCCCGCTGGACGCAGGCCGATGTGGATGCGTACGTGACCGAGCACGGGGTGCTCACCAATCCGCTGCTGATGGACGGCTACGCCTCCGTCGGCTGTGCGCCCTGCACCCGCCGGGTGCTGGAGGGCGAGGACGCCAGGGCCGGCCGCTGGGCCGGCAGCAACAAGACCGAGTGCGGGCTGCACGGATGACGGACCATCAGGAGATAGCCATGACGGGCGCCACGATCTGGCTGACCGGTCTGCCGAGCGCGGGCAAGACGACCCTCGCGCACGAGCTGGCCGGCCGGCTGCGCGGCGAGGGCCACCGTGTCGAGGTGCTCGACGGCGACGAGATCCGCGAGTTCCTCTCCGCGGGGCTCGGCTTCAGCCGCGAGGACCGGCACACCAACGTCCAGCGCATCGGCTTCGTGGCCGAGTTGCTGGCGAGCAACGGCGTCAAGGCGCTGGTGCCGGTGATCGCGCCGTATGCGGACAGCCGCGAGGCCGTGCGCAAGCGCCACCAGAGCGAGGGCACCGCCTATCTGGAGGTGCATGTGGCCACCCCCGTCGAGGTGTGCTCCGAGCGGGATGTGAAGGGGCTGTACGCCAAGCAGGCGGCCGGCGAGATCTCCGGGCTGACCGGCGTGGACGACCCGTACGAGGCTCCCGAATCGCCCGATCTGCGCATCGAGTCGCACACCCAGACCGTGCAGGAATCCGCCGCGGCGCTGCACACGCTGCTCACCGAGAGGGGACTGGCATGACGACGGCAGCTTCCATCACCGCGACCGGCCCGGGCCACGAGGGCGACTCCCCGTACGCCCTGTCCCACCTGGACGCGCTGGAGTCCGAGGGGGTGCACATCTTCCGCGAGGTGGCGGGCGAGTTCGAGCGGCCGGTGATCCTGTTCTCCGGCGGCAAGGACTCCATCGTCATGCTGCACCTCGCGCTGAAGGCGTTCGCGCCGGCCGCGGTGCCGTTCTCGCTGCTGCACATCGACACCGGGCACAACTTCCCCGAGGTCCTCGACTACCGCGACCGCACGGTCGAGCGGCACGGTCTGCGGCTGCACGTCGCCCACGTGCAGGACTTCATCGACCGCGGTGAGCTGCGCGAGCGCCCGGACGGCACCCGTAACCCGCTGCAGACCGTCCCGCTGCTGGACGCCATCGAGAAGAACCGCTTCGACGCGGTCTTCGGCGGTGGCCGCCGGGACGAGGAGAAGGCGCGCGCCAAGGAGCGGGTGTTCTCGCTGCGCGACGAGTTCGGCGGCTGGGACCCGCGCCGGCAGCGCCCCGAGCTGTGGCAGCTCTACAACGGCAAGCACTCCCCCGGCGAGCACGTCCGGGTCTTCCCGCTGTCCAACTGGACCGAGCTGGACGTGTGGCAGTACATCGCCCGCGAGAAGATCGAACTGCCCGCCATCTACTACGCCCACGAGCGCGAGGTCTTCGGCCGCAGCGGCATGTGGCTGGCGCCCGGTGAGTGGGGCGGCCCCAAGGAGGGGGAGACCCTGGAGCGGCGGCAGGTGCGCTACCGCACCGTCGGCGACATGTCCTGCACCGGTGCCGTCGACTCCGACGCGGACACCATCGAGGCCGTCATCGCGGAGATCGCCGCGTCCCGGCTCACCGAACGGGGCGCGACCAGGGCCGACGACAAGCTGTCCGAGGCCGCCATGGAGGACCGCAAGCGCGAGGGGTACTTCTAACCATGAGCACGACCACGAACCCGGGCGCGATCGACGCCGTCGACGCGGGTGCCACCTCGCTGCTGCGGTTCGCCACCGCCGGATCCGTCGACGACGGCAAGTCGACGCTGGTGGGCCGGCTGCTGCACGACTCCAAGTCGGTGCTCGCCGACCAGCTGGAGGCCGTCGAGCGCGCCTCCCTGGGCCGCGGGCAGGAGGCGCCCGACCTGGCGCTGCTGACCGACGGGCTGCGCGCCGAGCGCGAGCAGGGCATCACCATCGACGTCGCCTACCGCTACTTCGCCACCCCGCGGCGCCGGTTCATCCTGGCGGACACCCCCGGGCACGTGCAGTACACCCGCAACATGGTCACCGGCGCCTCCACCGCCGAACTGGCCGTGGTGCTGGTCGACGCCCGTAACGGCGTGGTCGAGCAGACCCGCCGGCACGCCGCGGTCGCCGCCCTGCTGCGCGTCCCGCACGTCGTCCTGGCCGTCAACAAGATGGACCTGGTCGACTACGCCGAGCCCGTCTTCGCCGCCATCGCCGAGGAGTTCACGACCTACGCGGCCTCGCTGGGCGTCCCGGAGATCACCGCGATCCCGATCTCGGCGCTGGCCGGCGACAACGTCGTGACGCCGTCGGCCCACATGGACTGGTACGGCGGCCCGACCGTCCTGGAGCACCTGGAGACCGTCCCGGTCGTCGCCGACCCCTCCGACGACCCCGCCCGCTTCCCGGTCCAGTACGTGATCCGCCCGCAGACCGCCGAGCACCCCGACTACCGCGGCTACGCGGGCCAGATCGCCTCCGGCGTGCTGCGCGTCGGCGACGCCGTCACCGTGCTGCCCTCGGGCCGCACGAGCACCATCGAGGCGATCGACGCGCTCGGCCAGGCCGTGGACACCGCCTGGGCGCCGCAGTCGGTGACCCTCCGGCTCACCGACGACCTGGACATCTCGCGCGGCGACCTGATCGCCCCGACGGCCACCGCGCCGGCCGTCTCGCAGGACATCGAGGCGACCATCTGCCATGTGGCGGACCGTCCGCTGAAGGTCGGCGACCGGGTGCTGCTCAAGCACACCACCCGCACGGTCAAGGCGATCGTCAAGGACATCCCGTCCCGGCTGACGCTGGACGACCTCTCCCAGCACCCGGCGCCCGGCGAGCTGGTCGCCAACGACATCGGACGGGTCGTCGTGCGCACGGCCCAGCCGCTGCCGCTGGACGCCTACGCCGACTCCCGCCGCACCGGCTCGTTCCTGCTGATCGACCCGGCGGACGGGACGACGCTGACCGCGGGGATGGCGGGCCACGCGTTCGCGCAGGCGGCGGCCGAGGCCACGCGGGCCGACGGCTCCGACGACGAGGGATGGGACTTCTGAGCATGCTCCAGGACGTGTTCTCGACCTTCGCGAAGGAGGGCGGCCGCATCGGCAGCGGCGCCCTGGGCAGCGGGCAGGGCGGAGTCGGCCGATGTGTGCGCTGACGATGTCCCGCTCCGCTCTCCAACCACCCTGCTACCGAAGATCCGTCGATCTGCCGGGCGTGCCATAGGGGCACCCACCGACCCGGCCCTCCGAGAGGAACACCTTCCGTGTCTGCCGTTCATCACCGCCTGCTGGCGGCCGCCGTCACCGTCCCGCTCCTGGCCGGAGCGCTGGGCGCCTGCGGCTACGGTTCCGAGGCCAAGAAGGACACCGCGGCCGGGGTCGCCCCCAAGGGCCCCAAGACCGACGGGCTCGATCACGTGACGATCGGGTTCTTCGGCAACACCACGCACGCCACCCCCCTGATCGGCCTCCAGAACGGCCAGTTCCAGAAGGAGCTGGGCGGCACGGAGGTGAAGTCCTCCGTCTTCAACGCGGGCCCCGCCGAGATCGAGGCGCTCAACTCGGGCGCCATCGACATCGGCTGGATCGGCCCCTCCCCCGCCATCAACGGCTACGCCAAGTCGCACGGCAAGAGCCTGAAGATCATCGGTGGTTCGGCCTCCGGCGGGGTCTCGCTGGTGGTCAACCCCAAGAAGATCAAGAGCCTGAACGACCTCAAGGGCAAGACGCTCGCGACCCCGCAGCTGGGCAACACCCAGGACGTCGCGCTGCTGAACTACCTGGCCGGCAAGGGCTACAAGGTCGACCCCACCACCGGCAAGGGTGACGTCACCGTCCAGCGCACCGACAACAAGGTGACGCCCACCGCCTTCCAGCAGGGCTCCATCGACGGTGCCTGGGTGCCCGAACCCACCGCTTCCAAGCTCGTCGCCGAGGGCGGCAAGACGCTCCTGGACGAGAAGACGCTGTGGAAGGACGGCAAGTTCGTCATCACGAACATGATCGTCTCGCAGAAGTTCCTCAAGGAGCACCCGAAGGCCGTCGAGGCGGTGCTGCGGGCCTCGGTGAAGACCAACGACTGGATCCGCTCCCACCCGGCCGAGGCGAAGAAGGCCCTGAACGACAAGCTCGCCTCCCCGGACGTCGCCGGCAAGGCGCTGCCCGCAGACGTCATCGACCCGGCGTTCCGGAACGTCCAGCTCACCGATGACCCGCTGGCCGCCACGCTCCAGCAGGAGGCGGACCACGCGGTCAGGGCAGGCCTGCTGAAGAAGCCCGACCTCAAGGGCATCTACGACCTCACGCTGCTGAACAAGGTGCTCAAGTCCGAGGGCAAGCAGCCGGTCGACGACGCCGGACTCGGCAGCAAGTAGCCCGCAGCACCGCACTCCCCCAGGAGGTGACACCGATGACGACCACCACGCTCACCAAGCAGCCCGCCACGGCGGACACGGGCACCACCGTGCCGTACGCGGCCCGCATCGACCATGTCTCGAAGTCGTTCGGCCGCACCGGCGCACAGCAGCATGTCCTGGAGGACATCAGCATCCATGTGGCGCCCGGCGAATTCGTCTGCCTCCTGGGGGCCTCGGGCTGCGGGAAGTCCACCCTGCTCAACCTGGTGGCCGGCCTCGACGCCCCGTCCGCCGGCGCCATCGAGACGCCGGGCGGCCGGCCGGCGCTGATGTTCCAGGAACATGCGCTGTTCCCGTGGCTGACCGCGGGCCGCAACATCGAACTGGCGCTGCGGCTGCGCGGGGTGCCGCGCGCGGAGCGCCGTGCCGAGGCCGAGCGGCTGCTGGAACTCGTCCGGCTCAAGGGTGCGCACGGCAAGCGGGTGCACGAGCTGTCGGGCGGGATGCGCCAGCGCGTCGCGATGGCCCGGGCGCTCGCGCAGGACAGCCAGCTGCTGCTGATGGACGAGCCGTTCGCCGCGCTCGACGCGATCACCCGCGATGTGCTGCACGACGAACTGACCCGCATCTGGCGCGAGACAAACCTCTCGGTCCTCTTCGTCACCCACAACGTCCGCGAGGCCGTGCGGCTCGCCGAGCGGGTGGTGCTGCTGTCCTCCCGGCCGGGCCGGATCGCCCGCGAGTGGCAGGTCGACATCCCGCAGCCGCGCCGCATCGAGGACGCCGCGGTCGCCGACCTTTCCATCGAGATCACCGAACAGCTCCGGGGGGAGATCCGCCGACATGGCCAGCACTGAGACCGAGGAACCCACCGCCCGCAGCGGCGAGGAGCCCTCGGCCGCCGGCACCGACGCCGCCGGCACCGAAGCCACCACCGACGCCACCGACGCCACCGACGCCACCGACGCCACCGACGCCACCGACGCCACCGACGCCACCGACGCCACC
>NZ_SDIF01000164.1 GCF_004122735.1 Streptomyces sioyaensis | reverse complement strand
CATCTGTCGTGCTCCTAAGGCGGATCGAGGGAAGTACGTCGTCGGCCGCGGACCTCACCCCCCATGCGGCCCCCGTCCTCGCGGCGGGCCCCGGCTCCGCGGCCGACGACGTACTTCCCTCGATCCGCCTTAGGAGCACGACAGATGAACGTCCAGCCGACCACACGCCACGCGGACCGGGGGGATGCACGATGAGGGTGCTGCTCATCGGCGCCAACGGCTACCTGGGCCGCTATGTCGCCGACCGTCTGCTCGCCGACCCCGCCGTCCAGCTCACCGCCCTGGGGCGGGGCGACGACGCCGATGTCCGCTTCGACCTCGCCACCGGCAGCCCCGGCGCGCTCACCCGCTTCCTCGACGCGGTCCACCCCGGCGTCGTCGTCAACTGCGCGGGCGCCACCCGCGGCGGCGCCCGCGAGCTGACCCGGCACAACACCGTCGCGGTCGCCACCATCTGCGAATCGCTGCGCCGCAGCAGTTGCGGTGCCCGGCTCGTCCACCTGGGCTGCGGGTCCGAGTACGGGCCCTCCCAGCCCGGCTCGTCCACCGCCGAGGACGCGGTGCCCCGCCCCGGCGGCCCGTACGGCGTCAGCAAACTCGCCGCCACCGAACTCGTCCTGGGCTCCGGGCTGGACGCGGTCGTGCTGCGGATCTTCTCGCCGGTCGGCCCGGGCACCCCGGCGGGGTCGCCGCTGGGCCGGCTCGCCGAGGCGATGCGCCGTGCCATGCAGTCCGGCGACAGCGAGCTCAAGCTCGGCGGGCTCGGGGTGCAGCGGGACTTCGTCGACGTCCGCGACGTGGCCCGCGCGGTGCACGCCGCCTCGCTGTCCGCCGCGCAGGGCGTCGTCAACATCGGGACCGGCCGCGCCGTCCGGCTGCGCGAGGCCGCGTCCGTGCTCGCCCGGGTCGCCGGCTTCGGCGGTGCGCTGCACGAGATCGACTCCCCGCCCGCCCGGCTCGTCATCCCCGGCCCGTCCCCCGAGCACCCGGTCGGCTCGCCGCCCGCCACCTACCCGTATCCGGACGGCTGCGGCACCTGGCAGCAGGCCGATGTGCGCACCGCCCGCGACCGGCTCGGCTGGCGTCCCCGGATCGTGCTGGAGGAGTCCCTCGCGGACATCTGGATGGAGGCCGCATGTCGCATCTGACCACCTCTGCTGGCGGCAGCCGCGCCCCGACCGGCGCCACCGGGGCCGGCATCGGCGTACCGGGCTTCGCCCATCCGCTGCTGGCCCCCGCCGAGTGGGCCGAACTGCTGCGCTGCGCCGGCGGCTTCCTGCCGCGGTACGCGCCGGGCCGTGGCGGCCCGGCGCCGGTGAGGCCGGGCGCGGTGCACTGGGCGGTGCTCAATGTGTCCAACGGGCCCGGTGCCCGCCCCGACCCGCACTGCCTGCCGGCCGCGTCCCGGGTGCGCGAGACGGGCGTACGGATACTGGGCCACCTCGACCTGGGGCTCGGTACCCGCCCCTTCGGGGAGCTGCTCACCGATGCCCGCCGCTACCTGGAGTGGTACCGGGCCGACGGCTTCTGGCTGGACCGCTGCCCCACCGACCGGACCCAGCTGCCCGCGACCCGGCGCCTGGCCACCACCCTGCGTGCCCTGTGCGGCGGCGGCCACCTCGTCTTCGGGCACGGCAGCCACCCCCACCCCGGCTATGCCGAGTCCGCCGACCAGCTCGTCACCTTCGCCGGTTGCTGGGACGACTACCGCTGGTCCCAGGTGGCCGAGTGGACCGCCGACTACCCTCCGGAGCGGTTCTGTCACCTCGTTCACGGGGTGCCCCGCAGCCATCTCGACGAGGCACTGCGGATCGCCCGCTGGCAGGGAGCGGGCACGGTCTACCTCACCGACCGCCGAGCCGCCGAGGCGGCAGGGGCCACCGGGGACGCCTGGGCGTCACTGCCCGGTTACTGGGACGATTTCGTCTCGCGCATCGGAACAGGTGTCTCGGAATGAAGAAGGGCGTGGCAGTGTTACGGGAGAGCAATCTCCCCCACTCTCGGCTCCGCCCGTGCGGGGGGAACCCCATCAAGACCGACCAACGGAGTTCCCGTGTCGCTGCCACCCCTGGTCGAGCCCGCTTCCGAGCTCACCGTCGATGAGGTCCGCAGGTACTCCCGCCACCTGATCATCCCCGATGTCGGGATGGACGGGCAGAAGCGGCTGAAGAACGCCAAGGTGCTGTGCGTCGGCGCCGGTGGCCTGGGCTCGCCCGCACTGATGTATCTGGCCGCGGCCGGCGTCGGCACGCTCGGCATCGTGGAGTTCGACGAGGTCGACGAGTCGAACCTGCAGCGCCAGATCATCCACAGCCAGGCGGACATCGGCCGCTCCAAGGCGGCCTCCGCCAAGGACACGGTGCTGGGCATCAACCCGTACGTCACCGTCAACCTGCACGAAGAGCGCCTGGACTCCACGAACGTCATGGAGCTGTTCGCGCAGTACGACCTGATCGTGGACGGCACCGACAACTTCGCCACCCGCTACCTGGTCAACGACGCCTGTGTGCTGCTGAACAAGCCGTACGTCTGGGGTTCGATCTACCGCTTCGACGGTCAGGCGTCGGTGTTCTGGAGCGAGCACGGCCCCTGCTACCGCTGCCTGTACCCGGAGCCCCCGCCGCCCGGCATGGTGCCCTCCTGCGCCGAGGGCGGCGTCCTCGGTGTGCTGTGCGCCTCCATCGGCTCCATCCAGGTCAACGAGGCCATCAAGCTGCTCGCCGGTATCGGTGACCCGCTCGTCGGCCGGCTGATGATCTACGACGCCCTGGAGATGACCTACCGTCAGGTCAAGGTCCGCAAGGACCCGGACTGCGCGGTCTGCGGGGAGAACCCGACCGTCACCGAGCTCATCGACTACGAGGCGTTCTGCGGCGTGGTCTCCGAGGAGGCCCAGGAGGCCGCCGCCGGCTCGACGATCACTCCCCGGCAGCTCAAGGAGTGGATCGACGGCGACGAGAAGATCGAGATCATCGACGTCCGCGAGCCGAACGAGTTCGAGATCGTCTCGATCCCGGGCGCCCGGCTGATCCCGAAGAACGAGTTCCTGATGGGCACCGCCCTCCAGGACCTCCCGCAGGACCGGAAGATCGTCCTGCACTGCAAGACGGGCGTCCGCTCGGCGGAGGTCCTGGCCGTGCTGAAGTCCGCGGGCTTTGCCGACGCCGTGCACGTCGGCGGCGGCGTCATCGGCTGGGTCAACACGGTCGAGCCGGAGAAGCCGGTCTACTGACCGCCCCGCACCCCACACGCAAAGGCGCCGGTCCGTCTCGTACGGACCGGCGCCTTCGTGCGCTGCGGCGGAGCGGACCCCGCCGGCCGAGGCTCAGATCTCGCCCTTGCGCGTCAGATAGTTGAACGCCAGCCAGCCCGGCAGCGCCGGCAGCCAGAAGACCAGCAGCCGGAACAGCAGCACCGCCGGGACCGCAGTGCCGGCGGGCAGCCCGGCCAGGGTCAGCCCGGTGATCAGCGCACTTTCGACCGCGCCCACCCCGCCGGGGGTCGGCGCGGCCGAGCCCAGCGCGTTCCCCGCGAGGAAGGCGACCGCGATACCCGCGTAGGTGATCTTGTCGCCGCCGCCGAAGGCCCGGATCGAGGCGTCCAGGCACATCACGTTCGCCGCCGTCAGCAGCAGCATCCCGCCGATGCCGGTGACCAGCTTCCCGGGCCGCTGCAGGATGTCCAGCATCCGCGGCACCACCCCCGCGAACAGCGACCGCACCCGCCGGGAGACGAACTTGCGCAGCGCCGGCACCGCCGTGACGACCAGGACCAGGACGGCCACGGTCAGCAGCCCGGCGATGACCGCACGGGACGGCGAGATCGACGGGGTCTGCTCCTGGGTGCCGGTCACATAGCCGAAGACCAGCAGCAGCAGGACGTGGCTGCCCAGACCGAACAGCTGGGACGCGCCGACGCTCGCCACCGCCAGACCGGGCCGGACCCCGGCGCGCTGCAGGAAGCGGGTGTTGAGCGCCACCCCGCCGATCGCCGCGGGCGCCACCAGCTTCACGAAGTTGCCCGCGATCTGCGCGATGACCGTCCGGACGAACGAGACCCGCTCCGTGACGAACCCCAGCAGGCTCATCGCCGCCGCGATGTACGTCAGCGCCGAGAAGAACATCGCGACCAGCACCCATACCCACCCGGCCTTGCTGACCACATCGCCCAGGTTCACGTGGATGAGCTGGGTCAGCAGCAGATACGCCGCGAAGGCGCCGGCGATCCAGCTGATCAGGATGCGCGGGCTGAGCCGCTCCAGTTTGGCGGGCTGGATCACCGCCGTCGGACGGATCAGCAGCACCTGCCGTCGGATCTGCGCGAGCAGGTCTTCCTCACGGGCCTCCTCCGAGGCCTCGTCCAGGGCGCGCTTCTCGGCGTTCTTCTCCGCGTGCCGCTCGGCCCGCAGCGTCTTGCGGTCCTTGGTGCCCTCCGCCTCGCGCGCCTCCCGGGCCTCCTTGGCGGCCTGCGACGCGGCCAGCACCGCATCGCGCTCCCGCTGGGAGCGCTCGCGGGCGAGCTGCCGCAGCGTGGCACGGGTGGTGCGGCTGAGCGCGATCGGCTGGAGCAGCGGCAGGCTGTCGGCGACCGCGTCCGGGCCGAGCACCTCGACGGCCGCGGCCACCGCCCGCTCGGCACCGACCCGTAGTCCGCAGGTGGCCAGCAGCTGGGCGATGTCCATCCGCAGGACGAGGTCCCCGGCCGCGATCTCGCCGCCGCGCAGCTCGGTCAGCACGATATTGCCGGAACGATCCACCAGCAGCGCGTCACCCACCAGCCGCCGGTGCGCGATCCGCCGCGACTGCAGCGCCTCGACCTGCCGCCAGGCGCTGTGCATCAGCGTGTCGGTGATCTCCTCGTCGGCCAGTGAGTCGAAGCTGCGGCCGGCGATGTGCTCGTAGACCAGCATCACCGCGTCCGGGCCGAGCTCCGAGGTGGCGATCAGCTTCGGGGCGTTGGCGCCGGCCGCGATGGCCGCGTACGCCAGCAGCGCCTCCTGCTCCAGCGCCTGGCGCAGCGACTGCAGACTGCGGCGCTGATTGATGCCGCGCAGCGACAGCCGGCGCCACACCCGGTAGAAGAAGCCCTGCGCCTGCTGCTCGCGGTCGACGACGGTGACATCGATCGGCGGGCCGTCCTCCAGGGTCACCAGGTAGCGGCGGCCGCGGTCGGTGTGCTCGGGCGTCTCCGCGCCGGCGTCCTCCGCCCGCAGCGCGGAGACCGGATGGAAGCCGACCCGGCGCAGCCCCGCGAGGAGGTTCTGGCCGGTGGGGCGGACGTTGGGGGAGCCGACGGCGTAGAGGGTGCCGTAGGCGACGGTCCAGCCGATCAGTACGGTCGTGATGATCGCGAACGGTGTGGTGTACCGACCGACCAGCACCGCGAACGCGTCCAGCAGCAGCACGCACCACATCGCGACCCGCCAGCGGGGCCGCCGGTACATTCCCACCGCCGTCATATAGGCGATCACGGGCGCCAGATAGCTGTGCACCGGAGCGGACAGCGAACCGTTGTCCAGGGTCTGGGTCAGCGCGTCCCGGATGGAGGCGGGGGCGGACTCGGCCACCCACAGGTCGGTGGCCAGCGACACCCCGTGGGCGAGGACGGCGGCGAGCACCCCGTCCGCGATCCGCAGCCCGTCCCGCTTGATCAGCCGCTCGACGGCGAACGCCACCGGCACGATCAGCACCGCGACGCTGGACGTCAGCCCCGCCAGGTTGATCAGCAGCGGGGGCGCCGCCTTGGCGCCGGTGCCGATGTCGTTCTCCAGGCCCTGGGTGGTGCCGTGCGCGAACGTGGCGAGCGCGAGGACGAGCGCGATCCCGGCCATGCCGAGCAGCAGCCGCAGCAGGTCGGAGGGCCGGTGCACCCGGGCGGGCAGCAGCGGCTCGTCGCCGGAGACCCGGTCGACGTGGAATTCGCCGTGCTCGTCCGCGGTCAGGTCGCTGCGGTGCGCGCCCGTGCGGGCCCGTCCCCGGGAAGCCCCGGACGCCGGCCGCTCGCCGCGGTCCTGCGCGCCGCGGTCCTGCCCGGCCCGGCCGTCCTCGACCTGATCGGACTGCTTGTCGTCCCGCTCCTCCTGGTGCCGCTCGGTTGGCTCGGGCTCCTCGGGTCCTTGTGGCCTCTCGGACGCCCCTGGTCGTTCGGCCTTCTCGATCGTGCTCGCCTTTTCGGTAGCGGAAGCCGTGGCCGGCCTCCGTTGGTGCTTCCCCTGTGGTGCCGCCTGCTGCCGCTCCGGCAGCCCGGTCGCCGCGGCCGGTCCGTGCGCGGTGCCGGCGGCGTCGACGGACCGCGCCTCAGGGGCGCCCGCCTCCCGTGGAGGCGCCGCGCCCTGCTGCTCGGCCGTCTCTTCTTGATCTCGTATCACCAGTCACCGTCCGGAAGATGGTGGCACGACCGACCGGTGGAGGAGGGCATCAGGGTGCATTTCGGGGGAGCGGGAAGCGGAACATCCGCCGCCGACCGGGGCCGGCGGCGCCGCCCCGGCGACCTGTCCGGTGGTGCACCACCGTGTGCCCGATCCCATTGTCGGTGCCGTGCGGCAGGATGGACCGAATGAGTGGGACCGGAGATTCGACGGCGGGTGAGCTCCCCGCATACGCGGAGCGGGTCCTCGCCGTCGCCGAGCTGATCCCGGCGGGCCGGGTGATGACGTACGGGGACGTCGCCGAGTGGCTCGACGAGGGAGGACCGCGGCAGGTCGGCAGGGTCATGGCGCTCTACGGCGGCGCGGTGCCCTGGTGGCGGGTGGTGCGCGCGGACGGCGTGCTGCTGCCCGGCAGCGAACTGCGCGCGCTCGCCCATTACCGCGACGAGGGCACGCCGCTGCGCACCACCCCGACGGGGGACACCCCCGCAGGGGGCACCCGAGGCGCCCCGGTGACGCGCGGGCACATACCGCGCCTCGACATGCGGCGCGCCCGCTGGGACGGGCGCCAGGAAGGCACCCCTCCCAGCGGGCTGCCGTAGTGCCGGCGCCCCGCCTCCCGGCGCACCGGGAGGCCGCCGCCGGGCCCGCCGGACACCTGGCGTAGCGTCGGGCAGCGCCGTCCGGGCGACGGCCCCGCCGCGCGCCGAGCCGCCCGGCCGGCAGCCCGACCCGCTCCGCGCACCGCGCGGCGGCCCGCAGCCCCTCTGCTCCACGACCAGCACCCTCCTCAGGACCGGCGATCCACGTGAGTTCCTCCTTCTCGGCCGCCCCGCCCACGCAGCCCCACCGGGCGGCACGGCGGGACGCCGCCGGCGCGTACCGGCTGGTGCGCACCGCGCCGGGGCGGGTGGATCCTCCTGCCTTGGACGCAGCCCAGCGCGCCGTGGTTGACCACCGGCACGGGCCGCTGCTGGTGCTGGCCGGGCCGGGCACCGGCAAGACCACGACGCTGGTGGAGTCGGTGGTCCGCCGGGTGCGCTCCGGCGACGACCCCGAACGGATCCTCGTCCTCACCTTCAGCCGCAAGGCAGCCGTCGAACTCCGCGACCGGCTCGCGGCCCGGCTGTCCGGACCGGACGCACCGTCCGCCGGGCCCGCGGGCCCCGGCAGCGGCCCGCGCCGGCCGGGCATCCCGCAGGCGACGACCTTCCACTCCTTCTGCTACGCCTTGGTCCGCGCCCACCAGGACGCCGAGCTGTTCGCCGACCCACTACGGCTGCTGTCCGGACCCGAGCAGGACCTCGTGGTCCGTGAACTCCTCGCAGGACAGGCGGAACTGGCCGGCGCGGGCCGCGGCCGGGTGCGCTGGCCGGACGAGCTGCGGGCGTGCCTGACCACCCGCGGCTTCGCCGACGAGGTCCGCGCGGTGCTCGCCCGCAGCCGCGAACTGGGCCTGGGCCCCGACGCCCTCGCCGCCTTCGCCGCCCGCACCGGCCGCCCCGACTGGAGCGCCGCGGCCGGCTTCCTCGCCGAATACCTCGACGTCCTGGACGCCCAGGGCGTACTGGACTACGCCGAGCTGGTGCACCGCGCGGTGCTGCTCGCCGAACACACCGACACCGCGGCGCAGCTGGCCGCCGCCTATGACGCGGTCTACGTCGACGAGTACCAGGACACCGACGCCGCCCAGGTACGGCTGCTGCGCGCACTCGCCGGCAACCACACGGCGTCCGCCGCACCGGGCTCCCCGGGACGCACGCTCGTCGCGTTCGGCGACCCCGACCAGTCGATCTACGCCTTCCGGGGCGCCGACGTCAACGGCATCCTCGACTTCCCCGAGACGTTCCGGCGCGGCGACGGCGCCCCCGCCCCGGTCGCCGTCCTCGGCACCTCCCGGCGCTCCGGCGCCGCCCTGCTCGCCGCCACCCGGCTGCTCACCCGCCGGATGCCGCTGACCCGCCTGCCCGCCGCGAAGGTACGCGCCCACCGCGAGCCCGTGCCCGTACGGGACGGCGGCCGCGTCGAGGCGTACACGTACCCGACGCCCGGCGCCGAACTCGACAACATCGCCGACATCTTGCGCCGCGCCCACCTGGAGGACGGGGTGCCCTGGCGCGAGATGGCCGTCCTCGTCCGCGCCGGCGGGCGCTCGTTGCCCGCCGTGCGCCGCGCGCTCACCTCGGCCGGCGTACCCCTCGACATAGACGGCGACGATCTGCCGCTGCGGCACGAACCCGCCGTCGCCCCCCTGCTGACGGCGCTGCGGGCGGCGGCACGGGCCGCCCTGCGCCACGACCCCGCCGCCCCTGACGCCCCGCCCGACGAGGCCGCCCCCCAGGACGCCGGCCCCGGGCAGGCCGCCCCGGGCGACGACGCCACACCGGGGCAGGTCGCCCCGGACGACGACGCCGGCGCCCCCCGGTGGCTCGACGCCGAAACCGCCACCGACCTGCTGACCTCCCCGCTGGGCGGCATGGACTCCGCCGACCTGCGCCGGCTGGGCCGCGCCCTGCGCGAGGAGGAACGCAGCGCCGGGCAGCCGCTGCCCCGCCCCTCCGACGAGCTGATCGCCCGGGCCCTGGCCGAACCCCAGCGCCTGGTCGCCCACGACCCCGGCTACGCCCGCGGCGCCCAGCGGCTCGGCCTGCTGCTGCACAAGGCCCGCACGCTCCTCGCCGGCGGCGGCACCGCCGAACAGGCCCTGTGGGAGCTGTGGGACGGCACCCCCTGGCCGCAGCGCCTGGAACGCGCCGCCCACCGCGGCGGCGCCGCCGGCCGCAACGCCGACCGCGACCTGGACGCCGTCGTCGCCCTCTTCGAGACCGCCGCCCGCGCCGAGGAACGCACCGGCGGCCGCGGCGCCCTCAACTTCCTGGAGGAACTCGACGCCCAGGACATCGCCGCCGACACCCTCACCCGCCGCACCGTGCGCCCCGACGCCGTACGGCTGATGACCGCCCACCGCGCCAAGGGCCTGGAATGGCGGCTTGTCGTCGTCGCCGGCGTGCAGGAGGGCCTCTGGCCCGACCTGCGCCGGCGCGGCTCGCTCCTGGAAGCCGACCGGATCGGCCGCGACGGCCTGGCCGAGCCGCTGCCCGCGGGCGCGCTGCTCGCCGAGGAACGCCGGCTGTTCTACGTGGCCGCCACCCGCGCCCGCGAACGGCTGGTCGTCACCGCCGTGAAGGCCGCGGCCGACGACGGCGACCAGCCGTCCCGTTTCCTGACCGAGCTGGGCGTCACCCCTCAGGACGTCACCGGCCGCCCGCGCCGCCCCCTCTCGGTGGCCGCGCTCGTCGCCGAGCTGCGCGCCACCACCGTCGACCCGGCCGCCACCCCCGCGCTGCGCGAGGCCGCCGCCCAGCGGCTCGCGCGGCTGGCCGCCCTCCGCGACGACGACCACCACCCCCTGGTGCCGGCCGCCCACCCCGACACCTGGTGGGGCCTGCACGAACCCACCCACAGCAGCATCCCGCTGCGCGACCGCGACCGTCCCGTGGTCCTCTCCGGCAGCGCCCTCGACCAGCTCGCGCACACCTGCTCCCTCCAGTGGTTCCTGGGCCGCGAGGTCAAGGCGGACAGCCCCGCCACCGCCGCCCAGGGCTTCGGCAACGTGGTGCACGTCCTCGCCGACGAGGTCGCCTCCGGCCGCACCCCCGCCGATCTGGCCGTCCTGATGGAGCGGCTGGACTCCGTATGGGACTCCCTCGCCTTCGACGCCCCCTGGAAGTCACGCCAGGAAAAGGACACCGCGCGCGCCGCCCTGGAACGCTTTCTGCGCTGGCACGTCATGGAACGCGAGACCCGCGGCCGGGACACCGTCGCCACCGAGCACGGCTTCGACCTCACCCTCCGGGCCGGCACCTACGAGGTCCGGATCCGCGGCAGCATGGACCACGTCTCCCGCGACGCGCAGGGACGGGCGTACGTCGTCGACTTCAAGACCGGCAAACAGAAGCCGACCGGACCCGAGGTCGCCCGCCACCCCCAGCTCGCCGTCTACCAGCTCGCGGTGCGCGAGGGCGCCCTCGACGACGCCTTCGACGGCCGCACCCCGGACCCGGGCGGCGCGGAACTGGTGCATCTGCGCCTGGGCGCACCCCAGAAGGAAGGCGGCGACGCGCTGCCCGCCGTCCAGGCGCAGCAGCCACTGGAGGGGGAGTGGGTCGGCGAACTGCTCGCCACCGCCGCGGGCCGCGTCCTGGAGGAGCGGTTCACCCCCACCACCGGCACCCACTGCACCCACTGCACCTTCCGGGCGTCGTGCAGCGCACAGCCGGAGGGGCGGCACGTTGTTGAGTGACTTCCCACGTTGTCGGCTGTCCCGCCGTGGTGGTTTGTCGCCGTTGCGCTTTGCGGCGCGCCGCACGTTGTCGGCTGTCCCGCCGTGGTGGTTTGTCGCCGTTGCGCCTGCGGCGGGCGTGGGTGGTCGGGTGCGGTGCCGCTCCTCCGGACTTCGTCCTGCGGCGCGGCCCCTCCCGTGAGTGGGTGGGAAGAGGCCGGTGGGGGCG
>NZ_SDIF01000163.1 GCF_004122735.1 Streptomyces sioyaensis | reverse complement strand
TCCGCCTACCTCTACCAGGGCGAGGAACTGGGCCTGCCCGAGGTCACCGACCTGCCCGACGAGGTCCGCCAGGACCCGGCGTTCTTCCGCGGCCGCCGCCCCGCCCCGGCGGCCGACGCCCCCGCCGCCGACGCAGGTGACACCAGCGGCCAGGACGGCTTCCGCGACGGCTGCCGGGTCCCGCTCCCCTGGTCCGGCGAGCGGCCGCCGTACGGCTTCGGGCCCGGCGGCAGCTGGCTGCCGCAGCCCGCCGACTGGCGCGCGCTGACCGTCGCCGCACAGACCGGCGACCCCGCCTCCACCCTGGAGCTCTACCGCACCGCGCTGTCCCTGCGCCGCCGACTGCCGGGCCTGGGCGACGGGCCGATGACCTGGGTGTCCGCGCCCGACGGGGTGCTCGCCTTCCACCGCCCCGGCCTGCTGTGCACCGTCAACACCCTGAACCGCGACCTCGCCTTCCCGGCGCCCGGGACCCCGCTGCTGGCCAGCACCCCGGTGACCGTCAACGACGGGAGCGCGGTGCTGCCCGGTGACAGCTGCACCTGGTGGGCAATCTGACAGCCGAACGGTACAGTCCCCCTCATGACCGCCCGGCTGGCCGATATCGCAGCACAGGCGGGTGTCAGCGAGGCCACCGTCAGCCGGGTTCTCAACGGGAAGCCCGGTGTCTCCGCCACCACCCGCCAGTTGGTGCTTGCCGCCCTCGACGTGTTGGGTTACGAACGCCCGGTGCGGCTGCGGCAGCGGAGCGCGGGGCTGGTCGGACTGATCACCCCGGAGCTGGAGAACCCGATCTTCCCGGCCTTCGCGCAGGTCATCGGGCAGGCACTGACCCGCCAGGGCTATACGCCGGTCCTCGCGACCCAGACGCCGGGCGGCTCCACGGAGGACGAGCTGACCGAGATGCTGGTCGACCGCGGGGTGGCCGGCATCATCTTCGTCTCCGGGCTGCACGCCGACACCTCCGCCGACATGCAGCGCTATGAACAGCTGCGCGGCCAGGGCGTGCCGTTCGTCCTCATCAACGGCTTCTCCGACAAGGTGCAGGCCCCGTTCGTCTCCCCCGACGACCGGGCCGCGGTGGACCTGGCGATCACCCACCTCGGCGCGCTCGGCCACCGGCGGATCGGGCTGGCACTCGGCCCGAAACGCTTCGTCCCCGTGCAGCGCAAGATCGAGGGCTTCGTCCGCAGCATGCAGGAGCGGCTGCAGACCGGCCCGGCCGAGGCGGAGCCGTTCATCCAGCACTCCCTCTACACCCTGGAGGGCGGGCAGGCCGCGGCCGGCGCGCTGATCGAGCGGGGCGCGACGGCCATCGTGTGCGCCAGCGACATGATGGCGCTCGGTGCGATCCGCGCGGCCCGCCAGCGCGGGCTCGACGTCCCGCGGGACGTCTCCGTGGTCGGCTTCGACGACTCCCCGCTGATCGCCTTCACCGACCCGCCGCTGACCACGATCCGGCAGCCGGTCACGGCCATGGGTCAGGCGGCGGTGCGTGCGCTGCTGGAGGAGATCGGCGGCACCCCCGCTCCCCACAGCGAGTTCGTCTTCCACCCCGAACTGGTGGTCCGCGGCTCGACCGCCTCGGCCCCGAAAACGGCCCGGATCCCGAAGCCGCTGCGGGCTCTTTGACGTGCGCTCCCCCGAGCACGACGGGGGTCCGGCGTCCCCCTCAAGACCGATATGTGGCATCGAATACCCGACCGAAGGATGATCGGCGACACGCCCCTTTCTGGCAGACTGTCTGCCTATGGGTGATGCGAATACGAGGACTCTGGACGGCCCGCCGACCACCCCGACACCCACCGGGGAACCCGCGGACCGTCCGGCGGACGAGGGCCGGTTGGCCCGGCTGAGGTCCCCGCGCACCCCCCGGCTCTGGTTCGAGGTCCTGCTGATCGCGGTCAGCTACTGGACGTATTCGATGATCCGCAACGCCGTTCCGGAGCAGAAGGCCAAGGCGCTGAAGAACGCCGACTGGATCTGGCAGGCGGAGCACTCCCTGGGCATCGCCGTCGAGCGCAGCGTCAACCACGCGGTCGACTCCGTGACGTGGCTGATCGTGTCGATGAACTACTACTACGCGACACTGCACTTCATCGTGACGATCGGGGTGCTGGTCTGGCTCTACCGCTGGCACCCGGGCCGCTATGCCGCGGCGCGGCTGGCCCTGTTCGCCACCACCGGCGTCGCCCTGATCGGCTATTACTTCTTCCCGCTGGCGCCGCCCCGGCTGATGGCGGGCGGCGGCTTCGTCGACACCCTCGTCGACCACGGCACCTGGGGCTCGATGGCGTCCGGCAACCTCGCCTCGATGTCCAACCAGTACGCCGCGATGCCGTCGATGCACATCGGCTGGTCGCTGTGGTGCGGCATCACCATCGCCCTGCTGGCGAAGCCGCTGTGGGCCAGGGTCCTCGGGCTGTGCTACCCCGCCCTCACCCTCCTCGTCATCGTCTCCACCGCCAACCACTTCTGGCTGGACGCGGTGGGCGGGGTGCTGTGCCTCGCCTTCGGCTTCGGGGTGGCTTGCGTGTGGTACGGGACGCTGCCGCATCGGCTGACGCGGGTCGCTGCGTTTGCCTGACTTCCCACGTTGTCGGCTTTCCCGCCGTGGGTGTTGCTCGCCGTTTGTCGCCCGCTGCGCGGTGCGCCCGCCGTTGCGCTTTGCGGCGCGCCGTACGTTGTCGGCTTTCCCGCCGTGGTTCTTCTCGCCGTTGCGCCTGCGGCGGGCCGGGTGGGTGTCGGGTGCGGTGACGGGCCTCCGGGGCCGGTGTGTGGGACTGCTTCGCTTTACGTCCCACACACCGGCCTCTCCGGCCCGTCCCCTCCCGTGGGGGGAGTGAGTGACGGTGGGTGGGGGTGCACGTAAGTGGGCGGGTTTGGTCAGGGTGCGTCGCGTAGCTGAAGGAGGTACGTCGCAGTCAGTGCAACGGGGCGGTCCGCGTCATGTGACAGCTCCATGAGGGCATGTGAGGCCCTCGTGCCCGGGATGCCGGCCAGGGCCTGGGTCAGTCGCCCGCGTGCGGGCGCGTTGGTGGTGCTGTGGGCGAGGCGGTCGACGAGTCTGGTCGCGAGCTGGTCCGCCGTCGCGGTGTCGCTCGCCAGGACACTCAGTGCGTCGGCTGCATCGGTGTCGTTCCTGCCGTCCACGATCATGTCGATGAGGGTGGGGACCGCGTCGGACACGCCACGTGTGCCGAGCGACAAAGCCGCGTATCCGCGGACGACGGCGTCGGGGTGCGCGAAGGCATCCCGCAGGCGCGCGGTGGCCTCACCAGCGGGCAACTCGGCGAGGGCCTGAACGGCACGTTCCCGCACCGCGGCCACCGGTGAGCCGAGGCCCTCGGCCAGCAGGGCCGGGGCGCCGTCGCCCGAGCGCGCCAGCGCCCATCGAAGGGCCCCGGCGACGTTCGGCTCCGTCTCGCTGAGCGCCGCCTCAACCAGGGCCTCCACCGGCACCGGAACCTGGTCGACCGAGGAGAGGGCCGCGCGCTGACGCGCGTCGGCGCTCTTCGACCCCAGTGCCTGGAGGAGCGCGACGACCTGGAGGACGTCCTCCCAGCCGGCGGGGTCCGCGGCATGGATCCGGCGGAGCCGTGTGAGCAGCTCGGTCTCGGCCGCGATGCGGTCGCGCGTCTGACGGATGAGGTCGTCGACGAGTGCCGAGGGCGCGAAGCCGGGATCGTCGAGCGCGCGCCCGATCTCACGCAGCGACAGTCCCAGCGACCGCAGGCTCTCGATGTGGAAGATCCGTTGGATGTCCTCGCCGGAGTACTCCCGATATCCGGAGCCGGTACGGCCCGAAGGGCGCACCAGACCGAGCGACTCGTAATGCCGGAGCATGCGGGCACTGACCCCGGACCGTCGCGCCACCTCACCGATCAACACGTCTTATTGTCCCTCCCGGCCGAGGGCCACGACGCGCTTCGCCTCCTCGATGGCGAACTCGAAGCCGGTGTCCGGGTCGCGCAGCAGCCGTTGTGTGGCGAGCGCGTGCGCGCGTATGCGCGGGTCAGGGGCCGTCGTCGCGGAACGGAGAGCCGGCACGCTCGCTTCACCCAGCGCGACCAGTGCCCGGCTGAGGCTCAGCTGCGTCTCCCGCTCACCGCGCCCGAGCTGCGTCGCCAACACCGTGGCCAGCGCGGACTCCTCGCCTTCCGGCACGAGCACGACCGCGGCCCGCCAGGCGGTTCGCGCCACCTCGTCGTCGGCGTCGGACAGGAGTGTCCGGGTGATCGCCGGCCACGCCTGCCGGTCCCCGATCTTGGACAGCGTGTGCAGCGCCTGGCTCCGTGCCTGCGTACGCTCCGAGCGCACTTCGCGGAGCAGCTCGGGAAGCGTCATGGACACCGGGTGGCGGGTGAGCGCCCAGGTCAGCATGTCGCGAACGAAGAACTCGGGCTCGATCGCGCACCGCTCGATGAGCTTGCCGACGAAGCGCGGATCAGGCGTCGTGCCGACCGCCAGCGCGGACCGCAGCCGCACTGACGAACGGCCGTCCTCCAACCCCTGGAGCGCCTCCGGGTCCTGTCTTGTGATCGTCATCGAGACCACCTCCTGGGCAAGGAGTGAAGACCCTGTCACCGTGTCAAGGTCAAGCAGGGCCCAATGCCCTGGCCAGCCAGTGACCTTCTGTCAGCTCCTCTTACGTGCACCCCCACTCACCGTCACTTATTCCACTCACGGGAGGGGACGGGCCGGAGGGGCCTGTTGTGTGGACGTAAAGCGAAGCAGTCCACACAACAGGCCCCGGAGGTCCGTCACCGCACCCAACACCCACCCAGCCCGCCGCAGGCGCAACGGCGAGCAACACCCACGGCGGGTCAGCCGACAACGTGGGTCGCGCCGCAAAGCGCAACGGCGAGAAGACACACGGCGGGAAAGCCGAAAACGTGGGGGGCCTACGCCCCGTAAAAACGCTCCTCCACCACACCCCGCGCCCGTCGGGTGATCCGCCGGTAGTCGTCGAGCAGTTCGCCGACGTGGCCCTCCTCGTAGCCGAGGTAGCGGGCCACCGCCGACAGCTCCCGGCCGTCGACGGGGAACGTGTCGCCGGGGCGGCCGCGGACCAGCATCACCGCGTTGCGCACCCGGGCGGCCAGCACCCATGCCTCGTCCAGGGTTTGGGCGTCCTCGGTGCCGATCAATTCGGCGGCGTGCGCGGCCGCCAACGCCTCGCGGGTGCGGGTGGTGCGCAGGCCGGGGATCTCCCAGCCGTGCTGCATCTGGAGGAGCTGGACCGTCCACTCGACGTCGCTCAGGCCGCCGCGCCCCAGCTTGGCGTGGGTGGTCGGGTCCGCGCCGCGGGGCAGCCGCTCGGCCTCCATCCGGGCCTTGAGCTTGCGGATCTCGCGGACCGCCTCGTCCCCGAGCCCCTCGGCGGGGTAGCGCAGCGGGTCGATCAGGTCGATGAACCGCTGTCCCAGCTCCGCGTCGCCCGCGACCGGCTCGGCGCGCAGCAGGGCCTGCGACTCCCACACCAGCGACCAGCGCCGGTAGTAGGCGGCGTAGGAGGCGAGCGTCCGGACCAGCGGGCCGGACCTGCCCTCCGGGCGGAGATCCGCGTCGATGGGCAACGGCGGGTCGGAGGAGGGGAGTTCGAGCAGCCGGCGCATCTCGTTGGCGACGGCATGGGCTGCCTGCGCGGCCTCCTGCTCGTCGGCGCCCTCGCGCGGTTCGTGGACGAACAGGACGTCGGCGTCCGAGCCGTAGCTCAGCTCCCGGCCGCCGAAGCGGCCCATGCCGATCACCGCGAAGCGGGTGGGCAGGGTGTCCCCCCACTGGGCGCGGACCGCGGCGCGCAGGGCGCCGGCCAGGGTCGCGGCGTTGAGGTCGGAGACCGCCGAGCCGACCGCGTCGACGGAGCGGCCGTGGTCGGTGTGCGCGGGGCTGTACTCGGTGCCGTACGCGCCGATCACATCCGCCGCGGCGGTACGGAACAGCTCCCGGCGGCGCACTCCGCGGGCCGCGGCGACCGCCGCCTCCGCACCGTCCGCGCGGCCGACCGCGGCCAGCACCTCCTGCTCCAGCGCGGCCCGGCTGCGCGCCTGGAGGCCGTCGGCGGCGCCGAGCAGGGCGACCGCCTCGGGGGCGCGCAGCAGCAGATCGGGGGCGAGCCGGCCGGCGGACAGCACCCGGGCGAGGTTCTCGGCGGCCGCGCCCTCGTCGCGCAGCAGCCGCAGGTACCAGGGTGTCTTGCCGAGGGCGTCGGAGACCTTGCGGAAGTTGAGCAGTCCGGCGTCCGGGTCGGCGGAGTCCGCGAACCAGGCCAGCAGCACCGGGAGGAGGGTGCGCTGGATGGCGGCCTTACGGGTCACGCCGGACGCCAGGGCCTCCAGGTGGCGCAGCGCGCCCACCGGGTCGGCGTAGCCGAGTGCTTCGAGGCGGTGGCCGGCGGCCCGGGCGGACAGCCGGGTCTCGCCGGTCTCCAGGGTGGCGACGGCGTCGAGCAGCGGGCGGTAGAAGAGCTTCTCGTGCAGCCGGCGGACTTCCCGGGCGTGCCACTTCCACTCCTTGCGGAGGGTGTCGACGGGCTCGGTGCGCAGCCCCAACGAGCGGGCCAGGCGCCGCAGTTCGCCCTCGTCCTCGGGCATCAGATGGGTACGGCGCATCCGGAAGAGCTGGATGCGGTGCTCCAGGGTGCGCAGGAAGCGGTAGGCGGCGTCCAGGGCCGCGGCGTCCTGGCGTCCGACATAGCCGCCGGCCGCCAGTGCCGCCAGGGCGTCGAGGGTGGTGGCGCTGCGCAGGGTGGCATCGCTGCGGCCGTGCACCAACTGGAGCAGCTGGACGGCGAATTCGACGTCGCGCAGCCCGCCGGGGCCGAGCTTGAGCTCCCGTTCGACCTGTGCGGCGGGGATGTTCTCGACGACCCGGCGGCGCATCTGGCGCACATCGGCGACGAAGTTCTCCCGCTCGGCGACCTCCCACACCATGGGCGCCAGCGCATCGATGTACTCCTCGCCCAGCCCGAGGTCACCGGCCATCGGGCGGGCCTTGAGCAGCGCCTGGAACTCCCAGGTCTTGGCCCACCGCTGGTAGTAGGCGAGATGGCTGGTGAGCGTGCGCACCAGCGGGCCGTTGCGGCCCTCGGGGCGCAGGTTGGCGTCCACCGGCCAGATGGTGCCCTCGACGGTGTTGTCCGAGCACAGCCGCATCATGCGGGCCGCGATCCGGGTCGCGGCCTGGAGTGCCTTGGCCTCGTCGACGCCTTCCTTGGCCTCGGCCACGAAGATGACATCGACGTCCGAGACGTAGTTCAGCTCCCGGCCGCCGCATTTGCCCATGCCGATGACGGCCAGCTTGCACACCGCGGCGTCGCCGGGCGCCTCTTCGTAGCTGATCTCCAGGGCGGCCCGGATCGTGGCGGTGGCCAGGTCGGCCAGCTCGGCCGCGGCCTCGGCGACATCGGTCGTCCCGCACACATCGCGGGCGGCGATCCCCAGCAGCGCGCGTCGGTAGGCGGTGCGCAGGGCGTCCGCGCGCGGCCGGTCGGCGCCGTGTTCGCCCCAGATGCCCTCGGCGAGCGCCTGCTCGAACTCGGGGGTGGTGGGGTGCAGATCGACCGACTCGTAGGTGACCAGCGACTGCCAGTCCTGCGGATGGCGGACGAGGTGGTCGGCGAGCGCCTCGGAGGCACCGAGCACCCCCAGCAGGCGGTCGCGCAGCGGTTTCGCCGCGACGACCGTGCTGAGCAGCGTCTGCTGGGCGTCCGGCTCGCCCTGCCGCTCCACCAGCCGGGCCAGGCCGCGCAGCGCGAGATCCGGGTCCGCGGTGGCACCGAGCGCTTCGAGCAGCACCGAATCGTCGCGTACGGGGGCGAGGCCGGGGGAATCGAGCAGCTCCCCGGCCGCCGAGGGGTCGGTGAAACCGTGCCTCAGCAGCCGGGTGAAGGTGCTGCTCCGCCGTCCCTGCGGGGCGGGTAGTGCCATGGTCAGCCTCTCGGTGGCGCGGTGGCTCAGAGCACGGGCAGCATCTTGCGCAGCTCGAAGGCGGTGACCTCGGAGCGGTACTCCTCCCACTCCTGCTTCTTGTTGCGCAGGAAGAAGTCGAAGACGTGCTCACCGAGGGTCTCGGCGACCAGTTCGCTGCGCTCCATCAGGTCGATGGCCTCGCCGAGGTTCTGCGGCAGCGGCTCGATGCCCATCGCCCGGCGCTCGGAGTCGGACAGCGCCCAGACGTCGTCGTCGGCGCCGGCCGGAAGCTCGTAGCCCTCCTCGATGCCCTTGAGACCGGCCGCGAGCAGCACCGCGTACGTCAGATACGGGTTGGCGCCGGAGTCGATCGAGCGGACCTCGACCCGGGTCGAGCCCATCTTGCCGGGCTTGTACATCGGCACGCGGATCAGCGCGGAGCGGTTGTTGTGGCCCCAGCAGATGTAGGAGGGGGCCTCGCCGCCGGCGCCCGCGGTGCGGTTGGCGCCGCCCCAGATGCGCTTGTAGGAGTTGACCCACTGGTTGGTGACGGCGGAGATCTCCCCGGCGTGCCGCAGCAGGCCGGCGATGAACGAGCGGCCCACCTTGGAGAGTTGGTACTCGGCGCCCGACTCGTGGAAGGCGTTGCGGTCGCCCTCGAAGAGCGAGAGGTGGGTGTGCATCCCGGATCCCGGGTACTCCGAGAACGGCTTGGGCATGAACGTCGCCTGGACGCCCTGCTCCAGCGCCACCTGCTTCATGACCAGCCGGAACGTCATGATGTTGTCGGCCGTCGAGAGGGCGTCGGCGTAGCGCAGATCGATCTCCTGCTGGCCGGGGGCGCCCTCGTGGTGGCTGAACTCCACCGAGATGCCCATCGATTCCAGCATGGTGATGGCCTGCCGGCGGAAGTCCATGCCGACGTTCTGCGGGGTGTGGTCGAAGTAGCCGGAGGAGTCGCCCGGCATCGGCCGGGAGCCGTCCACGGGCTTGTCCTTGAGCAGGAAGAACTCGATCTCCGGGTGGGTGTAGAAGGTGAACCCGAGGTCGGAGGTCTTGGCCAGGATGCGCTTGAGGACGTAGCGCGGGTCGGCGTAGGAGGGGGAGCCGTCCGGCATCAGGATGTCGCAGAACATCCGGGCGGTGCCGGGGGCCTCCGCGCGCCAGGGAAGGATCTGGAAGGTGCCGGGGTCCGGCTTGGCGATCATGTCGGATTCGTACACCCGGGCGAATCCCTCGATGGCCGAGCCGTCGAAACCGATGCCCTCGTCGAAGGCCTGCTCCAGCTCCGCGGGCGCCACCGCCACGGACTTCAGGAACCCGAGCACATCGGTGAACCACAGCCGTACGAAGCGGATGTCGCGCTCCTCCAGCGTCCGGAGCACAAACTCCTGCTGCTTGTCCATGGGTCACCAATCCTTGCAGGTCAATCAGCCTGTCGAGCCACATCGGGCAACGTGGTTCGGCACACCAGTATCACGTGAGGGGGTTACCGTCACATTACGCACCCTTGGCCTGAATCAGAACCGCCGCCCCGTAACCCTCAGCCCCATCCTTCCCGCGGCAGGCGGGCTCAGCGCCGCGGGGGGCGGCAATCGGGCGGCTTGGCTCAGTCTTGGACCCGCGCTGAGGGCACGTTGACCAGGCGTTGACGGCTCCGTTCCACGGAATTCACAGGGCGGGTACGGGCGGGTACCGGGCGTGGGGGGGCGGGGCGGCCCAGGACGACCCGAGATGTCTACGGACACTGCGGGATCGCCGTGCGCGGGACGACCCGAAAGATATTCACGGCCGCTCCGGGATCTCCGCGTCCCGCCCCGTCCCCGACAGGTCCAGCACCGCCCGCGCCACCGACGCCGGCGCATCGGCCATCAGCAGGTGGCCCGCGGGCGCGGCGAGGGCGAACCGGCCGCCCAGCTCCGCGGCGAGCCCGCGCTGCCGCTCCAGCCAGCGCAGTTGCCGCGCCGTCTCGCTGCCGTCGTACGCCGCGAGGACGGTGACCGGGGCCGCGGGCAGCGGGCGGGCCGGACGCAGCGCGGCGAGCTCCGCGGCCTGGTGGCCGTAGGTCGCGTTCTCCAGGACGCAGGCCCGCAGGACCCGGCTGGTGCGGTAGGCGTGCTCCCACGGGTGCCGCGGATGATCGCCGACCGTCGTGGCACGGTCGATCAGCCGGCGGGTGGCCGGACCCAGGGCGCGCGGCAGCCCGGCGGCGGACACCGCGGCGGCCACGGTGCCCGCCACGGCGGTCCGCACCGCGCGCGGCAGCCGGGGCCGGGGCGCGTCCTCGATGCTGCCGTCGGCCAGCACGATCCCGGCGCAGCGCGCGGGGTGCAGCCGGGCGAACGCCTCGGCGTGGAAGCCGGCGAGCGAGTGGCCGACGACGGTGGCCGGGCCGAAGTGGCCGAGCGCGTCGAGGAGCTGGGCGATCCGGTCGGCCTCGGCGGCGAGGGTGGGCGGCCCGGGGGCCGGGGCGCTCAGGCCGAGCCCGGGCCGGTCGAAGCGGACGACGGTGCGGTACGGGGCGAGCAGTGCGGCGACGGCGTCCCAGTCGTACCAGGCCATGCCGAGACCGCCGCTGAGGACGCAGACCGGCCCGCGCCCCTCGGTCAGCACATGCAGCGGCACCCCGCCGACCCGCAGGAACCGGCCGGGGACGGGGAGGGGGAGCGGGAGGGGGCTCATCGGGGTCACGGACATCCAGGTGATCGGGTGGACCCGGCCGGACGCACGGGCGGGCAGGCACGCGGAGGGCGCAGAGAGCCCAAGAATAGGCAGCCGGTGGACAGGGCCGCGGCGATACCGGCGCGGACGACCGCAGGCGGCCGGTCCGGGCGGTGCGGATGGGCCGGGGCCGGCGGCCGGACCCGGCCCCGGTCCCCCGTTCGGCGGCGGATATCCGGAGGGCCATACCCCTAGGGGGTAGGGTGCGAAGGATGGGCCTCCCCGGCTGCCGTTTGTCTTTCCGTCGAGAGGGACGCGATGTGCGCACAGGGCAAGGCCGCCGCAGGGCGCGGCCGGCCGCTGCTGTTCACGGCACCGCGCGCCGGGACCGTCCCGGGGCATCCGCCGCCCGCGCCCGGCCCCGCCGCGGCCGCTGCCTCCGCGCCGCCCTCCCCGCGCCCGACCGCCGGTGCCGCGCACGCGGGAGCGCGCCCGCCGCGGGAAGGATGGGGCTGAGGGTTACGGGGCGGCGGTTCTGATTCAGGCCAAGGGTGC
>NZ_SDIF01000162.1 GCF_004122735.1 Streptomyces sioyaensis | reverse complement strand
CACCCCCCACCGTCTCCGGCGAACCGCCCCTCGCCCTGTCGCTCCACCGGCCACGGCCGGTCCGGTGGCGCACCGTCCCCCTCGGCCGCAGCCCGCAGTGACTGCACCCGGGTTCCCCCCACGGCACTCTCCCGCCCCCCCACAAACCCACTGCGACAGAACACCGGAGAACACCATGGCGAAAAGAACAATGCTGGTCCTCGTCGACGGGCCGGAGGGAAATTCCCTGCCGCAGCACGCACGCGACGCCGTGAACGACCCGATAAGGGTCCTGCGGGGCAACGGATACGAACGTTTCGAATTCTACGGCGAATACGTCGATGTCGGCGGAGAGCCGGTCCCCGTCTACCGCTGGTGCTACCGCACAAGAATCGCCGAGTAGGCGCTGTGCGCACCGCGGAAGAAAGCAAAGCGAAGAGGAGAAGGAACATGCGGAATCTCATGAGTGAAGGAGTCCGGTCATGACGCGAGCGTCAGGGAATCCCGAAAGTCGAAACGACGGCCGGAATGTGGTCGTCACCGGAGTCGGATTCTGTCTGCCCGGCCGGACGGAGCCGGTCTTCACGGCCGACGACATGTGGTCGGTCGTCTCCAACGGCCAAACCTGCCTCAAGCGTGACGAGGTGTACTACGGCTCGGTGGAACTCACCCAGGAGATGTTCGACGAACGCCTCCCGGATGTCCCCCCGTTCTTCTCCCGGCATTACACAGCGGCCCACCGTTTCGGTCTGGTGTCGATGGCGGAAGCCACCGCGGATGCCGGGCTGACATTTCACGGCGGGGCGCTGAGTGAAGCGGCAATACTGGTCGGACGCGGCGGTGTGGACGCGAACGTCGAAAGCTATCTCTCGGTGCTGAGAGCAGATCCCGGAAAGACCACCGCACCGGAAGCCATGGAGCTGTTCGTCGCCGCCCAACAAGCCGTGACGCCGTCCGACGTCGCCCTGGTCCAGGGGGCGCTGACCCGCACCAACGGCCCCTGCTACACCGTCTCGTGCGGCTGCGCCTCGTCGGCCGTGCAGATCGGCAACGCGCGGCGGATGATCGCCCAGGGCGAGGTCGAGGTCGCGGTCGTGACCGGGGTCGACGTGTTCAACGTCCACCTCATCCAGAACATCCAGCGGCTGCTGGGCGGTGCGCAGCAGACCTATGACTCGCTGCGCACCACCGACATGCCGGAACTGCTGCCGTCCTTCACCTCCCTGATGCGGCCCTACGACCGCCGGGCGGACTGCATCAACCACGGCGAGGGCTCCGCCACCGTGATCCTGGAGAGCCGGGAGCACGCCGCCCGGCGCGGTGCGCACGTCTACGGACAGGTGCTGTCCACGGCGCTGACCCGCGACGGGCTGGCCAACCCCCTGGCGTGCGACGAGACCGGTGCGGAACTCGTCACCGCCGTCCGCCGCTGCCTCGGAGACCGGTGGCACATCGACGACGTCCCGTACGTCCACGGCGGCAGCGACGGCAACGTCGTCGTCACCGCCTTCGAGGCGAACGCCGTCAAGGAGCTGTACGGGCCCGACAGCACGGTGCTGATGACGTCCCAGGAGGGCTGCTTCGGCCACAACGGCGCCCCGGCCGGCTGCCTGGGTGTCGCCATGACGCTGATGATGCTCGAACGGGGACAGGTGTGCCCGACGGCCAACTGCGAACAGCCTGCCGAGGGGCTGCCCTTCGACCCCGTCCCGGGCATCCGCCCCCGCGCGCTCGACTTCGACTACGCGCTGTCCTTCAACTACCAGGTCGGCGGCGTCAAGAACGCCATCCTTCTCGGCAGCCCGGAAGCCGTGTGACGAAGGGCAGATCACCTCCCACGTACGGAGACCCCGATGAGCAACGACACGCACGGCTCGACAGCCGAGACGCAACCCAGACTCGCAACGGAGAACATCGCCGTGATCGGCATGGGATGCCGGCTCCCCGGCGACATCGATTCGCCCGCCGCCCTGTGGCGGCTGCTGGTCGAGGAGCGGGACGCGGTGGGCGAGATGCCCGCGGAACGACGGCTCCTGGTCCCCGGGGGGCTCCCGGGGCCGGTGGAGGGGGAAGAGACCCCCCGGCAGGGTGGCTTCCTGCGCGATGTGACGGGCTTCGACGCCGCCTTCTTCGGTGTCTCAGGCCGTGAGGCCGACGTCCTCGACCCCCAGCACCGCCTGCTGCTGGAGGTCACCTGGGAAGCCCTGGAACACGCCGGCCTCCCGCCGGACCGGATGAACGGCACCCCCACGGGTGTCTTCGCCGGCATCAGTTACACCGACTACATGGATCACCTCGCCGGACACCCCCAGGAACTGGAGGGGTCGATCCTGACCAACGGGCACTGTGTGGCCGCCGGGCGGATCTCCTACCTGCTCGGGCTGCAAGGGCCGTGCGTGGCGCTGGACACCGCGTGTTCCTCCTCCCTGGTGGCCGTGCACATGGCACGCCAGGCGCTGTCCGCCGGCGAGTGCGACCTGGCGCTCGCCGGCGGCGTCACGCTGACCTTCCAGCCGCGCATCACCCGGTCGTTCGCCAGGATGGGCATGCTGTCGTCCGGCGGGCGCTGCCGGACGTTCGACGCCGACGCCGACGGGTTCGTGAGGGGTGAGGGCTGTGGTGTGGTGGTGCTCAAGCGCCTCACGGACGCGGTACGGGACGGGGACCGGGTACTCGCGGTGCTGCGCGGCTCGGCCACGAACCAGGACGGTTCCTCCGAAGGGCTGGCGGCACCATCGGTGACCGCCCAACGGGCCCTGTATCTGGACGCCCTGGCACAGGCCGGGGTCGATCCGCGGGACGTGGGCATGGTGGAGACCCACGGCACCGGCACCCCGGTGGGCGACCCCATCGAGTTCGCCAGCCTCTCCGACGTCTACGGCAACGGGCCCGGCCGCTGCGCCCTGACCTCGGTGAAGACCAACGTGGGGCATCTGGAACCGGCCGCCGGCGTCACCGGACTGATCAAGAGCGTGCTGTGTCTGCAACGCGGCACCATCCCGGCGAACCTGCACTTCCGCCGGTGGAATCCGGCCATCTCGGCAGTCGGCACCCGGCTGTTCGTCCCCACCGAGCTGAGCGCCTGGCCGCTGCGGACGCCCACCCGGCTGGCCGCGGTGTCCTCCTTCGGCTTCTCGGGCACCAACGCCCACGTCCTGCTGGAGCAGGCCCCGCAGACCCCGGCCGTCCGGCGCCGGAGCTCCGGGCGGCCCGCGCAGCCGTCCGGTGAGGTCTTCCTCGTGTCGGCCGGCTCCCCGGACGTGCTGCCGGCCGCGGCCACCCGGCTCGCGGACTGGATGGAGGGCGACGGCGCGAACCTCCCGCTGCACGACCTCGCGCACACCCTGTCGCTGCGGCGCTGCGCGGGCCGCGGCCGGATGGGCGTGGTGACCTCCGCACGCCGCGAACTCATCGGCTCGCTGCGGGCGTTCGCGGCGGGGCAGCGGCACCCGGCGGTGGTCACCGGCGCCGTGGGCGCCTCGGTCGAGCGGCAGCCGGTGTGGGTGTTCTCCGGCCAGGGCTCCCAGTGGCCCGGTATGGGGCGCGGACTGCTGAAGGCCGAACCGGCCTTCCTGGACGCGCTGACCGAGGTCCATGAGCTCATCGCGGCGCAGAGCGAGGTCTCCGTCCTCGACGTGGTCCGGCACGGCAAGGCCGTCCAGGGCTGCGGCACGGTGCAGCCGGTCCTCTTCGCCCTCCAGGTCGCCCTCGCCGCCACCTGGCGCGCGCACGGCGTCGAACCCGCCGCGGTGATCGGCCACTCCATGGGCGAGGTCGCGGCGGCGGTGGTGGCCGGTGCGCTGTCCCTGGCCGACGGCGTCCGGGTGATCTGCCGGCGCTCGGGACTGCTGAGCGACATCGCCGGCAGCGGCAGCATGCTGAGCGTCGGACTCGATGCCGCCACGGTGCGCGAGGAACTCGCCGACAGCGTCGCCGAGACGGTGTCGGTGGCCGTGCTGTCCGCGCCCGACTCCACCGTCGTGGCCGGGCGGACCACGGAGGTGAGCCGGCTGGCCGCCGCCTGGGAGGCCCGCAAGATCCCGGTGTTCCCGATCGCCGTGGACGTGGCCTCGCACTGCCCGTTGGTGGACCCGGTCCTGCCGGCGCTGCGTACGGCCCTGGCCGGGCTCGCGCCCCGGTCGCCCAAGGTGCCGTTCTACTCGACGGTCGTCGACGCCGGTGTCACCCCCGCCTTCGACGCCGACTACTGGTGCGACAACCTGCGCCGCCCGGTGCGGTTCGCGGAGGCGGTGGCCGCCGCGGCGGCCGACCGGCACGTGGTCTACACCGAGATCTCCCCGCACCCCGTCGTGACCCACTCCGTCCAACGGAGCCTGGCCGGACTCGTCACCGACCCCGTCGTCCTGCCCACGCTGCGCCGTGAGGAGGACGAGCAGACCACGCTGCGCACCCAGCTCGCCGCCGCACACTGCGCCGGTGTGGCGGTGAACTGGCGGTACCTGTACGACGACGGCAACCTCGTGGACGCCCCCACCGTCACCTTCGACCGCCGCCACCACTGGGCCGACGCCGCGACCGCTCCCGCGCAAGCCGCCGAGGCGCCCCGGGCCCCGCTGCCCGGCCGGCACACCGAGTTCCCCGGCGAGCCGGTGCGGCACTGCTGGCGCGCCGACGCCGGTACCGACGCGCTGCCCTGGCTCGCCGACCACAAGGTGCACGACAACCCGGTCTTCCCCGGAGCGGCGCACTGCGGCCTGGCGCTCGCCGCGGCCTGTGAGGCCTTCGGCGCGGCACCCGACGAGGTGGAGGTCACCGACGTCCAATTCGAGCAACTGCTGCGGCTGGGCCCGCAGACGGAGGTCTCCACCGTCGTCACCCTGACCGCACCGGACCGGGCGAAGTGCGAGATCCTCGCCCGGAACGAGACCGGCGGCTGGGAACGGCAGGCCGAGGCCGTGCTGCACCGGCTGAACGTGCGCCCCGAACTGCGCCCGCGCTCCGTCGAGGCGATGAGCGTGCGCCATCCGCTGCCGGTGGAGACCTCGGCGCTCTACGACAGCCTGCGCCGGCGCGGCCTGGACCACGGCCCGGCCTTCAACGGCCTCCTGGAACTGCACACCGGCCGCCACAACGACAGCTTCTGGGCCAAGGTCGGGGTACCGCGTGCGGCACAGACCCCGCCGTCCGGGCTGCCGCTGCACCCCGTCCTGCTCGACCTCTGCGCCCAGCTCGCCGTGGCGCCGTTGATCAACGAGGAGGACTCGGCGCTGGTGCTGCCGGTGCGGATGCAGGCGCTGCGCATCCTCGGCGACCCCGACACCGCCGTGTACTGCCACGCACACGTCAGCGAGATCACCCCGGAAGCGATAGTCGCCAACGTGCGCCTCCTGGACGACAGCGGCGCCGTGGTCCTCGTCGTCAACGGTCTGCGGTTCGCCCGGCGGGCCGCGCGCAGTGCCGCGGCGGTCGACGACTGGCTCCTGGGCATCGGCTGGCAGCAGGCCCCCCGGGTGACACCGGACGGCGGGCAGGCGGCGGGCAACTGGGTCATCGTGGGCGAGGCGGACGGCTCGGCCCAGGCACTGGTCGCCGCGCTGCGCAAGCACTGCGCCCGCACGGTGGTCTGGGACCGCGCCCTTGACGGCAGCTCCCTCACCTCGTTCCGCGACGCCCTCACCGGCCGCCTGGCCGCCACCCTGGAAGCCCCGCGCGGCGTGGTGCTGGTGTGCGGACCCGCGGACGACGAGGATCCGACGGTGCAGTCCCTGCGGCGCACCCGCAGGCTGCTCGGCGCGCTGCAGTCGATCGCCGCCACCACCACCGGCGCACCACGCCTGTACGTCGTCACCCGCGGGGCGCGCGGCGTCGTGCCGGGTGACGAGGTCGACCTCGGCCAGAGCGCGCTGCGCGGCCTGCTGCGGGTCGGCGCGCTGGAACACCCCGAGGCCCGGCCGGTCTCGGTGGACACCGACGCCCAGGACGCCGGGCCGGAGGAGGTGGCCCTGGAGCTGCTCGCGGACGCGCCCGACGACGAGGTCGCCCTGCGCGCCGGCGGCCGGTATGTGGCCCGCCTGGAACATGCCCCGACGGACGGCGCGGCCGACCGTGCGGCCACCCCGTGCACCGTGCGGTACGGGGCGGACGGGTTCCGGTTGCGCGCGTCCCGGCTCGGTGACCTGTCGAGCCTGGAGTACGCGGCCACCGGGCGGCGCGCGCCACGGCCCGGCGAGGTCGAGGTCCAGGTCACCGCGGCCGGCCTCAACTTCCGCGATGTGCTCACCGCCATGGGCCTGCTCCCCGGTGACCTGGACGTCCGCTACCGGATCGGCTTCGAGTGCTCCGGTGTGGTCAGCGCGGTCGGCGACGGGGTGGAGCGGGTGCAGGTGGGCGACGAGGTGCTCGCGGTCGATCTGCGCGGCGGGGCCTTCGGCTCGTTCGTGACCCTGCCCGCCGAGACGGTGGCCCCCATCCCGTTCGGCATCGAGCCGGTGGCCGCGGCCGGCCTGCCGATCGCCTTCCTGACCGCCTGGTACTCCCTGCGGTCGGTAGCCCGGCTGACCGCGGGGGAGCGGGTGCTGATCCACTCCGCCACCGGCGGCACCGGTCTGGCGGCGATCGCGGTGGCCCGGCTGCTGGGCGCCGAGGTGCTGGCCACGGCCGGCAGCGAGGACAAGCGCCGCTATCTGCGGGGCATGGGCATCCGCCACGTCATGGACTCCCGCACCCTGGAGTTCGGCGAACGCACCCGGGAGGCGACCAACGGGGAGGGCGTCGACGTGGTCCTCAACTCGCTGTCGGGGGCGGCCATCCGGACCGGCCTGGAGACGCTGCGCCCGTTCGGCCGCTTCGTGGAGCTGGGGGT
Source organism: Streptomyces sioyaensis (assembly GCF_004122735.1). Lineage (GTDB taxonomy): Bacteria > Actinomycetota > Actinomycetes > Streptomycetales > Streptomycetaceae > Streptomyces > Streptomyces sioyaensis. Next base: position 4,399 of record NZ_SDIF01000162.1, on the reverse strand, counting down.
GCGCGACATCATGGCGGACGCCCCGCTGGGCATGCTGCCGCTGCGGCACAACGTCACCCTGAGCACCGTCGACCTGATCGAGTTGCAGCGCAACCGGCCCGACACCTTCGCGTCGGTGTGGCGCGAGGTGCTCGGCGCGTTCGAGGAGAGCCGGCTCAAGCCCCTGCACTGCACGGAGTATCCGCTGTCCGAGGCCACCACGGCCTTCCGCACCATGGCGGCCGCCGACCATGTCGGCAAGCTGGTGCTGACCGTGCCCGACACCGGGGAGGCCGCGGCGGTGCTGCCCGACCTGGACATGCCGGTGCAGGAGGGCGGGGCGTACATCGTCACCGGCGGACTGCGCGGCCTGGGCCTGGCCACCGCGAAGTGGCTGGCGGCCCACGGCGCCGGTCATGTCGTGCTCAACGGCCGCTCCGCCCCGGCCCCCGACGTCGCACAGACGCTGGCCACCACGGTCGGCAGATCCGCCAAGGTGTCGGTGGTCCTCGGCGACATCGCCGATCCGGCCACCGCCCGGCGGCTGGTGTCCACCGCGGTGGCCGACGGCTTCCGGCTGCACGGCGTGGTGCACTGCGCCATGGTGCTGGACGACGCCGTGCTCACCAACGTCTCCGACGACCAGCTGGCGCGGGTGTGGCTGCCGAAGGTGGACGGCGCCTGGCACCTCCACCACGCCACCGAGGACCACCCGCTCGACTGGTTCGCGGCGTTCTCCTCCATGGCCTCGCTGCTGGGCAACCCCGGCCAGGGCGCCTATGCCGCGGCGAACTCCTGGCTCGACGGGTTCGCCGCCTGGCGCTCCGCCCAGGGGATGCCCACGGTGGCGGTCAACTGGGGCCCGTGGGGCGAGATCGGTGTCGCCACCGACTTCAGCCGCCGCGGATACCGCACCATCCCCACCGACCAGGGGCTGGCGGCCCTGCAGACGCTGCTGTCCCACCGGCGGGTGCAGACCGGGGTGATTCCCGGCCCGCCGGAAACCTGGGTGCCGCCCGCGGGCCGGCATCTCCCGTTCTTCAGCGCGATGTCCGGCGAGGCCCCGCCGGCGGACCGGAACCCGGCCGCCGAGAACACCGACGACATTCGTGCCCAACTCGCCGCCCTGCCCACCGGCCTGGCGCGCAGATCCGCTCTGGAAGACCATCTGGCGGGCCATGTCCGTGACGTTCTACGGCTGGGCAAAAGCTCTCTCGATCCGCAGACGCCGCTGAAGTCGCTGGGATTCGACTCGTTGTTGGCCATGGAATTGCGGGTACGCCTCGACCGTTCCTTCACCCTCACCCTGCCGAGAAACTTCGTCTGGGAACACCCGACGCTGGCCGCCCTCGCGGCCGGTATCGCGCAACAACTGGGCCTGGATCTCTCGGCCCCGGGGAATCCGAAAGACCCGGCCTAGCCACAGCGTTCCACGGCACGCCCGGCGGGCGGGCGAATGCCCGTCCGCCGGGCGTTCGCCGTGCCGGTGGCCGGTGCGGTCACGGGCACGGGCCGGTGGCCGGGGGTGCGGTCACCGGGGCCGCCGGACGCCGTGAACTCCGCACACCGGCCGCCGTGTTGCACACCCACCCCGCCGGTTCCGGCAGCCCGCCGGGGAACTTCCGCGCCGCCCATTCAAAACCCGCGGGATTCCTGATACATTCTCGCCGCCGCCTTGCTGCGGCCCGTTGCGCCTTTCCGTCAATTGCATTGCCGGAAAGGCGCAATCGTCTTTTTATGGTCATAGTATTTCACCTCGCCCCCTCCCCGGCTGCTTCCTTCGCTGCACTGTGCGCCTTCCGGGCGGACCGCCGCACTGCTTGAATTAACAGGGGAAAGCAAAGCCGAAAGCGGGCCGGTACACACCGGCGGCGCGGCGCACTTCGAAGGCCGCTCGGATCGCCCGAACGATGCCGCTGGCAGTGCTTCATGAGGCGAAAGCGACATCGAAGTCCATGAGGTACACAGGAAAGGGGTAGTCATGTTACCCACCACAATGCATTCGGCCGAAGTCATGCTGACCGTCCGGCATATCGCGAGCTGGCCCCGGGAAAGAAGCGAGGTCGTTCCCGCCGACTGCTGGAGTTCCGCGCAGCGTGTGGAGCTCCGGATGCCGGCGCTGCGGCGGGCGGTGCCGGTGTGCCGGAGCCTGGCCCGCGCCTGGCTCGACGGACAGCGGATCCATGACGACGACACCCGTTACCTCATGCTGCTCGTCCTGTCGGAACTGTGCACCAATGCGATCCAGCATTCCGCCGGCACCCGTGTCACCTGCCGGATATGGAGGTCGGAGGACCTGCTGCACATCGAGGTGCACGACCGCGGGGGTTCGGCGTCGGTGCCCCGGGTGCGACATCCGGGCGGGGAACAGGAGCACGGCCGCGGTCTGGAGCTGGTCGCCACGTTCTCCTCCCGCTGGGGCCGCAGGATCGAGGCCGACAGCAGCTGCACCGTCTGGGCGGCGGTGCCGCTGGCGGCCGGGGTCCCCCCGCGCCTGGCGCCGTAACTCCCCTGAGGCCGCGCCCCGCGGCCGCCACCCCGCCACGCCCGCTTCCGCAAGGGGGAAGCCGGCGAGCACCCCACGACCGAACACCCCAAGCGGCCGGGCGGATCGCCAGCCGGCGACCGGGACGCCGCCGCTGCACCCCTTCGGGGGCTCCCCTCCGCCGACGGCCGGACCGGCACCGGCTCCCCACCGCCTCCCCGCGAGCCGGGACGAGCCGTCCGGCCGTCGGTACCCGGACGACCGGCCCTTCGTCGTCGCCGCACCGCCCTCACCGCGACACCTGCATACCGCTCTCCAGGACGAGGGTGTCGAAGGCGCGCACCGGCTCGGTGTCGCCGAACGGCCGCAGCTCGTCCTGGAAGTTCTGCAGATACCGCTCCCCGAGCGCCGACTTCAGCCTGCCGAGCAGCGCCACCCCCTCCATCGCCGCCCGGCAGGCCTCCTCGACGTCACCGGCCTGCACTAAGACCGTGGCGAGCAGCAGCAGATCGATGGCCCGGCGGCGCACCCGGGTCCGCGGGTGCCGGGCGAGTGCCTCCTCGGCCCGGCGGGCGGCCGGCCGTGGCTGCTTGAGATCCCGGTAGCAGTGCGCCAGTTCGTCGGCCAGATAGGCCCGGTCGAAGTGCGCGATCCACTCGGGGCCGTCACCGGGGACGACCTGCGTCATCGCCTCCGTGGCCTTGTCCGCCAGTATTTTGCACATCCGGGCGTCCCCGAGCATGGCGTAGCCGCGGGCCTCGGTGGCGTAGAACATCGCCTGGGCGGACAGCGGCGCCCGGCCCCGGGTGCCTTCCTGCGCGGCCCGGGCGAGCTGCACCGCCTCCCGGGAGCAGCCCGCGCCGACGGCGAGATGGCTCAGCCCGGCGGCCAGCACATAGCCGCCGTAGCACCGGTCGTCCGCGGCCTGTGCGAGCCGCAGCGCCTGGATGTAATACCGCTGGGCCAGGCCCGGTTGCCCGATGTCCAGGGCGGTGTACCCGGCGAGTTCCGTCAGCCGGGCGGCCGCGGCGAACAACTGACGTCCCGTCGTCTCCCCGTAACTCCCGGCCATCAGTCCGGACAGCACGCTGCTGAGGCAGGACACCACCACGGGCCGGACATAGCCGCTGCCCACCCGGTGATCGAGTTCGGCCAGCGCCTGGGTGGTCGCCCGGACCAGCTCCACGTCGGTCATCCCCACCCGCGGCCCCAGCTGCCGATGGCGCGCCACCTGCGGGTCCGGGGAGCTGATCAGCCAGTCCCGGCTGGGTTCGACCAAGGCCGACGCCGTCATGGCCGAACGTGATAAAAGCCCCCGGGATTCGGCGTCCATATGCCATAGTTCACGCACCTGCTCCAGTGCGTCGTCCACCGTGGCGGCGAAGTGGAGACCGACCCCGCAGGTCACGCTGTTGCCGTTGGCCATGCCGATCTCTTCCGTCGAGACCGTACGGCCGAGCTTGCCGCTCAGCGCCTCGGCGATGATGGCCGGCACCCGGCCCCGTGGCCGCTGACCACTGAGCCACCGGCTCACGGAGGTCTTGTCGTACCGCAGATCCAGGCCCTGGGCCTCTCCCAAGACGTTCACCTGGCGCGCCAGCGCGGAGTTGGACAGAGAGGCTTCCTGGATGAGCGACCGCAGTCGTTGGTTGGTCTGACGCGCGACGAGTGGTCGGGCGGCCATGGTTCGCCTCCAAGCACGTGCCGCCAACGCTTCACGTTGGCATATCCAGAGAACGGGATGGCTCAGTCTTTACCCAACAACCAGGACTGAATCGCGATGACCAAAGTCAAGTCGCCGCCTGGGCGTTGCCCGCAGTAGCAAAGGGGCATGAAGGGGCTTCAGTCATGTGCCCCTCACGCCGGCCTGTCCCGACGCGCTCCTGCCGAACCCTCGCCGCACGCCACCCCCCACCGCGCACAACCACCCACCCC
>NZ_SDIF01000161.1 GCF_004122735.1 Streptomyces sioyaensis | reverse complement strand
CCGCAAAAGGGCGCCGAGAGTGCCCCCAGCCGACCCTCCCCCGGCCGGGGGCCGGGGGAGGGTCGGCTGGGGGCACTCTCGGCGCCCTTTTGCGGAATGCAGCAAACGTCCAGAATCCTCGTGATTGTCACTCTTTGCAGATACGAGCCCACCCATGGTCACACGTCCAGTGTGGCCGACCGGACGGACTTCCGTCAGGCTCCCGGGCGCCCCTGTGGAGTTCCGTACTCCGTGGCATCCGGTCGTCCCAGGGAAGACGGCAGATCAACTCGTGTGGGCGTACGGCGCGTCAACTGGCCTCGTTGTGCCGGCCCGTGCCGGCGGCGAGTTCGAATTCGGCGCGCGGGTTCTCCAGCGAGCCGAGCGAGACGATCTCGCGCTTGAACAGGCCCGCGAGGGTCCATTCGGCGAGCACCCGGGCCTTGCGGTTGAAGGTCGGCACCCGGCTGAGGTGATAGGCGCGGTGCATGAACCACGCCGGGTAGCCCTTCAGCTTGCGCCCGTAGATGTGCGCGACGCCCTTGTGCAGGCCGAGCGAGGCCACCGATCCGGCGTATTTGTGCTGGTAGTCCACGATCGGGCCGCCGCGCACCGCCGAGGCGATGTTCTCGGCGAGCACCTTGGCCTGGCGGAGGGCGTGCTGAGCATTGGGCGCGCACACCGGGCGGGGCGCACCGGGCTCGGCGGGCGGCTCGGCCGTCAGGTCCGGGACCGCGGCCGCGTCCCCGGCGGACCAGGCATGTTCGACGCCGTCCACCTGGAGCGCGGGGGTGCACTGGAGACGGCCGTGGGCGGCCAGCGGCAGTTTGGTCGCGGCCAGGATCGGGTGCGGTTTGACGCCCGCGGTCCACACCAGGGTCCTGGTCGGGAAGCGGGAGCCGTCGCTGAGGACGGCGATCCGCTTCTCGCAGGACTCCAGCCGGGTCTCCAGCCGGACGTCGATGTTGCGGGCGCGCAGCTCACGTACGGCGTAACGGCCCATTTCCGGGCCCACTTCGGGGAGGATGCGGCCGCTGGCCTCGACCAAGATCCATTTCATGTCCTCGGGCTTGATGTTGTGGTAGTAGCGGACGGCGTAGCGGGCCATGTCCTCCAATTCGGCCAGCGCCTCCACGCCCGCGTAGCCGCCGCCGACGAAGACGAAGGTCAGCGCGGCGTCGCGGACCGCGGGGTCGCGGGTGGAGGAGGCGATGTCGAGCTGGCCGAGGACGTGGTTGCGCAGGCCGATTGCCTCTTCCACGGTCTTGAAGCCGATGCCGACCTCGGCCAGGCCCGGGACGGGAAGCGTGCGCGAGACCGAGCCGGGCGCGAGGACGAGTTCGTCGTAGGCCACCTCGATGGCGCCGTTGCCGGTCTCCTCCGCGGCCAGGGTGGTGATGGTGGCCCGGCGGTCGCTGTGGTCGATGGCGGTGACCTCGCCGATGACGACCGTGCACTGCGACAGCACCCGGCGCAGCGGTACGACGACATGGCGCGGGGAGATCGAACCGGCCGCGGCCTCCGGCAGGAATGGCTGATATGTCATGTAGGGGTCCGGGTCGATCACGATGACCTCGACGGTGCCCTGTTGCAGCTCCTGCTTCAGCTTCCGTTGCAGCCGCAGGGCGGTGTACATCCCCACATAGCCACCGCCGACAACGAGAATGCGCGTCACGTTGTTCGAAGACACAGCCTTCACAGGGTTCTCCTCGCGGTGTCGACCAGGCCCGGGGCGGCACCGACCGCGGAGGCCGGCCGGCAGCGCTCCACCATCGGGAGCTGCACCCCCGGAAAGGCACAGCACTGTTCCATGACGCATCGCCGGAGCGCCTTTGTCCACAGGCCCGGCGAAATGCGTGACCGGGCGCGACCTTGTGGACGGAACGGCTCATTCCGCGCGCGTGCGGAGAGGTGCGCTGGTCAGGGGGTACGTGACGGCGGGGAAGCGGGGGCGAAATCCGGGCGGTTCAGGCCCCTTGGGCCGATCGGGGGTGCATTGTGCGGAACTCCCCCTTCATTCTTGACCCCAGCTCAACTATGTTCGTATCTCGTTGGGGTGCACCCTGTCATCGGTACGCCCTGACTGTCAGGGCGGGGAGTCTCCGGGGGGAGACGTCATTACCGGGGGATCACTATGCACACTCAGGGCTCTCAATGGCCGACCACCGTCGCGATGGCCCATGCCACGGACGGCGCCGGGAGCAGTGGCGCACACGGCAGAACCAATGAGAACGGCAACGGCACCGGCGTGACCCACCGGGCCGCTGCAGGGACAGGCGCCCGGAGCACACCGCTGCGGGTGGACGCACAGCGCAATCTGGAACACGTACTGCGGGCCGCCCGCGAGGTGTTCGGCGAGCTGGGGTACGGCGCGCCCATGGAGGACGTGGCCCGACGGGCCCGCGTGGGAGTCGGCACGGTGTACCGCCGGTTCCCCAGCAAGGACGTACTCGTCCGCCGGATAGCGGAAGAGGAGACCGCACGGCTGACCGACCAGGCGCGTACGGCGCTGGGCCAGGAGGACGATCCGTGGTCGGCGCTCTCGCGCTTTCTGCGGACCTCGGTCGCCTCGGGGGCCGGACGGCTGCTGCCCCCGGGCATCCTGCGGGTGGACGCGGACACGGGCCGGCCCGCACATCCGGTGGTGCACGGCGCGGACGAGCCGCGGCTGCCGGACGGCCTGAGCGAGGCGCGGGTGCCGCTGCAGCGGGTGGCGCCCGGGAGTGACGGGGTACCCGTCGATCCCCGGGCGGCCGGCCCGCGCGAGGCCCCGGAGGACGAAGCGGCCGCGGTGGCGGAGACGACCGGCGCCGATGCGCTGCTGGAGGTCGTCGGGCGGCTGGTGGAGCGCGCCAAGGCGGCCGGGGAGCTGCGCGCCGATGTGACGGTCGCGGATGTCCTCTTAGTCATCGCCACGGGTGCGCCGGCGCTGCCCGACCCCAGCCACCAGCAGGCCGCCTCCGCGCGGCTGCTGGAGATCCTGCTGGAGGGGCTGCGCTCGCGCCAGGAGCGGTGAGTTCCGCGGCCGGCGCCGTCCGGTGGGGCCCGATCGCAGAGCCCCGCCGGACGGCGCCCGGCCGCGGAACGGTGCAGGGACCGCGACGGCCCCGTGTCCGCGCCCTTCGGGGCGCCTGCGGGGTGCGCGAGAGAGGGTCCGTACGGGATCCGCGCGTGGTGTGGTCCGTCTGCGCACGATGACCCGTACGGGTGAACGCCCGTGCGGTCGTCCGCCCTGGCGCCCCGGAGGAATGCAAGCGGTCGGAGCCCTCAACGACAGGGGCGCGATGTGGCACGCTTGCGCGGTATAGCGGGATACGGGTGGCACGGCGGCTTGGGGAGCCTCGGCAATGGGCGTGGACGGGCGGGACGAGCGGCACGACGGCGGAGCCGGGGTGGGCGCGCACGAGGAGGCGCCGTCCGGGCAGGTCCCCGGCCCGAGCGGGCCGGGGGGAACGGCTCCCCCGGCCGGGGAGAGGGCCGGGCGGACACCTCGCGCCGACGGCTCCACGAGCGCGGCGCACGTCGTACCGCGGCAACGGCGCCGCGACGACCGTAAGGGACCGGAATCCGGCCGCGAGGGCGGTGAACTTCCGCCCTCCGACGCCCAGTTGCTCGCCGATCTGCGAGCCGGTGACGACAGTGCGTACGAGGAGTTGTACCGCAGGCACGCCCCCGCGGTCCGGGGCTATGCCCGCGGTTGCTGCCGGGACGCGGACACCGCGGAGGATCTGACCGGCGAGGTGTTCGCCCGCACGCTGCAGGCGGTGCGCGGCGGTGCGGGTCCGGATTCGGCGGTGCGGGCCTATCTGCTGACGACCCTGCGCCGGGTCGCCGCGTCCTGGGCGAAGACCGCCCGCCGGGAGCAACTGGTCGAGGACTTCGCGGTGTTCGCGATGTCCGCGGCCGGCTCGCCGGGGGAGGAGAAGACCCTGGACCCGGGCGCGGAGGTGCGCGCCATGCAGGAGGCCGAGCGCTCGCTGGCCGTCCAGGCCTTCCGCAGCCTCCCGGAGCGCTATCAGACGGTGCTGTGGCACACCACGGTCGAGGACGAGTCACCGAGCGAGGTCGCCCCGCTGCTCGGGCTGACCGCGAACGCCACCGCCGTATTGGCGCACCGCGCCCGGGAGGGCCTCAAGCAGGCCTATCTGCAGGCGCACGTCAGCCAGTCGCTGACCGCCGGCGGCGACTGCGCCCGGTACGCCGACCGGCTCGGTGCGTACGCCCGCGGCGGGCTGCGGATGCGGGCCGAGCGGGGGCTGCGCCGACATCTGGCGGAATGCGCCCGGTGCCGGCTGGCCGCGCTGGAGGTCGAGGACGTCAATCAGCGGATCGGCGCGCTGCTGCCGGTCGCGGTCATCGGCTGGCTGGCCGCCGGGTACGCCGTCAAGACGGCCGTGGCAGGGGCCGCGGGGGCGGGAGCGGCGACCGCGGCCGGACTCGCCGGGGGCGGGTCGGGGGCGTCAGGAGGTCCGGGCGCCGCCGGCGGTGCCGCCGCGGGCAACGGGCTGAGTACCTCGCTGACGGTCGGTCTCGGGGTCGGGGCGGCGGCGGTGGCGGGCACCGTGCTCGCGCTGTCGCTGACCGGTTTGCCGCACCGCGCGGCGGAACCGCAGGCCCGGTCCGCCCGGCCGGTCCCGGCCGCGCCGCGGGAGCCGGCGCCCGCGCCGTCACACCCGGAGCGGCCGACCGGACACCCGGGGCGGCCGACCGGGGCCGCTGCCGCCCCGAAGCCGCCCTCGCCGCACTCTCAGCAGCCGACGCACAAGCAGCAGCCGGCACCGTCCTCCTCGACCCCGGAACCACAGAAGCCGTCGCCCGCCCCGGCCCGGCCCTCGCCCCCGGCGGACCCCGGTCCCACGCGGCCGGCCCCCGGTGGCACCCCGTCGAAGCCGGCCCCGAAACCGCCGCTCCCCTCGCTGACGACCTATCAACTCAACCAACTGGCCCATGACTTCATGGGCGACGGCAGCAAGCCGGAGGTGCGCAGCGGGAGCGGCTGGCTGTGGCCGCGGCGGGCGCCGGCGGTCGGCGGCACGACGTATGCGCACGGGGTGAGCGTGCCCGCGCTGTCCGCGGTGACCATCGACCTCAACCGCTCGTGCACCGCGTACGACGCCGTCGTGGGCGTCGACGATCTGAGCATGGGGCCGGGGGCACTGCGCTTCTCGGTCTACGCGGACGGGGTACGGCTGTGGCGTTCGCCGGCGGTGCGCCGTACGGAGGCCGGGGTTCCGGTGCATCTCCCGCTGGCGGGCCACCACACGCTGCAGCTGGTGACCGAGCCGGCGGGGCCCGGTGCGGTGGCGCTCGGGGACTGGGCGCAGTCGACGATCAGCTGTCGTTGAGCGGGCGTGCCGCCTCCCGGCCGCCGGGATCCGGTGCCGGCAACGGCTGCTGAGCCGGGGTCGGCCGGGAACGACTGCGCCCCGGCTCAGGACAGTCGCGCCCGGGGAACCACCCCGCCCGCGACCGCCTTCTGGCGCGGCGCCCCCGCCCCCGTCCAGCACGTCCCCCGCCGGGTCACCAGCCGCCGCAGCCACAGTTCCGTGGAGACCAGCTCGGCCAGCCCGTCCATGGGCAGTGCCGCGCCCTCCGCCGCGTCCCGCAGCGCCTTGCGGACCACCCGCGCCTCCACCAGCCCCGCATCGGCCAGCAGCGGCGCGTCGAAGAGCCGCACCAGCTCCCCTATGGCGCCGCGCAGCCCGGTGCGTACCTCTGCCGCATGGGTGAGGTGCGAGGCGGCGCCCCAGCCGGACGGGAGATCCCGTACGCCGGCCCCGGCCAACACGGAGCGCAGCACGGTGGCCCGCGCGCCCGGCTGCACCCGCAGGGTGTCCGGCAGGGCGCGGCAGGCGAGCACCACCTGGTTGTCGAGGAAGGGGGCGTGCAGCCGCTGGCTGCGGACCTCGGCCGCCTGCTCGAAGACGCGGTGGTCCGCCGCCTGGCGGGCCAGCGCGGCACGGGCGCGGCGCTCCCCGGGGCGGCTCACGCCGGGCGCGCGGTGCACCGCCTCGCCCAGCCGAACCGATACTTCTGCCAGCGCCTCCCCCGTCAGCCAGCGCGCCGCGGGTCCCGGGCGGCACCAGGCGAGCGCCGCCAGCGAGGCGTCCACGGCCCCGCCGGCCACCGGCTCGTCGGCGAACTGCCGCTCCAGGAGGCGGCGTGCCGTGTCGGCGATACCGGCGGCGTACGGGGTACGGGCGAGCCTGCGGGCGGCGCGGTAGACGGTGAACGGGACGAGGACGGACTGCGCGGTGGAGCCGTCGGCCTTGGCCAGCGCGGTGACCGGGCGCAGCAGATGGCGCCGGCGGCGGTCCAGGAGGAGGTCGGCGAGCCGGGCCGGATGGGCGTCGAGGACCTGGCGGGCGCCGTGCCCGACGAAGTGGTCCGCGCTGCCGGCCAGCAGCCGTCGGCGATGGCGGCTCGCGGTGATGAGGGAGGGGCCCGGCTCGTCCGTGAGCGGGCCGCTTTCGAGGTCCGCATACGGGAGGGCCTCTTCGCCGGCCGCGACGACGACATGGTGCAGCCGCGGATTGTCGGCAAGGGTGCGGGCGCGCTCCAACTCGGCTTCGCGGGAGTCCGCCCCGCCGTTGGTGGCACGGTCGTTGAAGGTGACGGCCAGGAGGCGTTCGCCGTGGCCACCCAGCCGTCCGGGCCGGCCGGGGAGCCCGGCGGCCAGCAGGGCGAGGGTTCCGGAGGCGCTGCCTCCGGAGAGGTCGGCGCCGATGCCGGGGGCCGGTGCACCGCGTGCCGCGCGCCGCTCCGCGGGCCCCATGCCCGGCACCGGGCCGGGGTCGAGGCCGTCGGGACCGTCCGGGTCGGGGACGTGCCGGGGCCCGGCCAGCCGCGCGCGGACGGCTTCGACCAGGGCGTCGCGGACGCCGTCCACGGCCTGTTCCGGGGCGAGCGGGGGCGCCGCGACGGCGAGCGAGACGGTCGGCTCGAAGGAGGTGATGTCGCTGGCGCCGCCGCGCAGCACCAGGGCGTGGCCGGGCGGGATCCGGCGGACCCCTTCGTACGGCGTGCCGTCGCCCAGCGCCTCGGGGACGTCCGGGCAGGCCAGCAGCGCCGCCAGATGGCCGATGTCGAGCGTGGCCTCGACGAGGTCGGCGAGGGGCAGGGCGGCGGTGGCATAAGCGGTGCCGCCGGCCCAGCGGGTGTGAAAGACGGGGCGGGCGCCCGCCAGGTCACCGGTGACGGTGATCCGCCGCCCTATCTGGACGACGGCGGTGTAACTGCCGGGCCAGGCGGTGAGATGGCGCAGCGCGCCCCCACGCGCCGCGAACAGCCCCACCCGCAGCTGGTCGTCGGTGGCTCCGCAGGCACCGAAGACCGCGAGCCGGGTCTCGGGGTCCGCCTGGACGACCCGGACCTCGTCCGGCCGCCAGTCGCCGACCGCCCAGAGGGGATCGGGGTCGCCCCACAGCAGTTGGGCGCCCACGGGAAGGACCGCGCGGCCCTCCTCACCCGGCACCGGCCCCGTGGCGGCACTGCTCCACCCCACCAACCAGCGCATTGCCGCCTCCGCCCGATTCCCCGTCCGCCGGGGCCAACGGCCGCCCCGTACAGCGGATGGCCCGGCCACCGCCGGGCTGTTGTGCCGACCATGCTGCCATGACAGCGGCGCAGGGGAGGTGTTGAGGCAGGCCTGTATACGGGCGGTTCGCGGCGCGCGGCTCCCGGGAGGCCGCCGGCGGGCTCCCGGGGCGGCACCGGCCCACCGTGGGCGCGCCGCGCGCGGCGGAGCGGACGAGGCGGACGGCGTCGGCGGGACGGCCCCCGGACCGGTCGGCGGACGCCCGCGGGTGCGCGGTGCGGCCGCGGCCCCGGGAGGCCCCCCGTGTGGCCCCCGGGGCGACCCCCGAATCTGCGGCGGCGCGAAATCACCACCCGTGGACTTTCGGCCAAAGTCCGTTCCGTACAGCCCAGTTGACACATTCGGGCGTGGTGTCAACCGGTACCCCGGCCGGCCGGACGGCCGGCCTGTGCGACGGTCCGGGAGGCGGGCTGCGCCCCCCGGACCGGACCGTCACCCGCGGGGAATGAGGTGACGGTATCCCCCAGCCCACTGGATCCAGTGCAGCGGGCCGACCCACGCAGAAGACATGGAAGCGCTCCCCGCGACGCCCGGCCAGCGCGCACGGACGGGCGCACGGGCACACGTACCCGGAGCACATGCCAATTCCCGCACCCCTGTTTGAACATGAATCTCGCCATCCGGGACACCGGCTCTTAACGGTCAGGATCCGGCGAACTACTCTGGGTGGACGCATGCCCCGGGGTACCGGGGCGGCCGTCGCTGTGTCGAGGGGTGCGCATGTCCAGGGATATACGCGGGCCGAACGAAAAGCTCGGCACTGTTCTCGCCCTCGCGGGTATCAGCAATGCCGGACTCGCCCGCCGGGTCAACGACCTCGGTGCGCAGCGCGGACTGACGCTTCGTTATGACAAGACGTCGGTGGCGCGGTGGGTCTCCAAGGGCATGGTGCCGCAGGGCGCCGCGCCCCATCTGATCGCGTCCGCGATCGGCAGCAAGCTGGGCCGACCGGTGCCGCTGCACGAGATCGGGCTGGCCGACGCGGACCCGGCGCCCGAGGTGGGCCTGGCGTTTCCCCGTGACGTGGGCGCCGCGGTGCGCTCCGCGACCGAGTTGTACCGTCTCGATCTGGCCGGACGGCGGGCCGGCGGTGGCGGCATCTGGCAGAGCCTGGCCGGATCCTTCGCCGTCAGCGCGTACGCCACCCCCGCCTCGCGCTGGCTGATATCCCCGGCCGACAGTTCGGTGGCGCGGGAGGCGGCCGAGGCGCGCGACAAGGACGCCGCGGCGGCCGGCGACGCCGGGATCCCGCAGCACGTCGGGCACAGCGACGTCAGCAAGCTGCGCGAGGCGGCCGAGGACGCGCGCCGCTGGGACTCCAAGTACGGCGGCGGGGACTGGCGTTCCTCCATGGTGCCGGAGTGCCTGCGAGTGGACGCGGCACCGCTGCTCCTCGCCTCGTACAGCGACGAGGTGGGCCGGGCGCTCTTCGGGGCGACCTCCGAACTCACCCGGCTCGCGGGGTGGATGGCCTTCGACACGGGCCAGCAGGAGGCCGCCCAGCGCTACTACATCCAGGCGCTGCGGCTCGCCCGTGCGGCAGCCGACGTCCCCCTGGGCGGCTATGTCCTCGCCTCGATGTCCCTCCAGGCGACCTACCGCGGCTTCGCCGACGAGGGCGTCGACCTCGCCCAGGCCGCCCTGGAACGCAACCGCGGCCTGGCCACGGCCCGCACCATGAGCTTCTTCCGGCTGGTGGAGGCGCGGGCGCAGGCCAAGGCCGGCGAGGCGCGCGCCTGTGAGGTGGCGCTGAAGGCCTCCGAGGGCTGGCTGGAGCGCTCCCGCGGCGGCGACCCCGACCCGTCGTGGCTGGACTTCTACTCGTACGAACGCTTCGCGGCCGATGCCGCCGAGTGCTATCGCGATCTGCGGCTGCCCCGCCAGGTGCGCCGCTTCACGGAGCAGGCGCTGTCCCGCCCCACCGAGGAATTCGTCCGCTCCCACGGGCTGCGCCTGGTGGTGTCCGCGGTCGCCGAACTGGAGTCCGGCAATCTGGACGCGGCCTGCGCGGCGGGCACCCGCGCGGTCGAGGTGGCGGGCCGGATCTCCTCCGCCCGCACCACCGAATACGTCCGCGACCTGCTGCACCGCCTGGAGCCGTACGGCGACGAGCCCCGGGTGGTGGAGCTGCGCGAGCGGGCGAGACCACTGCTGGCGGCGCCGGCTTAGGGGGCGGGGCGGCTGAGGGGGCGGGGCTGCCGGCTGGGGCTGTTCCTCGGGCGCGGGCGGGCGGGCGCGGCGGGGCAGCGCGCCGGGCCTCCGGGGTCCGGTCGAAGCCGTCCGGGCCGGGACCGCCCGATCGGCATTGTCAGTGCCGGCCGTCATGATGGGATACGTCGTCGGTGACGATGCGCGGGTCCGCGGCGACGGGCGGGCCTGCGGTCATGCGGTTGGGGAGGTGCAGTGGCGGCGTACGACTGCGATGTGCTGGTGATCGGTGCCGGCATCGTCGGACTCTCTACGGCCTATGCGCTCACGCGTGCCGCCCCCGGCATACGCGTCGTGGTCCTGGAGAAGGAGTCCGGTCCGGCCCGCCATCAGACCGGGCGCAACAGCGGCGTCATCCACAGCGGCGTCTACTATCCACCCGGCTCGCTCAAGGCCCGCTACGCCCTCCAGGGCTCGGCGGAAATGGTGAAGTTCTGCACCGAGCACGACATTCCGCACGAGGTCACCGGCAAGCTGATCGTCGCCACCGACCGCAGCGAGCTTCCGCGGCTGCACGGCCTGATCCAGCGCGGCCGCGAACACGGCCTGCCGGTGCGTGAGCTGGGCCCCGCCCAGATAGCCGAGTACGAGCCCGAGGTCCGCGGCCTGGCCGCCATCCGTGTCGGCACGACCGGCATCTGCGATTTCGGCGCGGTCGCCCGCCGGTTCGCCCGGCTCGCCGAGGACGCCGGCGCCCGGATCGTCTACGGCACCGAGGTGACGACCATCGGCCGCCGCCCCGGCCGGGTGGCGGTCCGTACGGCCGACGGCACGGTGCACCGCGCCCGCGCCCTGGTCAACTGCGCCGGTCTGCACTGCGACCGGATCGCCCGGCTGGCCGGCGACGCCCCGGGCATGCGGATCGTCCCATTCCGCGGTGAGTACTTCACCCTCGCCCCGGAGCGCGCCGCCCTCGTGAAGGGCCTGGTCTACCCGGTTCCCGATCCGGCCTTCCCGTTCCTCGGCGTCCATCTGACCCGCGGCACCGACGGCGCCGTCCACATCGGCCCGAACGCCGTCCCCGCCCTGGCCCGCGAGGGCTACGACTGGCGCACGGTCCGCCCCACCGAGCTGGCCGGCACCCTCTCCTATCCCGGCTCCTGGCGGATAGCCCGCCGCCACTGGCGCTACGGCGCCGGCGAACTGCACCGCTCCCTGTCCCGGCGCGCCTTCGCCGACGCGGTCCGCCGCCTGCTCCCGGCCGCCCGCGAGGAAGATCTGCGCCCGGCCCCGGCCGGCGTCCGCGCCCAGGCCGTCCTCCCCGACGGCACCCTCGTCGACGACTTCCTCTTCGCCGAATCACCCGGCATGATCCATGTCCTCAACGCCCCCTCCCCCGCCGCCACGGCTTCCCTCCCCATCGGCCGGGAGGTGGCACGACGGGTGCTCGGAGCACTGACGGCCTGACGGCAGCACGGAGGAGGGCTCGGGCCACCGCCCCGCGGCCGTCCGCTCCCCTCCCCACGGTCCTCCGCACCCGTCCCGTCGTGGGTGCGCCCGCCCCGCCCCGTCCTCGTC
>NZ_SDIF01000160.1 GCF_004122735.1 Streptomyces sioyaensis | reverse complement strand
CGCCGGCGGTAGTCGGACAGTGCGGGGAGCAGCGCGTCCAGGGTGGCCGGGTCGAGGGCCAGCGCGGCGCCGAGCGTGTCGGCATCGCCGCTCTCGACGGCCTCCCAGAAGCGGGAGTCGGTGGCGTCGCCGGGGCCGCCGCGCAGGGCGGGGGCGGGCTCGGGCCAGTAGCGGCGCCGCTGGAAGGGGTAGGTGGGCAGGGCGATCCGCCGGGCGGTGCCGCCTGTCCGGGCGGGGTCGAGGACCGTGCGCCAGGTGACGGGCCCGCCGGCGACGGACAGTTCGGCGAGCGAGGTGAGGAACCGCCGGGGGCCGCCTTCCCCCTTGCGGAGGGTGCCGACGACGGCGGCGTCCGCGATGTCGAGTGCGTCGAGCGTCTCGCGCACGGCGGTCGTCACCACCGGGTGCGGTGAGGCCTCGATGTAGGCGCGGTAGTCCTGTTCGGCCAGGGAGCGGACGGCGTGTTCGAAGCGTACGGTCCGGCGCAGGTTGCGGTACCAGTACTCGGCGTCCAGCCGGCCGGTGTCGATCCAGTCGCCGGTCACCGTGGAGAAGAACGGGGTGGCGCCGCTGCGCGGGCTGACCGGTGCCAGGTCGGCGAGCAGTTGCTCACGGATCTCCTCGACCTGCGCGGAGTGCGAGGCATAGTCGACCGGTATCCGGCGGACCTGGGCCCCGTCGGCCTCCAGCGCGGCGAACAGCTCGTCGAGGGCGTCCGCCGCTCCGGAGACGACCACGGAGCGCGGGCCGTTGACGGCGGCGACCGAGATGGCCTCGCCCCACGGTGCGAGGCGCTCCTCGACCTCGGGCAGCGGCAGCAGGACGGACATCATGCCGCCGCGCCCCGCGAGTGCGGTCAGCGCGCGGCTGCGCAGGACGACGACCCGGGCGGCATCGTCCAAGCTCAGCGCCCCGGCGACACAGGCGGCGGCGATCTCGCCCTGGCTGTGCCCCACGACGGCGTCGGGCTCCACCCCGCGGGCGCGCCAGAGCCCCGCCAGGGCGACCATCACGGCGAACAGCGCGGGCTGGACGACATCCACGCGGTCGAGGGACGGCGCCCCCTCCGCGCCGCGCAGTACCTCGTCGAGGGACCAGCCGGCGAACCGTTCCACGGCCTCGGCGCACTCGGTGAAGCGGGCGCGGAACTCCGCGTCCGTATCGAGGAGTTCGGTCGCCATCTGAGCCCACTGGGAGCCCTGGCCGGGGAAGACGAAGGCGGTACGGCCGTCCGCGCCGCGCGTGCCGCGCACCACCCCGGGAGCCGGAACGTCGCGGGCGAGCAGGTCCAGGCCGCGCAGCAGCTCCTCGTGGTCGGCGGCGATCACGGTCGCCCGTTCCTCGAAGGCCGTGCGGGTGGTGGCCAGCGACCAGGCGAGGTCGCGCAGCGGCGGCGCCGGCCGGTCGGACAACCGCTGGTGCAGCCGGGCGCTGAGCGTACGCAGCGACTCCGCGGTGCGCGCGGAGAGCGGGAACGCGAACTCCCGGGAGGCGGCGTCCGTCCCGGGGACACCGTCGGCCTCGGGGGCGGGCTCCGGGGCCGGGGCCTGTTCGAGGATGACGTGGGCGTTGGTGCCGCTGACGCCGAAGGAGGAGACCGCGGCCCGGCGCGGCCGCCCGTGATCGGGCCAGGGTGTGGCGTCGGCGAGCAGCGAGACGTTCCCCGCCGACCAGTCGACGTGTGACGAGGGCCGGTCGAGGTGCAGGGTCGAGGGCATCAGCCCTTCGTGGAGGGCGAGCACGGCCTTGATGACGCCGGCCACGCCGGCGGCGGCCTGAGTGTGCCCGATGTTGGACTTGACGGAGCCCAGCCACAGCGGGCGGTCGGCCTCCCGGTCCTGCCCGTAGGTCGCCAGGAGCGCCTGGGCCTCGATGGGGTCGCCGAGCGTCGTACCGGTGCCGTGGGCCTCCACCATGTCGACGTCCGCCGTGGCCAGGCCCGCGCCGGACAGCGCCTGCCAGATGACGCGTTGCTGGGAGGGGCCGTTGGGGGCGGTCAGACCGTTCGACGCGCCGTCCTGGTTGACCGCGGAGCCGCGGAGCACGGCGAGCACCGGGTGCCCGTGGCGCCGGGCATCGGAGAGCCGCTCGACCAGGAGCATGCCCACGCCCTCGCCCCAGGCGGTGCCGTCGGCCGCGTCCGCGAACGCCTTGCAGCGGCCGTCCGCGGCCAGTCCGCGCTGCCGGCTGAACTCCAGGAACAGACCGGGCGTGGACATCACGGTGACCCCGCCCGCCAGCGCGAGGTCGCACTCCCCCGACCGGAGGGCCTGCGCCGCCAGATGGAGGGCGACGAGGGAGGAGGAGCAGGCGGTGTCGACGGTGACCGCGGGCCCCTCCAGGCCCAGCGCGTAGGAGACCCGGCCGGACACCACGCTCGCGGCGTTGCCGGTGCCGATATGGCCTTCCAGCCCCTCCGCGGCGCCGAGCAGCAGTGCGGTGTAGTCCTGCCCGTTGGTGCCGGCGAAGACGCCGGTGCGGCTGCCGCGCAGCGCGACCGGATCGATCCCGGCCCGCTCGAACGCCTCCCACGACGTCTCCAGCAGCAACCGCTGCTGCGGATCCATCGCCACCGCCTCACGCGGCGAAATCCCGAAGAACCCCGCGTCGAAACCACCGACATCGTCCAGGAAACCGCCGGCACGGGTGTAGCTGCGCCCGGGCACACCCGGCTCCGGGTCGTACAGCGCCTCCACGTCCCAGCCACGGTCGGCCGGCCACTCACCGATCGCGTCCACCCCACCCGCAAGCAGCCGCCAGAACTCCTCCGGCGAACCCACCCCACCGGGAAAACGGCAGCTCATCGCCACGATCGCCACCGGCTCCTGGCGCCCGGCCTCGACTTCCTGGAGGCGCTGGCGGGTCTGGTGGAGGTCGTTGGTGACCTTCTTGAGGTACTCGAGGAGCTTCTGTTCGTTCATGCACCCTCATCCACGTGGCGGTTCCGGGGGTCCTTCGGCCGGCGTGTCATGACATGCCGAGGTCGTTGTCGATGAAGTCGAAGATCTCGTCTGCGGTGGCGGAGTTGATCCGGTCGCTCACCCCGGCGTCGTCCGTCGGCGCCGCCTCGGTGTCCTGCGACTCGTGCCACTTCGTGAGCAGCGTCTGCAGGCGGGAGGCGATCCTGGCCCGCTGCGGATCGTCCGGTGCCACCTCCGCCAGCAGGTCCTCCAGCCGGTCCAGCTCGGCGAGCGCGGGCAGCGCCCCGGCCGGCTCCCCCGCCGCGACCTGCGTCCGCAGATGGCGGGCGAGGGCCGCGGCGGTCGGGTGGTCGAACAGCAGCGTGGCGGGCAGCTGGGTGCCGGTGGCGAGACCGAGCCGGTTGCGCAGCTCGACGGCCATGAGCGAGTCGAAGCCCAGCTCGCTGAACGCCCGCTTCGGGTCGATCGCGTCCACCGAGTCGTGCCCGAGGACACCGGCGACACTGGTCCGGACGAGGGCGACGAGGACGCGTTCCTGGTCCGGCTCGCTCCGGCCGGCCAGCTGCGCGCGCAGCGCCTGCAGACCGCCCGGCCCGTCACCGTCCGCGGACTCACGTTCCGGGGTCGCGCGTCGGGCCTCCGGCAGGTCGGAGAACAGCGCGCCGGGCCGCACCGCGGTGAAGCCGGGTACGAACCGCGCCCAGTCCACGTCGGCCACGGTCAGCGTGGTCTCGCCACGGGTGAGTGCCCGCTCCAGCGCATCGACCGCGAGCCGCGGGTCGAGCGTGCCCATGCCGCCCCGGGTGAGGCGCTCGGCCAGCTGCTCGTCGCCCGCGGTGCCGGCCGCCATCCCGGCGCCGGCCCACGGGCCCCATGCGAGGGAGGTGGCCGGCAGGCCCAGGGCGTGCCGGTGCTCGGCCAGGGCGTCCAGATAGGCGTTGGCGGCGGCGTAGTTGGCCTGGCCGGTCGCGCCCGCCGTACCGGCGAAGGAGGAGAACAGCACGAACGCCGTCAGGCCGTCGGTCAGTTCGTGCAGATGCGCCGCGGCCGCCATCTTGGATCGCAGCACGGCGTCCAGGCGGGCGCCGTCGAGCCCGGCGATCAGCCCGTCGTCGAGCACGCCGGCGGCGTGGAACACCGCGTCGACGGGGTGCTCGGCCAGCAGCCGCGCCAGCGCCTCACGGTCGGCCGCGTCGCAGGCGGCGACCGTCACCCGGGTGCCCCGGGCGGTCAGTTCGGCCTGCAGCTCGGCCGCGCCCTCGGCCTGCGCACCGCGCCGGCCCACCAGGATCAGGTGCTCGGCGCCCCGGTCGGCCAGCCGGCGGGCCACGTGCGCGCCGAGCGCCCCGGTGCCCCCGGTGACCAGGACGGTTCCGGCGCACGTCCACGGCTCGTCGGTGCCGGGCCCGGCGGTGTCCGGGGCCTGGGCCCGGACCAGTCGCCGGACGAACACCCCCGAGCCGCGGACGGCGACCTGGTCCTCGCCCGGCCCGGCCTCCAGGACCGCGCACAGCCGCGCCACGGCCCGCTCATCGGGCTCCGCGGGCAGATCGACCAGACCGCCCCAGCTCTGCGGCTGCTCCAGCGCGGCGACCCGTCCCAGGCCCCACACCGCGGCCTGTACGGGGGAAGGCACGGCCTCGCGCTCCCGTACCGCCACGGCTCCGGTGGTCGCGCACCACAGGGGTGCGCCGGTGCCCAGGTCGTCGAGGGCCTGGACGAGGGCCATGGTCGCGGCGAGCCCGCCGGGCGTGGCGGGCTGGCTGCGGTGCGGCTCCTCGTCCGTCGCCAGCAGTGACAGCACGCCGACGACGGGGCCCGACTCGGCCAGCAGGGTGCCCAGTTGGTCGGCGAGCGACTTGCGGTCGGCGCGGCCGCAGTCGACCTCGACCGGGACGACCCCGGCCGCGCCATGGGCGGTGAGCCCGGCCGCGATCGCCGTCTCCCAGGCATGGCCGCCGCGGCCCGCGGGGTGGACGAGCAGCCAGGTGCCGGACAGCACCGGAGCCGGGGCCTCGCCGGCCGGCCGCCAGGTGACCCGGTATTCCCAGCCGTCGGCGATGGTGCGTTCGCGCTGCTGGTGGCGCCACGAGGACAGCGCGGGCAGGACCTCGCTCAGCGGAGCGTCACCGGCCAGGTGGAGACGCTCGGCCAGCTCGCCCGGGTCGGCGTGCTCCACGGCGGCCCAGAACTGGTCGTCCACCGACTGCGCCGCATCGGCCGCGGTCTGCGCACCGGCCGGCTCCAGCCAGTACCGACGGCGCTGGAAGGCGTAGGTGGGCAGCTCGACACGGCGCGCCCCCGTGCCGTACAGCGCGGCGGGCCCGGTCCCGAGTCCGCGTACGTGCAGGCTCGCGGCGGCAAGGAGGGCGCTGCGCACCTCGGGCCGGTCGCGCCGCAGGACGGGGAGCGCGGCGGTGTCCTCATCGGGCTCGCGCAGGCTCTCCCATGCCGTGGCGGCGAGGGCGCCGTCGGGACCCAGCTCCAGATACGTCCGTACGCCGTCGGCCTCCAGCCGGCGGATGCCGTCGCAGAAGCGGACGGCCTCCCGCACATGCCGCACCCAGTACTCGGGCGAGGTCAGGTCGGCGTCGGCCGCCGGTTCCCCGGTGAGGTTGGAGACGACGGGGAGGCGCGGCGGCGCATAGCGCACTCCCCGCGCGATCTCTCCGAACTCCGCCAGCATCGCGTCCATCAGTGGAGAGTGAAACGCATGGCTGACCCGCAAACGCCTAGTCTTTCGCCCGCGTTCGGCCAGCTGTCCGGCGATCTCGGTGACGGCGTCCTGCTCGCCGGAGACGACGACGGCCGACGGCCCGTTCACCGCGGCGATTCCCGCCCGGTCCGCCAGACCCGCCAGCAGGGGCGCCACCTCTTCTTCGGCGGCCTGGACGGCGATCATGGCGCCGCCTTCCGGCAGTGCCTGCATCAGCCGGCCGCGGGCGGCGACCAGACGGCACGCGTCCTGAAGGGTCAGCACCCCGGCCACGTGCGCGGCGGTCAGCTCTCCGATGGAGTGGCCGATCAGCACGTCGGGCTTGATCCCCCACGATTCCACCAGGGCGTGGAGTGCCGTTCCCACGGCGAACAGCGCGGGCTGGGTGTAGGCGGTGTGGTCGAGCAGCGCGGCCTCGGGCGTGCCCTCGTCCGCGAAGACGAGTTCGCGCAGCGGCCGTTCCAGGTAGCGGTCGAACTCCGCGCAGACCTCGTCGAAGGCCGTGGCATAGGCGGGGAAGCGGGCATGGAGCTCGCGTCCCATGCCGGCGCGCTGGGAGCCCTGGCCGCTGAAGAGGAAGGCGAGCTTCCCGCCGGTGTCCGCGCGCCCGCGCACCAGCTCCGCCGCGTCCTCCCCGCGGGCCAGCGCGGCAAGGCCCTTCAGGAACGCGTCGCGGTCCCCGGCGACCAGCGCCGCCCGGTGGTCGAAGGCGGCCCGGGTGGTGGCGAGCGCGTACCCGACATCGCGGACCGGCAGCTCCGGGCGGTCGGTGAGGTGGGCGCGCAGCCGCTTCGCCTGGTCGCGTAGCGCGGCGGCGGACCGGGCCGACACCGGCCAGACGACGGGCTCCGGCTGACCGCCGGGCCCGTCGCCCCCGGCACGCACGGCCTCGCCGGACACGACATCGGCGGACACCGTGCCGTCGAGGGGGTGGCTCCCCTCCGGCCCGCCGTCCGCCGCCGCCCCGCACTGCTCCAGCACCACATGCGCATTGGTGCCGCTGATCCCGAACGAGGACACCGCGGCCCGGCGCGGCAGTTCACGCTGTGGCCACTCGACGGCCCGGGTCAGCAGCCGCACGTCGCCGGCCGACCAGTCGACGTGCGAGGACGGCTCGGTGACGTGCAGGGTGCGGGGCAGCACGCCCTTCTGGAGCGCCAGCACCATCTTGATCACACCGGCGATGCCGGCCGCGGCCTGGGTGTGTCCGATGTTCGACTTCACCGACCCCAGCCACAACGGCCGGTCCGCCTCGCGGTCCTGACCGTAGGTGGCGATCAGCGCCTGCGCCTCGATCGGATCGCCCAGCGAGGTCCCGGTGCCGTGTGCCTCGACCGCGTCCACCTCATGGGCGTCGAGCCCGGCGTTGGCGAGCGCGGCTCGGATGACCCGCTGCTGGGAGGGACCGTTGGGGGCGGTCAGACCGTTCGACGCGCCGTCCTGATTGACCGCGGAGCCGCGGAGCACGGCGAGCACCGGGTGCCCGTTGCGCCGCGCGTCGGAGAGCCGCTCGACGAGGACGATGCCCGCGCCCTCGCCCCAGCCGGTGCCGTCCGCGTCGTCGGCGAATGCCTTGCACCGCCCGTCGCCCGCCAGTCCCCCTTGCCGGCCGAACTCCACGAAGGCACCCGGGGTGGCCATGACGGTCACCCCGCCCGCGAAGGCGAGATCGCACTCCCCGAGCCGCAGGGCCTGGGCGGCCAGATGCAGCGCCACCAGCGACGACGAGCAGGCCGTGTCGACGGTGACCGCGGGGCCTTCGAGCCCGAGGGCGTAGGAGACCCGGCCGGACGTCACGCTGGTGGCATGGCCGGTGAGCAACTGCCCCTCGGTACCCTCGGGCAGGGTGTGCGCGGCCGAGCCGTAGCCCTGGTAGTTCGTCCCCGCGAACACGCCGGTGCGGCTGCCGCGCAGCGCCGCCGGGTCGATCCCGGCGCGCTCCAGTGCCTCCCACGAGATTTCCAGCAGCAGCCGCTGCTGCGGGTCCATGGTGACCGCCTCACGCGGCGAGATGCCGAAGAAGTCCGCGTCGAAGTCGCCGCTGTCGTAGAGGAATCCGCCCTCGACCCGGGCCGCGTCGTCGTCGGTCTGCCAGCCCCGGTCGGCCGGCAGCGGCGACAGCGCGTCCACGCCGTCGGCCAGCAGCCGCCAGAACTCCTCGGGGCTGCCCGCCCCGCCCGGGAACCGGCAGCTCATGGCGACGATGGCGAGCTGCTCCTCGCCGGTCGCCGGCCGGTCGGCCACGGCAGTCGGGGTGCCGGCCGGCTCGTCCCCGAACAGTTCGGTGCACACTTGGCGGGCCAGTGCCACCGGCGACGGGTAGTCGAAGACGAGCGTCGCCGGCAGCCGCAGACCGGTCGCGGCGCCCAGCCGGTTGCGCAGCTCGACCGCGGTGAGCGAGTCGATGCCCAGGCCACGGAAGTCCCGTGCGGGCTCGACGGCTTCGGGGCCGGCGTACCCGAGCACGAGCGCGGCCTGCGTGCGGACGAGATCCAGCACCGCCGGCTCCCGCTCGGCGACCGGCAGCGCGGCCAGCCGGGTCCGCAGGCTCTCCGCCGCGTCACCGGGGGACGCCGACGCGGCAGAGCGCCGGGCGGACCCGGTCACCAGAGCGCGCAGGAGAGCCGGCGGCGCGGAGTGCGGTGCCCGCAGCGCCGCGTGATCGAGCCGCACCGGTGCGTAGACCGCTTCGGCCGTCCCGAATGCGGCGTCGAACGCCGCCATGCCCTGCTCGGCCGTGAACGGCAGCATGCCGCCCCGCGCCATGCGCGTGAGGTCGGCGTCCGTCAGCTCGCCGGTCATCCCCGCGCCGGGGGCCCACGGGCCCCATGCCAGTGACGTGGCGGGCAGTCCCTCACCGTTCCTGGCCTGCGCGAACGCGTCCAGGAAGGCATTCGCCGCCGAGTAGTTGCCCTGCCCCGAGCCGCCGAACATGCCGGCGACGGAGGAGAAGACGACGAACGCCGCCAGGTCCTCGTCCCGGGTCAGCTCGTGCAGGGTGCTCACCGCGTCCGCCTTCGGCGCGAGCACGGCATCCAGCCGCTCGGGCGTCAGCGAGGACAGCACCCCGTCGTCGAGCACCCCGGCCGTGTGCACGATCGCGGTCAGCGGGTGCCGCGGCGGGACGGAACCGAGCAGCCCGCGCAGCGCCTCGCGATCGGCGGTGTCACAGGCGGCGACGGTGACCTCCGCGCCCAAAGCCGCGAGTTCCTCGCGCAGCACGTCGACACCCGGAGCCCGCGGCCCCCGGCGACTGGCCAACAGCAGGTGCCGAACCCCGTGCTCGGCCACCAGATGCCGGGCCACCAGCCCGCCGAGCCCACCGGTACCGCCCGTGACCAGGACCGTCCCTTCCGCATCGAGCGGAACCGGCATGGTCAGCACGACCTTGCCGACATTCTTGGCCTGGCTGAGGTAACGGAACGCCTCGGGTGCCTTCCGTACGTCCCACGCGGTGAGCGGCAGCGGCCGCAGCACACCCTGCTCGAAGAGGGCGACGAGCGCCGTCAGCATCTCCCCGATCCGCTCCGGACCGGCGTCGAACAGATCGAAGGCCTGGTAGCGCACCCCCTCGTGCTCCGCCGCGACCCGCTCCGGCTCACGGACGTCGGTCTTGCCCATCTCCAGGAACCGCCCGCCCCGCGGCAGCAGCCGCAGCGAAGCGTCCACGAACTCCCGCGCCAGGGAGTCCAACACGACGTCCACACCCCGGCCGTCAGTCGCCGCCAGGAACGACCGCTCGAAGTCCAGATCACGCGACGACGCGATATGCGCCTCGTCCAGACCCGACGACCGCAGGGTCTCCCACTTCCCCGGGCTCGCGGTACCGAACACCTCGGCGCCCAGATGCCGCGCCAGCTGCACCGCGGCCATCCCCACGCCACCCGCGGCGGCATGCACCAGCACCGACTCGCCCGCCTGCAGCTCCCCCAGGTCCACCAGGGCGTAGTACGCCGTCAGGAACACCACCGGAACCGACGCCGCCTGCGCGAACGACCAGCCCTCGGGTATCCGGGCGAGGGTGCGCCCGTCGGCCACCGCGAGGGGACCGAAGGACTGGGTGAACAGCCCCATGACCCGGTCGCCCGGCGAGAACCCGGTCACCCCGGGACCGACCTCAGTGACCACGCCGGCGCCCTCGATCCCCAGCGCCACGGCGTCACCCGGATACATGCCGAGTGCGTTCAGCACATCACGGAAGTTCAGACCGGCGGCGCGTACCGCAATCCGCACCTGCCCGGCGCCCAACTCGGCCTGCGCCGTGGGCGAATCCGCGAGGTGCAGGTTCTCCAGCGTGCCCTTCTGCGCGATGTCCAGGCACCACGCGCCGCTCTGCCCGGGCACCGGCAGCGCGTCCGGCCGTACGTGCCTGCTGAGCCTCGGGACGTAGACCTGGCCTGCGCGTACGGCCAGTTCGGGCTCGTCGGAGGCCAGCGCGGCGGGGAGCGCGGCGAGGGACTCGCTCGCCCCGTCGAGATCGACCAGCGTGAACCGGTCCGGATTCTCCGAACGCGCCGACCGGATCAGCCCCCAGACGGCGGCCAGCGCCGGATCCGGTCGCCGTTCGTCCACGGTGACCGCGCCCTGGGTGACGACGACCAGCCAGGCCGCGGCGAACCGCTCCTCGGCCAGCCATGCGTGGAGGAGCCCGAGCGCCCGATGGGTCGCGGTGTGCGCGGCGGCGGCCGGGTCACCGCCGGGAGCGTCCATCCGCAGCAGGACGTGGGACGGCACCTCACCCTGGGGAAGCGAATCGAGATCCGGGACTTCGACGGGGACCGCGGGAGCGGTGGTCCCGGTGGGCTCCGGCAGCGGGATCCAGTCCATCGTGTGCAGCGCGGTGTCCTGCCGGCCGGCCTTGGCCTGCGCGATCCCGTCCGCCGACACCGGTCGCAGGACCAGGGAGTCGATCGTCGCGACGGGCCCGCCCGAGGCATCGGCCAGCTCCAGGGCGACCGCGTCGGGACCGTGTACGGACAGCCGGGCCCGCAGCACCGAGGCTCCGGACGCGTGCAGCGTCACCCCCGACCAGGAGAAGGGCAGCCTGCCCCGGCCCTCGTCCGCCTGGTCCGCGGCCACGAGTCCGAGCGCGTGCAGCGCCGAATCCAGCAGCGCCGGGTGCAGTCCGAAGCCGGCCGCGTCGGGGACGGCGCTCTCCGGAAGTTCGACCGAGGCGAACAACTCGTCGCCACGGCTCCATACCTGGCGCAGACCGCGGAAAACCGGCCCATAGCCGAATCCCGCCGCCGTCAGCCCCTCGTACAGCCCCTCGACGGTGACGGGCTCCGCACCGGCGGGCGGCCACTGGGACAGGTCCGCCCCGGGCGCCGCGCTGTCCGTGCCGAGTACGCCGGCAGCGTGGCGTGTCCAGGGCTGTTCGGTCTCCGCGTCCTGCGGCCGGGAGTAGACGCTCAGCGTCCGGCGTCCGGACTCGTCCGCGGCCCCGACGGCCACCTGGAGCTGTACGGCACCGCGCTCCGGCAGGACGAGGGGCGCCTGCAGCGTCAGTTCCTCCACCTGCCCGCAGCCGACCTGGTCCCCGGCACGGACGGCCAGCTCCAGGAAGGCGGTACCGGGGAGCAGGATCGAGCCCGAGACGACATGCTCGGCGAGCCACGGCTGAGCAGCGACGGACACCCGCCCCGTGAACACCACGGCCCCGCCCTCGGCCGTCCCGTACGCGCTGTCCCGACCGCCTGCGCTGTCCGTACCGCCCGTGCTGCCCGTGCTGTCGGCGAGAGAGACGGCAGCACCCAGCAAGGGGTGATGAGCGGACACCAGCCCGGCAGAGCCAAGATCGCCGGCAGGCAGACCCGTGAACCGGGGCCAGTAGCGCTGGTGCTGGAAGGCGTAGGTGGGGAGGCCGATGGGGGTGGGGGT
>NZ_SDIF01000016.1 GCF_004122735.1 Streptomyces sioyaensis | reverse complement strand
GGGGCGCATGGGGGGCGGCGCGGGGACGGGCGCGTGCCAGGGTGCGCCAGAGGGTGCTGCCCGGCTAGACCGCCATGCCGTAGACGATGGTGAACAGCGTCCCCAGGGAGCCGATGATGAAGACGCCGGTCAAGCCGGCCACGATCAGGCCCTTGCCCTGTTCGGCGCTGAAGGTGTCGCGCAGCGCGGTGGCGCCGATGCGCTGCTTGGCGGCACCCCAGATCGCGATGCCGAGGCACAGCAGGATCGCTACCGCCATGACCACTTCGATCATCACGCGGGCCTCGTTGCCCAGGCTTCCGAACGGCCCCCAGTCCGGGGCGATTCCGCCGATGATGGTGGTGATGTCGCCTTTTTCGGCCGCAATGAACATGTATGAACTCACCGCCCCTTGATGGGTAGTTGTGCGCCTGGCCGGCGCGGTACAGGTCAGCCTCCATCTTCGCTGACAAATGGGCCGTCAGCTGTCGACTTGGCGCCTTTCTTTGACGGATCCCGTGGGAGTGGCGTGTATGTGTGGGCGCACGCCGTCCATTGAACCGACTAGTCTCACTGTGTGTATCACGGGCGATAACCCTGAGCAATGATCATCGGAAGCGGCGGTGGCCGGTCCGGCGCGCCGCGGGGGCCCTGGTCCGTTCGGGTGGCGGACGCGGGCCCCGGATGCCGCGGCTACTTGGGTGCGTGCGACATGGCGAAGATCATGACGAACGCCACGAGGTGGATCGCGAACAGGAAATAGGCGACGCGCCACCACAGGTGACGGTTCAGCTGCTTCTGGTTGTTCGGGTCCACGGCTCTTGTCCTGTCTCGGGGCGCTCTGGTGCAGTGTCCCTCATCCGGCGGCGTTCCGGGCGCGTCCGTGAGCGGAATCGTGTCGCGGGTGACGTGCCCCCTGCCTCCCCTCGTGCCGCCCCCTGCGCCGTGTCGTGCACCGCCGTGCGGCAACTCACGCGGGCGGGCGCGCGGGTGCGGCCGGAAAAAGGCAGTGAACCGCGGCTGGATGAGGGAGGGTTGGGGGGTGCGGAAATTCTGGGTGGCCGGTGGGCTCGGGGCAGGGCTGATGCTCTGTCTGCTCGGGCTGCTTGTGATCGCTACGTACACGGTCGCGGCCGGGCTCGGCGGGGCCGGCGGGCGGGCCCTCGGGCTGGCGAAGGGCGCGGTGCCGGCCGCCTACCAGTCGCAGGTGCAGAAGTGGGGGACGCTCTGTTCGGCGATAAGTCCCGCGCTGCTGGCGGCGCAGCTCTACCAGGAGAGCGGATGGAACCCGAAGGCGCAGAGCGCGGCCGCCGCGCAGGGGCTGGCGCAGTTCATCCCGGGGACGTGGCAGACGCACGGCGTCGACGGCAACGGCGACGGCCGCAAGGACGTGTGGGACCCGCAGGACGCGATCGCGTCGGCGGCCTCGTACGACTGCGAGCTGGCGCGCTATGTGAAGGGCGCCCCGGGCGACGCCACGCGCAACATGCTCGCGGCGTACAACGCGGGTGCCTATCGGGTGATCCAGTACAACGGGGTGCCGCCGTACCGCGAGACCCAGAACTACGTGAAGACGATCACGACCCTGGCCAAGAGCTTCGAGGCGCAGACCGGCCCGGTGGCGCCGTCGCGGCAGGCCGCGGGGGCCATCTACTTCGCCCAGGAGAAGCTCGGTACGCGCTATCTGTGGGGCGGCACGGGAACGGCGGCCCAGGGGGGGCGGTTCGACTGCTCCGGGCTGACCCAGGCCGCGTACCACTCGGTGGGCATCGAGCTGCCACGGGTGGCGAACGACCAGTGGAACGCCGGACCGCATCCGAAGCGCGACGAGCTGCTCCCGGGCGACCTGGTGTTCTTCGCCAACAACCTGAACGACCCGCGGTCGATCCACCACGTGGGGATCTATGTGGGAGGCGGCTACATGATCAACGCGCCGTACACCGGGGCCGTGATCCGGTTCGACAAGATCGATTCGCCGGACTACATCGGTGCGACCCGCGTCACCTCGGATGGCGCAAAAGCGCTCCCCGGTACGAACGCTGCGTGAACATAGCGCCCTGAACTGCAGTGATGAATCAAGCTTCGATAACGTCCTGGTGATCATCCGGTAGAGAATGGAACGCCAGGGGCGGGCATCGCGTTTCCTTGGCGTGGGGACGTAGCAGAGCTCGCAGCAGCACCCGCTCGACGACCACGGGGGCAGGCAGCACACGAAGGCGCTCGCGCGCGCGAAAGATAAGGGGCCGCGGCAGATGGCTGGACTCGCACTCGAAGGGCCGAACCCCGACGTCGACGTGCTCGACGGCATCAACGGCCTGGCGAAGGATGCCCCCCACTGGGTCAACAAGGCGATGGAGTACATCGGTGAGTACGGCCTCATCGCCGCCCTCGCGGTGCTGTGCCTGGTCGCCTGGTGGTCCGCGCGCCGCAAGCCCGGTGCGCCGTCCGCCGTCGCGGGGCTGGTCTGGGCGCCGCTGGCCGCGGGCCTCGCGCTGCTGGCCAACATCCCGATCCGGGCGTTCGTCGAGCGGCCGCGGCCGTTCAAGGACCATGCCGGCCTGGAAGTGCTGATCCCCGGTAAGAGCGACTTCTCGTTCGTCAGCGATCACGCGACGCTCACCATGGCGGTCGGTGTCGGCCTGTTCGTCGCCCATCGCAAATACGGCCTGATCGGGATCGCGCTGGCGCTCGCCGAGGGCTTCTGCCGCGTCTACATGGGCGTGCACTACCCGACCGATGTGATCGGCGGTTTCGCCCTGGGCACCGCCGTCGCGCTGCTGCTCGCGCCGCTCGCGCAGGCGCTCCTGGTGCCGCTGATGACGGCGATCGGCAGGTCGAAGCTGGCGTGGCTGGTGCGGGCGCCGGGCGTCGAGGCCGCGGACGGGGACGGCGGTCCCGGCGAGGGCAGCCGGGTGGTGGCCGCCGGCTCGGGGATGGCGCCCGGCCACAAGGAGCGGGACAAGGATCTGGCGGCCTGACGACGGCCGCGGCCGGCGGAGCCTGCGGCCTGACGGCCCGTCGGCAGGGATGAGACCTGGCGGATGCGGACGGCCCGGACCCCTCGCGGGGGCCGGGCCGTCCGTGTGTCCGCCGGCGGTCTCAGAGCGCCTGCGGGAAGGTGCTGAACAGCCGCTGCGGGTCGTAGGTCCGCTTGACCTGCGTGAGCCGGGTGGTGGCGGCGCCGTAGTAGGCGGACTTCCAGTCGGTGAGGCCCGGGTCGGTGTAGTTCTGGTAGGCGGCGCCCGAGGAGTAGCGGCGCATCGCGTCGTGGAACGAATTCAGCCAGGCTGTCTGTTTGGTGGAGGAGCCATTGGCTCCCCACGACGTCAAGTACTGGGCGAGGAAGCGCGAGCCGCGGTGGACGAATGCGGTGTCGGTGCGGCCGACGCGGTTGATGGCGCCGCCCAGCGCCGTCATGGCCACGTTCCCGCCGACGCCGTTGCGGCCGCCGCGCTCGATCTGGTCCATCAGGGTGCGGATGCCGGCCGTCGACAGCGAGCGGTCGAAGAAGTGCGAGCGGGCGGCGTAGGTCTCCCGGCCCAGCTTGCCGGCGGCGGTGTGGCCGGGCAGCGAACCCGGCATGTGGCACTGTGCGGTGGACTTGGAGGAGCAGCCCGCGTACGACTCCATCGCGTCCAGGTAGCCGATCGGCGTGAGGTGGATGCTCGCGGCGGGGCCGGGACCGCCGGCCTGGTCGGCGAGCTTGTCGAGGGCGTTCTTCAGGTCGCCGTAGCTGCCCAGCGAGAAGGCCGCGACGGAGACGCCCGGGGTGCCGCCGGGGCGGGCGTCGAGATGGCAGGCGGACCATATCTCGTCGGCCTGCGTGGGGCCCCACTTCTGCCAGGACGCCACGACCTTCGCCGCCTTGGACCACGGCCAGGTCATGTAGGCCATCACCGAGCGGGGCGCCGGATGCGTACGGAAGCGGAGCTCGGTGACCACGCCGAAGTTGCCGTTGCCGGCGCCGCGCAGCGCCCAGAAGAGGTCGGCGTGTTGGTTCTTGTCGCAGTCGATGGTCTTGCCGTCGGCCGTGACGAGGGTGGCGCCGACGAGGCTGTCGCAGGTCAGGCCGTAGGCGCGGGAGGCCACGCCATGGCCGCCGCCGAGCGTGAGCCCGGATATGCCGACGGTGGGGCACGAGCCCCCGGGTATCGTCACGCCGTGCGCGCCCAGGCCCTCGTAGACGTCGATGAGCTTGGCGCCGGCGCCGATGCGGGTGATGCCGCCGGACGGTGCGCCGACCTTGGAGAGGGCGGAGACGTCGATGATGAGCTTGTTGGTGCCGCTGGACCAGCCCGCGTAGGAGTGGCCGCCGCTGCGGATGACGACCGGGGTCTCGTGCCGCCGGGCGAAGGAGAGGCACTCGGCGACGTCCGCCGGGTGCTTGACGTAGGCGATGGCCGACGGCTTCAGCGTGTCGTAGCGGGTGTTGTAGAGACGGCGGGCGGTCGCGTAGGCAGCGTCCGACGCCCGTATCAGCTTGCCGTCCAGGCTCTTGCCGAGCGCGGTCCAGGCGGCGTTGGAGGCCCGGCCGCCGGTGACGGCCGCATTGGCGTTTGCCGCACCCGTGCCGTTCGCGGCCCCCGTGACGGAAGCGGAGGAGGCCGCGCCCGCCGTGCCGGTCTTGGTGTCGCAGCCGGTGGCCAAGGCGACCGACGTGGCCGCCAGTCCGCCGCCGGCCTGCAGGAGTGTGCGCCGCTTCACTGGGATGGATCCCCCTCGATGTCGTACGGTCCTGCCCCGCCCGCCGAGGACCGGCAGAGATGCGGGGACTGTGCGGGGGAGACGGATCCGGGCGGTGCGGCGGCGCGCTGCCCCGCGTACCGCTGTGCCCGCTCCTGTCCTGCGCTGTCCGGTACAGGCCTGAAGTCCGTTACCGGCGCGGGGTTGTTGCCTCCCCTACTAGGCAGATGCCGTACGGGCGCGGGGGGTTCCCGGAACGGAGTTGCTCATTCCAGCGGGCCGTGCGGTGCGGTGCCCGCCTCGGCGTCGGCCACATGGCGCTCGGCGTCCGTACGCGCCTGTGAGCGGGCGCGACGGGCCGGCCCCCGCCAGCCACAGTCACAGCGGGCGCTGCAGAAGGACCCGCGTTCGGTGGTGGAGGTCGCATGGGGCGTTCGGTCGGGCACGCCGCCACGCTACGCCCCGTCCGCCGGTGCGTGACGAGCCCCCTTGACAGTCGTTGAACGGATCGGTCGGCGGAACGCCAGGTGCGGCGGTGGCGGAACGTCCGGCCCTCCCGAGCGGACCGGCCGGCCCAGGCCGTTCCCGAAGACAGCGGCCGAGGGGGCTCGTACGCGATGGTGGTGCAGGACAGGCGGGGCGGCGGCGCGGCCGTCGTGGCCCTGGCGTGCGGGACGGGGCTGGCGGTCGGGCTGCTGACGACGGGATGTTCCCCGGACGGTGCCGCGGCCGACGACCAGGAGCCGCCCGCCCGGGGCGCCGCCGCTGCCGCCGTGCAGGTCAGGGAGAGCGCCGACGCGCTGGTGCGGGCCCGCTCCGCCCAGGTCCGTACGTCCATGGAGACCGTCAGCGGCGGCACCCGCGTCGCCATCCGCGGCACCGGCGGCTACGACTTCGCCACCAGCACCGGCCGGCTGCGCGTCGTCCTGCCCGATCCGGCGGGCCGGGCCGACGGTGGCCATGAGCCGATCACCGAGATCCTCGCGCCCGGTGCGCTGTTCATGAAGAACCGCGGGGCCGGGGTGCCGGCCGACAAATGGGTACGGGTCGCCACCGCCTCGCTCGCCGACGGGAATCTGGTCACCGGCGGTGCGACCGATCCGCTGGCCGCCGCCGAACTCCTGCGTGGCGCACGGAATGTGACATATCAGGGCGAAGAGCGGCTGGACGGCGTCATGGTGCGGCACTATCGGGGAGTGACGGACATCCAGGCGGCCGCCCAGGTGGCGTCGCCGCGCAGTCGCTCCGCGCTGGTCGCCGCGGAGGAAGGATTCACCACCGACGAGGTGCCGTTCGACGTGTATCTGGACGGGGCCGGACGGCTGCGCAAGGTGCGCCAGTGGTTCCGCTTCGCCAACGGCGCGCCCCAGGGCGCGGCGGTGGTCTCCACCACGGAGCTGTCCGGCTTCGGCACCACGACCACGGTGCAGTTGCCGGACGAGCGCGACATCTATGCGGGGAAGATCGCTTCGGCCACGCCGTAGTGCGGTTGCGGCGACGGGCCATATGACGGGGGCGCATGCGGAATGGCGGAAATGGTCCATCCGTGCCATGCGCGGAGCGTGTGCCGCTCTTTACGCTGACGGTAACCACCGGAGGCGTGGGAAGGCGCTCGAAGGAGGAGGTGTTGTACGTGGCCGGACAGCGCCCTACGACGGTCCAGGACCACATCGCCCTCGTCGAGATCGACCTGACCGGTGAGTTGATGATCGCGGCCGCGGCCGCGAGCGAGGATCGGCTCAGCCCGGACCGTATCGACGAGGTGCTGGAAGTCGACGGGGAGAGCGGCGGGCGCGGGCGTCCGGTGCCCCCGGCGCCTTAGACCCTGCCCCATCAGACCCTGCCCCATCGGACAGGCCCCGGCCGCGCCCCAGAGCCGGCCGGCTCAGGTGCGCAGCATCCGCTCGATCGCCTTGGTCGCTTCCTGGACCTTGGCGTCGATGGCCTCGGGACCCTTGACGGCCGCGTCGGCGACGCAGTGCCGCAGATGTTCCTCCAGGAGCTGGAGGCCGAAGGACTGCAGGCCCTTGGTGCTCGCCGAGACCTGGGTGAGTATGTCGATGCAGTACACATCCTCTTCGAGCATCCGCTGCAGTCCGCGGATCTGCCCCTCGATCCTGCGCAGTCGCTTGATGTGTGCGTCCTTCTGCTGTGCGTAGCCGTGAGGTCCGCCTGCGGGAGAAGTCTCTGCGTTATCGGTCACGGTTTGAGCGTCGCCTCGGTGGTCGGAGTCCGGCTGCGGGGTGGCGCGGGCGGCGGTGGGTGCGGTGCCGCCGTTGGTGTCGGCGTCCATGGTCGTCATGGCCGTCTCCCCTGATATCTAGGCGTCCGTATACCCCTGGTGGGTATATGGTACCGAACTTTGCGGGCACGTGTGGTACCCCGTGCAGAGCATGCTGTTCGATGGGCGACACTGAAGGAATGCCGGTTAGCAGTGGCTGGATGATGCGCCTAGCATCAACCCGACCGAATCCGATGCACCCCGAGGATTTCACGTGCGCTTTCGTCTGACCCCCAGGGAGACGAGCTTCTATGACATGTTCGCCGCCTCCGCGGACAACATCGTCACGGGCTCCAAGCTCCTGATGGAACTGCTCGGGGCGGACGCCTCGGCCCGGGCAGAGATCGCCGAGCGGATGCGGGCGGCGGAGCATGCGGGAGATGACGCCACCCACGCGATCTTCCACCAGCTGAACTCCTCGTTCATCACGCCGTTCGACCGCGAGGACATCTACAACCTCGCCTCGTCGCTCGACGACATCATGGACTTCATGGAAGAGGCGGTCGACCTGGTCGTCCTCTACAAGGTCGAGGAGCTCCCCAAGGGCATCGACCAGCAGATCGAGGTGCTGGCGCGGGCGGCCGAGCTGACCGCCGAGGCGATGCCGAATCTGCGCACCATGTCGAACCTCACCGAGTACTGGATCGAGGTCAACCGCCTGGAGAACCAGGCCGACCAGATCCACCGCAAGCTGCTGGCACACCTCTTCAACGGCAAGTACGACGCCATCGAGGTGCTCAAGCTCAAGCAGATCGTGGACATCCTGGAAGAGGCGGCGGACGCGTTCGAGCACGTCGCCAACACGGTCGAGACCATCGCGGTCAAGGAGTCCTGAGCGCTTCCCATGGACACCTTCGCGCTCGTCGTGACCATTGCGGTCGCGCTCGGTTTCACGTACACCAACGGCTTCCATGACTCCGCCAACGCCATTGCGACCTCGGTCTCGACGCGGGCGCTGACCCCGCGGGCGGCGCTGGCGATGGCCGCCGTGATGAACCTCGCCGGCGCCTTCCTGGGCAGCGGGGTCGCCAAGACGGTCAGCGAGGGGCTGATCGCCACTCCCCACGGCAGCAAGGGGATGGGCATCCTCTTCGCCGCGCTGCTCGGTGCGGTGGTCTGGAACCTCGTCACCTGGTACTTCGGCCTGCCGTCGTCGTCCTCGCACGCCCTCTTCGGCGGCATGGTCGGTGCCGCGCTGGCCGGTGGCACCACCGTGATCTGGTCCGGGGTGGTCGAGAAGGTCGTCCTGCCGATGTTCATCTCGCCGGTCGTCGGCCTGGTGCTCGGCTATCTGGTGATGGTCCTGATCCTGTGGGTCTTCCGGAAGGCGAACCCGCACAAGGCCAAGCGCGGCTTCCGCATAGCCCAGACGGTGTCCGCGGCAGGCATGGCGCTCGGCCACGGTCTGCAGGACGCCCAGAAGACCATGGGTGTGGTCGTGATGGCCCTGGTCATCGCCGACGCGGAGGAGCCCAACGCGGCGATTCCGATATGGGTCAAGCTGGCCTGTGCGCTCACCCTCTCACTCGGTACGTACGCGGGCGGCTGGCGCATCATGCGCACCCTGGGCCGGCGGATCATCGAGCTGGACCCGCCGCAGGGCTTCGCCGCGGAGACCACGGCCGCCTCGGTCATGTACACCGCGTCGTTCATGTTCCAGGCCCCGATCTCCACGACCCATGTGATCACCTCCGCGATCATGGGTGTGGGCTCGACCAAGCGCCCGCGCGCGGTGCGCTGGGGCGTCGCCAAGAACATCGTGATGGGCTGGTTCATCACGATGCCGGCCGCGGCCCTGGTCGGGGCGTTCGCGTACTGGCTCGTGGCGCTGGCCTTCGGCTGACGGACCTGCTCGGACACAGCAATGGGCCCGCCCCCTGGAAGAGGGGCGGGCCCTTCGTCTTGCGGTGGCACCGCCATGCAGCACCGCAGGACGCTGGTGGGGGCGGCCCCGGCCGGTTGCGGCCGGGGCGCGCTCGCGGCTCAGCCGAAGCGGCCGGAGATGTAGTCCTCCGTGGCCTGGACCGACGGGTTGGAGAAGATCCGCTCGGTCTCGTCGATCTCGATCAGCTTGCCGGGCTGGCCGACCGCGGCGAGGTTGAAGAACGCGGTGCGGTCCGAGACGCGCGCGGCCTGCTGCATGTTGTGCGTCACGATGACGATCGTGAAGCGCTCCTTCAGCTCGCCGATCAGGTCCTCGATGGCGAGGGTGGAGATCGGGTCGAGCGCCGAGCACGGCTCGTCCATCAGCAGGACCTGGGGCTCGACCGCGATGGCGCGGGCGATGCACAGCCGCTGCTGCTGGCCGCCGGACAGCCCCGAACCGGGCTTGTTCAGCCGGTCCTTGACCTCGTTCCAGAGGTTGGCGCCCTTGAGGGACCGCTCGACGATGTCCTTGAGCTCGCTCTTCTTGTACGAGCCGTTCAGCCGCAGACCGGCCGCCACATTGTCGAAGATCGACATCGTGGGGAACGGGTTGGGGCGCTGGAAGACCATGCCGATGGTGCGGCGGACGGCGACCGGGTCGACCCCGGAGCCGTAGAGGTTCTCGTCGTCCAGCATCACCTTGCCCTCGACCCGGCCGCTGGGGGTGACCTCGTGCATCCGGTTCAGGGTGCGCAGGAAGGTCGACTTGCCGCAGCCGGACGGGCCGATGAAGGCCGTCACGGAGCGCGGCTCGACGGTCATCGAGATGTCGTCGATGGCCTTGTGGCTGCCGTAGTACGCGGAGAGGCCGCTGACGTCTATTCGCTTGGCCATGGAAATCACTGCTTCTTTCTGTGGACGCGGTCAGCGGCCGGTTTTGGGGGCCTTCCAGCGGGCGATGCCGCGGGCCACCAGGTTGAGAATCATGACGAACGCGATGAGGACCAGGGCTGCGGCCCAGGCGCGGTCGTAGGACGCGTCGGAACCCTGCTGCCACTGCTGGAACACGTAGAGCGGCAGCGACTGCTGGGCATCCTGGAAGGGGTTGTTGTTGATCGTCTTCGCCCCCCAGACCAGGAGCAGCACGGGCGCCGTCTCACCGGTGATACGGGCGATGGCGAGCATCACGCCGGTGGTGATACCGCCGATCGACGTCGGCAGCACGACCTTGAGGATGGTGCGCCACTTCGGCACGCCCAGGGCCAGGGACGCCTCGCGCAGCTCGTTCGGGACGAGCTTGAGCATCTCCTCGGTGGAGCGGACGACGACCGGCATCATCAGGATCGCCAGCGCCATCGCGCCGGCGAAGCCGGACGGGCCGAAGCCGAGGATCAGGATCCACACGGAGAGGATGAACAGGCCGGCCACGATCGAGGGGATGCCGGTCATCACGTCCACGAAGAAGGTGACCACCCGGGCGAGCTTGCCGCGGCCGTATTCGACGAGGTAGATCGCGGTGAGCAGACCGAGCGGCGCGGCGATCAGGGTGGCCAGGCCGACCTGCTCCAGGGTGCCGATGATCGCGTGGTAGATGCCGCCGCCGGGGAGTGCGTCCGGGGTGGTGCCCATCGAGTGGGACAGGAAGTAGCCGTCCAGCACCTTGGTGCCGCGGGCGACGGTCTCCCACAGCAGGGAGGCCAGCGGGACGACGGCGATCAGGAAGGCGAGCCAGACCAGGCTGGTGGCCAGCCGGTCCTTGGCCTGCCGGGCGCCCTCGACGCCCGCGGCCAGCGCGAACGTGCCCAGGACGAAGACCGCACCGGCGATCAGGGCGCACTGGACCGTGCTGTCCAGGCCGGCGGCCTGTCCGATGCCGTAGCCCGCGCCGGCCGCCACCAGGGCGAACACCGGCGGGGTCCAGCGCGGCAGCCGGGGCTGCTTGAGGGAGACGGGGAGCGGGCTGCCGCCGTCGGAGACCGCGCGGCGGTCGGTCATGAGACTCATGCTGCGGCTCCCGAGTACTCCTTGCGGCGGGCGATGATCAGGCGGGCCGCGCCGTTGACGAGCAGCGTGATCACGAAGAGGACGAGCCCGGAGGCGATCAACGCGTCCTGGCCGAACTGGTCGGCCTCGCTGAACTTGCTGGCGATGTTCTGGGCGAACGTGCCGCCGCCCGGGTCCAGCAGGCTGGTGTTGATGAGGAAGCTGGGCGAGAGGACCGTGGCGACGGCCATCGTCTCGCCGAGCGCGCGGCCCAGGCCGAGCATGGAGGCGCTGATGATTCCGGAGCGGCCGAAGGGGAGCACCGACATCCGGATGACTTCCCAGCGGGTGGCGCCGAGCGCCAGCGCGGCCTCCTCGTGCATCTTCGGGACCTGCAGGAAGACCTCACGGCTCACGCTGGTGACGATCGGCAGGATCATGATCGCGAGCAGGATGCCCACGGTGAACAGCGAACGGGCCGCCCCGCCGCTGTAGCTGAAGATGCCGGTCCAGCCGAGGTAGTCGTCGAGCCAGCTGTAGAGGCCGCTCAGATGCGGGACGAGGAACAGCGCGCCCCACAGGCCGTAGATGATGCTGGGCACCGCGGCGAGCAGGTCGATGACGTAGCCGAGCGGCGAGGACAGCTTGCGCGGCGCGTAGTGCGAGATGAACAGCGCGATGCCGACCGCGACCGGCACCGCGATCAGCATCGCGATCAGCGAGCTGACGAGGGTGCCGAAGGCGAGGACGGCGATGCCGAACTTCGGATCCGTCCCGGTGGCGTTCCAGTCCAGCGTGGTGAAGAAGTTGGCCTTGTCGCCGGAGATGGCGAGCACTGAGCGGTAGGTCAGGAAGACCGCGATGGCGGCCATGATCGCCAGCAGGGCGATACCGGAGCCCCGGGAGAGCCCGAGGAAGATCCGGTCGCCGGGGCGGACCGCTTTGCCGGAGACCGCGGAGCGGTCGTGTGGTGGCAAGGGCGGTATATCGGTCGTGGAGGAGGTATTCATGGATTCTCCGGTCTGCTGAGCCGGTGAGGGCTCTTGGCGCGGCGGTGCACCGGACGGGCGGCGGCCCAAAGGGGCCCTGGTGAGGGGCCCCTTGGGTGGTACGGCGGTCAACGGGCCGCCGCCCGGTGGGTCAGGAGAGCTTGGCGACGGTCGCGCGGACCTTGTCGGCGATCTCGGTGGGCAGCGGGGCGTAGCCGAGCGCCTTGAGCGAGGCCTGGCCGTCCTTGCTGGAGACGTAGGTCAGGAAGGACTTGGTGGCGGGCAGGGTCTCGGCCTTGTTGCCCTTGTCGCAGGCGATCTCGTACGTCACCAGGGTGATCGGGTAGGCGCCCTCGGCCTTGGTGGTGTAGTTGAGCTTCAGGGCCAGGTCGTCGCCCTTACCGACCTGCGTGGCCTCGGAGATGGCCTTCGAGGCGTTGTCGACGGTGGCGTCGACCGGCTCCTTGGCGCCGGTGTTCAGCTTGGCCGTGGGGATCTTGCCGGCCGTCGCGTACGACAGCTCGAAGTAGGAGATCGCGCCGCTGGTCTGCTTGACCTGCGAGGAGACGCCGGCCGAGCCCGAGGCCGCCTGGCCGCCGGTGCCTTCCCACTTCTTCGCCGGCTCGTGCTTCCAGTCACCCGGGGCGGCGCCCTTGAGGTACTTGGTGAAGTTGTCGGTGGTGCCCGAGTCGTCGGAGCGGTGGAACGCCTGGACCTTGAGGTCCGGGAGCTTGGCGCTCGGGTTCAGCTTCTTGATCGCCGGGTCGTTCCACTTGGTGATCTTCGAGTCGAAGATCTTCGCCAGGGTCGGGGCGTCCAGCACGAGGTTGTCGACGCCGGGGACGTTGTAGCCGACCGCGATCGGGCCGCCGACCATCGGCAGGTCGATGGCCTGGCCGCCCTTGCAGACCTTCTTGGACTTGGCGACCTCTTCGGGCTTGAGGGCCGAGTCGGAGCCCGCGAAGGCGGTCTGGCCCTGCAGGAAGGTGGTGACGCCGGCGCCGGAGCCGGTCGGCTGGTAGTTGATTTCGGTGCCCTTGCAGGCACCCGAGTACGCCTGCACCCAGACGTCCATGGCGTTCTTCTGCGCGGACGAGCCGGACGCCAGAAGCTTGCCCTTGCCGTCACACTTGATGTTCGACGTCTTGGCGGCGCCGGCGCTACCGCCGCCGGAGGTGTCGTCCGAGCCGCACGCGGTCAGGGCCAGAGCACCGGAGACGGCGAGAGCGCCAACGGCGAGGGCGCGAACCCGGTTCTTGCGCTGAAGCTTCACTGTCGAGAGTTCCTTCCTGGGGCGCGCCGCTTCGTCGGCGAGCGTTTTGGGTGGTGTGTGATGACTGCCGCGTTCACGGCGGAAGCCGGCCGCGCTGCGCTTGTGCCGTGGGGGACGCGCACTCGGTAAGGCTGAAATTAGGTAGATCAGGTAAAGCGGCCGATGGAGGAGAGTGAACGCACGGTGAACCTCGGCCATCGGCTGGGTGCGGGCCGATAAGTGCCGTTCGAGGGGTACGAAACGGCACGTCACCCTGTTGAATTACCGGCCGGTATGGCAGCATCCGCGCCTGAGACGGCGCGAATTGGTGCGGTACGACCGGAGGTGGCTGGTGGGGAGTCAGGGGGCGCGGCGGGACGTTCAGGGCGTGCAGGATATTCGGGGCAGATGGGGCATACGGGGTGGCCGGGTGATGGCATGCACCGCCGTCGTCCTGTGCGCGACGGGGCTGCTCGGCGGTACGGCCACGGCCGCCGGCGCCGATGACCCGAAGAACCCGTCCGCGGACCCGGCGCAGACCGCGGACGCCGATGCCCGCCACCTCGACGACGTACGCAAGAAGATCGACGCGCTCTACCGCAAGGCCGAGCAGGCCACCGACGCCTATAACGCCGCCAAGGAGCAGGTCGACGTCCAGCAGAAGCAAATCGTCCAGCTGGCGCGCACCATCGACACCACCCAGCACAAGCTGGCCGCCCTCAAGCGGCAGGCGGGCGCGCTGGCCAGTGCCCAGTACCGCGGCGGCGGGCTGCCCGCCGAGGCGAAACTGGTGCTCAATGCCGACCCGGAACGCTTTCTCGACAACGCCACCCTGGCCCGTAAGGGACAGCTCGCCGCAAAACGAGTGATCAGCCAACTGGCGCATCTCAAAGGCGACTTGCAGCGGTATTCAGCCTCCGCCACGGACCGCTGGGAGAAGCTGGAGGCGAACCGCAAGAAGAAGGAAAGCGCCCAGCGGGACATCAAGAAACAGATCGACGCGGCAAAGGAACTGGAATCCCGGCTGGCCGCCAAGGAAAAGGACCGGCTGAAGAAGCTGGAGGACGAGCAGGCCTTCAAGCAGCAGCAGAAGTGGCTCGACTCGGGCGTTCTCAAGGAGATCAGCAACAAAGCGTCGGCCGAGGGCAAGAAGGCGATTTCGTACGCCACCGCGCAGATCGGCAAGGACTACGTGTGGGGCGCGGAGGGACCGGACACCTTCGACTGCTCCGGGCTGACCCTGCGGTCCTGGCAGGCCGCCGGCCGGACGATTCCGCGGACCTCACAGGAGCAGTGGCGGCAGCTGCCCCGGGTCGCCCTGAAGGACATGCGGCCGGGCGATCTGATTATTTATTTCTCCGATGCCAGCCATGTCGGGATGTATCTCGGTGACGGCGCGGTTGTGCATGCGCCGCGTCCCGGCCGGCAGGTCACGATCACCGGCGCCGGTTCGATGCCGATCCTCGGCGTCGTCCGCCCCGATGGTGACGCCGGCCACGATGGCGCGGCTCACACCGGCGATAACTGACCTGATTGTTTTGCTCTCCGAGGGTTGCCGCCGCGTCGCTGAATGCACTCAAGCGGGGTGATGTTCGTCATTCCGCATTCAGCCCTCTCCAGGTCAAATGGCTGATCGATCGCGGCATATGACGATGGCCGATTGCTGTCGGGCATTCCATCCCACTCCGTACTGACGCTATGGTCGCCTGTCAGTGCCCGTCAGCGTCCCGCTCAATTGACCGACGAGTGGTGGGAGCCGGGCACGGTGGAGCGCCGGTCGGCGTCCCACTGCACCCCTCGGGGGGAGGGAAGGAAGCAGACCGATGCCCGTACCCGTACCGCACCAGCGGACGGTCGTGCTGCCGCACCAGGCAGGACCGGTGGATGACGCCTGCGCGGATACCGCGCGGGTCGCCGACGCACCGGGCGCGGGGGACGCGACGGCCCAGCGCGTGAGCGCCCCCGCCGCGGGCCAGGAGGCGGCCCACTCGGCCGTACAGGGCTTCCTTGAGCCCACTCAGCCGCTGCCGGCCGAACAGCGACTTTCGGCCGACCATGGACCCGCCCCCCAGGGCCTGACCCTGCTCCTCATCGGCGAGGACCCCAACAGCCATGTCCCCGACATGTGGGACTGGGCGGGCCGCAAGGTGCGCCTGCGTACCGCCCGAAACCTCACCGAGGCCGAGCGGCTGCTCACCGACGATGTGCACTGCATCCTGCTCGACCTGCCCCCGCGGGCGCCCGAGGGCCGCGCGGCACGTGACGCCGGTCACGGCGCCCGGGATGACGAACTGGGCGTCCTGCGCGACGTCCTGCGCCTGGCGCCGTCGCACGCCGTCCTGGTGCTCACCTACGAGACGGACGCCGAGCGCGCCGCCGACGCCGTACGCGTCGGCGCCCAGGACTACCTTTTCCGGGACGAACTGGACGGCGCGGTGCTCAGCCGTGCGGTCCGCTACGCCGTCGAACGCAAACGCGCCG
This sequence comes from Streptomyces sioyaensis, assembly GCF_004122735.1. Lineage (GTDB taxonomy): Bacteria > Actinomycetota > Actinomycetes > Streptomycetales > Streptomycetaceae > Streptomyces > Streptomyces sioyaensis. The sequence continues at coordinate 92,319 of NZ_SDIF01000016.1, read as the reverse complement.
ACCTCGCCCAGCGCCAGCTCACCGAGTCGCGGATGCTCGCGCAGGAGAACGCCCGGCTGGAGCGGGGCCTGCTGCCCACGCCCCTGCTCGACGGCTCCGATCTGCGCTTCGCCGCCTGCTACCGCCCCGGCCGCAGCCGCGCCCTGCTCGGCGGCGACTTCTACGACACCGTGCGCACCCCGGACGGCGCCGTCCACGCGATGATCGGCGATGTCTGCGGCCACGGGCCCGACGAGGCCGCGCTCGGCGTCGAGCTGCGGATCGCCTGGCGCGCGCTGACCTTCGCCGGCCTGTCCGGTGACGAACTGCTCGCCACCCTCCAGAAGGTGCTGGAGCACGAGCGCGCCGACGACGAGATCTTCGCGACGCTGTGCACCGTCGACATCTCCGCCGACGGCCGCCGCGCCGGGCTGTGCCTGGCCGGCCACCCCGCACCGCTGCTCGCCAAGGCCGGCGAGAGCCCGCAGCTGCTGCCCTACGAATTCGGCGGCCCGGCGCTCGGCCTGCTGCCGAACGCCCGCTGGCCGCGCCGGCAGGTCGAACTGGGCGGCTCCTGGAGCCTGATGATGTACACCGACGGGCTGATCGAGGGCCGGATCGGCGTCGGCAATCAGCGTCTCGGCCAGGAAGGCATGACCGAACTGGTCAGCCGCCAGATGGCGGCCGGCCTCAGCGGCGAGGAACTGCTGGACGCCTCGGTCAGGGAAGTACGCGATCTCAACGGCGGCGAGCTGACGGACGATGTGGCCGTGCTGCTGCTGGACCGGCGCTGACACGGCCGCGGGTGAAGCGGCCGGGGGCGCAGGCCGAGGGGCCGGGGGCTGCCGCGCGTGAAGCGGCACTGAAGGGGTCGAGGGCGAACGGGCCGCGAGTGAAGCGGCTCAGGCCCTCCGGGGCCTCGCGGGCCGGGCTCAGCGCCCGCCGTTGAAGGGCCCGTACGGCCCGTCCGAGCTGGAGCCCCCGCGGCGCGGGCCGCTGCCGCCACCGGAGACCTCCCGGAGCGCGGGCCGGACGTCGACCGTGTAGACGATCACCGCGATCACGCCGATGATCGGCAGGAACGACATGATCGGGAGAATGAACAGCAGCGCCGTGGCAAGGGCGAGGAAGATCAGCCACATGCCCTTGGTCTGCTTGCTCGCGGCGCGGTAGGCGTCCTCGCGGCGCACGGCGGCATCGATCAGCATCACGGCGGCGTAGACGCCCAGGGCGAGTTGCACCCAGCTCAGAAGGCTCTGGAACCCGTAAATCAGCACGCCATCCACCGCCCGTTCGCCGTTCGTCTTCGTCGGTCCGTTCTCGGCCGTCTGCGGCCCGTGCCGCCCCACGGTACCCGCACAACGGGCCGGGCACCTGAAGGGTGCCCGGCCCGACCCCGGAAACGGGGCCCTCACGGAAGCGTGAGGGACGTCACATCGCGCTCACTTCGCGGACGGCGGGGTGCTCTTCTTCGTCTGCGCCGGCGCCGGCTTGCGCTGCGCGACGGGCTTCTTCGGCGACGCGGGCTTGGGCTGGGCCGCGGGGGTGGCCTTGGTCTGCGCCTTGGCCCCGTTCGCGGTCTGGGGCTTCGGGGCGCTCTTGGTCGCCGGCTTCGGCTCCGGCTCGATCGCCACCGCGAGGTCCTCGACCTGGTCGGCGGCCTCGCCGCGCCAGGTCGCCACCGCGCCACGGCCGCGCTCGGCCAGCTCCTCGTAGCCCTCGCGGGCCCGCACGACGGCCTCGGCCGCCCGGCCCACGCCCTGCAGCGCCAGCTCCTGCGCCTGGTCGCGGACCTTCTTGATGTCGCCGTCCAGCGAGCCCAGCAGCTCGGAGAGCTTCTCCTGGGCGTCCTTGGCCTGCTTGCTGACCAGGGCCTGGACGTCCTTGGGGTCGGTGCTGCGCACGGAGTCGAAGCGCTTGGGGGCCTCGGACCGGAGCTTCTCGACGAGCTGCGGCACCTCGCCGAGCTTCTCGGCGGCCAGGTCGACGGTGCCGGCCAGGGCGTACAGCGGGGTGGCGTCGGTCAGGGTCTTGCGGAGGTCATCGGAGATGGCCATGACGTTCTTCCTCCTGGAAACGGAATCGGTTGCTCAGGTGGCGTGCGGGCCGCCGTCGGCCTCTGTGTCGAGGGTGTCCGTGCCGCGCCCGTTCTCGTGCCCGCTCGCAGTGCCGTCCTTGCCGCCGCTCCCGAGGCCGTTCTCCTTGCGGAAGGACTCGTAGATCTGCAGCAGGACCTGCTTCTGTCTCTCGTTCAGCGCCGGGTCGGTGAGTATCGCGGTCTGCACCTCGACCCCGTCCAGACCGTGCCGCTCGTCCAGAATCCCGGCCTGGACGTACAGCGTCTCCGCGGATATCCGCAGCGCCTTGGCCAGCTGCTGCAGAATCTCCGCGCTCGGCTTGCGCAAGCCGCGCTCGATCTGGCTGAGGTACGGGTTGGACACCCCGGCGGCATCCGCGAGCTGCCGCAGACTCAGCTGCGCCGTGCGCCGCTGCTCCCGCAGGAACTCGCCGAGGTTGCCGACGTTGAGTGATGCCATACCCCGATGGTGCCTCCCAGTGCTAACTTTTGCAAGCAAGCGCTAGCAAAAGTGGTCTGGTGGGGTGAGGGGGCGTGGACAGGGGGGTCGGCTTCAGCCGTCGTGACCTGCGGTTCGGCGCTGCTCGGCGCGCTGGGCGAGCGCGTCGAGGATGCGTTGCCAGGCCGGGGATGCCTCGGAGATCCGGGAAGAGATCAGCCGCAGGGACCCTGTCCGCTTGCTGTCCCGTTCGTGTGCGATCTCCCATGCGTCCAGGTCGTCGATGAGCCGGTCCAGGCGTGGATCGTGCGGATCCCAGTCGACCGATTGATCACAGGCGAGGTACAGGCGCGTCGTCTCGGGGTCGTCGAAGGCCGCGTGCTTGTCCCGTATCCGCTGCGGCATGGCGTGCGGGTCCAGCGCCTGCATCAGGATCCACGCGTCGCGTTCGAGTCGTACCCGCAGTTCGCTGATCCCGAGACTGCGCATCCGGTCCAGGATGGCGACCACATCGGGGGGCAGGACAAGCCGTTCGCCGCCGGCCAGTTCGGCGATCCTGCGGCGGTATGCGGTGAGCTGGTCGATCTTACGCTGCAATGCGGCGTCGATATCGGTGACAGCCGCGGCGAATTCGGCCGGTTGTGCATGCAGCAGCGCGTCGATACGGGCCAGCGGCACCCCGGCATCGGCGAGGGTTCTGATCCGGATGAGATCCACCGCAGCTTGCGCGCTGTAGCGGCGGTAGCCGGAGGCGTCGCGGTCGGGCTCGGGCAACAGGCCGATGTGGTGGTAATGGCGAACGGTGCGCACGGTCACGCCGGCGGTTGCCGCGAGCTGGCCGATCGTGAGCACCGTCCCCCTCGGGTCTTCGTGCAACGTGGTCGCGCCGAGTCTAATGAGGGGCGGGATCGGCCGACTCAGGGGTGAGCTCGGTCGACTTGGGGGCGAGCTCGGTCGATGACGTCGCGGATCGCCTGGACCACGGCATCGGGGCGGTCGAAGCAGAGCCGGTGGTGGACGGTGTCGGAGAGGATGCGTTGTTCCCCGTGCGAGACCGCGCTCACCAGGGCCGCGTCCATTCTCGTGTGGCCGGCATGCATCTCTTGCAGCGTCCGCTCCGACGTCAGCGCCTGCTGGGCCGGGTCGGTGCCGACCACGGTGAGGGCAACCACCGGGACGTCGGGAATGTTCGGGCCGGCCCGCAGTTCGGTGGCGAGGGCGGCCAACTTGGTGCGCTCGGCGATGCCGACATGGGTCCATGCGTCGCTCGCCTTGGCATCGATCAGCGCCTGCCGTATGTGCTCCGGGTAGTCCGCGAGCAACTCGGCGCTCATCTCACGCAGGGCCGGGCGCATCCGTTCCAGCTGCTCCCGATCAGGTGCCATCCGCTCGACCGCGGCCAGGCCCGCCGCGGGCGGCATGAAGTCGTCCCAGTCGCGGTGGAAGGCATCCAGCCAGACCAGCCCGGCCACGTCCTGCGGGTACAGCTGCGCGAACCGATGCGCGGAGAAGCCGCCGAGGGAGTGCGCCACCAGCAGGTAGGGGGCGGCGATGTGCTGGGCGCGCAGCAGCTCGCGCAGTTCCGTGGCGACCGCGGCGGCGGTGCGCGGCAGCGGGAGGGGATCGCTGTAGCCGGTGCCGCCGCGGTCGTACACCACGGCGGTGGTGAACTGCGAAACCCCCTGCTGCACACCGAAATAGTCCAGGCCGACCGCGCCGGCGCCCGGCAGGAACACCACGGCCGGTCCGCCGCTGCCCGACCGATGTACGAAAACGCGGCGGCCGTCGATCTCCTGGAACCCTCCGATCGGCGGCGCGAGCCGAGGGAAGGAAGTGCTGTTGTTCGTCATGCGACCAGGCTCCAACCCTGACGCAGGGTCAGGGTCAAGGGTCAGGGGCACCCCCTTCCTGTCGCCGTACCCGAAACAGACGCATGAGAGGGGGAGTGGGGCATGAACGAGGTCATGGCGTGGGGTGAGGGGCGGGCGGTTGCCTCGTCCTGTGCGGGGGCGGGGCGGTCCCGATGATGACCGTGGCGTAGAGCTCGTCGGAGGCGGTCACGCGAGGGAGGAGCCCGTTGCGGGTGAAGGCTTCGACGGCCTGTGGCGCCTGTCGTTCGCTCGTCTCGACCAGTAGGTGCCCTCCTGGCGCCAGCCACTGCGGCGCGGCCGCGGTCACCCGGCGCAGGACGTCCAGCCCGTCCGCCCCGCCGTCCAGCGCGACCCGCGGCTCGTGCTCGCGGGCTTCGGGCGGCAGCAGCCCGACCTCTTGGGTCGGTACGTAGGGGACGTTGGCCACCAGGACATCGATACGGCCCCGGAGGCCGGCGGGCAGTGCCTCGAAGAGATCGCCCTCGTAGACCTCGCCCCCGGCGGTCGTGACGTTGCGGCGGGCACAGCGCACGGCGGCGGGCTCGATGTCCGCGGCGTACAGCTCGACCCGGTCCAGTGCGGCGGCCAGCGCGGCGCCCACCGCACCGGATCCGCAGCACAGGTCGACGACGACCGTGGGCCGTCCGGTGCGGGCGGCGGTCCGGCGGCCGAGGCCGATGGCCTGGCCCACGAGGAATTCGGTGCGGCGCCGCGGCACGAAGACGCCGGGGTCGACGGTGACCCGCAGGCCGTGGAACTCCGCCCAGCCGACGACGTGTTCCAGGGGAAGGCCGCGGACGCGGCGTTCCACCATGGCGGCGAGTGCGTCCGCCGTATGTGCGGTGGAGATCAGCAACTCCGCCTCGTCCTCGGCGAATACGCAGCCGGCGGCGCGCAGTGTGGCGATGACGGTGGCGCGGGAGAGCGGCGGGGAGGGGCGCGGGGAGAGTCGCGGATGGAGGGGTGACGTGCCGTCCGGGCGGTGCGGCGGCGGTTCGGACAGCACGTGGGGGGACGGCATATGGGGTGGGGACGGCATACGAGGTGACGACATGTGGGCCTTTCGGGGCGCCGAGGGCGCATCCCGGGTCACGTGTGTCGGGTGGTCACCTGCATCGGGTGGACCTGAGGGGCGTGAGCCGGGAGCGCCTGCCTGGTCTGGCGGGGAATCGGTCTCACCTCCTCGTTCGGTCCACTACTGAGGGGGCAACATTACCTGACCTGGGGTGCGGGGCACAGGTGGGTGGCGTGTGGCGGGCGGTTCCGGGCGTCGGGTTCGGCCCGTCGCTTCTCGGGCGTCCTCGATGCCGGTCACGGGGGGCAGCGAGTCGTTCGGCCGAGTTGGTCTTCACGCGGTCCGACCTCAGTGCGCGGGCGAGAGGGCGGAGAGCCGGCTCGGCGGCGGCTCCGACGGCACCCGTCGACCGGACGCGAAGTCATCGACCCGAAAGTACTTGCCATATTGGAAAGTACTTGTCACTCTGGAGTCGGAAGTCGAGTTCACAGGCGGCCGGTTGGGGCTCGTCGCGGCTCTTCGCGGGAACGACGTGTGCGAAGCGTTGAAGAAGCGTGGAAACGGGGCGCGGGATTCCGGGGGTGACCCAGCGAAGCCCGGAGAAACCGGCGGCAATGGACGCAGTGAAAGCAGCAAGCAGGGGGATGACATGGCGGAGTACGCCTCGAAGGACGCGATGGCCGCGCTGGCCCGTGCGCAGGAGCTGCGCTCGACCGTGCGGGACGGCACGAAGTGGTACGCCTGGTACCAGGTGATCTTCGGCGGCGCGGCGGCGGTCATGGTGCTCAGCATCGGGCTGATCAGCAGGCCCTATGGAGTGGCCATCGGCTGCGGCATGTGGGTCGCCGTCATCAGCGGGCTGTCCGTCTACGCCGCCCGGCAGCGCGTTGCCCGGTTGGGTTTCCAGCGGCGGCATGCGAGTTTGATCATCGTGGGAGGGCTGCTCTACGGAGGGGTGCTGAGCGCCGGCCTCATCTGGTTCCCCGGCGTCGTGGCGTGGTGGGTGCCCGGGGCGCTGCTGGTCGCCCTTCCCGGGTTGATAGGCGGCTACTTGGAGACCCGGCAGTGAACACCTCGCAGTCCGGCATACATCCGCGTCACGGACTCGACGAGGTGATCCACGCACCCGTCCGGTTCTCCATCGTGGCGACCCTGGCGGCCGCCGACAAAGCCGAGTTCGGTTTCGTCCGTGACACCGTCGAGGTGAGCGACTCGGTCCTTTCGCGGCAGGTCGCCACCTTGGAGAAGGCCGGTTATGTCGCCGTCACCAAGGGGTACGTCGGCAAGCGCCCACGCACCTGGCTCGCCCTCACGCCCGACGGCCGTGCTGTCTTCGCCGCCCATTGCCAGGCCCTGCGGGCGATAGCGGATACGGCGGCCGACCGCTGACGCGTGGACGGGCGTCCGGCGACGGGCGGGCTTCAGCCGAGGGGCGGACGTCTCGGTGACGAGCCGTCGTCGGGCTGTCGTGATGCTTGGTTGACTTGGAGCGCCCTCCAACTCATAGCGTTCGAGACGGGATTCCGGCACCGGGTCTACGGCAGACGGCCGCCGGTGGGGAGTCGCTGCCGTCAGCTGGTAGGTGGCTGCCGACAGCCGACAGCCGACAGCCGACAGCCGACAGCCGACAGCCGACAGCCGACAGCCGACAGCCGACAGCCGACAGCCTGCAGATGGCTCGGGCTCGGGCTCGGGCGGGGCGGGTGGCTCCGTTGTCGCAGTCCGGGCCAGGGCTCAGTGTTCAGGGGCTGCCGGTCCGGGATCCAGATCCGTCCGTCGTACGCCACGTCCAGGAGGCAACAGCATCATGACCACGACGAGCATTCCGACCCGTCACCTCGGTGAGCTCGCGGTTTCCGCGCAGGGGCTCGGGTGCATGGGGATGAGCCACGGGTACGGCGCGTCGGACGACGCGCAGTCGATCGCGACCATCAACCGGGCCCTGGACCTCGGCGTCACCCTGCTGGACACCTCCGACTTCTACGGGGCGGGCCACAACGAGGAGTTGATCGGCCGGGCCGTGGCCGGCCGGCGGGACGAGGCGGTGCTGGCGACGAAGTTCGGGTTCGCCAACCGGCTCGGCGAGCCGACGGCGATCCGGGGCGACGCCGCCTATGTGCGGGAGGCCTGTGACGCGTCCCTGCGCCGGCTCGGGGTCGACCACATCGACCTCTACTACCAGCACCGCGTCGACCCGAACGTGCCGATCGAGGAGACCGTCGGTGCGATGGCCGAGCTCGTCGCGGCCGGCAAGGTGCGGCACCTCGGGCTGTCCGAGGCGAGTGCCGCGACCATCCGACGGGCGCATGCGGTGCACCCGATCGCCGCGCTGCAGAGCGAATGGTCGCTGTGGACCCGCGATCTGGAGCACGAGATCGCGCCGGTGTGCCATGAACTCGGCATCGGCCTGGTGCCGTTCTCGCCGCTCGGCCGCGGCTTTCTGACCGGGCGCTACACCTCGGTGAAGGGGCTGCCGGAGTCCGATATGCGCCGCAGCCAGCCGCGCTTCGCCGACGGCAACCTGGAGCAGAACCTGGCCATCGTGGAGAAGCTCGACGAGATCGCCGCCGAGAAGGGCGTCAGCGCCGGGCAGCTCGCCCTGGCCTGGGTGCAGCACCGCGGAAGCGATGTGGTGCCGATCCCCGGCACCCGTCGGCAGAAGTATCTGGAGGAGAACCTCGGCGCGCTCGCCATCGAGCTGACCGCCGAGGAACTCGCCGCAATCGACGCCGCGGCCCCCGCCGGCCGGATAGCCGGGACGCGGTACGACGAGGCCAGCATGGCGTTCGTCGAGGGATGAGGCACCGGTCGGCGGCTCGGTGGTGCGGGGGTGCGGAGGCCTCCGGGCCCCGGGCCCCGGAGGCTAGGCGTCCCGGGGCTCCGGCGGCCCGGGGCCTGGTTGTCCGGTGGCCCCGTGGCCCGGCTACTCCGGTGACATGACCTCCTACTCCGGTGACATGACCTCGTAGAGGTTGCCGGAGTCATCGAGGAAGGAAGAACAGGCCGCGGGCACACCGCGGATGGTCGGTGGGGGCATGGCCATCACGCGCTCCCGGGGCTCGCGTCGAGGGTGCCGTGCAGAAGGACGGAGATCAGTTCTTCGGGGGTGAGCGGGGCGTCGTCGCCCTCCGCGGCCGGAGACTGCAGCCTGGTGAAGAGCAGGCCGAGGAACGCGGAGGCGACCTTCTCGGGGCTCAGGCGGAACGCGGTGCGGTCGGGTGCGAGCAGCTCGATGATGCCGTGGCGCAGGGCGGCGACGGACCGTGCCCGGGCGTCCGGCGGCGGGCCGTCACCGGCGTCCCGCGCCGCTGGGCCGGCCGCGCGGCCGCGGAGGTGGCCGGAGGCGTGCAGGGCGCCGATGACGGTCCCCATCCGCTCCATGTGGGCGCGCAGCGCCTCGGCGGCTTCGGTCAGCCGGGTGGCGAGCGGCTCGTCCAGGGAGATCGAGGCGAGCTCGCGCAGCACATGGTCCGGGCCCACGGCCTCGGCGACACAGGCGTCCAGCACCTCCTCCTTGTCCTTGAACGCGCGGAAGATCGTGGCCTCGCCGATACCGGCGGCGCGGGCGATCTGGCTGGTGGTGACGGTCGCGCCGTACTCCGCCACGAGCGGCAGCGCGGCGGCCACGATCATGGCTCGGCGCTGCTCGACGCTCATGCCGGGGGCGCGTCGGCGTGAGGGTGATGAGTTTGGGGTCATGCGGTCCACAGTACGGAGTGAGTACTCACTCCGTCAATGGTGCGCGCGCATCCGCCTCCGCTGCCGGTGCGCGCCTCCGCCCCTGCTGCCTAGACTTTTTTCAGCGCGGAGAGCCGGTGCCGAGGGCAGCCGTTCCTGGGCCGTCGGCCGAACGGAAGGACGGCGCGCCATGGACTGGAAGCTCGAACTGGTGCCGATTCCGGTCGCCGACGTGGAACGGTCGAAGCGCTTCTACAGCGAGCAGATGGGCTTTGTCGTCGATCACGACATGTGCGTCGGCGGCGACGTCCGCATCGTGCAGCTGACGCCGCCGGGGTCGGGCTGCTCGATCGTCATCGGCGAGGGCGCCGATGACCCGGAGGTGAAGCCCGGTGCGGTGCACGGGCTGCAGCTGGTGGTGCCCGATATCGCCGCGGCCCGTGCGGAGTTGGCCGAGCGGGGGGTGGCGGTCGGCCCCGTACAGCATGTCGAGAACGGGGCGATGGTCGACGGTCCCGGCGGCGCGTGGAACTCGTTCGTCTACTTCAGCGACCCGGACGGCAACGGCTGGGCGCTCCAGGAGCGCCCCTCTGTGGGGTGAGAACTCGCCAAGAGGGGTGGGGAGTTGGGTTCCCGGCGGAAGGGGCGGAGGTGAGGGCGGGGGTCCCTAGGATCGGCGGATGGCGACGAATCAGGAAGAGACGGCGACGGACCGGGAAGAGACGGCGGCAGACCGGAAAGAGACGGCGACGGACCCGGAAGGGTTTCTGCGGGCCTTTCATGACGCGCACCCCGCGGTGACCGTGCAGGCCATGGCGCACGGGCGGGCCGAGGACGGCCGGTCCAGTTACGAGATCCTGCGGGACCGGGTGTCGGCATGCGACCGGGTGCTGGATCTCGGCTGCGGTGACGGGCTGCTGCTCGAACTCCTCGCCGAGCGGGACGGGGGTGCCCGGCGGGAGCTCGCCGGGCTCGATCTGTCCGCCGAGGAGCTGGCGCTGGCGAGCCGCCGGCCGGGCGTCGACCGGGCCGACCTCCGTAGGGGACGGGCGCAACAACTGCCTTTCCAGGACGGTCGGTTCGATGGCTGTGTGTCCCATATGGCGCTGATGCTGATGGGCGAGGCGGACCGGGTGGCGGCGGAGCTGGCGCGGGTGCTGGAGCCCGGCGGCACGCTGGCCGTCGTCCTGGGCGGCGGGGCGGCCGGCGGTGAGGCGTGCGAGCTGTTTCTGCGGCTGGCGAAGCCGGTGTTCCTGGCGGCGCCCGCGGAACAGCGGATTCCGCGGCTCGGGGACCCGCGGCTGCGGACCCGCGAGGGCTTCGACGCGGTGTTCCGCCCGGCCGGATTCGGCCCGGTGGAGTGGGAGACCGTACGTGTCGATCTGACCGGCCCGCCCGACCGGATCTGGGGCACCGTGAGCACGTTCTACGACCTCGGGCCGCTCGATGCCTCGGTCACGGCGGATCTGCGGGCCCGCTTCGAGGCGGAGTCGGCGGCGATGGCGCTGCCGGACGGGCGCATTCCGTGCGCGATGCGCATGCATGTCGCGACGGCGGTGCGCTGAAGAATTCGGCCGTGCGCGATGCGTATGGATGTCGGGAGGGCGGTGCGCCGACTTCGGGCACGTTCGACCGGCAGCTTCCTGCCGAAGACGGCCGGCCGGGCGTTGCGGTGGGAGACGAGACGAAGACCTCCGGGGTGGTGGAGTCCTGGTCGGCTCCGCCACGCCGGAGGTCTTCGTCATGGATCACACCGAGCGGGGTGTGGACAGCGGGGTGTGGACAACGCTCGTGAGCGATACGGCCTAGGGGGTGTCTCTTCGATCTCCGTGGGCCTGCGACGCCTGGCACCGCACTCCCCCAGCTAACGCTGGGGGTACCCCCACGCCGCGTTGTCGCATCACCCACGGACACCCAGTCCGCGGGAGACGCTCCGCCTTGCGATGCACGGCACCAGACGACGCAGGCTGATCCACGGAGATCGAAGAGACACCCCCTAGGCCCCGTAGGGGCGGGTGGCGCGGGCCTCGCGGAGGGTCACCGCCCACCAGGTCAGCTGGCGGAGCAGGGCATCGGCGGCCTGGGTGGCGGCGGCCGGTTCGTGGAGGTCTCCGGCGTCGTCGAAGAGGTTGCCGGCGAGCGGGAAGCTCACCGTTTCGCGCACCGTGGTGGCGTGCAACTCGGCGAAGACCAGCCGCAGTTGTTCGACGGCGCGGAGGCCGCCGGAGATCCCGCCGTACGAGACGAAGCCGACCGGCTTGGCCTGCCACTGGGCGCGCAGCAGGTCGATGGCGTGTTTGAGCGGGGCGGGGAAGGAGTGGTTGTACTCCGGGGTGATCACGACGAACGCGTCCGCCTCGTCCACGCGCTTGGCGAAGGACTCGTACTCCTCGCTGCCGTAACGGAGTTCGTACGGGCGGACCGCGTCCAGATCGATGACGTCCACGTCGGTGTGCGGGTGGCGTTCGGCGTGCCGGGTGAACCAGTTCGCGATGACGGGTGCGAACCGGCCCTCCCGGGTGCTGCCGATGATCACTGCGAGGCGGTACGGGTGCTCGGACATGCGGGCCCTTCATGGTGTGGCGTGACGACGCGTGAGTCGGTGACGGCTGGGGCGCCGTCGGGACCCGACGCTAGGACCTCAAGCGAACTTGAGGTCAAGGGCGGGCGGGGGCCACCCCGGTAGCGTTCCCAGCCGCCGTGCCGTCCGCCGGGTCAGGTCATTCCGTCCCGAACAGCTTCAGCAGCTCCGCCTTCTCGAACATCCGGGCCGTGTCGATCGCCGAGGGGGTGCCCGCCGACGGGTCCGCGCCGTGTGCCATCAGGACCTTGACGACCTCGTCCTCTGCCTTGAAGACCGCGCCGGCGAGCGGGGTCTGGCCGCGGTCGTTGGCGCGGTCGGCGTCGGCGCCGCGCTGCAACAGGGCCTCCACGGTGGCCGGGTGGCCGTAGTAGGCCGCCAGCATCACGAGCGAGTCGCCCTTGTCGTTGGTCAGGTTGGCGGGAACGCCCGCGTCCACGTATGCGGCGACGGTGTCGGTGTCACCGTTCCGCGCCAGGTCGAACACCTTGGCCGCGAGTTGCAGGACCTCGGGGTCGTGCGCGTGCTCGATCGCCTCGGGCCCCTGCGGCTCGGAATTCGCGTCGCTCATGGTCGCCGGCCTCCTGCTGTGGTGGGTGGTGCGTGCGCTGTCATCGCCACCTTATGCAGGCCCACGCCGTTGCGGCAGCGGGCACGGGCACGGGCACGGGCGGGGCGGGCGTGCGGTGGCTCCGTAGTCGCGCCCTCGCCACCACAGCCCCGGAGCCGTCGCCCCGGCCCCGCAGCCGTCGCCCAGGACGGCCCCCGCCCCCGTCGCTCAGAAGCTGGCGCGGATTTCGCCGACCCGGGCGCCGCCGCCGAGGAGCGGGGCGTCTTCGAGGCGGGAGAGTACGGGGTGGTCGAGGCCCATGAGGCGCAGGGTGCGGGCGAGGACCGGGCCGAGGGTGCGGGTGGCGCCGTCGTCGATCTTGAAGGCCAGGGCGCGGCCGTCGGGGAGGGCCAGGGCCTGGACGGCCTCGGCGCCCATCTTGGCGAGGGTCCCGGGGAGGGCCTGCATCAGCCAGGTGTCGGGGCGGCGGGTGCCGGCGACGAACTCCGGGTGGGCGCGCATCGCGTCCGCGACCCGCCGCTCGGGGGTGCCGGGCGCGGCCAGTACGAAGTGCCGGAAGGCGCGGGCCAGGCCCGTCAGGGAGAGGGAGAGCAGGGGCGCGCCGCAGCCGTCCGTGCCGATGTGGGCGACGTCCTCGCCGCCGGCGTTGCGGACCCCTTCGGCCACCAGCTGCTGCAGTGGATGGTCCTGGTCGAGGTACGAGGCGAGCGGCCAGCCGTTGAGGGCGCAGGCGGCCAGCATGGCGGCGTGCTTGCCCGAGCAGTTCATGGTGAGACGGTCACGGGCCCGGCCCGAGGCGAGGTAGGCCTCTGCCTCCTCCGGGTCCAGCGGCAGGTCCGCCGGCGTCTGGAGGTGGTCGGCGGTCAGCCCGTGCTCGGCCAGCATGGTCCGTACGAGCGCGAGGTGGAACGCCTCGCCGGAGTGGCTCGCGGCGGCCAGTGCCAGCCGCTCACCGGAGAGGTCCAGGCCCGCCCGCAGCACCGCCGCGGCCTGCATCGGCTTGTTCGTGGAGCGGGGGAAGACCGGCGTGGTGACCTCACCCAGCGCCCAGTCCACGCTGCCGTCGGCCGCGAGGACCACCAGCGAGCCGCGGTGCCGGCCCTCGACGAAGCCGGAGCGGACGACCTCGGCGAGGACGGGGTGCGCCGCCAGGGGCACCACCGCCCCGGAAACCGGGGTCGCGGCGGAGCCCGGGATCGGCTCGGGTATCGGAGTGGGCGAGGTCATCGGTGGCCTTCCGGGGAGTGGCCTGCGCCCCCGAAGGCTTGTGGCCGGTCAGGACAGCAGGTCGTCTACTTGCGCTTCGCCTTCACGGTACCTGCGGGCGATTTCGGCACTGCAATCGTCGGTGGTGCGCTGCAGAGACTGGCGGCGCCGCGACACCTGCTGCTCGTAGCGGATCAGGCGGCCCATCGCGTCGTGCAGCTCCTGGTCCGTGCGCGCGGTGAGGTCGGACAGCTCCACCTCGCCGAGCATCTCCTCGGCCAGCCTGCGGTACTCCTCGCTGTGCGGGGTCCCCAGCGTCACGTGCCGCGCCGAGGAGCGGTGCCGCGACGGCAGGTCCGTCAGGATCTCCGGGAGCCGGTCGAGGAGGGGGGAGTGCTGGGTGGTCCGGCGGGCGATCTCGGCCCGCAGAATGTCGATCCGGCCCTGCAACAGCCGCCGCACGTAACTGAGATCGGCCTCTTCCTGCTGCGAGTCACGCCGTACCACCCGCAGCTCGGGCAGCCCCAGACCGGACAGGTCGGGAGTGGTCGCCGGACGGCAGTGGTCGCGCTGCTGCGGGGGGCGGGGGTGCTGCGCCTTGCCTGCCGGGAGCATGGGACCGTCCTCCGTGCCGGGGGGCTCGACGCGAGCCGTTGCCGCGGTCGTGGTCGTCGTCAGGGCGGTGGGCGGCGGTGGGGTGCCGGGTGCCGGACGGGCAGGGTCTGTCGTGGGGGCGGTGGATGTCGTCCGTCCGGTCGGTGTCGTACGGGCGGTTGGTACGGGACCGGGTGTCTGTCCGGCGCCGAGAGTGTTCATGAATCGTTCCGTCCCCTCGTCCGGTGCCGCGTCCTGGGCATGTTGTCCATGAAACGCACCACGTGCACGCATCGTGCCACTCTGGGCGGTCCTTCTGCAGGGCCATGGCACCCGAACGGCCCCCGTGGGGGCACTGCTGTCCGAAGGGCGCGGCCCGCCCGGCATCATGGCGGGTATGCGAGCTGTGGTGCAGAGGATTGACGGCGCACGCGTCGAGGTGGCGGGCGAGACGGTCGGGGAGATCGTCGGTGAGGGGCTGTGCGTGCTGGTGGGGGTCACGCACGACGACACACCGCTCAAGGCGGCGCAGCTCGCCCGCAAGCTGTGGTCGGTGCGGCTGTTGCAGGGCGAGAAGTCCTGCTCGGACACCTCGGCGCCGCTCCTGGTGATCAGCCAGTTCACTCTCTACGGTGACGCCCGCAAGGGGCGCCGGCCCACCTGGAACGCCGCGGCCCCGGGGCCGGTCGCCGAGCCGCTGGTCGACGAGGTCGTCGCACAGCTGCGGGCGCTGGGCGCCGCTGTCGAGACCGGCCGCTTCGGGGCCGACATGAAGGTGTCGCTGACCAACGACGGGCCGTTCACGGTGTTGGTCGAGGTGTAGCCGGGACCGTGCCGGTCCGGTCCCGCAGGTGGCAGCCGGGGCGGGAGCCCGCCCCGGCTACGGCTCAGCCCGTCGCGGCTACGGCTCGACGACGACCTCCTGGGCCGCGGCGGTGCCGCCCGCCATCAGCGGGGCGTCCACCGGAACGTTCCGCTTGACCAGGGCGAGCGCGATCGGGCCGAGCTCATGATGGCGGGCCGAGGTGGTGACGAAGCCGAGCTGGCGGCCCTCCTCGCCGTCCGCGGCGAGGCGGATGGGGGTGCCGTGCGGCGGCAGATGGACCTCACTGCCGTCCAGGTGCAGGAAGACCAGCCGGCGCGGCGGCTTGCCGAGATTGTGGACCCGGGCGACGGTCTCCTGGCCGCGGTAGCAGCCCTTCTGGAGGTGGACGGCGCTGCCGATCCAGCCCACCTCGTGCGGGATGGTGCGGTGGTCGGTCTCCAGGCCCAGCCGCGGGCGGTGCGCCTCGACCCGCAGCGCCTCCAGCGCCAGTACGCCGATGGCCGGGCCGTTGGCGTCGGCGAAGGCCTCCAGGCCGGTGCGCGGCAGGAACAGATCGCGGCCGTGCGGGGTCTCGCGGACGACGGTGTGCTCGGGCGCCTCGGCGATGGAGCCGGCCGGCAGATGCACGACGGCGATCCCGCCGGTGCGGTCGGCGACCTCGACCCGGTAGAAGAACTTCATGCTCTCCAGGTAGGCGATCAGCGCCTCCTGCATGCCCGGTTCGGTGTGCATCCAGGTCGTCTCGCCGTCGTCGACGAGGGAGACGGCATGCTCGATGTGGCCGTGCGCGGACAGGATCAGCGCCTCGGTGGCCTGGCCGGGCGGGAGGTCGCTGACGTGCTGGGTGAGCAGCAGATGCAGCCAGCTCAGCCGCTCGGGGCCGGTGACGGTGACCACGCCGCGGTGCGAGAGGTCGACGAAGCCGGAGCCGTCGGCGAGCGCGCGCTGCTCCCGGAAGAGGTCGCCGTAGTGCGCGGCAACGCCTTCGTCGGGAGCCTCGGCGGGGACGGCGCCGGGCAGCGACAGCAAGGGGCTGGCGGGTGATTGTCGCAGCATGCGCCCAGCCTACGACTCGCCGTCAAACTGCCTCAGCCGTCGCCCGGGGCGGCCTTGCCCCGGCAGGCCGCACAGCGCCCGAAGATCGCGAAGTGCTTCATGTCCGTCTCGAAGCCGAACTGTTCGCGCAGCTGCGCCGTGAACGGTTCGGCCACCGACAGATCCGCCTCGATGACGTCCGTGCAGTCCCGGCACACCAGGTGGATGTGGTGGTGGCGGTCGGCGAGGTGGTACGTGGGGGCGCCGTGGCCGAGGTGGGCATGGCTGACCAGGTCCAGCTCCTCCAGGAGCTCCAGGGTCCGGTAGACGGTGGAGATGTTGACCCCGCCCGCCGTCTTGCGCACCTCGGTGAGGATGTCGTCCGGGGTGGCGTGCTCCAGCCTGTCCACAGCCTCCAGCACGAGCTGACGCTGCGGGGTCAGGCGGTATCCGCGCCTGCGGAGGTCGCTCTGCCAGTCTTTGGTCACCACACCGCCAGTATGAAGTGCTCTCCCCGGGACGGCGAAGATTCCTGGGGAGAGCGGATCCTCCGGCGCCTTACGGGTTGTAGGGCGTGCCGTCCGGCCGGAAGAAGGAGACGCCGTCCGGCATGTCGTCGGGGAGGCTCTCCGCCCATTCCTTGAGATCGGCGACCTTCTTCAGATGCGCCGACATGTAGGGCCGCAGCGGCACGTCCGGGGTGGACTTCTCGCCGACCCACATCAGATCGCTGTTGACGTAGCCGTAGAGCCGCTTGCCGCCGCTGTACGGGCCGGACGCGGCGGTGCGCGCGATGGCGTCGGTGGCCAGGTCGATCTGCGGCTTCTGGTCGGCCAGCTCGCCGTACCAGACCTCCACCACGCCCTGGTCGCGGCACATCACGATCTCGACCTTGCGGTCCGCGTCGATGCGCCAGAAGCCGGTTTCGGTCTCCAGGGGGCGGACCTTCTTGCCCTCGCCGTCGAGCACCCAGCTGTGCGAGGTGTATTCGAGGAAGTCACGGCCGTCGTGGGTGAAGGTGACCGCCTGCCCGAAGTTGCACTTCTCGGTGCCCGGGAAGTCGGCGACGCCGGCGCCCTCCCAGGTGCCGAGGAGGAAGGCGAGCGGCACCAGGGCCGGGTTCAGGTCGGACGGGATCTCGATCATGAGAGCTCAGACGATCTATAGAAGGGGGCGGACGGTGTGCGCGAGGCGCGTGGCCGGCGCGGACCGGCGGTCGGTCAGCGCTGGCCCTGGTAGAGCTTCTGCCAGGTCAGAGCGGCGAACCCGAGCACGCCGACGGCGACCAGAACCAGCAGGGTGGTGAAGAATGCCTCAAGCACGAGCGCGCTCCTTGGACGGAGTGAGGGTGTAACGGACCGCCTGCGAGTCTAGTCGGCGGCGCTGACGGCGGCGCTGTGAGGTCTCCCGCCCCCTCTCCCGCCCTAGTCTTGCCCCATGGCGAAGAAGCTCGTGATCAAGGTGACGGCGGGTGCGGATGCGCCCGAGCGGTGCTCGCAGGCGTTCACGGTGGCGGCGGTGGCGGTCGCCAGCGGCGTCGAGGTGTCGCTGTGGCTGACCGGGGAGTCGGTGTGGTTCGCGCTGCCGGGACGGGCGGCGGAGTTCGAGCTGCCGCACGCGGCGCCGCTGCCGGAGCTGATCGACGGCATCCGGGCCGGCGGCGGGGCGCTCACGGTCTGCACCCAGTGCGCGGCGCGGCGTGACATCGAGCAGAAGGACCTGATCGAGGGGGCCGGGATCGCCGGCGCCCAGGTGTTCGTCAGCGAGATCATGCCGGACGACGTCCAGGCGCTGGTCTACTGACGCGGGCGCGGGCGGGCCTACTGGGGGTGCTTGTCGTCCCCCCGGTCGTCCAGCTCGCGCCACCAGCGGTCGGACTCCGGATCGCCGGACTCGTCCCACCAGCGCTCGCCGGGCTCGCGGCGGTTGCCGATGATCGCCGCGACCGGCGGGATCACCATGGCGACGACGCACATGCCCACCGCGGCCGGCACCGACCACAGCCGCACCACACCCCAGGCCAGGACGAACAGCACCAGGCACACGCCCATCAGGACGAAGTACCTGCGATGGCGGCGCTCTACGGGCGACCGGCGGTGCGCGTCCATGTCTCCACCGTAAGTCCGCACGGGGCCGGACAGAAGTCGGGCGGAAGTCGGGGGAACGGCCGGGCGGAAGCCGGGTGGAGTCCGGGCCGGGCCGCGCGGCGCCGGGCACGCCGAAGGGCCGCACCCCCGATCAAGGCGTCCAAACCTCTGGGGTGCGGCCCTTCGGACATCATTGCCGTCAGACGGCGATGGCAACCTCCGCCAGGCCGCCCTTCTGGGCGACGACGGTGCGGTCCGCGGTGCCGCCCGGGACGAGCGCACGCAGCGTCCAGGTGCCCTCGGCCGCGTAGAAGCGGAACTGTCCGGTCGCGGAGGTGGGGACCTCGGCGGTGAACTCGCCGGTGCTGTCCAGGAGTCGGACGTAACCGGTGACGGGCTCGCCGTCGCGGGTCACGCTGCCCTGGATCGTGGTCTCACCGGGCTTGATGGTCGAGGCGTCCGGGCCGCCTGCCTGTGCTCCACACATAGGGGTACTTCCTTGAGGGGTAAGGGAGAAGCGGGGGTGGTTACTTGTTGGCGCCGAGCTCGATCGGCACGCCGACCAGCGAGCCGTACTCGGTCCAGGAGCCGTCGTAGTTCTTGACGTTGGTCTGGCCGAGGAGCTCGTGCAGCACGAACCAGGTCAGCGCGGAGCGCTCACCGATACGGCAGTAGGCGATGGTGTCCTTCGCCAGGTCGACCGACTCCTGCTCGTAGAGGGCCTTGAGCTCCTCGTCCGACTTGAAGGTGCCGTCGTCGTTGGCGTTCTTCGACCACGGGATGTTGCGGGCGCTGGGCACGTGGCCGGGGCGCTGCGACTGCTCCTGCGGGAGGTGCGCCGGGGCGAGCAGCTTGCCGCTGAACTCGTCGGGGGAGCGCACGTCGACGAGGTTGAGGTTGTCGATCGCGGCGACGACGTCGTCACGGAAGGCGCGGATGGCCGTGTTCTGGGCCTTGGCCTGGTACTCGGTCGCCGGGCGCTGCGGGACCTCGGAGCCGTCGACCAGGTCGCGCGAGTCCAGCTCCCACTTCTTGCGGCCGCCGTCGAGCAGCTTGACGCTGTCGTGGCCGTAGAGCTTGAAGTACCAGTAGGCGTAGGAGGCGAACCAGTTGTTGTTGCCGCCGTAGAGGACGACCGTGTCGTCGTTGGCGATGCCCTTCGCGGAGAGCAGCTTCTCGAAGCCCGCCTGGTCGACGAAGTCGCGGCGCACCGGGTCCTGGAGGTCCTGCTTCCAGTCGATGCGGACGGCGTTCTTGATGTGGTTCTTGTCGTAGGCCGAGGTGTCCTCGTCGACCTCTACGAGGACGACCTTCGGGTCCTCAAGGTGGGCTTCGACCCAGTCGGCGTCTACGAGGACGTCGCTACGGCTCATGGTGTTCTCCTCCGGGGCAGTTGCGGGGGCGGTTGCAGAGTGGCAAGCGGGTCCGCCGGGTGCGCGCGGATGATCTCCGGGCGGGGGGTCCGGGCGGGCGCTGTGCGGGAACGAGCGGGCGGCGGCCCGAGGGGCCGGCCGGTGAGGACGGGCAGGGAAGACCCGTCAGACAGGGCGACAGAGCATGGCGGCGACGCGGCACAGGTCTACTGCCCGCCGCTTCGTCAGTACCGCACGTCCCCGTGGACGGAGACCGCTCAATGAGCTCTGCATGGCTCCGATCGTAGGGAGACAGAGTGGGGCGTGTCACCGGCGTGTCGAATAATGAGACGTGATTGTCCGTGATGTGGGACGAGAGGTGCTGTCGTGCCGGCCTCCGCAGGTCCGCGGGGGCCGTACGCCGGTGGGGGGTCTGGCTTACGGACCAGGGCGTCTCAGGAAATGGACGTGGGGCGGATTCGGGCTACGGCGCGGGCCGGTCGGGCGGCGCGACCGGCCGGCGGCGGGCCGGGCGGCGGGAGGCGGCGGACCGGTGGGGCGGCCCGCCGTGGTGTCCGGTCGTGCCGGCCGGTCGGTCGTCGCGGCCGGTCAGCCGGGAAGCTTGACGTCCTTGCCGGAGGCGGAGATCGAGATGCCGTCGGGCATCGTCACGACCTTGTCCAGCTTCAGGTTGCCGGGCAGCTGCTCCAGCTTCCAGTCGTGGTCGGTCTGGGCGCGGACCTTGGCCTCGCAGCCCGGGAGGATCTTGCACATCCGGGGGAGCCCGTCGGCCCGCAGCCGGACGGTGTCGCCGTGCACGATGCTGATGGAGCCGGTCACGTCCAGCTGGCTGAGCAGCGGGACGTTCGGCGATATCTTCACCTGGCTGCGGCCGTCCTTCTGCCCGCCGTAGGTGACCTTGACGTCGGCGCCCGCCGCCTTGGTCAGGTCGGCGTAGTTGATCCGGGCGTTGCCGGTCGCCCAGGCGGCGCTCTCGATGGACGTGTAGTCGCTGTTCAGCGTGACCTCGTGGAACTGCGCGGACAGCTGGTCGATGCGCAGCGTGCGTCCCTCGGCACGGGCCTGGATGCCCCCGAGGTCGGCGTCCACCTCCTGGAGGTTGCGCCCGGCGACCTGGGTCAGGAACGGGAATCCCTTGATCGCGACGTTCGGGGCCTTGTCGAGCCCCTGGCTGCTGCGGATCTTGTCCGCGGCCTTGTCCTCGGCGAGATTCACCGCGACCCGGTCGGCCGCCACGAACAGCCCGCCGAGTATGACCACGACGAAAAACAGCACGCGAAGTGCACGCATCGAACCACTTCCCCCACACCTGGGCCGGATATCCGGCCGACTCGTCCGGGCAGGCCGCCTGCCTGCGTTCCGGGGGAGCCTAAACGACGTGGTCCGGGAAGCGGGAGGCGGCGGTCGCCGGGCAGCACGGGCTGCTTTTCCGGCGGCCGCCGCTCCGTTTCGCCGCTGATTCCCGGGGTTCCCGAGGTTCCCGGGGGCCCTGCGGCTTCTGCGCTTACGTGCTCGCTTCGGTGGTCATCCCTCGGTGGTCATCCCAGCGTCCGCCCCAGGACGTAGACCGCGGGCGCGGCCAGGGCCAGCGGCAGGGCCACCCCGGCCGTCAGATGGACGAAGCGGGACGGGTAGTCGTAACTGGCCACCCGCAGCCCGATCAGGGCGCAGCCGCCGGCCGCCAGGCCCAGCAGCGCACCGGAGGCGCCGAGGCCGGTGAGCTGGCCGGCCGCGATACCGGCGCCCGCGGCGGCCACCAGGGCGACGCCGATCGAGGCGGGGCCGGGCAGCGGCAGCGCACGGGCGAGGGTGGCCACCGCGGCCCCGGCGGCGCCGACCACCACCGCATACGGGCTCGCCGCGAGCTGGCCGGCGGCGAGCACCGCGAGCGCGGTCGAGGTCAGGCCTGCGGTCAGCGCGTACATCCGCTCGTCGGCGCTGCTGCGGTTGCGCAGCTGGAGGACGAGGACGAGCAGACACCACACGCCGAGCGTGCCGATGCCCACCAGCGGCGCGCTCTCACGGTCGGTGGCCAGCAGCGCGACATCGGTGGTCAGCCCGGCCAGGAAGGCGAGCGCGATGCCCTGCCGGGCCGGCCACATGCCGTTGAGCCGGAACCAGCCGGCGGCGGTGACCGCTTGCAGCAGCGCCACCGGGACGGCGAGCACCGGGCGGCCCAGCGGCGCGGTCAGCGCCAGCAGCAGGGCGAGCCCGGCGGTCAGCGCGGCCGGCTGGATGCCGGGCGGGATGATCGGCGAGCGGCCCTCGGCGCGGGCGCGCTGGTTGGCCGCGAGCGGCGCGCTGGAGACCGGAGGGGTGGGCAGCGGCGGCTTGGCCGCGGGCGCGGCGGGCGCCGGCCTGGCCTGCTGGGGGTGGGCGCGGCCGTAGGGGTCCTCGGCCGGCCGCGCGCTCTGGTGCTGGGTGGGCAGCTGCGAGGGCTCCGCGGACGGGACGCGGTGGCCTTCGTGACCGTAGGGCGGCTGCTGTGCGGGCTGTTGGGGTTGCTGGGGCTGCTGCTGTGCGGGCTGGTGGGGCTGCTGCGGATGCTGCTGCCGGGCGTGCTGCGGCCGCTGCCCGTGTTGCTGCTGCCCGTACGCCTCCCGCCCGTACTGCTGCTGGCCGTGCTGCTGCCCGTACTGGCGGCCGTACGGGTCGTGCCCCTGCTGCTGCCCGTACTGCTGCTGCCCGTAAGGGTCGTGACCCGGCTGCTGCGGGGACGCGGCGTGGGCCGGCCGGCCGTACGGCGGCTGCGCGGACTGCTGCGGCCGGGGGGCGTACGGATCCTGCGGCGCGTACGGATCCTGCGGGGCGTATTGATCGGGCCGGCCGTAGGGGTCCTGCCGCGCGGCGGGATCGTGCGGCGGGTACGGGTTGTGGTGCTGCGGCTGGTTGTCGCTCATGATCGTGTGCTCACCCTCCCGCGAACGGCGGCAGTACCTCGACGGTCCCGCCCTCGGCCAGCGGCACCGCCCCGTGGTCGCGGGTGCCGACCGGATCGCCGTCCACCAGGAAGGAGCAGCGCAGCAGTACGCGCGCGAACTCGGGGTTCGCGGCGTGCGCCGCGCGCGCCGCGTCGAGCGCCTCGGCGAGCGTCGCCGCCGCGTACGGCTCCTCTGCCGTGCCGGCGGCGGCCTTGGCCGCGGCCCAGTAGCGCACGGTGCCAGTTGTTGTCACGGCGGCCTCTTCGTCGTGTCGGTCGGGGGGCTGCCCGTGGTGGCGGGCACCCCGTCGTTGCCGCCTCCATGATGGCGTACGTGGCGGGCGGCCCGGTCCCGGCGATTTCCGGCTCAGCCGACTGTCCGTGCGGTTCCGGCCGCGGTATATCGGTTGCCGTGGGCACATGTTCGCCTAGGCTCACTGTGTGTTGGTCCGACTTGCATGGGGGCATTTGCGGCCCCACCGACGAGCGATCTCCCTGATCGTGCTGCTCCAGTTGACCCAGACCCTGGCCACCCTCTATCTGCCCACCCTCAACGCCGACATCATCGACAACGGTGTGGTGAAGGGCGACACGGGCTACATTCTCGGCACCGGCGCTTTCATGATCGCCGTCACTCTCCTGCAGATCGTCTGCGCGATCGGCGCGGTCTATTTCGGTGCCCGTACGGCCATGGCGCTCGGCCGGGACGTCCGCGCCGCGGTCTTCGACCGGGTGCAGTCCTTCTCCGCCCGGGAAATGGGCGCCTTCGGGGCACCGTCGCTGATCACCCGCACGACCAATGACGTCCAGCAGGTCCAGATGCTGGTGCTGATGACGTTCACGATGATGGTCTCGGCGCCGATCATGTGCATCGGCGGCGTGCTGATGGCGCTGAACCAGGACGTGCCGCTGTCCGGTCTGCTGCTGGTCATCGTGCCGGTGCTGGCGATCCTGATCTCCCTGGTCGTGCGCCGGCTGCGTCCGCTCTTCCGCGGGGTGCAGGAGCGCATCGACACCGTCAACCGCGTCCTGCGCGAGCAGATCGCCGGTATCCGCGTCATCCGCGCCTTCGTCCGCGACGGCTACGAGCGCGAGCGCTTCGCCGGGGCCAACACCGAGCTGTTCGAGGTGTCGCTGCGCTCCGGCCGGCTGATGTCGATGATGTTCCCGATGGTCATGCTGATCGTGAACCTCTCCAGCGTGGCCGTGGTCTGGTTCGGCGGGCTGCGGATCGACGCGGACGAGATGCAGATCGGCGCGCTGACGGCGTTCCTCAGCTACCTCATGTACATCCTGATGTCGATCATGATGGCGACGTTCATGGTGATGATGCTGCCGCGCGCCGAGGTCTGCGCCGAGCGCATCCAGGAGGTGCTGTCGACCGACTCCAGCGTCACCCCGCCCGAGAACCCGGTCACCGAGCTGCGCCGGCACGGTGAACTGGAGCTGCGCAACGTCGAGTTCCGCTTCCCCGGTGCCGAGCAGCCGGTCCTCAAGGACATCTCGCTGCGCGCCCGCCCCGGTGAGACCACCGCCGTCATCGGCTCCACCGGCTCGGGCAAGTCGACCCTGCTGGGGCTGGTCCCGCGGCTGTTCGACGCGACCGGCGGCACGGTCCTGGTGGACGGCGAGGACGTCCGCACCCTCGACCAGGAGACGCTGGCCCGGACCATCGGCCTGGTCCCGCAGAAGCCGTACCTCTTCTCCGGGACCGTCGCCACCAATCTGCGCTACGGCAATCCGGACGCCACCGACGACGAGCTGTGGCAGGCCCTGGAGACCGCCCAGGCGCGGGAGTTCGTCGAGCGGATGGAGGGCGGTCTCCACGCTCCCGTCGCGCAGGGCGGCGGCAATGTCTCCGGCGGCCAGCGGCAGCGGCTGGCCATCGCGCGGGCGCTGGTGCGCCGGCCCGAGATCTACCTCTTCGACGACTCCTTCTCCGCGCTGGACTACGCGACGGACGCGGCGCTGCGGGCCGCGCTGTCCCGGGAGACCGACCGCGCGACGGTGGTGATCGTCGCCCAGCGGGTCGCCACGATCCGCGGTGCCGACCGGATCGTGGTCCTCGACGAGGGCAGGGTGGTCGGCACCGGCACCCACACCGAGCTGATGGCCGGCAACGAGACCTACCGGGAGATCGTGCTCTCCCAGCTCACCGAGCAGGAGGCGGCGTGACCACCGCGGACAAGGCGCCGGCCGCCGGGACCCCGTCCGCCGGCGGGCAGAGTGCGCAGGCGGCGCCCGGACGAGGCCCGGCCCCGGCGATCGGGCCCGCCCGGATGATGGGCGGCCAGCCCACCGAGAAGTCGATGGACTTCAAGGGATCCGGCAAGCGGCTGCTGGCCCAGATGCGGCCCGAGCGCGGCGTCATCGGCTTCGCGCTGGTCCTGGGCGCCCTGAGCGTGACGCTGACGGTGGTGGGCCCCAAGGTCCTCGGCCGGGCCACCGACCTGATCATGTCCGGCATCGTCGGCCGCCGGCTGCCCGAGGGGATCACCAAGGCCCAGGCGGTGGCCCAGCTGCGCGCCCACGGCCAGGGCGGGCTCGCCGACATGCTCGGCGCGATGCCGGTCGTCCCCGGCCAGGGGATCGACTTCGGCGCCGTCGGCGGGGTCCTGCTCTGGGCCACCCTGATCTACGCGGGCGCCTCGGTCTTCGGCTTCGTGCAGGCCCGGATCGCCACCAGGGTCGTCCAGCGGACCGTGTTCCGGCTGCGCGAGCAGGTCGAGGAGAAGCTGGCGCGGCTGCCGCTGAGCTACTTCGACCGGCAGCAGCGCGGCGAGGTGCTCTCCCGGGCGACCAACGACATCGACAACATCCAGCAGACGCTGCAGCAGACCCTCAGCCAGATCGTGGCCTCGCTGCTGACCATCGCCGGGGTGCTGACGATGATGTTCTGGATCTCGTGGCTGCTGGCGCTGGTCGCCCTGGTCACGGTCCCGGTCTCGGTGCTCGTCGCCACCCGGATCGGCAAGCGCGCCCAGCCGCAGTTCGTCCAGCAGTGGAAGACCACCGGCAGGCTCAATGCGCACATCGAGGAGATGTACACCGGCCACAGCCTGGTGAAGGTCTTCGGCCGCGAGCGGGAGTCCGCCGAGCTGTTCCGGCAGCAGAACGAGGCGCTGTACGCCGCCGGATTCCGGGCTCAGTTCATCTCCGGGATCATCCAGCCCGCGATGATGTTCATCGGCAACCTGAACTACGTCATGGTGGCGGTCGTCGGCGGTCTGCGGGTCGCCTCCGGGGCGCTGTCCATCGGTGACGTCCAGGCTTTCGTCCAGTACTCCCGGCAGTTCAGCCAGCCGCTCACCCAGGTCGCCTCGATGGCCAACCTCGTCCAGTCCGGCGTCGCCTCCGCCGAGCGGGTCTTCGAACTCCTCGACGCCACCGAGCAGGAGCCCGACGCCGCCCGGCCGGCCCGGCCCGAACGGGTCGAGGGACGCGTCGGGTTCGAGGACGTCACCTTCCACTACGCGGCCGACAAACCGCTCATCGAGGGGCTGTCGCTGGCCGTCCACCCCGGGCAGACGGTGGCGATCGTCGGCCCGACGGGCGCCGGCAAGACCACGCTCGTCAATCTGCTGATGCGCTTCTACGAGGTGCGCGGCGGCCGGATCACCCTCGACGGCACCGATATCGCCGCCATGTCGCGCGAGGAGCTGCGGTCCCACATCGGCATGGTGCTCCAGGACACCTGGCTCTTCGGCGGCACGGTCGCGGAGAACATCGCCTACGGAGCGCCCGCGGGCATCTCGATGGACAAGATCGTGGCGGCGGCCCGGGCCACCCACGTCGACCGCTTCGTGCGCACCCTGCCGGACGGCTACGACACCGTGCTCGACGACGAGGGCGGCAATGTCTCGGCCGGTGAGAAGCAGCTGATCACCATCGCCCGGGCCTTCCTCGCCGAACCGGCCATCCTGGTCCTGGACGAGGCCACCAGCTCGGTCGACACCCGCACCGAGGTGCTCATCCAGCAGGCGATGGCCCAGCTCCGCAGCGGCCGCACCAGCTTCGTCATCGCCCACCGGCTCTCCACCATCCGCGACGCCGACGTCATCCTGGTGATGGAGAACGGCGCGATCGTCGAGCAGGGCCCCCATGACGCCCTGTTGGCGACGGGCGGCGCCTATACCCGCCTGTATGCGGCGCAGTTCGCGGAGGCGGTGGCCGAGCCGGAGTGAGCGCGGCCCAGGGCCTGATCCACACGACAGGCCCTGGCGGGCGGCCCGGGGTGATCCGACAGACACGTCCTACGACGGGGTGCGGGCCGTGATCCACTCCCCGATCCGCCCCAGCAGCTCCGGCGCGGCCGCGTTCTCGGCGTGCCCGAAGCCCCGCTCGATCCACAGCTCCGCCGTCGCCGGGTCGGCGGCCGACATCAGCATCCGTGGATGGTCGAGGGGGAAGTACGGGTCGCGGTCGCCGTGGACCACCAGCAGCGGGGTGGGCGCGAGCCGCCCGGCGGCCTCGGTGGGGGAGAGCGGGACGGGGTCCCAGTCCTCGGAGTGGATACGGGTGCCCAGCCCGAACCGGGAGACGAGCCGTCCGGTGGGGCGGGTGATGACCCAGTGGAGGCGGCGCATGGGCGCGGTGCCGCGGTAGTACCAGCGGGCGGGGGCGCTGACCGCGACGACCGTGTCGGGCCGCGCATCCGTGCGCTCCCCGTGCTCCCCCGGGCCGTGCAGCGCCGCCTGCCGCAGGACGACCGAGCCGCCCATGGAGAAGCCGACGGTGGCGACCCGGCGGTGGCCCAGGGCGCGGGCCCAGCGGACCGCGGCGGCCAGATCCTCGACCTCGCGGTCGCCGACCGTGGAACGCCCGCCGGATCCGCCATGTCCACGGAAAGAAAACGTGATCACGTCCGCATGCTGGGAAAATGCGGCAGCCGCCCGACGAAGTGCGGGGCGTTCCAGCGCCCCGGTGAAGCCGTGCGCCAGGACGATCGCCGGGGTGCCGGCGCAGGTGGCCGGATCCGCTTCAGAACGGGCCCGACGGGGGGTGTGGGCGGCCTCGATCCGGACCCCGTCGGAGGTCAACAGGCACACCCGATGACCACTCGAAGTGATCGAGGGAACACGAGAGGCTGCACATTCGGCCTCGGGTCCGGGAGTCATGTGAGCTATTCTGCTGGGCAAGAAGGATCCGGGCAGCGTTGCCCCCGGGTCCTTTTGTGCTTTCAGCCGCGTTCACGCGCGACTGCGAGGACCCGTACGAAGCAGTGCCGCAGACACCCCGGCCGAGGCCGGGAGGTGCCCCCGTCGCAGGGACCGAGGAGGAACCAGACGTCATGGGCGAGCGAAGCAGGCAGAACCGCACACAGCAAGGGGCGGAACACCCCGGCAGCCGGGCAGGTGGTCGCGCGTGAGTTCCCTCCTGCTGCTGACCAATGCACTCCAGCCGTCGACGGAGGTGCTCCCGGCGCTCGGCCTGTTGCTGCACAGCGTGCGGGTGGCCCCTGCCGAGGGACCGGCACTCATCGACACCCCCGGGGCCGACGTCATACTGATCGACGGCCGCCGCGACCTGCCGCACGTACGGTCCCTGTGCCAGCTGCTGCGGTCCACCGGACCCGGCTGTCCGCTGGTGCTGGTGGTCACCGAGGGCGGGCTGGCGGCGGTCACCGCCGACTGGGGCGTGGACGACGTCCTGCTGGACACCGCGGGCCCGGCCGAGGTCGAGGCGCGGCTGCGGCTGGCCATGGGCCGCCAGCAGATCACCACCGACGACGGTCCGATGGAGATCCGCAGCGGTGATCTCTCGGTCGACGAGGCGACCTACAGCGCGAAGCTGAAGGGCCGGGTCCTGGACCTGACCTTCAAGGAGTTCGAGCTGCTGAAGTATCTGGCGCAGCACCCGGGCCGGGTCTTCACCCGCGCCCAGCTCCTCCAGGAGGTGTGGGGCTACGACTACTTCGGCGGCACGCGGACGGTCGACGTCCACGTCCGGCGGCTGCGCGCCAAGCTCGGCCCCGAGCACGAGTCGCTGATCGGCACGGTCCGCAACGTCGGCTACCGCTTCGTGGTGCCGGAGAAGCCGGAGCGGTCGGGAGAGAAGGGCAAGGGCGACGCCGCGAAGGCGGCCGAGTCCTCGGGGGCCCCGGGCACGGCGCAGCGGGACGGCCGTGGCGCACCGGACGGTGACGGCTCCGGGAGGGCGGTCGGCGCCGGCGCGGACTCCCCCGATGCGCAGCCTGCCCGCCGGTAGCACCACCCGCGTAGACTGCCGCGCGTGGCCAAGGTGACGCGGGATGATGTGGCAAGACTGGCGGGTACGTCCACCGCCGTTGTCAGTTACGTCATCAACAACGGACCACGGCCGGTCGCCCCGGCCACGCGCGAGCGGGTACTCGCCGCCATCAAGGAGCTCGGCTACCGGCCGGACCGGGTGGCGCAGGCGATGGCGTCCCGCCGTACCGACCTCATAGGGCTGATCGTGCCGGACACCCGGCAGCCGTTCTTCGCGGAGATGGCGCACGCCGTCGAACAGGCCGCCGCCGAGCGCGGAAAGATGGTCCTGGTCGGCAACGCCAACTACCTCGACGAGCGCGAGGTGCACTATCTGCGGGCCTTCCTCGGGATGCGGGTGTCCGGGCTGATCCTGATCAGCCAGGGCCCCAGCGAGCACGCGGCCGCCGAGATCGACGCCTGGGACGCCCGGGTGGTGCTGCTGCACCGCCGGCCGGACGCCATCGACGACGTCGCGGTGATGACGGACGACGTCTGGGGCGCGCAGCTGGCGACCCGGCATCTGCTGGAGCACGGCCATCCCTACGTCGCCTTTCTCGGCGGCACGGAGGAGACCCCGAAGTCCGGCGACCCGGTCACCGACCACGTCGAGGGCTGGCGGCGGGCCATGCAGGAGTCCGGCAAGTCCGCGGAGGGGCGCTACTTCCAGGCCCCCTACAACCGCTACGACGCCTACCAGGTCGCGCTGAAGCTGCTGGCCGGGCCGCAGCGGCCGCCGGCCATCATGTGCGCCACCGACGACCAGGCGATCGGCGTGCTGCGGGCCGCCCGCGAGCTGCGCATCGACGTGCCCGGTGAGCTGGCGGTCGCGGGCTTCGACGACGTGAAGGAGGCCGCGCTCACCGATCCGCCGCTGACCACGGTCGCCTCGGACCGCGAGGCGATGGCGCGGGCGGCGGTCGATCTGGTGCTGGACGACGGACTCCGGGTGGTCGGCTCCCGGCGGGAGCGGCTGCGGCAGTTCCCGTCGCGGCTGGTGGTACGGCGGTCCTGCGGCTGCGGCGGCTGAGGCCGCGGGGCGGCCCTGAACCCGACGTCTTTATATCGGGCATACCCACTTCTGTCGGGTCTCTCAGGACGCTCTCAGCCGGTTCTCATGGACCGGGCGGAGAGTTTTCCCCATGACCGAGAGCTACCGCCGAAGCGGCGATGACACGCCCCAGGACCGGCCGTCCGCGGACGGCAACCACTACGCCTCCGCGTACGGGTACGGATACGGCAGCGAGTACGCCCAGGGCGCCCAGGGCGGCGCCGGGCAGGCCGTGCCACCGCCACCCCCGCACGCCCCCTCGTCACGGCGCCGGACCCGCCGGCCGGTCGCGCTGATCGCGGCGGTGGCGCTCATCTCCGGCCTCATCGGCGGCGGCAGTGCGGCGCTGATCGCCGACGCCACCAACCGGGCGACGCAGAACAGCTCGTCCACCCCGCTGGTCAATGCGGGCAACAAGTCCAGCGGCAGCGGGGTCTCCGCGGTGGCCAAGGCGGTCAGCCCGGCGATCGTGGAGATCAAGGCCCGGACCGCGAACGGGGAGTCCACCGGCTCGGGCGTGGTCGTCACCAGCAACGGCGAGATCGTCACCAACAACCACGTGGTGGCCGGCGCGCACACGGTGACCGTCACCTTCAGCGACGGCAGCCGCAAGACCGCCAAGGTCGTCGGCACCGACCCCGACAAGGACCTGG
Organism: Streptomyces sioyaensis; assembly: GCF_004122735.1. GTDB lineage: Bacteria > Actinomycetota > Actinomycetes > Streptomycetales > Streptomycetaceae > Streptomyces > Streptomyces sioyaensis. The sequence goes on along the minus strand of NZ_SDIF01000016.1, from coordinate 62,136 downwards.
CGATGGTCAAGATCAGCGGCGTCAAGAACCTGACCGCGGCCCAGCTCGGCGACTCCGACAAGATCGCGGTCGGCGACCAGGTGGTGGCGATCGGCTCGCCCGAGGGGCTGACCGGCTCGGTGACCAGCGGCATCGTCTCGGCGCTCAACCGCGATGTGACCGTGCCCAAGGAGGAGAGCCGGGGGCAGCAGGACAACGGGGGCGACGGCGGCTGGCCGTTCGAGTTCGGCGGCCGGCAGTTCAACGGCGACCCGGGCCAGTCGAAGACCTCGTACAAGGCGATACAGACCGACGCCTCGCTCAACCCGGGCAACTCCGGCGGCGCCCTGATCAATATGCAGGGTCAGATCATCGGCATCAACTCCGCGATGTACGCCCCGAGTTCGGGGGCGTCGAGCAGCTCGGCGGGCAGCATCGGCCTGGGCTTCGCCATCCCGATCAACACCGTCAAGGCCGACCTCGACTCGCTGCGCGGCGGCGGGAGCGGAGGCAGCAACAGCGGCGTCTGACCTCCCACCCTCCGCCGGCCGGTGGCCCCGGCCCGCCACCACCCGGCACAAGACCCTCCGCGTCACCCCCGCCATAATCCCGTCGTCGTGCAAGGCTGAAGAGCAGCCGTTCCTGATCCCACCCGAGGTAGCCACACCCATGAGCCCCGCCGAGCACGGTGACCACCCCGCCCGCATCCTGATCGTTGACGACGAGCCCGCGGTCCGGGAGGCCCTGCAGCGCTCACTGGTCTTCGAGGGGTACGTGACCGAGCAGGCGGTCGACGGCCTGGACGCGGTCGAGAAGGTCGCGTCCGGCGACCCCGAACTGATCGTGCTGGACGTCCTGATGCCCCGGATGGACGGGCTGACCGCCGCCCGCCGGCTGCGGGCGAGCGGGGTCACCGTGCCGATCCTGATGCTGACCGCCCGTGACACGGTCGGCGACCGGGTCACCGGGCTGGACGCCGGTGCCGACGACTACCTCGTCAAGCCCTTCGAGCTGGACGAGCTGCTGGCCCGGATCCGCGCCCTGCTGCGCCGCAGCGGGTACGCGGCCGGCGGGGGCGCCCCCGAGGAGGGCGAGACGCTGAGCTTCGCCGATCTGCGGATGGACCTGGCGACCCGCGAGGTGACCCGGGGCGGCCGGCCGGTCGAGCTGACCCGTACCGAATTCACCCTGCTGGAGATGTTCCTCGCCCATCCGCGGCAGGTGCTGACCCGGGAGCAGATCCTCAAGGCCGTATGGGGCTTCGACTTCGAACCCACCTCCAACTCCCTCGACGTGTACGTGATGTATCTGCGCCGCAAGACGGAAGCGGGCGGCGAGCCGCGGCTGGTGCACACCGTGCGGGGGGTCGGCTACGTCCTGCGGGCGGACGGCGGCGCGGAATGAGCGGCACCGGGGCACACACTCCGGGCGGCGCGGGCTCGGCGCACAGCAGTCTCGGCGCACGCTTCGCACGGCTGCCGCTGCGCTCGCGGCTGACCCTGCTCACTGCGGCCGCGGTGGCGGTGGCGGTGGCGGTCTCCGCGCTGGCCTGCTGGCTGCTCACCCGCGCCCAGCTGCGCGACGAGGTGGACAACTCGCTGCAGAACGTCAGCGTCCCCGCGGACTATCTCCAGCTGACCTACGCGCCCTGCCAGCCCACCGACCCGACCGAGAGCAAGAACGCCCCGCCCTCGTACTACAACGTCCAGATCGTGCAGGTCGACGGCTCGCGGTGCATCGGGCCCAACTCCCAGCCGGTGCGGGTGCAGCGCGCGGACGTCGCGGTGGCGCAGGGCGTGGAGCGCGACTCCCTGCACGACGCCGTCACCACCGGCGGCGTGGACGTCCGGGTGCTGACCAAGCACATCGGTGTCCAGGGCGTGCAGTTCGCGGTGTCCATCTCGCGCCCGCTGACCGAGGTCAACAGCGCGCTGAACCGCCTGGCGCTGCTGCTGGCGGCCGTCGCGGGGCTGGGCGTCGTCGGCGCGGGCACGGCCGGACTGGGCGTCGCCCGCTCCGGCCTCAAGCCCGTGGACCAGCTCACCGATGCCGTCGAGCACGTCGCCCGCACCGAGGACCTGGCCATCCGGATCCCGGCCGACGGCGACGACGAGATCGCCCGGCTCTCGCGCTCCTTCAACTCCATGACCGCCGCGCTCGCCGCGTCCCGTGATCTGCAACAGCAGCTGATCGCGGACGCGGGCCACGAGTTGCGCACGCCGCTGACCTCCCTGCGGACCAATATCGATCTGCTGGTGCGCAGCGAGCAGTCCGGCCGGCCGATCCCGGCCGCCGACAAGGAGGCCCTGCTGGCCTCGGTGAAGGCGCAGATGGGGGAGCTGGCGGCGCTGATCGGCGATCTCCAGGAGCTGTCCCGGCCCCCCGAGCCGGGGCACAGTGCCATCGCGGTCGTCGCGCTGCACGACGTCGTCGGCGCGGCGCTGGAGCGGGCCCGGCTGCGCGGCCCGACGCTGACCTTCGCGGCGGACCTGCACCCCTGGTACGTACGCGCCGAGCCGGCCGGGCTGGAGCGGGCGGTGGTCAATCTGCTCGACAACGCGGTGAAGTTCAGCCCGCTCGGCGGCACCGTCGAGGTCCGGCTGTCCGGCGGGGAGCTGACCGTACGCGATCACGGCCCCGGCATCCCACAGGACGAACTGCCGCACGTCTTCGAGCGGTTCTGGCGCTCCCCGTCCGCCCGCAGCCTGCCGGGCAGCGGCCTGGGGCTGTCGATCGTGGCCCGGACGGCACAGCAGGCGGGCGGCGCCGTACGGCTGCGGTCCGCGGACCTCGGCGGCACCGAGGCGGTGCTGACACTGCCGGGCGCCGCGACCCCACCACCGGACGTGCCGGGCCCGGGCCCCCAGGAGACCGGGGAGCCGCCTCCCGCAGCGCGCTAGCGGCCCGCCGGGCCTGCCCGTTGGCTACTCGCTCGGGCCGGCCCGGCGGTTGCTCCCTCGGGCCGGCCCGCCGCGACTTACTTCTTCCAGGGCCTGTCCCGGCCCCGTGGGCGGGTGATCAGGGGCACAGCCCGTCGTCGGGCCGCGGGGACGGTCAGGCTGCCGGCGCGAATGCGGTGATGGCGTCGACGAGGTCGGCCGGGGCTTCCAGCGGGATCAGGTGACCGGTGTGGGGGACCACCACGAAGTCGGCTTGGGAGAGGTAGGGCACCAGGTTGTCGCGGAGCACGCCGACGGGCTCCACCTGGTCGTGTTCTCCGGCGACGACGAGAGCGGGCACGCTGACCATGCGCGTGTGCTCGGTGATGTCCTGCGCGATGCCGCGCTGCGGCCACTCGGTGCGGGCGGCGTCGGTGACGGTCCGCGAATCGGTCACGATCTGCGCCTTGACCGGAGCGGGCAGCTCGGTCGCGGTGAGGACGTGATCCCGTGCCCCGGCCACGGACTCGGCGGAGTCGTAGGCGTGCGACAGGGCTTCCTGGTACTCGGGAGTGACCTGTGCGGCGGGCTTCGCCGGGCCGGAGCCGACGAGAACGATGCCGCGCAAGCCGGCGGGCCGGGTGGCCGCGACCAGCTGTGCGACCTTACCCCCCATCGAATGCCCCACCAGGACGTAGTCGGTGACCCCCGCATCCGCGAGCACGGCGAGTGTGTCGTCGGCGAGCTGACCGAGCGTATAGGGACCGGGCAGAGCGCTCGACCGGCTCCACCCGCGGAAGTCGACCGTGAGCACGTCACGGCCCGCCAGGCGGTCGACGACGAGGTCCCAGGTGCGGGCAGAACCACCCCAGTAGTGCAGGAACACCAGAGTCGGCCCGGTCCCCGGCCGATGGTCGTAAGCGGGCAGAAGCGTCTGCTGCGTCGTGTTCATGATGGCTCTTCCGGTCGATGCTCCAGGCGATTGCCCTGTGTATTCATGGAAACGTCTGCACCCGGACGGGGCATCGGCGTGACTGGTCGCCCGATGGTGAAAGCTGGACACGTGAGCGTGATCCGGCAGATGACCTACCAGCCCGCAGGAAGCCGCGCCGCCTCGGTCGAGACGATGACGTTCGGCCGCCTTCGCGAGCTGAACGACGGCGGCACGCAGCGCGCCGACTTCCACGTCCTTGCCGTCATCGACGCCGGACCCGGCTCAGTCACGGTCGATTTCCACCTCCACCCGCTCCAAGATCGGTCCGCGGTGTGGATTCCCCCCGGCGCGGTGCACCGGTGGGACGACATCGCCGAAGTGGCAGGGCACCTCGTGCTGTTCGTGCCGACCGCGCCGGTCACCCACACCACCCGAGAACTCGTCGCCTCCCCGGACCTGGCCGCGCACTGGAGCATCCCCGACGCCGACCGGCCCTTCGTCGACGCGGCGCGCAGCCATCTCCTCCTCGAAGCATCCGCCCCACCCAGTGACTCCTCGACGGAGCTGCCCGAAATCCTGCTCTCCGCGCTCATCACCCGGCTGCACCCACCGCACGCCGAAGCACGGCTCACACATCCGGTGTTCCGGTTGTTCCGCTCCAGCGTCGAAGCGCACTTCCGGCAACACCACGACGCCGGCTACTACGCCCGTGCGCTGGGATACGCGCCCCGCACCCTCTCACGAGCGGCGCAGCAGGCCACCGGCCGCACCGCGAAGGCGTACATCGTCGAACGGATCACCCTGGAAGCCAAACGGCTCCTCGCACACGACCGCCTCACCGCCGCCCGCTGTGCCGACATACTCGGCTTCTCCGACGCATCCAACTTCTCGGTGTTCTTCCATAAGGCCACAGGCAAACGCCCGGGCGCGTGGCAGACGGCGGTGGCCGCCGAGTGAGGAGGTGCCCACAAGAACACTCACATCTGTGATCACGTGGCGTCACAACCCCGTGATCACCGGAACTCCGCGCTCACCTCTCTGTATCGGTGCGCCACCGTGCCTACCCCCGCGACCTCTTACTTCTTCTTCGCCGCGTCCCCGAACGGCAGATTCGATCCGAACATGTCGGCGCGAATGCCGTCCCGCTCGACGGAGATGTGCTGAAGCCGCACGTCCCCGGGCATCTTGGGGAGCTGGAAGGACAGCGACAGCCGGTCGGCGAGCTGCGGCTTGGTCAGGCCGGTCAGCGTGCCGAGGATCTTCGGGTCGATGCCGACCTTCTGGAGCAGCCAGGGGTGGTCCGCGACCACGTCGACCAGATTGACCTTCATCAGCTTCTGGATGAAGCGCGGTGAGCCGGTCAGCTCGTGCAGCTTCTCCTCGCTGCGCAGCGCGTCCTGGATGTAGATCTTGGGGATGCCGATCCGGTCGGCGATGGCCGGGATGCTCAGCATCTGCTTGACTTTGGCGGCCTGCCGGCTGAGCTCGGCGGCGGTCTTGCGGGTCAGCCGCAGGCCCTCCTCCTTGCCGGTGCCGGGGCGGTAGACGGCGATGTCGCCGATGTCCAGCCGCATCTGGCTGATGTCGGTGGAGATGCCGCGGTCGCCGGCCCGGCGGATGTGCGCCTGGGCGTGGACGCGCAAGTCATGGCCGGCGACCGGCAGTTGGCCGACCGCGCGGACCGCGTCGGGTCCCATCTCGCTGAACTTGACCTGCGAGGCGCCCAGTTCGCGGTTCATGTCATCGAAGGCGAGCAGCACGCTGCCGTGCATGGTGCCGATCGTGGCGCCCTTGATGGAGCTGGGCAGATCGCCGTCGAGCTGTACGTCGTCCGCGGTGGTCTCGACCTTGGCCAGCGACACCCGGTCGGCGGCCAGGTCGGGAATGGTCACCTTGACCCGGTCGACGCGCTTGTCCGCGACCTGGGTCAGGAACGGGAAGCCCTGGATGTCGACTTCCGGGGTGGCGTTCAGATGCAGCGCGTCCTTCAGCTTCTGCGCGGCCGCATTCTGCGCGTACAGCACCGCGAACCGGTCCCCGAGCGCCAGGAACGAGGTGCCGACCAGGACGGCGACCAGCAGCTTCACGGTGATCGACATGGCCGCGAAGCGGCTGATGCCACGCTTCCTGCCACGCTTCCGGCGGCGGTGGTTCGGCGGCTTCCACCCGTCGTCCACCTCGTCGTCCGAGCGCAGTCCCAGGCCCAGCGGGTCGTCGCTGTCGTCGCGCTCGTTGAGGTAGGTGCGACGCCGGGGCACCCCGTCGGCATCGAACGAGCCGTATTCCGGCTCGGGTTCGGGCTCCGGCTCCGGGTCGGCGAGCGCTGCCAGGTCCGCATACGGGTTGACCGGGTGGACCGGGGTGAGCTTTCTGGTCTCGCCGGCGGGGTCGTCCTGGGTGCCCGTCGCAAAGGACTCGGCGCGGTGCGGCGCGGCGGGCGAGGGCGAGGGTATGCGTGTGGGGGTGCGCATCCGTACATCCCACCATGAGCGGGCCCCTCGAACGCAAGTTGCCCCGGAAGTAAGTCGGTTATGCGCGGGTTGTCGCCTCGGCCTTGATGAAAAATTGCCTTGCGTGTGGGCGGAGCTGAACTACCGTCATGCCTCTTGGTGACCTGAGCGATTGGCGGACACGGTGCCGAGGCTGTTGACCGATACCGGTCTCGCCTCGCCCAGCCGGCCCGATAACGAGCCCTGTCACGGGACTCTCCGTCACACCCTGCATGTCCCTCCCGCAGTTACGCAGTGCATTGCCCCGCTGGCTCAACCATTGCCCCCCAGCAACCCATGTGCTCCACCAACCGACAGCCCTCCAACGACCCGCCCATCGACCCGACAACGGAAAGACGGACGCCCTCCCATGAACTCTCCCCACCCCATGAACTCTTCTGAACGTGCCCCTGAACCCACCCCCCTGATCGTGGTGACCGGGGCAACCGGCAATATCGGCCGCTGTCTTGTCGGCCGGCTCCTCGCGGACGGCGCCGCCGTACGCGCCCTGACCCGCGATCCGGCGCGCGCCGCCCTGCCGGACGGTGCCGAGGTCCTCCGCGCCGACCTCACCGGCTCGGCGGACCTCGCGCCGCTGCTGGCCGGCGCCGACGCGCTGTTCCTCAACCTGGCGGCCGGCGGCGGCCAGGCCGTGACCGCGCTGGTCGACGCCGCCATCGCGGCCGGAGTCCGCCGGATCGTCCTCAACTCCTCGATGGCGGTGACCGATACCGCGGCCGACGACTCGAACCACATCGCCCGCATGCACGCCGACGTGGAGCGTACGGTGCGCGACTCCGGCCTGGAGTGGACCTTCGTCCGCGGCAGCAACTACTCCACCAACACCCTCGCCTGGGCCCCGTCGATCCGTGCGACCGGCGTGGTGCGCGAGGCACACCCCGGCGCCCAGGGCACGCCCGTGCACGAGGCCGACCTCGCCGATGTCGCCGCCGTCGCCCTGCTGGACCGCAGCGGCGCACATCTGCGCCAGGCGTATCGCGTCACCGGCCCGGAGGTGCTGACCACGGCGCAGCAGGTCGCCGAGATCGGCCGGGCGATCGGCCGGCAGACGCAGGTCGAGCAGATCTCCGAGGAGGCGGCGGCCGAGGCGATGGCCGGGCCGCATCTGCCGCTGGAGGCCGCGAGGGAACTGGTCCGGCTGTTCGGCACGATGGTCGATGCGCCGGCCTTCCCCATCTCGGACGCCGTCGAACGGGTCACGGGCCGCCCGGGGCGGACGTACGCCGAGTGGGCCCGGGATCACGTGGCGGACTTTTCCTGAGGGGGTTCCCTCCTTCTGAGGGGCGCCCTTTTCCTGAGGGTGCGGGGGCGCCGGCGTTCGAGCCCGCGGGCGGCCGGCGCCTCAGGGCCGTACCAACGGGACTATGGTTTCAGAATCTGACACCGCGCCAACTTGCCCGTGACCATCGCGAAAGGGGCGCTGCTGTGAGGGTCGGAATCACGGGGCATCGTGGGCTGACGGCTGCTGTGGAAAAGCTCGTGCGGATGTGTCTCGACGCAGAGGTGAAGACGTACGAGCCGACAGAGCTCTGTGGGGTTTCGTGCCTCGCAGACGGCCCCGATGCCTGGTTCGCCGAGTCCGTGCTCGCGGCCGGTGGGCGAATCGAGGTGGTGATTCCGGCCGCTCAGTACCGGAACGGGTTGCCTGCCGCACACCACGCCACCTATGACGCGCTGCTCCACCAGGCTGTCGACGTGCACTACACGGGCAGGAGCGAATCGTCCTCACAGGCCCATATGGCGGGGAGCGAAATTCTCGTCGGCCTGGTGGACCGTCTGATCGCTGTATGGGACGGGAAGCCCGCCCGTGGATTCGGGGGGACGGCGGATGTGGTCGCCTACGCGCGGCGTACGGGAGTACCGGTGGACATTCTGTGGCCCGATGGCGCGACACGCGACCGACCGGCGGCCTTGCCAGAGGCTGTGGAGAGCAAGTCAGGGACGGAGGCCGCGAATGCGGCCGGTGGTGAGCCGCGTACAGGAAAGGCGGTGACCAGATCCGCCGAAGCGAACTGACAGGGGCTCAGGGGGAGTGTTGCGGGCAGAATTGCCGGTGGGCTGCTGCCGGTTACTTCACGACAGCGATCCTCTCCCCGCCACCGCCCGCCCCCGACTCATCGGAGCCGCTGGCGTGACCAAGCCTTCCGCTGACCACCACGCCGCAGTGACCGATCGCGCAATCCTCACGGGCAGTGCCTACAACACCGGGCGGGACCTTTCCGCTCGGCAGTCGATCTAGCAGTGGCAAACGCCGCGCTATGACCTACCGGGCATCGTCGTCGAGCAGCTGGCGGGGACGCGAGGCACGGTCGTCGATGTGGGATGCGGCAATGGGGTGTTCATCGAGCGCCTGCGGCGGGACCGGCCCGGAATGCGGCCGCTCGGCCTTGATGTTTCGCTCGGCATCCTCGCCGGAGTGCCGCGTCCGGTGGCTGTCGCAGACGCCGCGCAGCTCCCCTTGGCATCGGCAAGCGTGGACGGTGCGCTGGCCCTTCACATGCTTTACCACGTCGAGGACATTCCGGCGGCGATCAAGGAACTTGCCCGGGTCGTCAAGCCGGGCGGAGTCGTGATCGCGTCCACCAACAGCGCCCGCGACAAAGCAGAACTCGACCATCTGTGGGAGCGCTCCGCGGGCGACGTGCTCGGGGTGGACAAGGGGCCGGCCAGGATTTCCCTCAGTGCCCGCTTCTCCTTGGAGCAGGCACCAGAGCTGCTCGCTGCGGAGTTCGGCAAGGTCGAGACGATCGAGCTGCCGGGGACCATCGCGGTGCGCAGTCCCGAGCCGGTCATCGCCCACATGGCGTCGTACCGCGCGTGGGCCGGTCAGCATGCAGTCCCGTTCGAGGAAACGGTGGAGCGGGCTCGGGAGATCGTGTCCGAGCACATCGAGCGGAAGGGCGCGTTCGAGATCGGCTGTCTTGGCGGCCTGCTCGTGTGCACGGGGTGAGGCTCACCGAGGCCCATCGACGACGGCGTCCCCGCCCGGCACGTGGCCGGAGCGGGGACGCGGGTGTGCGAAGGAGCCGACTCGGCGTCCGAGGTCGTCGAGAGGTTCCGATCGGCTGCTCCGTGCTACTTCACGACCGTGATCCGGTCCGCCTTGGGCGGAGTGAGCGGGTCGGACGCCGACGAGTGCGCCGTCAGATAGGCGGTGAAGGCGTCCAGGTCGGAGGGGCCGACGTACTTGTTCTTGGCGTCCTTGAGGACGGGGAAGCCGTCGCCGCCGCCGGCCAGGAACTCGTTCATCGCGACGCGGTAGGTCTTGGCGGGGTCGAGGGCGGTGCCGTTCAGTTTCACCGAGTCCTTGACGACGCGGTCCGCGCCCGACTTCTTCATGTCCAGGGTGTAGGTCAGGCCCTTGGAGACCTGGAGGATCTTCGGGGAGGCCGCGTTGGGGCCGCTGACCTGCTGCTGGAGTGCGGTCAGGAGCTGGGCGCCGGTGAGGTCGACGACGTTCATCATGTTGGTGAAGGGCTGGACGGTGAACGCCTCGCCGTAGGTGACCACCCCGTCGCCCTCCGAGCCGGACGCCTTGAAGGCGAGGTCGGAGCGGATGCCGCCGGGGTTCATCAGGGCGAGCTGGGCGCCGCCCTTGTCGGCCGCCTTGGTGGCCTCCAGCTGGGCGTCGGAGATGACGTCGCCGAGCGGTGACTCGGGGGCCTCGGCGCCGCGGCCCGCGATGTCGGCGGAGATGTGGCCGACGGGACGGTTCGCGACCGGCGCGGCCAGCTTGTTCCAGCGGGCGATCAGTGACGTCATGTCCGCGGCCTTGGGCTGGGTGCGGTTGACGACGTGGTTGACCGCGTCGGGCGCCTTGACGCGCGTGCGGACGATGTCCTGGGTGCGGCGGTCGTACGTCAGCGTGGTGTCGGTGTAGAGCTTGCCGTAGGACGCGGCGGAGGTGACGGTGCGCGGCCGCCCGGAGGGGTCCGGGATGGTGCAGGCGTAGGCCTGGTGGGTGTGGCCGGTGACCAGCGCGTCGACCTTCGGCGTGACGTGCTTGGCGATGTCGGTGATCGGTCCTGAGATGCCGTCGCCGGGCCCGGGGCTGTCGCAGTTGTAGTTGTACGAGGTGGAGGCGGGCAGGCCGCCCTCGTGGATGAGGGCGACGATCGCCTTCACGCCCTGCCGGTCGAGGACCTTGGCGTACTTGTTGATCGTCTCGACCTCGTCATGGAACTTCAGGCCCTTGACGCCGTTGGCACTGACGACGTCCGGGGTGCCCTCCAGGGTCAGGCCGATGAAGCCGATCTTGACGCCCTTGTGCTTCCAGACGGTGTACGGCTTGAGCAGCGGCTTTCCGCTCTTCTCGTCCGTGACGTTGGCGGTCAGGTACGGGAAGTCGGCGCCCCGGAACTTCCTGCCCTTCACGTAGCAGCCGTCCTTCGGGTGGCAGCCGCCCTTCTGCAGGCGCGTCAGTTCCGCCCGGCCCTCGTCGAATTCGTGGTTGCCGACGGAGGTGACGTCGAGGCCCAGCTTGTTCATCGCCTCGATGGTCGGCTCGTCGTGGAACAGCCCCGACAGCAGCGGGCTGGCCCCGACCAGGTCGCCGGCCGCCGCGGTGACCGAGTAGGGGTGCCCCTTACGGGCCGTGCGCAGCGACTGGGCGAGGTACTCGACACCGCCCGCCGCGACGCTCTTCTTGCTGCCGTCCGGCTGGAGCTCCTCGACGGTGCCGGAGGAGCCCTGCGGCGGTTCGAGGTTGCCGTGGAAGTCGTTGAAGGAGAGCAGCTGCACATCGACGGTGCGGCCGGCGCGGGCGCCGTGGCCGGTGTCGGCGCCGGCCGGCAGCGCGGTGGCGGTGACCGTGGCGGCCGCGGCCAGTACGGCGGCGCCGATCGTCAATCTGCTGATGGTGCGGCGCCGTTGTGGTCTCGCTGGCATGTGTTCCCCTCCTGGATGGTCCTGAGCGGACGGCAGCATATTGTCAACGCGCGTAGCGCAACAGAGGGAAACGGTGACGTCCTGGTTGCCGGTCAGGGTCGGGAGCGCGGGTGGTACCCCGCACCGCACCCGGCCGGGTCGTACCCTTCACGCATGACTGACGCTGCACAGGAGATGGGCCGGGTCGGCCGCAGGATCCAGGTGGTCGACGAGATCACGCCGGAGACGGCCGCGGCCGTGGTCGATCTGATCGAGCGGGCCGCGCGGACGGACGGGCAGCCAGCCGTGTCCGAGCAGGGGCGTCTGCAGCTGCGCGGGGGCCGGCGCCCCGGCGTGCGCCATGTGCTGGTGTACGCGCACGGGGCCGAGGCCGAGGAGCTGGTCGCGTACGGGCAGCTGGAGGACACCGATCCGGTGGAGGCGCCGGCCGCCGAGCTGGTGGTGCACCCGGGGCACCGCGGCCGCGGGCACGGCCGGGCGCTGGGCGGCGAGCTGCTGGAGCAGTCCGGGCGGCGGCTGCGGGTCTGGGCCCACGGCGGGCACCCGGCCGCCCGGCACCTCGCCCAGACCCTGGGGCTGACGATGTTCCGCGAGCTGCGGCAGATGCGGCGCCCGCTGAGGGATCTGGAGCTGCCGGAGCCGGTGCTCCCCGAGGGGGTGTCCGTACGGGCCTTCCAGCCGGGTACCGATGACGCGGCCTGGCTGGAGGTGAACGCGGAGGCCTTTGCGCACCACCCCGAGCAGGGCGCGCTGACCCAGCGCGATCTGGACGACCGCAAGGCCGAGGCGTGGTTCGACCCCAAGGGGTTCTTCCTGGCGGAGAAGGAAGGCCGGCTGGTCGGCTTCCACTGGACCAAGGTGCACGCCGACGAGGGGCTCGGCGAGGTCTATGTGCTCGGGGTGCGGCCGGGCGCCCAGGGCGGTGGCCTGGGCAAGGCGCTGACCTCGATCGGACTGCGTCATCTGGCCGCCGAGGGGCTGCCGACGGCGATGCTCTACGTGGACGCGGACAACGCCGCGGCGGTGAGCGTGTACGAGCGGATGGGGTTCGCCACCCATGAGACGGATCTGATGTACCGATCGGAGACGTGAGCCCTGAGACCTGAGACCTGAGATCTGAGCGTCGGGCCCGCGGGGGTGGGCGGCGGATGAGCGGTCGGCGGATGAGCGGACGGCGGGGCGGGCCCAGGGCGGTCCGCCCCGTTGCTCATTGCCGGGGTGCGGAGTGCTGCGCGCGCCACTCGCGCGCCAGCATCGCGTAGATGACCTCGTCGGACCACTCCCCGTCGAGGAACTCGTTCTCCCGCAGATGGCCCTCCCGGCGCATCCCCAGCCGTTCGAGGAGCCGGGCGGAGGCGGTGTTGCGGCCGTCCAGTTCCGCCTGGATGCGGTGGAGTTGCAGCTCCTCGAAGCCGAGCTTCAGCAGCGCCCGGCTGGCCTCGGTGGCGTAGCCGTGCCCCGCGTGGTCGGGGTGGAAGACGTAGCCGATGCCGCCCTGGCGGTGCTCGCGGCTGTTCCAGACGAAGGTGACGTCGCCGACCAGGACGCCGGTGGCCCGGACGACGACGGCGAGCTGGAGGATGTCGCCGGACTCGCGCAGCGTCGTGCGGGTGGTCTTGGCGGTGACCGAGGCCCGGGACCCGGCCTCGTCGAGGGGGCCCCAGTAGAGGTAGCGGCAGACCTCGGGGCGGCGCTGATAGGCGTGGATCGCGGCCAAGTCGTCGAGGGTGACGGGGCGCAGGTCCAGCCGTTCGGTGCGTATCGGGTAGTCGGGGGTGTACGGCAGCGGCGGCGTCTGGGGCACGGAAGGCAGGGGCACGCGGGCAGCGTACGCAGTGGAGGTTGACAGGTGCAGCCCACTTCCCTCACCCTTTCACTACTTAATTAGTGGAATGCATCAGAGGGGGGACGGCGATGCGGCCGACGGTCAGGGGTGAGGTGGACGGCCGGGCCTCGGGGCGCACCGCCATCGAGGCGATCGGCCTCGGCAAGCGCTACCGCCGTCGTTGGGCGCTGCGCGACTGCACCTTCCGGCTGCCGGCCGGCCGTATCTGCGCCCTGGTCGGACCGAACGGCGCCGGCAAGAGCACCCTGCTCTCGCTGGCGTCCGGGCTGGCCCGCCCCAGCGAGGGGTCGGTACGGGTGTGCGGCACGGCCCCCGCCACCGCCGCGGGCCGCCCCGTCATCGCCCATCTCGCCCAGGACAGGCCGCTCTACCCCGCCCTGACGGTCGCCGAGACGCTGCGGCTGGGCCGCGCGCTCAACCCCGGCCGCTGGAGCGGGCGGTGCGCCGAGCGGATCGTCCGCGACGGCCGGATCCCCCTCGACGCCCGGGTCGCCGCCCTCTCCGGCGGCCAGCGCACCCGTCTCGCGCTCGCCCTCGCCTTCGCCAAGCGCCCCGAACTCCTGCTGCTCGACGAGCCGTTGGCCGATCTCGACCCGCTCGCACGGCACCGGATCGCGGCACTGCTGCTGGCTGAGGCGGCCGCGCACGGCACCACCGTCGTGCTGTCCTCGGATCTGCTCGCCGAGCTGGACGGGGTCTGTGACTACCTGCTGGTGCTGGGCGGCGGCCGGGTACGGCTCGCGGGCGAGGTCGATGACGTCATCGGGGCGCACGCCCTGGTGATGGGGCCGCACCGGGGCGCGGGGCTGCCGCCGCAGGTCGCCGCGCACCCGGTCGTCGAGGCACAGCTGTCCGGGGGCCGCTTCACCGCGGTCGTACAGCGCAACGGCACGGTGGCCGCGGGGCTCTGGGAGACCGCGGAACCGTCTCTGGAGGAACTTCTGCTGGCCTATCTCCGCGCGCCCGACGCACCCGAGCTGATCGCACCGAGCGCGGAGCCGGTCTCGGCACCGCTGCGCCGTCGGCCCGGCAACAAGCCCGGCATCCCCGGTATGCCGCGCAACGGACCGCCCCGCCCGGCGGCACTGCCGGGCGGCCGGGCGGAGGTGCCGCGCGGCGCGGCACGCACACGGCACGACCACCACAGCGGCAAGGGAGCGGCGGCATGACCAGCACGGCACACCTCGGGGCGAGCGGGCGCGGGCGGACCGCGGACGCGCCGGAGCGCTCCCGCACGGCGGGCGGCCGCGGACCGCTGGGCGGCCTCGTCTGGCTGGTGTGGCGCCAGCACCGGCTGGTCCTGGGGGTACTGCTCACCGCGGCGGTCGGCGGCACGGTCTGGTGCGCGGTGCTGCGCGGCCGGATGGCCGGGTTCATCGACGCCCACCACATCGCCGGCTGTTCGCAGATCTCCCTCGTGGCGCGCTGCTCGGGCACCCAGGGCGCGGTCAACGCGTTCCGCGACGCCTACAGCTCGTCCATGACCCTCGTCGAAATGGGCCTGGTGCTGCTGCCCGTCCTGATCGGCCTGTTCCTCGGTGCCCCGCTGATCGCCCGTGAGCTGGAGGCCGGCACCCACCAGCTCGTACTGACCCAGTCGGTCGGGCCGGTGCGCTGGCTGGTGGCGAAGGTCGCGCTGCCCGCGGCGATCGTGTTCGCCGCCACCACGCTGCTGTCGGCGGCCTTCACCTGGCTCTGGCAGGTCGGCGGAGACGAGGTGTCCGGCTCCTACTGGTACTCGACCGGCGGCTTCCACTCGCTCGGCCCGGTGCCCGTCGCCTACTCGCTGCTCGGCCTGGCGATCGGCCTGCTGACCGGGCTGCTGCTGCGCCGCACGGTGGTGTCGATGGGCGTCACGCTGGCCGCCACGGCCCTGGTCCAGTACGCGTTCATGCAGCTCAGGCCGTATCTGATGCCTATCGTCACGACCAAGTTCGGGCCTGGTCAGCCCACTCAGCTGCCGGACAACGCCTGGCAGGTGGGCCAGGGGTACTACACCTCCTCCGGCGCCCATGTGCCCGACGTGCCGTGCCTGCCCGACCAGGACTTCGCCGGCTGCCTGCGCCGGGAGCACGTGGTCGGCCAGTACATGGACCAGCACCCGGTGACGCACCACTGGCCGCTGGCATGGATCGAGTCCGGGATCGTGCTGGCGCTGGCGGCGGCGCTGGTCGTGATCACCTTCCGCGTGGTGCGGCGCCGGTACGGCTGAGGGGGCGGCGGCGCGGCAGGGGGACGGCAGGGCGGCCCGGTACCGGACCGGCCCGGGGCGCGGGGGAGATCTCCCGCCCTTTCCCCGCCCCTTGGAGATTTCCCCACTCACCCCGCACGCATTTCCCTCTCCGGCACATTCCGCCCCACTTCCCTTCCTCCTGGGAGAAATTCCAGACGGGGAGAGTGAAGAGGCGGCCCGGCGGTCAAATGCCGGAAGGCGGTGACCTGTTCGGTGTGCCTCGTGCCGGACGGGGCGGCGGGGGAGCGGCCGCCCGTAAGGCACCGAGCGCCGCCCCGCGCGCTCCGCGGGCCGGATTTCCGGCGCCCGCCACGCCTTCTCGTCCGCGGCCGGAGAATGCGCGCAGGCAAGAAAGCAGGAAACTGCCTACGTAATGGACGGGGAAATCGAGAGGCTCGCACCTCATTCCCGTGCGCCGCCGCTTGATCAAAAAGGGTGGGCTATTTCCCGTCTATAATCGGGCGTGTGAAAACGGCTGCGTCGGGGCAGACACCCAGGGCGCGCGGCACCGCAGAGCCCGGCGCCGGGGTCCGGATTCCGGGCGCCGCCGGCCCGTACGCACCGCCCAGGCCCCGGCCGACGGCACCGGAACGGGCGTACACACACAGAGTCACGGGCGCACACGGACACCCCCGGCGGCCTGTGCCCGGCACACCCGGCGCACCCGGAATACCCCGGGGAGTAGCACCCCGCTTGCCTGGCCGCCATATCCGCGTTACCGGCGATTCAATGTTGCTTGCGAGCATCACTGAATGCAGCCCGCTGTGCCGAACGCCCCGACTCCCAGGCTCCATGTCGCGCCGCCACTCCTTCCTGACGCGCCTGGAACCCCGGGGACGCGGAAGAATAAGGTCATGAACCAGCAGCCCGGCGCTCAGGCACAGGTCCAGCCCGAGACGTCCACCCCGAAGCCCCCCAAGGCCGCGGCCCCCGCGGCCCAGCCGTCCGTGGGCTCCATCGCCGCGCACCGCCCGCAGGCGGTCCGCGGGACGGTGCCCGGGCTGGAGCCCGACCTCGACGCCGATCCCGATGCGTACGAGGACCGCGGTGTGGTGGGCGTGGACGGCGAGGAACTGCCCGGCGACCGGTTCCTGGACCGCGAGCGCAGCTGGCTGGGCTTCAACGAGCGGGTGCTGGAGCTGGCCGAGGACCCGGCCACCCCTCTCCTCGAACGGGCCAACTTCCTTGCGATTTTCGCCAGCAACCTGGACGAGTTCTTCATGGTCCGGGTCGCCGGACTCAAGCGACGGATAGCCACCGGCGTCGCCACCCGCTCCGCGTCCGGACTCCAGCCCCGTGAGGTGCTGGATCTGATCTGGACCCGCTCGCGCGAGCTCATGGCCCGGCATGCCGCCTGCTTCCAGCAGGACATCGCCCCCGAGCTCGCCGACCAGGGCATCCATCTGATCCGCTGGCCCGAGCTGACCGAGAAGGAGCAGGCCCGCCTGTTCACCCTCTTCCGTCAGCAGATCTTCCCGGTGCTCACCCCGCTGGCCGTGGACCCCGCGCACCCCTTCCCGTACATCTCCGGCCTCTCGCTGAATCTGGCCGTCGTCGTACGCAACCCGGTCAGCGGCCACGACCACTTCGCGCGGGTCAAGGTGCCGCCGCTGCTCTCCCGTTTCCTGGAGGCCTCCCCGCAGCGCTACGTCCCCATCGAGGACGTCATCGCCGCCCACCTGGAGGAGCTGTTCCCGGGGATGGAGGTGCGCGCCCACCACATGTTCCGGGTCACCCGCAACGAAGACCTGGAGGTCGAGGAGGACGACGCGGAGAACCTCCTCCAGGCCCTGGAGAAGGAGCTGATGCGGCGGCGCTTCGGCCCGCCGGTCCGTCTGGAGGTCGAGGAGTCCATCGACCCGGGCGTGCTCGATCTGCTCGTCCAGGAGCTGAAGATCTCCGACGCCGAGGTCTACCCGTTGCCCGGCCCGCTGGACCTCACCGGGCTCTTCGGGATCGGCGCGCTGGACCGGCCCGAGCTGAAGTACCCCAAGTTCGTGGCCGGCACCCACCGCGACCTCGCCGAGGTGGAGTCGGCCTCCGCCCCGGACATCTTCGCCGCGCTGCGCGCCCGCGACGTCCTGCTGCACCACCCCTACGACTCCTTCTCCACCTCCGTGCAGGCGTTCCTGGAGCAGGCCGCGGCCGACCCGGACGTCCTCGCGATCAAGCAGACGCTCTACCGCACCTCCGGCGACTCCCCGATCGTCGACGCCCTGATAGACGCCGCGGAATCCGGCAAGCAGGTCCTCGTCCTGGTCGAGATCAAGGCCCGCTTCGACGAACAGGCCAACATCAAGTGGGCGCGGAAGCTGGAGGAGTCCGGCTGCCACGTCGTCTACGGCCTGGTCGGCCTCAAGACGCACTGCAAGCTCTCGCTCGTCGTCCGCCAGGAAGGCGAGATGCTGCGCCGCTATTCCCATGTGGGGACCGGCAATTACCACCCCAAGACGGCCCGGCTCTACGAGGATCTGGGGCTGCTGACCGCCGACCCGCAGGTGGGCGCCGACCTCTCGGATCTGTTCAACCGGCTCTCCGGCTACTCCCGCCGGGAGACCTACCGCCGCCTCCTGGTCGCGCCCAAGTCCCTGCGGGACGGCCTGATACAGCGCATCACCAAGGAGATCGCCCAGCAGCGCGCGGGCCGGCCGGCCTACGTCCGCATCAAGGTCAACTCGATGGTCGACGAGGCCGTCATCGACGCGCTCTACCGCGCCTCGCAAGCCGGCGTGCCGGTCGACATCCTGGTACGCGGCATCTGCGCGCTGCGCCCGGGAGTCCCCGGCCTGAGCGAGAACATCCGCGTCCGCAGCATCCTCGGCCGCTTCCTGGAACACTCCCGGATCTTCGCGTTCGGCAACGGCGGGGAGCCCGAAGTGTGGCTGGGCAGCGCCGACATGATGCACCGCAATCTCGACCGGCGGATCGAAGCACTGGTACGGGTCGCCGACCCGGCACACCGCGCCGCACTCAACCGGCTGCTGGAGACCGGGACGTCGGACTCCACGTCCTCCTGGCACCTGGGCCCGGACGGCGACTGGACCCGGCACGCGGCGGACGCGGACGGCGCGCCGCTGCGCAACATACAAGAAATGCTCATTGACGCCCGGAGGCGCCGGCGTGGCCCAGCGACATGACCAGCAGACCGGAGGGCCGGCGGGTCTTATCGGCACCGGATACGAGCGCGGCGGGGCGCCCGGAGCCCGCTCCGCAGTGATGGACGGACCCTATGCGGAAGACGGCAGCCCCCATGGCACCTCCCAGGGACCGCTGATGACCTACGGCCTCGGGGACGACGGCACCCGCGCCGGGCCCGACCTCGGCACCGGGCTCACCGCCCGCACGGCCGAGGAGGTCCTCGCCGGCTATCTGCACCAGCAGGCCGCGGACTTCCTGCGCAGCCTGCGGCTGCACCGCGAGAGCGGTTCGGACGCCGAGGGCGCCGGCGACGCGGCCCGCCTGCTGCGCCGCGCCGCCCGCCGGATCAGCGCCACCCTGCACACCTACCGGCCGCTGACCGACGAGGCCTGGGCCGACCAGCTCCGCTCCGAACTCGGCTGGCTGTCCGGCGCCCTGGCCCGCGAACAGGCCTGCGAGGCCCGCCGCGACCGGCTGATGGCGGCACTGCAGCGGCTGACGGGCCGGGGGGAACGGCCCGAGCGGCCCGACCGCGGCGGCCCGGACGACCGGGGGGACCAGGCGACCCGCGAGAAGCGGGACCCCCGGGGAAGCCGGCGGGACCGTCCGGCACCGAGCCGCTCCACCGCGGCGGCCGCCTCCCCGTCCGCCGCTGCCGCCACCGAGACCGACCCCGACGGCGCACTGGCGGCCGGTGCGGCGCGGGCCGGCGCGCTGCTCGACCGCCAGCTCACCCTCGCCCGCACCCGCGCCCACTCCGCCGCGCTCCAGGCCCTGGGCTCCTCCCGTTTCCACGCCGTCGCCGACTCCGTGGCGGTGCTCGCCTCCGAGGCCCCACTGGCCGGCAAGAACGCCGAACAGCCCGCCGCCGAGGCGCTGCCGCCGCTCGCCGACCAGGCGTACCGGCGGCTGGTGGAGGCGGTGGCCGCGCTGCCGCTGTCCCGCGCCGGCTACCCGTACAACGCCGCCGCGCTCGCCGCCGACCAGCGCCAGGACGCGCCCTGGCACCAGGTCCGGATGCTCGTGCGGATGAGCCGCTACGCCCAGGAGGTGCTCGCGCCGGAGTACGCCGATCACCGGCTGGCGGAAGCGGGCCGGGCGCTGGAGTGGCACCGCGACGCGGCGGAGGCCGCCGCCGCGGCCGCCGCCGCGGCTCGTACCCCCCGCATCGCCCCGGCCACCGCGTACGCCCTCGGCGTGCTGCACGCCGACCAGCGGCACGAGGTGGAGGCGGCCCGCTTCGCCTTCGGCCGGGTGTGGCTGCCGCGCGCGGGGGAGCGGCCGGGCGCGGGGACGGGCGACGTCTCCGGAGGGATGCCGTGACCGGGCGGAAGGGGATGAGGACGTGACCGTCGCGCAGCCGCCGGTACAGGCGGCGGGCTGTGTGCTGTGGCGTCGCTCTGCCTCCGCGGACGGCATCGAACTGGCCGTGGTCTTCCGGCCCAAGTGGTCGGACTGGTCATGGCCCAAAGGCAAGCTGAAGAGTGGGGAGACCTTCCGGAGCGCCGCGGTACGTGAGGTCAAGGAAGAGACGGGCATGACGTGCCGGCTGGGGGCCGAACTCCCCTCGGCGTACTACACCGACGCGCAGGGCCGCCCGAAGGTCGTGCAGTACTGGGCAGCGGATGCCATCAGCGGCACGTTCGAGCCGAACGACGAGGTCAGCGCGGTCGACTGGCTGTCCCCCGAGGCGGCTCGGGAACGACTCACCTGGGACAGGGACCGGGAACTGATCCCCGCCCTTCTCGCCACGCTCGGGCGGCGGGACGGCTGAGCGGCAGACCCTCGACTGCCTGAACGGAAGGCGGCCGCACCGCTGTTACGGCGCGGGGTCGGCGCGGCGGAGGCTGCGGAACACCGCGGGGGTCGTCCAGCCGCGCAGCGTCGCGTGAATCGTCGACCGGAAGGTGGCCTCGGCCGTGGCGGCGTCGAGGGCTCCGGCCAGTTCGAGCGTCACCACACCGTGCAGGGTCACCCAGAGCGACAGCGCGATGGACGTCGCCTCGCCGGCGAGGACGGACTCCGTCACGCCGCGATCGATCGCCGAGAGCAGCGGCCCGATGGGGTCGCCGGCACCGACCGCGCCCGACGGGTCGAAGGATTGCACCCCACCGAACAACACGGTGTAGAGGTGCTGGTGTTCGCGTCCCCATCGACGGTACGCGGCGGCCAGTGCGTAGAGGTCGGCGAGGGGCTCCGCGGAGGCCGGCACTGCCGACAGGTCCTGGAACAGGCCGGCGACGGCTCGGTTGCGTACCTCGCGGATCAGCTCGTCCTTGCCACCGAACAGCGAGTACACCGCGGTCGTTGACGTCCCGGCGCCGGCAGCCAGGGACCGGACCGTGACCGACTCCCGCGGACGGGTGGCGAGCATCTCGGTCGCGCACGTCACCAGCCGCTCTTTGACGGTCTCGTCGTTCGTTCTCGGCCTACCCACGCGCACAGCCTACCTTCTTTGATAACGTCGTTTTGAAACAGTGTTCTGAAACTACTGGGGGTACTCGTGCCGAGGTCCGTCATACGTGCCGTCCGCTGGGCTCGTCGCCTGATGGTGGTCCTTGCCGCCCTCGCGGGGCCGGTCGTCCTCTTCCTGGCACTCCTCGTCCTCACGGACGGGGCGGGCTCGGGGCTCCCCGCAGGGCTGACCACCCTGGGAATCGCGACAGTTGCCGCACTGTGGCGGGGGCGGCGCCGTACCTGGCCGGGGCGGCTCGTGCCGTTCCTGCCGGTGGTCGTCGCGGCGGCAGTGACCGCGTCGGTCTGCCTCCCGACCGTGCCCACGACACGGCGGTACCCGCCCGCCCTGCCCTTCGTCGCCACGCAGCACTGGCGGCTGGCCACCGGCAGCCGAGTCGCGGTCTACCACTACCCGCCCGCGCACGCCGGCACCCGGCACCCCATTCCGCTGGTGTACCTCAACGGCGGGCCGGTCCGCGCCATTTCGGTGCTCGACCACCGGTTCCTTCAGCTCCTGGCACGACAGGGCTACGACGTCTACACCTACGAACAGGCCGGCGGCGGACGAAGCGACCTGCTCCCCATGGGCCAGTACACGATCTCCAGGTCGGTCCGCGACCTCGCCGCCTTCGTCGACCGCCTGGGCAAGGGCAGGCCCGACATCCTCGGATTCTCCTCGGGCGGGGCCGTACTCACCCGAGCTCTGGCCGACCCGCGCGTCGCCGCGCGCCTGCACCGGGCGATCATCGCCGAGCCCGGCCCGATGGACGGCCCCACCGCGCACCTCGCCGGGCACAAGGGCCGAGAATCCGCGCGCGGCCTCGCGCCGACCATGACCGGACCGCGCTCGACAAGCACCCCCCGGTACGCCGCCGCCTTCGGCCTCATGCGCCTCGGGCTCCTCACCCCCGACAACGGGCTGATCGGACAGGCCGAGGGCGACAACGCGTTCACCGCCGCCGACCTCGGCAGCGACACCGCATCCGCCTACTGCGCACGCGACGCGCACCGCATTCCCGTCGAGGACACCGCACAGAACTTCTCCTTCAGCCCCGCCGCCAGCCTCCGCGTCCAGCAGACGGTCACGGACTCGCCCTCCCTCGCCCCGCGGCTGCGGCACTCCCGGACCCCCGCGATGCTGATGATCGCCGAGTGCTCCTCCCAGGTCCGTCAATGGGAGACCGCCGTCCTCGCCGGTGACCCCGCCATCCGGCGCACGCAGTACATGCCCGGCGTCGGACACCACATGTGGAACGGCCTCGACGACAACAGCGAGCGAGCCGTCGCCGTCGTCACCGCATTCCTCCAGGACAAGCCCGCACCCCTGCCGAACTACCCGACCCGCGACGAGATCCCCGCCTTCCTCCGCGCCCACAAGTGACGCGGCACTGCGACCTCGCCCCTGAGGCGTCACGAGGGCCCTCCCCGGGATACGTGGGGAGAGCCCTCGGCTGTGCGTGTCGGGGTCAGACGGACTGCTTCCTGGCGTACTCCACGAAGTGGCTCCACTGCGGGGCAGGGAAGAGGAGAGCAGGCCCCTGAGGGTTCTTGCTGTCCCTCACGGGAACGGCACCATGGGTGTTCGCGTGCTCCGGTGCCCACTCGATGCACTGTCCGCCGTTGTCGCTGTACGAGGATTTGATCCATCGGAGGGATTCGGTCACGGGGTGCCCTTTCGTAGCTGATTGATCATGGCCACTGATGCCGCTTGCGAGGGGGCGTCGGCCTGTAGCTGATGGTAGGCCGTCAGTATCGGGAGCACCGAGGTACTTTCCCGCTCAAGATGGCCCCGTTGCGACGACTCCGCGTACGACATGAGTGAACGGTCGGGCAGCGTCAGCACGGTGATCGGCAGGCGGAACGATGGGCGCTCCCCCATGTCGAACGGGGCGACATGAAGCACGGTGTTCGGCAGCTCGGCGAACTCGACCAACCGCGCCAACTGGGCTTCCATGACGGCCGGTCCGCCGATGGGCCGACGGAGGCAGCTCTCATCCAGCACCACGAACACCAGCGGTGGGGGCGTACGGACAAGCCTCGCTTGCCGCTCCGCGACGAGCGACACGCGCTCGTCCGCCTGCTCGGGCGTGATCGCTCCGCGCTTGACGGCGCTTCCGGCGAGTACGGACGCATACTCCGGGGTCTGCAACAGGCCCGGAATGACGCCCACTTCGTACAGCCGGATCTCCGCTGCCCGGCCCTCGTGGCCGACGTACTCCGGGAAACCCTCCAACAGGCTGCCGTGCCGGATCTCGCGCCACTGACGCTCGAAGGTGTCCACGGTGCCTTCGGTGCCGAACGCGCGGTCGGCACTGCGCGAAAAGCGCAAAGTCGGGGGCTTCCGACCAGTTTCGACCGCTGACACGTGCGTACTGGAGTACCCCAGCCGCTCGGCAAGCTCATCTTGCGTCCAGCCGCGTGCTTCCCGGGAGCTGCGTAAACGGGCTCCGAACGCTTCGCGAGGGCTATGGTCCGGCGTCAACTCCTTGCGATTCAACGGGCTTTCACCAACGCTTCCTCCTCCTCTGACAGGTTGAACAGCTTTTGACTCTAGGTCACGCTGAACCGCGCCGGTAGTGGAATGACTACAGAGAGGAGCGGACGTTGTCCGGGAAGCGCACTCCCCCCGAAGGCCGTACTGCTCGGCACCGCACCGACGCGGGCGATCCGGCAGGCGCAACAGCCGGAGCCGGCGACCCCCCGGAGCACGAGCGGACCGCCGACAACGACAGCGAGGCGTTGACGCACCTTCGCGCACGGATGCATCAGGACTACGCGCGGTGGCAGCAGTACGGGCCACTGGGGCGGTCGCTGTGAGCTGTGCCAAGTGCCGGGCGCTGCGGGCCGAATTGGCGGATGCCGAACGGAGCGGTGACAAGACGAAGGCCGTTGACTGCCGCGTGTTGCTGCGGCGGCATCCCCAGCACGACGGAGTGCCGGTGGAGAGGGGAGCAGTGCATTCCCCGGAGACAGGCCGTCCCCGAGCCCAACCGGGCCGGGACCCACAAGAGAAGGGAGATCGCGCAATGATCGCGCTCACCGACAGGACCGAGACCATCACTCGCCCATGGGGTGCCGGTCGGCTCGCGCCGTACCCGACCACCGTTCGCCGCCCGCACGCCACGGTCGCCATCGACCCCGCCACGCAGCTCGGCGTCTTCCGCGACCGTGCCGGCAACGTGGTCGAGATGGGCAAGCACGGCACCAGCTCCGGTACCGAGACCTCCACGACCACGAATTCGGACTCGCAGCACGACCAAGGCCACGACCAGGACAGCACGCAGGACTGATGACCGTGACCGAGGAGAGGCCGGTTCTCGTGGTCACCGAGGCGGACGATGTCACTGCCGACATGGTGATCACCGAACTCAACCGGCGAAATGTGCCGGTGGTCAGGGTCAACCCCTCCGACATCGGTGCGGGCCTGACGGTCTCGGCCCGGTTCGGTACCCGCCCGGCCCCCGTGGCCGGGCGGGTGCGCACCCCGTCGAGAACCGCTGACCTGACTCACGTACGGGCGGTGTACTGGCGCCGCCCCCATTGGCCCACGTTCCCCGACCTGAGTGATGACGATGCGCGGTTCGCGGCTGCGCAGGTTCGCTACGGGCTCGGAGGCACGCTCTACGCTCTCGACTGCGCTCTCGACGGCCCGTTGTGGGTCAATCACCCGCTCCACAATGCCGCTGCCGACTACAAGCCCGCACAACTTGCCGTCGCCCAGCGGCTCGGCTTCACCGTGCCGCCCACGCTCGTGGCCAACGATCCGAGCGAAGCAAGGGAGTTCATTGCCGCCCACGGCCAGGTGATCTACAAGACGCTGCGGTGGACCCCGTACGAGCGGGACGGAGTCCCGGTGACGGGATGGGCGGACCCGGTCACGGCTGCCGAGATCGATGACAGCGTGCGCGTGGCACCGCACCTGTTCCAGGCCCGCGTGAACAAGGTCGCCGACGTGCGGGTGCTGGTGGTCGGCCGCCAGGTGTTCGCCGTACGCATCGATTCCGGCCTTCTGGACTGGCGCAAGGACTACTCCGCGCTCTCCTACGCCCCGATGGACCTGCCCGCCCGCATGAACACGGCACTTCTGGCCCACCTGGATCACTTCGGGTTGGTATCCGGGAGCTTTGACCTCGCCATGGACCAGGAGGGGGACTACTGGTGGCTGGAGCTGAATCCGAACGGCCAATGGGGGTGGCTGGAGGGACGGACCGGACTCGACATGTCCGCCGCATTCGCTGACCTGCTGACGCAAGGGAAAACCCATGACTGATACCGCGCTGGAGCGGCGTGCCCTCGCCGATCGACTGGAGAAGTCCGGAGTCCTCACCACTCCTGAATGGCGAGCCGCGGTGGAGGCCGTACCACGTGAGCTGTTCCTTCACCCTGGAGTGTTCCTGCCCGTGGAGGGTGGGCGGTGGCGGCCGGTTACCGCAGTCGGGTCCGATCCGGCCGAGTGGGCAAAGATCGTCTACAGCGACCGGTCCCTGACCACACAGCTCGACGGACACCTGACCGCCGACCAGGTCGGTGATCTCGTAACGGGCTCGCCCACGTCGTCATCCACCACCCCGTTCACCGTGGTGGACATGGTCGAGCGCTTGGAGGTCGAAGCCGCACACCGTGTGCTGGAGATCGGCACCGGTACCGGTTACTCCTCGGCCCTGATGTGTCACCGACTCGGCGAAGACAATGTGACGACGGTGGAAGTCGACCCCGCCGTGTCGGCCCGCGCGGACGCCGCGTTGGAGACGGCCGGGTTCGAGACGTGGACCGTGACCGGTGACGGACTCCTCGGCCACCCCCGCCGCGCCCCGTACGACCGTGTCATCGCCACCTGTGCTGTCCGCCGTATCCCCTACACCTGGATCAGGCAGACCAAGCCGGGTGGCATCGTCCTGGCCACTGTCGGCGGCGCCTGGGGCCACGGCACGGGTCTGGCCCGCGTCGTCGTGGGCGAGGACGGCACTGCCGAGGGAAGGATCACCGGCCGTTCCTCCTTCATGCAGGCACGATCTCAGGCCGCACCACCGGTCTCCGGGGATCTGTCCGCCCGCACGGCCTACGCCGACACCGAGCGACAGGCAGAGTTCCCGCCCACCCTGCTGGAAGAGTGGATGCCTGCCTTCCTCGCCCAGCTCGCTGCGCCGGGTGCACGGTTCGTCCGCGCTGCGACGCGCGAAGGCGCCCAGCTCCTGTACCTCTATGATCCCGAACGCGAGTCCTTTGCCGAGTTCACCGCTGCCGGCGATGCCTGGACGGTCCGCCAGGGCGGCCCCGTGGCTCTGTGGGACGTCATCGAACGGGATCTGACCGCGTGGCGGGACGCGGGAAGCCCCGACATTTCCGCCGTACGGCTCCACATCACGGACCGGTCCCACACGTACTGGATCGAGGACAACCCGTTGCTCATCTGGCAACACCATGTCGCCTGAGCGATGCCACCCAACTGCCTAATATCCTCCGCGCGGATCCGTATCTGGCCTACCGGAACCGTGATGCGGTGATTTCGTGCGGGGGACGTAAAATCGCCCCATGGCACAGAAAGTAATCACCATCTACGCGGATGACCTGACGGGTGAAGAGGCCGCCGAGGTCACCACCCACACCTTGTCTCTTGACGGCGTCACTTACGAGATCGACCTGGGTCCGGACAGCTACGACAAGCTGCTGGAGGCCGTCGCGCCGTTCACGCGGGTGGGCCGCCGGACACGTAAGTCCCGCAAGCCGCGGCAGGCGGCGCCGAGCACGGAGGACACCGCCGCCATCAGGGCCTGGGCGAAGTCGAAGGGGTACGAGGTCAGCGATCGCGGCCGGGTGCCCGCCTCCATTCGTGAGGCCTACGGGAAGGCCAAGAAATAGCCGGGAAAGGCGGAAAAACCGCCGGGGCCGCCGCTGTCGGGGCCTCGGCGGGCACCCCCACATGATTGAGTCGGCCGCTCCTCGAAAAAAGGGGTCGGTCCCCCTCGTCCCAAGGCGGGTCCGGCCGGTCCGCGGTTCACCGGATTCGGCCGCAATCGAGCCCCATATCGCGGGATCCTGTCTCCGCGGTGACCGGAGAATTAAATGGGACAATCAAGAAGCCATCTTTCTCCGGGGTCCGGGAAAGGCTGGTGACCGGCTGCCCCTCCCCTCCCGGGGAGGGGGAGTGGTGCGGTCCCGGGCGCCATCGTGGCGAGTGCAGGGCCACCCTTCCCCACCGAAACGTTCCGTCACCATTCGCTCACGTTCGGTGATTTCACGCCGCCTGAGGGGGCTTCCGGCCAACTCGGGCGGGCATGGTTGTGCCACGCCCCGCACGCCGGACACAGTGGGCGAGGATCCGCGCCGGGTATGCGACTTTCCTGCCGCTGAGCCGTGTCTGGTGTGTCTATCCCTTCTGCGTGGTTCGGGGGCTGGAAGCTGTGACGGTACGTGTGGGCGACATCCGGGAAATCTTTGAGCAGGCGGCGCCGGGTACGGCCGTCGACATCCCGGCATCCTTTCTGGGCGACGGCGCCGTGAGCCTGGTGTTCGACGGCAGTGTGCTGTGCGTCGACGGCGCGATGTGTGACGCCAAGGAGCTATGGATCACCGGACGGACCGTCACCACCGCGTCCCCGGTCCCGGTGCCCGTACGCATGGAGTTCACCGGCGAGGGCGAGCTGGTGACCGGAGTACTGGCCGCCGCCGACCTGGGCGGAGGCCGTGCGCTGATGCTCGTCGAGGGCGCCCCGGCCGGCGCCGAACTGCTCCCCGGTGCCTGGGTGGTGAGCGACGGCCGCTTCCTTCCGCTGACCGGCCGGCGCCCGACACCGCAGGCCGACCCCGAACGGCTGGACGGCCTGGGCCGGCCGCTGCCCCCGGTCCGCCTGCGGACCACTGCCGAGCGCGAACGGGACCGCGTCCCACGGGCGTTGCTCACCGAACACGGCATCCTGACCCCGCGCCCTCCGGTGCGCCGCCGCCAGGGCGTGCGCCTTCTCGACTCCCCGACGGTACGCGGCTGGTCGCCGATCGGTACGCCCGGCGGTGCGAACGGCCTGAGCGTCGACTATGTGAACCCGCCGCTGCGGATCGCCGGCGCGCTGACCGCGCTGCCGACCTCCCCTCCGTACAAGACCGTGGTCGGCGGGGTGCTGCTGGTGGACACCGGGGCCTTCAACGGCTCCGCCATGGGGGCGTACGTGGTGCCCGACGGCAGCGGGGCCCGGCCGTCCCTGTTCGCGTACGGATCGCTGGGCAGCGAGACCGGGTTCGGCCCGCCGCTGTTCCAGGTGCGCGGCATCTCCGCCGGGTTCGGCTGGAACAGCCGGGTGCGGGTGCCGTCGGCCGACGCGCTGGGGAGCTTCCCGTTCCTGATCGCCCTCGACAACCCGGGCGAGATCGGCGCCGATGACGAGGAGGTCGATCCGCTCAAGGTGCTGAGCGAACTGATCGGCGGCTCCACTCCGTGGGTGCGGCCGCAGGAGGGCGATCTGTGGTTCGCCGCCGGTCTGGCCTTCGACTGCTTCGAGACCCTGCGCGGCCACGCGATGGCGCTGGTGCAGACCGGTTCGGACCTGACGATCAGTCTGCTCGGGGTGGCCGGCGCCCAGCTGCCCACCAAGAGCGACAAGAAGATCGCCCGGGTGGAGATCGGCATCGAGGCCACGCTGCGGCCCACCGCGGGGGAGCTGAGCATCAGCGCGGGCTTCACCGAGAAGACCTTCCTCATCGACCCGAACTGCAAGCTGCGCGGCGGCGTGGGGATGAAGTTCTGGTTCGGGGAGCACGAGCACGCCGGTGACTTCGCGCTGATGCTCGGTGCGCTGCCGCGCGGACTGGAGCTGCCCGCCCGCTACCCGAAACAGCAGCCCGCCGGCATCACCTGGGGCGTCGGCTCCACGGTCAACATCACCGGCAGCGCGTACGCCGCGTTCACCCCGAAGTCGCTGATGGCCGGCGGCGGACTGGACGTGACCTTCCAGTCGGGGATGTTGCGCGCCTGGCTCAGCGCCCGGTTCGACGCCCTGCTGGAGTGGAACCCCTTCTACTTCGATGTGGGCCTCGGGATCAGGGTCGGGGTCTCCGCCACCATCAAGGTGTGGTTCGTCAAGATCAGGATCTCCATCGAGGTCGGGGTCAGCCTGCGGGTATGGGGACCCGCGGTCGGCGGCGAGGCCACCGTCCACCTGTGGTTCATCTCCTTCACCATCGGCTTCGGGGCCGGCCGCCGCAGCGGGGAACCCGCCCTGGGCTGGGGCGGCTTCCAGGGCATGCTGCCCCCGCCCGAGAACATGGTCCGCACCACCCCGGTCACCGGCTACACCGGTGAGGGCGCCCCGGCCACCCGCGGCGCGACCAAGCCGTGGCTCGTCGACAGCGGCGGTTTCACCTTCACCGCCGACACCTCGGCGCCGGTCAGCAGGCTGTTCCTGGACCGCGACAGCACCACACCGGTCGAGAGCGACGACAAGCTGGACATCCTCCCGATGCAGCTCAGGGACCGGGAGAGCGAGCTGCGCGTCTGGCTCACCTACTACGGCGGTGAGCACAGCCCGAGCCTGACGGACTGGGACCGTACGGTCCTTCGCGGCAATGTGCCCAACGGCCTGTGGGGCGAAGAGCCGGACGCACCCGGCGAGGGGCTGATCCCCGAGCGGATTCTCGGAGTCCGGCTGGTGTCGCCACCGGTGGACCATGGCACCTCCACCGGATTCATCGATGAGAAGGGGATTTCCTTCGACCCCATCACCCCCGACGGCAACCAGCCGTTGTCCGCGGGCGAGGGCCCGGCGGGTCGCGCGCCGCGACGCCCCGGCGGGGTCATCGGCAAGATCAAGGACGGTATCGACACGGCCGGCACGCGGAGCAACCGCGACGCCCTGGCCGACGCGCTCACCTCCCTCGGTGCCGGTCCCGGCTCCCTCGACAACGACCTGAGCGGGTACGCCCAGGCCGCGGGCACCGCCTTCATCGCCGAACCGATGCTGGTACCGGCCGGCTGATCCGCCGGTCCGAGCGGCCGGTCACCGCCCCGCCGGCCCGCGCGCACCCCGCGGGCCGGCCCGGGGGCCGCATCTCTCCGTCCACGCCCGCCACTTCGGCTCTCTGCCGGCGCCCGCCACCCCGGCTCTCTGCCCGCGCCTGCCACGGCGCCTTCCACCACTGCGTCCTGTCGAAAGGCACGCCCGTGACCACCACCCCCGATTCCGGCCCCCGGCCCCGCACCAGCACACCCACCGCCCAGCACCGCACCCGGTTCTTCGACCACCGCATCCCCTCCCTCTACGCCGGCCGGTACCAGCTCGACAACCGGCAGATCCTCCGGGCCGTCGACGGCGCCGACCGCGTCATCGACGCCACGCCGCAGCCGTTCGACGTCGTCCAGCCCCGCTTCAGCATCAGCCCGGCCGGCATCAACGCCCGCTTCCCCGTGCCCGACGCCGTCGGCACCTACAGCCAGACCCTTCCGCACCTCAACCTCGACGCGCCCGCCCTGCCGTGGAACCGCCCGCTGGGCTCCGGCCACCCGGACGAAGTCCCCTGGCTGGCGCTGCTCCTGTTCCGGGAGGACGAACTCCCCGAGGACCGCGACGCCGTCGGCATCGTCACCGCCGGGACCGTACGGGAGTACCTCGACGGCCAACTGGGCCCCGGCAAGACCCCCGTCCTGCCACCGGAGAGCATGCGGCCCGACGAGTACGACGAGCACTGCGCGACGGTCCTGGTCCCCGCGGCGCTCTTCGACGCGGTGGCACCGCTGCCGGTGGAGATGGGCTACCTCGCCCACGTCCGGGAGGGCGGCCCGCCCGACGCCACGCGCGCGGGGGACGACCCGGAACCGGACGAGAAGGAACTCAACGCGATCGTCGTCGCGAACCGGTTCCCCGCCGCCACCGGTGGTCGGCACGTCCTGCACCTGGTCTCCCTCGAAGGCTTCGCCCCGTACCTGACCGGCCCGGCTCCGGCCGAAGGCGTTCGTCTGACCTCCCTCACCAGCTGGACCTTCACCAGCGAGCCGGACTCCGGTACCGGCTTCGGTGACGTGTGCCAGCACCTGGCCACCACCGACGGCGACACCCCGCGCCCCGAGGCCGAGCTGCGGCTGCGCGTGCCGGCCGCCGCACCCCAGAGGCCGACGGCTCCGCAGCGCGAGGCCCTCGACCGGATGGCCCAGGGTGCCGTCGCCCTGCCGCAGCGCCTGGAGACCGGGGAGCGCACCGTCGCCTTCCACCGCGGCCCGCTCACCGCCCAGCCCACCCACGAGTTGCCCGACCCGGAAGAGATCCGGCTCACATCCCCCGGCGAAGCACTGATCTACCTGGAGGAGTACGGCGTCTTCGACACCGCCTACGCCGCCGCCTTCACCGCCGGACGGCTGCTCGCGCTGGCCGATGACGGGTTCCGTAGCGCGCTGATGGAGTTCCGGTCCGCCGCCCGCACTGCCGTGCGCCGCCTGGCGTCACACCCCCAGCTGGCCGGCAGGACCGTATCGGCCCGTGAGCTCACCGCGCCGCTGGCGTTCGAAGCCTTCGACCGGATGCTGCTGGACGACGACGGCGCCCGCTTCACCCGGGCGGTGGACGGAGCCGGGCCGGATCTGCGGGCCGGCCGGCGCCGGTCCGTCGCCACCGGCGCCCGCCGCACCTCCGCGGATCCGCGGGCGCTGCTCGCCGAGCCGGGCGTTGCCGAGGCCCTGACCCGCGCCGCCGCGGACGAGTTCCGGACCGTGACCGCCTGGCTCGACCGGCTCCGACGGCTGGAGATGCTCGGCCTGGAGCACCTGGTCCCCGACGGCCGGGCCCTCCCGCCGGAGAGCATCCGTTTCGCCTACGCCGACCCCTGCTGGATCCGGGCCGCCGTGGACGGGGCCCTCAGCATCGGCGTCGGCCACGCGCTGGACGCCGACCTCAACAAACTGGCCACCACCGGCGGACCGGTCCCGGCCTGCGCGGTGCTGCTGCACTCCGAACTGGTCCCCAACTGGCCCCGGACCATCGTCACCGCCTACTCCGGCAGCACGGCCGTCGAACCGCTGCGCAGCGCCGTCTACGGCACCGACACCCAACTGCTGCTCTACCCGCGGCTGATCGACCGCTTCGAGCTGGCCGAACCGCCGCGCGGCATCTGCTTCGGCATCGGTGACGTCGGCACCATCGAACTCCGTGAGATCAGCGGAGACTGCATCGGCTACCCCAAGGGTGAGTTCCCGCCACCGCCGCCGGCGGATGACAGCCGCTTCCGCCGCTTTCTGCGCCCCGGCGGCCGCGATGTCCTCAACGTCCACGGCAGCGGCGACGCCCTGGTGCCCGCCCTGTCCGCGGCGCACGGGGTGGCGCGGATTTCGTCCGCGCAGTTCGCCCTGCAGTTGATCAACGCCCCGCAGGTGCAGACCTTCTCCCGGCCGTGACCGCCACCCGCTGAGCGACGAACGAAAGGACCCACCGGACCATGTCCGTGGACACCACCCTGGTCGTACCGGTCGAGGTCGCCGCCCTGGCCGTCAACCGGCAGACCCGCGACACCGGCAACGAGCACGTGATCAACCGCTGGATCACCAACTACAAGGACATCGGCGACGGCGTTCCGCCCGAGCCGGAGCCCTTCTCCAGTCCCGAGGAATGGACCGGCCGCGAGGACCGGCTCGGCGTCTACCTCCAGTGGGAGCTTCCCGCCGCGCTCACCCGCGGCCGGCACGACGAGGAGGAAGGCGTCGGCGACTTCCCGCTCGTCCCCAACCGGTGGCTCGTGGTCCGCCACACCGACACCACCCGCGCCCTGACGGCATGGGTCGTCGAGAGCGACTACCTCGACCCGATGGACGGCACCGTCTCCTTTCAGGACCCGGACAGTGCCGAACCGGCCGCCACGCTGATCGGCAAGTGCCACGAACTCACCGGCCCCTGGCGCGAACCGGCCACCCCGCACGCGCCCTTCCTCACCGCGATCGGCCCCGGTCTGCTCACCTTCTCCGTCTTCCAGCCGTACAACACGAACGTGTTCTCCCTGCACGACACGCTGGAGGGGGTAGCGGACACGGAGCGGCTGAGCTACTTCGTCGCCGGCTGGTACGCCGATCCGGACAGCGACATCCTCGCCGGCACCGACGACCTCACGGCCCTCCTGGACCGCTTGCAGTGGACCAAACCCCCCGGTTCCGGCAGCGGCATCCGCACCTCCGTCTACACCGGAACCGTGCTCGGCCTGGACTGGGACCTCACCGGCCCGGTCCCGGAATCCGACTGCCCCCACCGGGAGGACGTCACCCCCATCGTCGCCAACAGCATCGCCGAGGCAGCCGCCGAACTGGGCACCCAGGCCGACGGTGAAGGAGCCTTCTCCGCCGAGGAGGCGGAGCTGTTCCGCGCCTTCCTCCTCGGCGGCATCGACGCCCTCGACGAACGCGACCGTCCCGAGGCCGACATCCTCACCGACCGCCGCGCCCACGACACCGGCTTCGGCCCGGTCCCGGGCGGCTATCGCTGGTTCATCGGGGAACGCGGTGACGACCCCGGCCGCGCTCCCACCCCAGCGGCCGCCCGCGCGGAAGAGGCGGCCACCGTCGCCGAACTCAACCGCAAACAGGCCGAGCACGATGCCACCGAAGCCGCTCTCGACGCCGCCCGGGAACGCCTCTACCACCTGTGGTGGCTCAGCCAACTGCCGCGGCAGTCCGACGAGTTCCGCGACCGGATCGACGACGAACTCGATCTTGAGTACGCCGAGGGCGCCGCCGGCCAGGTCACCGCCCTCGCCCGCCGGCTCGCCGAACAGCGCCGCACGTTGCCCTGGGGCAAGACCGAAGCGGACCTGGCCGCGAGCACGGCCGCGCTCTACCCCGACCACGGGCCGCGCGCCGCCCGTCGGCTGATCCGCGTCCCCGCCCAGGACTACGACTACTCCGCCGACCCGGTCCTCGCCCTCGACGGCGCCCACCTCCACGCCCCACTCACCCGCGGCGCACCCCTGCCGTGCCGCACCCCCGAGCGACTGGTCACCCGCGCCTCGGGCATCACCACCGCCGACGTCGCCGCCGTCGCCCGCCAGATCGACCTCACCCACCAGCCCGCCTGCTTCCCGGCCCTGCTCAGCGAGTTCCTCATCCTCGACCGGGCTCTGAAGACCGGCGCGATCAGCAATGTCACCGGCACCCTGCCCGAATACGGCACCACCGCCTGGCGCATGCCGTGGCAGCCGCTGTACCTGCTGTGGAAGGCCGAGTACTTCCCGCTGCCGTTCCGCGAAGGCGACACCGACCACTGGGCGTTCATCGAACGCTCCCGCTACCAATGGCAGGGCACCGGCGAACCCGGAACCCCCCTGGTCGTCTCCGGACGGCAACTGCTCGCTCCCACCGCCGGGCACGCCCTCGACGGCGACCTTGACGGCTACGCCCGACTCCGCACCGGCCTCCCCGCCGACACGATGCGCCGGCTGCGCGCCGGCGCACGAGAACGCGACCTGCTCTCCCAGACCCTCGACGGATTCGGCGCCGCCCTCGCCCAACGCCAACCCCTCGCCGGCCTCCAGCCCGCCGGGGACACCGCCGCGCTCATCGGCAACGGCGACTACCCGCCACCGGACCCCGGCGGTCTGCCCGCCAGCGACTGGGACGAGTGGCCTCCCTCGACGTTCCAGGAACTGCGCGCCGGCCAGCTGGCCTTCCTCGACCTGGCCGTCGTCGACCGGTTCGGCCGCGCGGTCAACCTGATCGGCGACCCGAGCCACTTCCGGCCCGAGATGTCCCGCACCATGCGACCGGCCCACCCGGTCAGCGGCTACGACAGCGACCGCCTCGTCGAACTCGGCCCGCGACTGCTCCAGCCCGCCCGGCTGCGCTTCGACTTCCTGTCCGCCACCGCGGACGACGAGGCCGACCTGAACCCGGGCGCCAACCCGGTCTGCGCGTGGCTGCTGCACAACCGCCTCGACGAGTCCCTGGTCGTGTACGCGCCCGACGGCGCCGCACTCGGCGAACTGCGCGTCACGCTGAATGACTCCGGACAGCACGAGGTCTCCTGGTCACCTCTGCCCGGCTCGGACGTGGCCGACTTCGACCAGCTGCGGGCCCGCTCACGGCACACGTATGACCTGCTGAACGCGGTCCGGAGCCGCGGCCCGCAGACCTTCGACGCGTTCCGCGACACGGTCGACCGCACCCTGGAGACCATCGACCCGGACGGCCCCGCCGACCCGGGCCTGGGCTTCTTCCTGGGCCGTCCGCTCGCCCTGGTCCGCACCCGTCTGACCATGGACCTGCGCGGCCCGCTGCGCACCGATGTCAGCTGGCAGGCCCTGTTCGACCCGCCGGAGCCGGAACTGCCGGACTACCCCTGGGCGATCCGCCTCGGCGAGGCCGCGCAGGCCGACGACGGCCTGGTCGGATACGTCCTCGACGACGACTACGACCACTTCGAGACGGTGATCGACCCGGCCGGTGGCAGCGGCGGATACCTGCGGCCGATCGGCGACAACCCCAGCCTGCACCTGAACTTCGGCGACCACCGCACCGCCGTCGCCACCGTCCTCCTGGATCCGCGCGCCGCCGTGCACGCCACCACCGACATCCTCGCCACCAAGCGCGTCTTCGTCCCCCAGGAGTTCACCGACCAAGCCATCGCGCGGATGTCGGTGAACTTCCGTACCGGACCGCTGCTGGCCGCCACCACCGGACTGCGGGGGGCTGAGGACGAGGTCGTGGAAACCGTGCTCATGCCCACCCCGGCAGGAGTCGTCGGCAACTGGACCTGGACCGAGAAGCGCGGCGACGCCTGGGAGAAACTCCCGATCCTCAGCCAGGACCAGTACGACCTCCCGCTCGCCGAACCCGAACTCCGCTCCGGCTTCCTCACCCTCGACGACGCCGCCGCGCACAGCCGCACCGACCGCTGAGACCGCATCACCACTCAGGCCGCGCCGCTCCTCTCCTCGGCAGCGGACGGCGCGGTCCCTGACGGTTGAAGGAGCACCCGATGAGCCTGGTTTCCCCGACCCGCACCGTAGACACCACCGCCAACGAACCCCTGCTGGCGTACACCGTCACCACCAGCCCGGACCCGTTGAAGGCCTCGCCGGAGAATCCCCAGGCGCCGGAGGAGACGGGAGAGCTCCAGATCGTCGGGTCACGACACAGCGGTACGCCGGCGGATGTGCAATGGATCAAGGTCAAGGTCCCGGCCGGCCCGATGTCGCCGGACCTCGCCACGGACCTGGCCAAGGTCACCGCGCGGATCAGCCTGTCCGGCTGGACGGCCCGGCTGGACTCCGCCGCGAAGGAATTCGTCTTCTCCCCGTCGGCCGGCCATACGCCGATCGGGCCGGAGACCGGATTCACCATCCAGCTCTCCGAGATCCCGGTCAACCGGAAGGTCGGCACGTCGCCGATCACCGTCACCGAGAGTTCCCGCACCGGATCGAGCGCTTTCCAGTCCCGGGCCACCACATTCCACGTGGGCAAATTCCCCGCGGACTTCTACCTGCGCAACCTCATCTGCACGCCCCTCATCATCAACAACGGCGGCGAGGTCACTCTGACCTGGGAGCGCTCCGCCAACGCCACCTATGAACTGCTCTACGGCGACACCAACCTGGATGTCACCAAGGACAGCAGCAAGAAGATCACCAACGTGAAGTCGGACACCACGTTCTATCTGCGGGGTACCACCGGCGATGCCTCGAACCCCGTGGTGCGGATCCTGTCCGCCCAGGTATCCGTCATCAAGCCGGACCTGGAGATCGGCAACCTCACCGTCCACGGCACCACCCAACTCAACGGCGCCACCACGACCAAGAACCTCACCGTCGGCGGCACCACCAGCCTCAACGGCGCCACCACCACCAAGGACCTCACGGTCAATACCGCAAACACCCTGCACGTCCGGACCATCGAAGGCAGCGGTTCCTACGGGTCGCTCGCGATCGGGGGCCGGCTGACGCTCTCCACCGAGGGCCGCGAGGTCAATGTCCTGAGCAAATTCACCGTCGCCGGCACCACCCAGCTCAACGGCGCCACCACCACCAAGAACCTCACCGTCGATCCCGGGGCCGACGGATATCTCTGGCTCAAGACGGGCCGCCTCGACACCGCCGCGGGAACAAACCTCAACGCCTACGGAACCGTCGGCATCTTCAAGAACAGCTCACAGAGGCTCCATGCCAACTACATCTCGTCCGGTTTTCGAGAAACCACGTACCGGGCGGATGGTGCCGGATTCCTCACCGTCGTCCTGGTGTGTCTGTCCTTCACGTCCAACACCGGCTGGCGAGAGCTCAACGCCTACTTCGCCGCGCAGGCGACCACCGCCGGCGTGACACATACCATCTCCGTACCGCAAGTGACGTTCAGCGGTTCGCCGTCGGCGACGAGCCAGATGTCCGTTCCCGTCGCAAAGGGCGGCACCGTCAAGGTGTCCCTCAACAACACCAAGCTCCCCAATGGCACTGGGAACGGCTACTTCTCCGTGTACTGGACCCCGCTCGGCGGCGGTCCCAACCTGACGCAGGTGGCGGCTGCCGATTTGCCGGAGCAGGACGAAACGGCCGAGGAAGAGGCCTTCGAGACCTTCACCGCGGACGCCGGCGGGGAGCCGTCGGAAGGGTGACGGGGCCGCGCGACGCATACTGGAGCGATGCTGTACGCGGAAATCGAGATCGGCTCGTTCCTCAAGGCGCGCCGCGCGGCGCTCGACCCGGCCGAGCTCGGCCTGCCCGGCGGGGTGGGCCGGCGCCGGGTGCGCGGGCTGCGGCGCGAGGAGGTCGCCCAGCTCGCCGGCATCAGCGTCGACTACTACACCCGGATCGAACAGGGCCGGGCGCACGCCATCTCCGACTCCGTCCTGGACGCCATCGCCCGGGCGCTGCGGCTGTCCGGCGGCGAGGTGACGTATCTGCGCAACGTCGCCGTGCCCCGGCGCCCGGGCCCGGACGACTGTCGTCCCGCCTCCGGCCCCACGCAGACCGTGCGCCCGGAGATCCGGCAGCTGCTGGACGCGATGGAGACCACGGTCCCGGCCATGGTCATCGGCCGCGGTCTGGACATCCTGGCCTGGAACACGCTCGGCGGCCGCTTCGCCTTCGACCTGGAGGCGCTCGCCCCGGACCGGCGGAACACCGCGCTGCTGGTCTTCCTCGACCCGGTGGCGCGGGCCCTGCACCCGGACTGGGAGGCGAAGGCCGTGGAGGTGGTCGGCAATCTGCGTGCCGACAGCGGCCGGCACCCCGACGACCCGCGGATCTGTGCGGTGGTCAATGAACTCCTCGACCACAGCGCGGACTTCCGGCGGCTCTGGGAGACCCAGACGGTGTACGAGTGCCTGCGCGGCACCAAGCGCCTCCTGCATCCGCACGTCGGCGAGCTCGTGATCACCTTCGAGAGCTTCCGGCTGAGCACCGATCCCGACCAGGCACTGGTGACGTACACGGCCCCGCGCGGGTCGGAGACGGAGCGCCGGCTGCGGGAGCTCGGGGCGCGGGTGGCGGAGGAGCAGCGGGCCATGGCGGCCGCGGGGGCGGACGGGTAGCTGCGGCGGACGGCTGGCTGCCGCGGGGCGCTCAGCGCCTGGGGGCCAGAGCCTCCCACCGCACCGTGACCTCGCCCTGGCGGCGGCGCCGGGGGTCGCCGGCCAGCGGCCAGTCCGTGGCCAGGGCCTGGACGGCCGCGCGCCACCGCTGGCGGGCGCCCAGCGCGCCCAGCGGGGCGGCCGTGGCCCAGGCGCGGTCGAAGTCCCGGAGGAAGGCATGCACCGCTTCGCCCGGGACATTGCGGTGTATCAGCGCCTTCGGGAGGCGTTCGGCCAGGTCAGAGGGTGTCCGCAGGGAGCCGAGCCGGGTGGCGAAGGTGACCGTGCGCGGCCCCTCGGGGCCCAGCGCCACCCAGACGTGCCGCCGTCCGATCTCGTCGCAGGTGCCCTCGACCAGCAGCCCGCCGGGGGCCAGCCGCGCGCACAGCCGCCGCCACACGGCGGCCACCTCGTCCTCGTCGTACTGCCGCAGCACATTCGCCGCCCGTATGAGGACCGGTGCCCCGGCGCGCGGGCCCGGCAGCGGCACCTCGAAGCCGCCGTGGACGAAGTCCAGCCCCGGCCGCTCGTAGGACCGGGCGGCCTCGACCCGCGCCGGATCTATCTCGATGCCGACGACCCGGGCGTCCGGCCGGACCGTACGCAGCCGCCCGAGCAGCTCGACCGCGGTCCAGGGCGCCGCGCCGTAGCCCAGGTCGACCGCCACGGGGTCGGCGGCGCGGCGCAGCGCGGCACCGTGTTCGGCCGCTATCCAGCGGTCCATGCGGCGCAGACGGTTGGGGTTGGTGGTCCCGCGGGTGGCGTTTCCGACGGGTCGGGACGGTGCGGAGGCCGGGGCGGCGAGGACGGAGGGGCGGCGGGCCATGCCGTCGAGAGTATGGGGTGGCCGGGAGCAGACCGCCGCCGCGGTACCGCCGGCCACTGCGGCAGGCCGCCCACCGAGGTGCCGGGCCGGCCGGGCCCTTCCGACGAACCGCCCCGCGGTACCTCCGGCTCACCCTTGGTCACGCTTTGGCAAAGTGTGGGTGGAGGGCGTCGGACGGAAATGGATGACCGGGGTCTGTTGTTGGACGGGGTCGGAGGCGTGCCGCCCGCCCCGCCTAGGAGGTAGCTCGACGTGAGCCCATACGTGTCCCGGCTCCGCAGCCGTCCCCATGGCCAGTTCCCGGGCCAGGCCCGGCTGCGCCTGCCCGGCGCCCCCCGCCGCCCGCGCCGGGTGGCCATGCTCAGCGTCCACACCTCCCCGCTGCACCAGCCCGGTACCGGCGACGCCGGCGGCATGAACGTCTACATCGTCGAGCTGGCCAGGAAGCTCGCCTCGATCAACATCGAGGTGGAGATCTTCACCCGCGCCACCACCGGCACCCTCCCGCCCGCCGTCGAACTCGCCCCCGGCGTCCTCGTACGGCATGTGGACGCCGGTCCGTACGAGGGCCTGGCCAAGGAGGAGCTGCCCGCGCAGCTGTGTGCCTTCACCCATGGCGTGATGCAGGCCTGGGCCGGCCAGCGCCCCGGCCATTACGACCTGGTCCACTCCCACTACTGGCTGTCCGGCCATGTCGGCTGGCTGGCCGCCGAACGCTGGGGCGCCCCGCTGGTGCACGCCATGCACACCATGGCCAAGGTCAAGAACGCCGCCCTCGCCGCCGGTGACACCCCCGAGCCCGCCGCCCGGGTCATCGGCGAGACGCAGATCGTGCGCGCCGCGGACCGGCTGATAGCCAACACCGCCGAGGAGTCGGACGAGCTCGTACGGCATTACGAGGCCGAGCCCGACAAGGTCGCGGTGGTCCACCCCGGTGTCAACCTCGACCGCTTCCGGCCCACCGGCGGTGCGGTCGCCGAGAGCAGGGCCGCGGCCCGGGCCCGTCTCGGCCTGCCGCAGGACGCGGTCATCCCGCTCTTCGCCGGCCGCATACAGCCGCTGAAGGCCCCCGACATCCTGCTGCGGGCGGTCGCCGC
This sequence comes from Streptomyces sioyaensis, assembly GCF_004122735.1. Classification (GTDB taxonomy): domain Bacteria; phylum Actinomycetota; class Actinomycetes; order Streptomycetales; family Streptomycetaceae; genus Streptomyces; species Streptomyces sioyaensis. Next base: position 21,831 of record NZ_SDIF01000016.1, on the reverse strand, counting down.
CCTGGTGAACGAGGACCCCTCGCTGCGCTCCCGCCTGGTGGTGCCCGTCGTGGGCGGCCCCAGCGGCAGCGGGCTGGCCAGGCCCGAGGGCCTGCAGAAGCTGGCCGCCCGGCTCGGCATCGCCGATCTGGTGCAGTTCCGCCCGCCGGTCGGCCAGGAGCAGCTCGCCGACTGGTATCGCGCCGCATCCGTGCTGGTCATGCCCTCGTACAGCGAGTCCTTCGGGCTGGTCGCCATCGAGGCCCAGGCATGTGGCACCCCGGTCGTCGCGGCCGCGGTCGGCGGTCTGCCGGTGGCCGTGCGCGACGGCGTCAGCGGCTTCCTCGTCGCCGGCCACGACCCAGCCGACTACGCCCGCGCACTGGGCCGTTTCGTCGCGGACCCGGCCCTGCCCGCCCGGATGGGCACCGACGCCGCCCACCACGCCCAGTCGTTCGGCTGGGACACGGCCGCCGCGGCGACCGCCGAGGTGTACACCGCCGCGATGCAGGAGCGGCGCCGTCACCTACGATCACCCCATGGCTGACGACGCGCGACAGGTGATCGAGGCGACTCTGGACGACGCCGGCCTGGAATGGGAGAGCCCCACCGACGGCACCTATGTCGTCAAACTCCCCGGCACCCGCAAGCTCTCCACGACCTGCTCGCTCATCGTCGGCAAGCACTCCCTCTCCATCAACGCCTTCGTCGTCCGCCACCCCGACGAGAACCACGACGCCGTGCACCGCTGGCTGCTGGAGCGCAACACCCGCCTGTACGGCGTCGGTTACGCCATCGACAAGCTCGGCGACATCTACCTCGTCGGCAAACTCCCGCTCGCCGCCGTCACCCCCGACGAGCTCGACCGCATCCTCGGCACCGTCCTGGAAAACGCCGACGGCAGCTTCAACACCCTGCTCGAAATGGGCTTCGCCACCGCCATCCGCAAGGAGTACAAGTGGCGGGTCTCCCGCGGCGAATCCACCCGCAACCTGGACGCCTTCGCGCATCTGACCCAGGGGCGCGGACGGCCGGCGGGCTGAAAGGCGCGGACGGTCGGCAGGGTGAAAGGCGCGGACGGTCGGCGGACTGAAAACGAGAAGTATCCGGAGGCCGGAAAACGAGAAGTATGGGGCGGGATATTCCACGCCCCATACTCCCGCTACCGAGAAACCCTCACGGCTCCCGGTCCAAGGCCCTAGCCCAGGAAGTGCGTCACCAGGTTGGAAATGATCGGGCCGATGGCGGAGACGAGGGAGCTAACCCAGTCCATGTCCGTGTCCTTTCTGTGCAGGGACCGAACCGTGTGCTCAATCCCCAAAAACCCCTGTTCTCCATTCAGGCACCGCAATACGCACCGGGGCGCCACCGGGGTACGCAGAATCTGAACGGCCGATGTGCACCTCGGCCAGGAGTTGCCAGAACCGTAGCACCCGAATGTCGCCCTTTTGAAGCGCGTTCCGTCGATTTCCTCCGGGCGTTTCTTTCGGTAACACCACGAATGCGACGCGTTATTTTTCCGCTTTCTCCCCAGTAAATCCAGGCCCCTCGCTGCCCCCTTTCTGAAGGATTCCTGAATTCCTGAAGGGGTCCTGAATTCCTGAAGGAATTCTGAAGGGGGGGGCAGGGAAGCGAAAAAGGACCTGACGCCGGATCGACTGGCGGCCAGGCGGCCAGGCGGCCAGGCAGGCGAGGCGGCGGCTGCCTGTGCGCTGGCGGATGCAACGGCCGCCGGGCCGCGACTCATGACACGTCAGACACCAGGAGCTCTCAGCGAACGGCACCCGGACCAAACCCCACCCCGGCGTGCCGTTCGGCCTGACGGGTCAATTACGCATGCAGTCCACCCGGAAAGCTCAGCTCTTCGCTCGTGGGTGACGTGCTTGCGTGAGAAAACGTGACATAAAGGCTGACTGTGGGTCATATCACTACTGTGAGTCAGATGGCCGACGCTGTGTCTCCCTTCGCAGTAGGCAGAAAGGAACATCTCCTATGCGCACTGCCCGTACCCTGTTCGCCTCAGCCGTCATCACCGCGGTGTTCGCGGTGACTCCGACCGCGTTCGCCTCGTCCGCGGTCGAGGGCCCCGCCACGGACAGTGGATCCTCGGTGGCGAGCACCCGCCACGACGATCGCTGGAGAGGTGACGACGACCACCGCTGGGGTCGCCACCACGACAAGTGCCGGCACCACCACCACCGGCGTCACCACCGTCACCACCACCGCCACTACCGGCCGATCGGCGGCATCCACACCGGCGGCGGAGCGATGGCGCACTCCTTCCGCTGAGCCGACTCCCTCCCGCTCGTGACCGATGGAGACGGGAGAACGCCGTGCAGGACGCCGCCGGGGCCCTCGAAAGGGCCCCGGCGGCGTCGTCATGAGCGGGCGCGGCGGCCGGCCCCGCCCTCGGCGGCTACGGGATGTCGTGCCGCACTGACGTGCCGGGCGGTGTGCGGGTCCGGCCCGGGCAGCCTCCGCAGCAGCAGCCCGTAGCCCACCGCGGCCACCGTGCCGACGGCCGCGCACCCGGCCCACAGTGCGTCGGCTCCGTAGTGGTCGATGACCGTGCCGCCGAGCAGAGGGGCCGTCAGGGAGGCGATGGACCAGGACAGTGCGTACATCCCCTGGTAGCGGCCGCGGCCGTGCACCGGCGAGAGGCGGATCACCAGGCTCATCTGGGTGGGGGAGTTGATGATCTCACCGAGGGTCCAGACGGCGACGGCGACCGCGTACATGGCGACGGAGCCCGCCAGCGCGGTGAGCCCGAAGCCGTAACCGGCCAACAGGGCCGAGCCGACCAGGAGCATCGCCGGGCTGCGGTGCTCGATGAACCGGGTCACGGGGATCTGCAGCAGGACGATCAGGATGCCGTTGACCGCGATGACCATGCCGAAGTCGGCGCTGGAGAAGCCGTCCTGACCCATCGACACCGGCATCGAGACATACGCCTGCTGGAAGAGCAGGGCGAGCAGCAGATTGAGGCCGACGACGGTCATGAAGCGGCCGTCGCGCAGAACGGTGCGCAGCGAGACGGCCCCGGGCGCCGGACCGCCGGCGGCGCCGGCCGGGGCGTCCGTGCCGGGGCGGGTCTCCGGCAGCTTCCGGAAGACGACCAGGGCGCAGGCCAGGACGAGCGTGGACTCGCCGAGGAAGAGGGCCAGATAACCGTGCTGGGCGATGAGTCCGGCGGCGGTGGAGGAGATCGCGAAGCCGAGGTTGATGGCCCAGTAGTTGAGGGAGAAGGCGCGGACGCGGTCCTCGGGAGCGACGATGTCCGCCATCATCGCCTGCACGGCGGGGCGGGAGGCATTGGACGCCATCCCGACCACGCACGCCACCGCCGCGATGGCCACCGGGTCCGTCAGGAAGCCGAGCAGCGCCACCGAGGCCGCCGTCGACAGCTGCGCGATCAGCATCGTCGGCCGGCGGCCGAGCCGGTCGGTGAGCACGCCGGCGCCCACGGACGACAGCACCCCGCCGAGTCCGTAGAGCGCTCCGACCAGGCCCGCGTACGAGGCGGAGTAGCCGCGCTCGACCGTCAGATAGAGGGCGAGGAAGGTGGCGACGAAGGCGCCCAGCCGGTTGATCAGGGTGCTGGTCCACAGCCACCAGAACTGCCGGGGGAGTCCGGAGACGCTCTCCACGGCGGCGCGTCGCAGACGGGCCGGCAGGGTCGGCCCCGGCGGCGGTATGGATGTGGGCATGACAGTTCCCCCGAGGAATGGTGCGGCGTGGTGTGGTCGTGGGCCGTGAAGGAGCGGGTGGCGCGCCCGCGCGGCGACCGGGCGGACGTAAGTGGCGCAAGCGACGACCGCAACCTACTTTCGGGGCGGTGCGCCTCGCCACTCAATTGACCGGAAGCGTCAACCGTCATCCGGAAGCCCAGGTTCTGGACCGCCGCGGGGCCCTCCCCAGGGTTCGATTACGCTCGACGCCATGGCCGACGCACCGTACAAGCTGATCCTCCTCCGCCACGGCGAGAGCGAATGGAACGCGAAGAACCTGTTCACCGGCTGGGTGGACGTCAATCTCAACGAGAAGGGCGAGAAGGAGGCAGTCCGCGGCGGAGAGCTGCTCAAGGACGCCGGCCTGCTCCCCGATGTCGTGCACACCTCCCTCCAGAAGCGCGCCATCCGCACCGCGCAGCTGGCCCTGGAGTCCGCCGACCGCCACTGGATCCCGGTCCGCCGCAGCTGGCGGCTGAACGAGCGCCACTACGGTGCGCTGCAGGGGAAGGACAAGGCGCAGACGCTGGCCGAGTTCGGCGAGGAGCAGTTCATGCTCTGGCGCCGCTCGTACGACACCCCGCCGCCCGCGCTGGAGGACGGCACCGAGTTCTCCCAGAGCGACGACCCGCGCTACGCCGACATCCCCAGCGAGCTGCGCCCGCGCACGGAGTGCCTCAAGGACGTCGTCACGCGCATGCTGCCGTACTGGTACGACGGCATCGTCCCGGACCTCGTGGTCGGCCGCACGGTCCTGGTCGCCGCGCACGGCAACAGCCTGCGTGCCCTGGTCAAGCACCTCGACGGCATCTCCGACGAGGACATCGCCGGCCTGAACATCCCCACCGGCATCCCGCTCGCCTATGAGCTGGACGCCGACTTCCGCCCGGTCAACCCCGGCGGCACCTACCTCGACCCGGAGGCCGCCAAGGCCGCCATCGAGGCAGTGAAGAACCAGGGGAAGAAGAAGTAGGACCCGCCGTCGAGCCCCCCGCCCGCGGAATTCTCCGCCGGTGGGGGGCTCGGTGCTGTGCGGGGGCGGGCGGCCGCCCTGGTGCGGCTCGACCCGGCGTACCGCGGCGCGCGGGGGCAGCATGGAAGAGGGGTACATGTCCGCAATCTGGAGGATGAGACAGATGCCCAAGTTCATGGACATCCACCGCGGTATGGAGGGCCTCACGGCCGACCAGCTGAAGGCGGCGCACCAGGCCGACCTCGCCATCGAGGCCGAGGAAGGCGTGCACTTCGAGCACGCCTGGGCCGACCCCGACTCCGGCGACGTCTTCTGCCTGTCGGACGCGCCCTCGGCGGGCGCCGTGCAGCGGATCCACGAGCGCGCCGGCCACAAGGCGGACGAAATCCATCCGGTGCCGCTCAGCCTGTGACGCGGACGTACGGCCGCGGCCCGCGGGCCGCAGCCACCCCGGGACGACGGGACTGAGACGTCGGCAACGGCAGCGGCCCCGACCGGAAGATCAACCGGTCGGGGCCGCCGTCGCGCTGTGCCGTCGAGGTCGCTAGCAGCCGCCGCCGCACTGGCACGGCCCGCCCGACTGGCAGCCGCAGCTGCAACCGGGACCGCAGCCGCAGGCGCCGAGCAGCGGGAGCCGTGGGAGCTCGACGGTCGTCGGGTCGGCGTGGGGCGCAGGGTTGGGGGAGTCCGCCATGGGTGCCATGCATTGCCTCCTAGGGGTCACCTGGTGCCCATTGCATGCCCGGGCGACCAGGCGCGTCAACGGCGCGCGGAGGCATGAGTCAACCGCGCGCGGTGGCACCGGAAACGGACTCCCGCCCTTCGCCCGCCGCCGCGGTCAGGCGCCCTCCACCGCCGTCGACGAGGCGATCTCGTCGGCGTGCTCGCCGGTGACGAGGTAGACGACCCGCTTGGCGACGGAGACCGCGTGGTCCGCGAAGCGCTCGTAGTAGCGGCCCAGCAGGGTCACGTCCACGGCCGTCTCGATGCCGTGCTGCCAGCGGTCGTCCATCAGGTGCTGGAAGAGGGTGCGGTGCAGCATGTCCATGGCGTCGTCGTCCTGCTCCAGCTGGAGCGCGAGGTCGACGTCCTTGGTGATGATGACCTCGGCGGCCTTGGCCATCAGGCGCTGCGCCAGCTGCCCCATCTCCAGGATGGTGGCGTGCAGATCCTGCGGTACGGCCGTCTCCGGGAAGCGCAGCCGGGACAGCTTGGCCACGTGCTGGGCCAGGTCGCCGGAGCGCTCCAGGTCGGCGCTCATCCGCAGCGAGGTGACGACGATCCGCAGGTCGGTGGCGACCGGCTGCTGCCGCGCCAGCAGGGCGATCGCCCGGGCCTCCAGGTCGCGCTGGAGGTCGTCGACCTTCTCGTCGGCGGCGATGACGGCCTCGGCCAGCTTGAGGTCCGCGTCGAGAATCGCCGTGGTGGCGCGCCCGATCGCGGAGCCGACGAGCCGGGCCATCTCGACCAGGCCCTCGCCGATCGAATCAAGCTCCTCGTGGTACGCGTCCCGCATCTGTGACCTTCTCTCGCATCGAGTGGTGGTGTGGGAGGTGGCACGGGGTACAGGTGACCTGTGCCCACGCTCTCACGGTCAGTGCCCGCACGAGCCGGATCCCAAGAGGGCGATGGCCCACGGAGCAACCACTCCGCGTGCCGGTGTGCCGGCGGGGCCGACGCCCCGCGGTCACTCCGGGTGTCCGGTCGCGCGACGGTGCGGAATTGCTCCGGCACCCGCACCGTCACCCTGCGCGCGCCGCGCGACCTGCGGTGCCACCGGGGGTGAACCGGCACCGACACGAAGGTGAATTCTGGGCGACGCATCGCCTGCCGCGGGGTCGGCCGCGCGGTTCACCTGGCCACCCTCCGGCCGGGCGCGGATCGCGCGGCGTATCCCCAAGGGACACCCGGCCGGCAGCCGCCCGCCCGCGTCCGGCCTCCGGAGTGAACCAGCGCGGACGCCACGGTGAACTCTGGGCGACGGGTGCTCGGGCAGCGCCTCGCAACCCTGGGGAAGTGTCCGACCCGGCGCATAACCTGGAGTCATGAACGTGGATGCGGCCGTCGCCGCAGTGGCTGCGATCGCCGGGCTCTGCACCGGCGTCTTCGCCATGCTGGCGTTCCGCTGGAGCGAACGCGACCAGGCCAAACCCACCCGTACCTCCCTGCACACGGACGCCGTGCTGCCGCCCGGGGTCGACACCGTGCTGTCGGTGCTCCGCTCCTCCGCTGTGGTGCTGGACGAGGCCGACGCCGTCGTCAAGGCCAGCTCCGCCGCGTACGCCCTCGGGCTGGTCCGCGGCGGCAAGCTCGCCGTCGAGCCGATGATGCAGATGGCCCGGGACACCCGGCGGGACGGCGAGATACGCCAGGTCGAGCTGGATCTGCCGCGCCGCGGCACCGGCCGCGGCGAGGCGCTCGCGGTCTCCGCCAGAGTCGCCCCGCTCGGCTCCCGGCTCGTCCTGCTGCTGGTCGAGGACCTCACGGAGGCCCGGCGCATAGAGGCGGTCCGCCGCGACTTCGTGGCCAACGTCAGCCATGAGCTCAAGACGCCCGTCGGCGCGCTCTCGCTGCTCTCCGAGGCCGTGATGGACGCCAGCGACGACCCCGAGGCCGTCGAGCGCTTCGCCGGCCGGATGCAGAACGAGGCCACCCGCCTGACCAACCTCGTCCAGGAGCTCATCGACCTCTCCCGGGTACAGAACGACGACCCGCTGGAGGACGCCGAGCCGGTCCGGGTCGACGAGCTGGTCGCCGAGGCGATCGACCGCTGCCGCCAGCAGGCCGGCGCGAAGCAGATCACCATGGCCACGTCGATCGGAGGGCCCGACGGGTCCGCCGCCCGGATCGGCGGCGGGCGACGCGAGGGCGGCACCGCCGACCTGAGCATCTGGGGAAACCGCGGCCAGCTCGCGGCGGCCCTGGGCAACCTCGTCGAGAACGCCGTCAACTACTCCCCGTCGCGCACCCGCGTCGGGATCGCCGGGCGGCGGGTCTCCGCCCCCGGCGGCGACCTGATCGAGATCGCGGTGACCGACCAGGGCATCGGGATATCCGAAAAGGACCGGGACCGCATCTTCGAGCGGTTCTACCGCGTGGACCCGGCGCGCTCGCGCGCCACCGGCGGGACCGGCCTCGGTCTCGCCATCGTCAAGCATGTGGCCGCCTCGCACGGCGGGGAGGTCACGGTGTGGAGCGCTGAGGGACAAGGCTCCACCTTCACCCTGCGTCTCCCGGAAGCCGGGGCCGTACGCGACCGCGAACGGCCCGCCGACCTCTCCGCGGAGGGCCTCGACGACGAGGACCGCCCGTACGAGACCTTCAACGATCCACTCCCTGCACACCCAGCCCCGGAGGTCCTTCCGTGACCCGAGTGCTCGTCGTCGAGGACGAGGAATCGTTCAGCGACGCACTGTCTTACATGCTCCGCAAGGAGGGCTTCGAGGTCGCCATCGCGGCTACGGGCCCTGACGGCCTGGACGAATTCGAGCGCAACGGCGCCGACCTCGTCCTGCTCGACCTGATGCTGCCGGGCCTGCCCGGCACCGAGGTCTGCCGCCAGTTGCGCGGCCGCTCCAACGTCCCGGTCATCATGGTGACCGCCAAGGACAGCGAGATCGACAAGGTCGTCGGCCTGGAGATAGGAGCCGACGACTACGTCACCAAGCCCTTCTCCTCCCGCGAACTCGTCGCCCGCATCCGCGCCGTGCTGCGCCGCCGCGGCGAGCCGGAGGAGGTCACCCCGCAGGCCCTGGAGGCCGGCCCGGTCCGGATGGACGTGGACCGCCATGTCGTCACGGTCTCCGGCGGCAAGGTCGATCTGCCCCTGAAGGAGTTCGACCTCCTGGAGATGCTGCTGCGCAACGCCGGCCGGGTGCTGACCCGCATGCAGCTCATCGACCGGGTCTGGGGTGCCGACTACGTGGGCGACACCAAGACCCTGGACGTGCACGTCAAGCGGCTGCGCGCCAAGATCGAGCCCGACCCGGGCGCGCCGCGCTACCTCGTCACGGTCCGCGGCCTGGGGTACAAGTTCGAGCCGTAAACGCCGCCTGAGCAGCTCAGCGGCCGCCGCCCGGGCCAAGCCGCAGTACGCGTCAGGGGCGCCCCTCCGAGCCGGAGAGGCGCCCCTGACGCGTTGCTGCGACGGGCCGGCGTCAGTGACCGCCGGGCGTCATCAGGGCTTCGCGGAACGGGAGGGGCTGGCCGAACCGGACGGCTTGCCCGACGCCGAGGGCTTGCCGGAGCCCGACGGGGACGCCGAACCGGACGGCTGCGGCAGCTGGGAGGGCCCGTAGCCCGCGAAGTAGCTCGTCGCCGGGACGACATAGGCGTTGATCCCGACCTTGCCGGCCGCGCTGAAGGCGAACGTCAGCGGCTGGGCGTTCCCGTCCTTGACGGCCTCCCGGCCGCTGGCCAGGACGGCCGAGGCGTCGCCCTTGCCGCCGATCACGATGGAGCCGCCGGCGGGCACGGTGACCGCGCCCGAGCGGGAACCGGCCGGCGAGAGCTTGGCCGACTGGCCGGTGCCGTCGACGGAGATCGCGGTCAGCTTCTGGTCCTTGGTGCCGCTGTTGAACACCGTCGCGGAGATCACGGCCGGGCCCTTGGCGTTCACATCGGGCTGGGTGATGACGGACGCGTTCTGGATCTTGATGTCGCCGACGGAGGTCGCGGCGTTGTCCGGCTTGACCTGCAGCGTCTGGGCGTCGTTCCCGGCCCCGCACGCGGACAGCGTGGCGATCGAGAGCGAAAGGACGGTGGCGGCGAGGACGCCGCGTCGAAGGCTGCGGCTCACGGCGGCGGCATCTCCTTGACGAGCTACGGCGGCCGAACTTCGTGCCCGGTCGCGGATGGACGGCTGGGGCGGCACTGCGTACGCGTCATGACGACGGGTGCGTAAGGCCGCCCTAAGGGTGTGTCAGCGCCGCTAGGTTACCGAGCCGTCCTCACGCCGCCGCACCCGACCCGCCCCCAGCGCACTCAGGGCCCGTCACCGCTGCTCGCGCCCGGTTTGAACGGCACGGGGAACGCGCCCGGGAACGGACCGGAGAGCGGCCCACGGAACGGGCCACGGATCGCTCCCCGAGGGAGCTCAGTTCGCCGCACAGTTCGGCGCACAGATCCGGCCGCACAGTTCCGGACGCACCACGAGAACGCGCACCGAGAACGTGGCGGAAATTCGACGAGCGGCCGTTCGGGTGAGGGCAGCCAGGTCCCCCGGTGAAAAGCAGTATTCGCAGAGAATGTGAAGGCCTCGCGGAATTGATCACACTCATCGACCGTCGGCTGTTGATCAATTCGGGAATCGCTCGGGAGAGGTCCGTGAGCGGCCGAACGGAGTAGCGGAACTCGCTCATGCGGATCTGCGCAAATCGGGACGTTCGACCTCTCGAACCCCGCCTTCTCGGTACGTGACGGGCATGTTTCCACTCACCCGTGCAGCCCCTCCGACCTGCGAATACCCGTCTTCCGTGACCCCTCGCAGCACGTTCCGGTTGCTGTTGTCAAGCCCCGAGATATGCCCTGACCTGCGAAAACGCCATTCAGAACGGCCCGTTCCCGTGTTAGCATGGATAGCCACGGAAGGGGTACCTGTCACATGACGTTCAAGGTTGGCGACACCGTGGTCTATCCCCATCACGGGGCCGCGCTGATCGAGGCCATCGAAACTCGCCAGATCAAAGGCGTGGACAAGACCTACTTGGTGCTGAAGGTCGCCCAGGGCGACTTGACTGTTCGTGTGCCAGCGGACAATGCGGAGTTCGTCGGCGTACGCGACGTGGTTGGTCAGGACGGGCTGGACCGGGTCTTCGAGGTGCTTCGCGCACCGTATGCCGAAGAGCCGACGAACTGGTCCCGTCGCTACAAGGCAAATCTTGAGAAGCTCGCTTCCGGCGATGTGATCAAGGTTGCCGAAGTGGTGCGCGACCTGTGGCGGCGTGAGCGTGAGCGTGGGCTTTCCGCCGGTGAGAAGAGGATGCTCGCGAAGGCGCGCCAGATTCTGGTGAGCGAGCTCGCCCTCGCGGAGAACACCAACGAGGACAAGGCCGAGGCCCTGCTCGACGAGGTACTCGCGTCCTGACGACGCTGTGTGTGGGTCAAGCGTGTGGTGGTCAAGCGTGTGTGGATCATGCATGCGCGAGTCACGCTTCCGCCGGCGCAGCGACGACAGCGCCGACATAGCAATGCCGACGTAGTAATGCCGCGGTGCCCGAGTGACGACCGCTTCCCAAGTGGAGTGGTCCGTTGCCGGGCGCTGCGGCATATCTGCTGGCGGATCGGCGATTCGCTGAGATCACCGACGGATCGCCGATTCACTGTGGCGTGCCGGGCCCGGGCGGCTGTCTCGACCGTGTCACGGAAGGGTCCGGTCGAGGCGTCGTGCCCGGCACTACCCCATGCTCTACGAGCGGGGGGCACTCCCAGGCCATACCCACCCCGCCCGAGGAAACAAACCTGTCTGCGTCAATTCCGGGCTCGCCCCGGACTCCGGAGCCATCGATGTCAGATCCCTCCCGCCCGGCCCGCACCGCCGCGGTGATTCCCGCCGCCGGCCGCGGTGTCCGGCTCGGTCCCGGCACTCCCAAGGCGCTGCGCACGCTGGGCGGCACCCCGATGCTGGTGCACGCCGTCCGTGCGATGGCCGCCTCCCGTGCCGTCTCACTCATCGTGGTGGTCGCCCCACCCGACGGCGCCGCCGAGGTCAGCCGCCTCCTGCACGAGCATCCGCTCGCCGAGCGCACCGACCTCGTGGTCGTCGCCGGCGGACAGACCCGCCAGGAGTCCGTACAGCGCGGTCTGGCGGCGCTCCCGGACACCATCGAGGTCGTGCTGGTGCATGACGCCGCGCGGCCGCTGGTGCCGGCCGACACGGTCGACGCGGTGATCGCCGCCGTGCGGGCCGGTGCGCCCGCAGTCGTCCCCGCGCTGCCGCTGGCGGACACCGTCAAGCAGGTCGAGCCGCAGCCGCCGGGCACCCCCGAGCCGGTGGTCGGCACCCCGGAGCGGGCCCTGCTGCGTGCCGTGCAGACCCCGCAGGGCTTCGATCTGGCGACCCTGCGCAAGGCGCACGACACCGTCGTCGAGGGCGAGGGCGCCACGGACGACGCCGGGCTGGTCGAACGGCTCGGATCGCCGGTCGTGGTTGTCCCCGGCCACGAAGAGGCATTCAAGGTGACCCGGCCGCTGGACCTGGTCCTGGCCGAGGCCGTACTCGCCCGCAGGAGGGCCACCGATGGCTATGTCTGAGCAGCGTGCGACCGGCCCCGCCGCCGGGCTTCCCGGGCTGCCGCTCGTGGGCATCGGCACGGACGTGCACGCCTTCGAGCAGGGCCGGGAACTCTGGTGCGCCGGGCTGCTCTGGGACGCCGCGGAGAGCGACGGATACGGCCTGGCCGGCCACAGCGACGGCGATGTGGCCGCACACGCGGCCTGTGACGCGCTGTTCTCGGCGGCCGGCGTCGGTGACCTGGGCGCACACTTCGGCACCGGCCGCCCCGAGTGGTCCGGCGCCTACGGTGTGACGCTGCTGGCCGAGGCCGCGCGGATCGTCCGGTCCGAGGGCTTCACCATCGGCAATGTCGCGGTGCAGGTCATCGGCGTACGCCCCAAGGTCGGCAAGCGGCGGGACGAGGCGCAGAAGGCGCTGTCGGCGGCCGTCGGCGCGCCGGTCTCGGTCTCCGGGACGACCTCGGACGGACTGGGGCTGACCGGCCGCGCCGAGGGCCTGGCCGCGGTCGCCACGGCGATCGTCTTCCGTACGGCCTGACACCAGGGCCGGACACCACGGCCTGAGGCCACGTTCCGGCACGAGGTGCGCCGCGGCGCCCGGCATTCCCCCGTATGGCGCGGGAATTCCGGGCGCCGCACGGGTGTTGGGGGGAGGATCGGAGTGTTCGTGTCCACCGGAACGGCCCGCAGGAAGGACCCCTCGTGACTGCCACCCTGTCCGACGACCTCAAGAAGCTCCTGGACTCCCCGGTCTTCGTGACCGTGGCCACGATCCAGCCCGACGGCAGCCCGCAGCTCTCCCCGGTCTGGGTGAAGCGGGACGGCGACGATCTGCTGTTCTCGACGACCGTCGGCCGCCGCAAGGAGGCCAACATCCGGCGCGACCCCCGCGTCTCGGTCCTCATCCAGCCCTTCGACGCGCCGTACACCTACGCCGAGGTGCGCGGCTCCGCCTCGCTCACCACCGAGGGCGGGCAGCAGCTGATCGACGAGCTGTCGCAGAAGTACACGGGCAAGCCGTACGCCGACTTCAATCCCGCCGCGGCCGACGACGACCCGCGGGTCGTGGTCCGGATCACCCCGCGCAAGGTGGTCGGCAGCATCTGACCGGGCGCCGGACCCGCCATCGGTGCCGGTCATTTACGGCGAATCGGACGGTTGTCGCGGATCCCTTCCCCCGTGGCCCAATGGGTCGCGGGGCACTGCCTCGTTCCGACTACCCTGGTTCCGTGACGATTCGCCTGTACGACACCAGCGCCCGGCAGATTCGCGATTTCACCCCGCTCGTGCCGGGCTGTGTCTCGATCTACCTGTGTGGCGCGACCGTGCAGGCCGCCCCGCACATCGGGCACATCAGGTCGGGACTGAACTTCGACATCATGCGCCGCTGGTTCGCCCACCGCGGCTACGACGTGACGTTCGTGCGCAATGTCACGGACATCGACGACAAGATCATCAAGAAGTCGGCCGAGCAGGGCCGCCCGTGGTGGGCGGTCGGCTACGAGAACGAGGTCGCCTTCAATACGGCCTACGACGCCCTCGGCTGCCTGCGTCCGACCTACGAGCCGCGCGCCACCGGCCACATCCCCGAGATGATCGAGATGATGCGCGGCCTGATCGAGCGCGGCCACGCCTACGCCGCGGACGGCAACGTCTACTTCGACGTGAAGTCGTTCCCGGGGTATCTCCAGCTGTCCAACCAGGAGTTGGACAACCTCCTCCAGCCCTCCGGCGAGGGGGAGACCGGCAAGCGGGACCCGCGCGACTTCGCGATGTGGAAGGCCGCCAAGGAGGGCGAGCCCAGCTGGGAGACCCCCTGGGGCCGCGGCCGCCCCGGCTGGCACCTGGAGTGCTCGGCGATGGCCCACAAGTACCTGGGCGAGGCCTTCGACATCCACGGCGGCGGCATCGACCTGATCTTCCCCCACCACGAGAACGAGATCGCGCAGGCCAAGGCCTTCGGCGACGACTTCGCCGCGTACTGGGCGCACAACGCCTGGGTGACCATGAGCGGCGAGAAGATGTCCAAGTCGCTGGGCAACTCCCTGCTGGTCTCCGAGATGGTCAAGCGCTGGCGCCCGATCGTGCTGCGCTACTACCTGGGCACCCCGCACTACCGCTCGATGATCGAGTACAGCGAGGACGCGCTGCGCGAGGCCGAGTCCGCGTTCGCGCGGATCGAGGGCTTCGTGCAGCGGGTCGTGGAGAAGGCCGGGCCGGTCGAGCCGGCCGCCGAGGTGCCGCCGGCCTTCGCCGAGGCGATGGACGACGACCTGGGCGTCCCGCAGGCGCTGGCGATCGTGCACACCACCGTCCGGCAGGGCAATGCCGCGCTGACCGCCGACGACAAGGAAGCGGCGGTGGCCCGGCTGGCCGAGCTGCGGGCGATGCTCGGCGTGCTCGGCCTGGACCCGCTCGACGAGGCCTGGTCGAGCGACACGGACCGCGGTACGGACCTCCACGGCGTCGTCGACTCCCTGGTCCGCCTCGTCCTCGAACAGCGCCAGGCCGCCCGCTCCCGCAAGGACTACGCCACCGCCGACGCCATCCGCGACCAGCTCCAGCAGGCCGGACTCGCCATCGAGGACACCCCCTCGGGCCCCCGGTGGTCGCTGTCCTGACCCCCGTCCCGCCCGCTGCCGGCCACCCGGATTCGACCGCCCCGGTGGCCGCGGGCGACACTCAATCCATACGTACGTACCCACTCCACGTCGCGAGACGTCGAGAGCAGTGAAGAAACAGGTGACCCATGGCCGGCAACAGCCAGCGCAGGAACCGCCGCACGTCCAACAAGAAGGGCGCGCAGGTCGGCAGCGGCGGCAAGCGGCGCCGGGGCCTGGAGGGCAAGGGCCCGACCCCGCCCGCGTCCGCTCGCAAGGGACACGTCAAGAACCGCGTCGCCAACGCCAAGGCGAAGCAGGCCGCGGCGCGCCGCCCGGCGCCGCGCCGCGGTGGTGCCAAGGGCACCGCCGAGCTGGTCGTCGGCCGTAACCCGGTCTTCGAGGCGCTGCGCGACGGGGTGCCCGCGACCAACCTCTACGTCCAGCAGTTCATCGACACCGACGAGCGGGTGCGCGCCGCACTCCAGCTCGCCTCGGAGCGCGGCGACGTCAACCTCATGGAGGCGCCGCGCCCCGAGCTGGACCGGATGACCAACGGTCTCAACCACCAGGGCCTGGTCCTCCAGGTCCCGCCGTACGACTACGCCCACCCCGAGGACCTGGCCGCGGCCGCCTTCGACGACGGCGACGACCCGCTGATCGTCGCGCTCGACGGCGTCACCGACCCGCGCAACCTCGGTGCGGTCGTCCGCTCCGTGTGCGCCTTCGGCGGCCACGGCGTGGTCGTGCCGGAGCGCCGCGCGGCCGGCATGACGGCCGGCGCGTGGAAGACCTCGGCCGGCACCGCGGCCCGGACGCCGGTCGCCCGCGCCACCAACCTGACCCGGACCCTGGAGTCGTACCAGAAGGCCGGTCTGACAGTCGTCGGTCTGGCCGCCGACGGCGAGCTGGAGCTCCAGGACGTCGAGGCGCTGGACGGCCCGGTCGTCATCGTGGTCGGCAGCGAGGGCAAGGGCCTGTCGCGGCTGGTCGGCGAGACGTGTGACGTACGGGTGCGGATCCCGATGCCGGGCGGCGCCGAGTCGCTGAACGCCGGTGTCGCGGCCGGTGTCGTCCTGTGGGAGGCGGCGCGCCGCCGCGGCTGAGTCCAGGTGCCCCGGGGTGGACGGTGCCGACCCGCGCCACACCCTGGGGCAAGACCTGACCCACCGTAGGTCTTTGCGGAATCCCGTGATCTTTTGACGGGTCTCGGACAGATCGACCCGGTCAAGGCAGTGTCTTAAGCGCGGGTCACTCGGTTAGATGAGCGTGGACACCAGAACACCCCGCACGCCTACGGGGGGACGCTCGCCGGGCTTCGATGACGAGCCGGGCCTGAGCTCGGTCAAGGTGCCGTGCGATCCCGCGCAGGTCATCGTCAACCACGCCAGCTTCCGCGTACAGCTCGCCGCGCCCGCGGCGCGCCACGCCGTGGCCGACTCCGCGCACATCCCCGCCCTCCGCAGCCCGGCCGCCGGTGCCAGACGCCGGGCACCCGTGGTGTGGAGCGGCCGGACCGCACCGGGCGGCACGGCCGGCGCCACCACCCAACTCCTGCACGCGGTGCGCGACTCGGGCATCGGCCTGGACGGCGGCCAGGGCGAGGACATCGGCACGACCCAGGTCCTGCCCCGGATCCGCCTCGGCGACGGCGCCCCCGCCCAGACCGTGATCGGCCAGCGCGGCCCCGCCGAGCCCGACTCCCTGCTGCGCGGCGTACGCCCCGTGGGCGGCGCATACGACAGCGACCACCCTTACCGGAACCCTCCCTACCGCGACCACGGCCGGCTCGACGACGGCTACGACGACGGCTACGACGACGACCGGTTCGAGGCACCGGACGGCTACGACCCCGGCGCCAAGCGGCGCGGCGCCGAGTCCGTACGGCATGCGTACTACCCCGGCCGCCGGATGAACCTCGGCGTCGTCCTCCTCCCGCTGCGGATCTTCCTCGGCCTGATCTCCGTCTACGCCGGCATGGGCAAGCTCTGTGACCCCGTCTACTTCGACGGCGGCGAGCGGGGCTCGATGGTCAAGTGGTTGCAGTCGCTCGACCCCTGGGCGCTGGCCGTGCCGCTGCGGGACTTCGCGGTCTCGCACCCGGTCGGCGCCGGCCTGACCGTCGCCTTCCTCCAGGTCGTCGTCGGCGTCCTGACCATCTGCGGGCTGTGGCAGCGTGTCGCCGCATCGATCGGCACCCTGCTGTCCGCGGCGCTGCTGATGACCGTCAGCTGGCGGACCGTCCCCGCCTACGACGCCCCCGACATCATCTACCTCGCCGCCTGGAGCCCGCTGATCATCGCGGGCGCCCCGGTCTACTCCATGGACAGCCGGCTGGCCGGCGAGGCCTGGCGGCGGCTCGGCCCCCGCGTCGAGGTCGCCGACCTGCGGCGCCGGGTGCTGCGCCGCGGCGCCATGATGACCGCGATGGTGGCCGGACTGACCCTGCTCATCGGCTCGCTGCTCGGCGGGGCCGTGCGGTCCGCGACGGTGGCGACCGTCCCGCGGCCCGGAGAGCCCGCGATCAACAACCTGCCCGGCTCCCCGCTGCCCCGCCCCGACAAGCACACCGCCCGGCCCGGCAAGCGGCACCCCGGCAGCGCCGCGCCGCGCCCCGGCACGCCCTCCGCGGACGCCTCGCGCAAGGCCCACAAGCCCGGCACCCCGTCGGCGTCGGCACCCGGCACCGGCCGGTCCTCCGGCAGCACCAGCGGCCTCTCCCAGCAGCCCGGGGCGACCACCAGCGCACCCCAGCAGAACCCGCCGACCCGCCACGCCCCGGTACCGAGCCGGGTGCCCACCAGCGCGGGCGGCACCGGCGGCGGCACCACCGGCACCGGAAGCTCCGGAAACGGCGGCTCCGGAGGCGACTCCGGCCGCGACGCCCTGGGCGGCCTCCTGGGCTGACCGGTTCCCCCGCCCCTGTCCCCGATCGCCCCGCTCGCTCCGTACGGCCCGTATCCATCGGCCACTACGGGGGGAGGGCGGAGCGGTCGGGGACAGGCATGTCCAAGGCACGTACAAGGCGCACGCACAAGGCACGTACGAGGCACGTGCATGTACGGGGCGCCGGAAGACGGCTGAGGAGGGGGGCGGTCAGAACGTAGCGACGCAGAACGTGGCGAGCACGGGGAGTACGGGAGCGCGGCGACGGACGGGCCCATGCCGGTACGGGACGCAAGGAACGCCCCATGGGAGAACGTCGCCCTCAACGCCCCTGCGCCGCCCTCAACGCCCCTGCGCGCTCAGCTCCTTGGCGGCCTCGATGAGGTCCTTGGCGGTGTCGATGGCACGCCAGTAGGCCCCCTGGGGGAGCGGGAAGCCGGCCAGCCGGCGTTCGCGGGCGAGGCGCGGGAACGTGGTGCGCTCGTGGTCGCCGCGGGTGGGGAGCAGGTCCGTGAAGGCGGCGGAGAAGACGTACACGCCGGCGTTGATCAGATACGGCGAGGGCGGCGACTCGATGAAGTCCAGGATGTGCCCGAACGCGTCGGTCTCCACGGCGCCCCAGGGGATGTGCGGGCGCGCCAGCGCGAGGGTGGCCTCGGCATCGCGTTCGTAGTGGAAGGCGGCCATCTCACGGAGCGGGAAGCGGGTCCAGATGTCGCCGTTGGTGGCGTACCAGGGCTCGTCCGGGCGGGGCAGCGAGCCGGCCGCGTACTTGAGCCCGCCGCCGCGGCCCAGGGGCTCGGTCTCGACAACGGTCGTGACGCGCAGGGGGAGTTGGGCGTCGGCCAGCCAGTCCTGGAGGACGCCGGCGAGGTGCCCGCAGGAGACGACCACGTCCGTGACGCCTTCCTCGGCCAGCCAGTTCAGCTGATGGCCGATGATCGGGGTTCCGGTACCGGGAATCTCGACCATCGGCTTGGGGCGGTCGTCGGTGTACGGGCGGAGACGTGAGCCCTGGCCGCCGGCCAGGACCACGGCCTGCGTGGGGTGAGGATGCTGGGCACCTGTCATGGTGCGCACCCTATGCGGTGCGAGCGGGGGTCACTGGGCGGCGGCGACGCCGGTGGCGAAGGAGGTGTCGCAGACCGGGCGGGAGAAGGCCTGGGCGCGGTGTGCGGCGCCGTACTTGGCGACCGCGGCACGGCCGAGGTCACGGGCGATCGAAGCGCAGTGCTTGGCCAGCGAGGGGCGCTTGGTGGTCGCCTCCTGGAGGTGGGTCAGGGCGGTACCCGGATCCTTCTCCTGGAGCTCGACCAGGAGGCGCTTGCGCAGGGCCTCCTCGGGGGTGCTGTGCGCGGCCTTGGTGGCGGCGCTTCCGGTGGAGGCGGTCAGCACCTGTGAGTCGGTGGCCGTCGATGCCCAGGGGACGCGGGTGACCGCGAGGGTCCCGGACAGCACGAGGACGACGGGAAGGACCAGGGCGAGAGTTCTGCCGATGCGGCGGGCTGCGGAGTTCACGGTCGCGATGGTAGCGAGGAGTGATGATTTGGCGACATTTGGTCACCGTATCGAGGGATGCAATGGCCCGTCGGTGCAGTACTGATGTTGACGCGCTGGTAGGAAAAGCCCGGTTATGTCCCTGTAGTGGCAATGCCGCGCAGCCGGGCAGCACAGCGGCGGCGGTACCGAGTACTACCCCGGACCGCCGCCGCTCTCACTCCATGCCTGTCCCGATGTCAGTCGGTGAGGCGCTCCCCGGACGACGTCGAGAAGACGTGCGTCTCGCCCGGCCGCGGCACGACGTGCAGCCGGGTGCCCTTGTCCGGGACCTGCCGGCCGTGGACCCGTACGACCAGGTCCTTGACCTCGCCGCCGACCTCCGCGGTGCCGTACACATAGCCGTCGGCGCCGAGCTCCTCGACGACATTGACGGTGATGGCCAGACCGGCCGGTGCGTCCGCGCTCTCCTTGGACAGCGACTGCGCGGCGGCGCCGTTCTGCTCGACGATGTCGAAGTGCTCGGGGCGCACGCCCACCGTCACCGTCCGGTCACCCTTGTCGGCGGCCGCGGCCAGCGCCTCGCGGTTGACCGGCACCACGCTGTTGCCGAACTTCACGCCGCCGTCGGTGATCGGCACCTCCACCAGGTTCATGGCGGGCGACCCGATGAACCCCGCCACGAACAGGTTCGCCGGCCGGTCGTACATGTTCCGCGGCGAATCGATCTGCTGCAGCAGACCGTCCTTGAGCACAGCGACCCGGTCGCCCATCGTCATGGCCTCGACCTGGTCGTGCGTGACGTACACCGTGGTGATGCCGAGCCGGCGCTGGAGCCCCGCGATCTGCGTACGCGTCTGCACCCGCAGCTTGGCGTCCAGGTTGGACAGCGGCTCGTCCATCAGGAAGACCTGCGGCTCACGGACGATCGCCCGGCCCATCGCGACGCGCTGCCGCTGACCGCCGGACAGCGCCTTGGGCTTGCGCCCCAGGTACTCGGTCAGGTCCAGGATCTTGGCCGCGTCCTCGACCTTCTGCCGGATCTCGGCCTTCGGCACACCGGCGATCTTGAGCGCAAAGCCCATGTTGTCCGCGACCGTCATATGCGGGTAGAGCGCATAGTTCTGGAACACCATGGCGATGTCCCGGTCCTTGGGCGGAAGGTGGGTGACATCGCGGTCCCCGATGCGGATGGCGCCTCCGTCGACGTCCTCCAGCCCCGCGAGCATGCGCAGGGAGGTGGACTTGCCGCATCCGGAGGGGCCGACCAGGACCAGAAATTCGCCGTCCTCGATGGCGATGTCCAGTTTGTCGACGGCGGGCTTGTCGGAACCCGGGTAGATGCGGGTTGCCTGGTCATACGTGACCGTAGCCATGGTGAAAAGTCCCTTCACCGGCAGGAACGTGCCGGACGATCCGAGTAAAAGGAGTGGTGTAGTCCACTTATATGGACTCTCCGTGACGTTACCCGGGCCCGGCCCCGGTGTCAGTAGCCCGGCAGTCACGAATTGGGGACGGGCATCCGGCGAGCCTGGGTACACTGCTTCACGCACGCCTCCTTAGCTCAGCTGGCCAGAGCACCGCTCTTGTAAAGCGAAGGTCGTCGGTTCGAATCCGACAGGGGGCTCTGAGCGCGAACAGGGAGGAAGCCCCGGGCCGGTGGTGGCCTGGGGCTTCTGGCGTTCATGGGGGAGTGGTCACTCGCGGCCCGTGCCTGTCCCGGTCAGCTGGGATCAGTCGCGGTCGAGCTGGCGGTATCGCGTCCGGTCCAGGTGGTTGGGTGCTTTGCGGTGGGTGTCCGTGGCCGGGCTTCGCCGGGCCCTTACGTGTGGTCGGGTCTTTTCGATGCGGCCAGCCATGTGTCTCCCTCGCGCGCGGCGGCATAGATGCACTCGATGTCGGGCGGGGTGAGGACGGGGGAGAGCCCGGACAGTTCGCGGGCCGCGTGGGTGCCGTCGATCAGGCGTACCGAGGGCGCCGCGGCCCGGACGGTCACCGTAGCGGCGCCGACCACGGCCAGTACGGGGTGGACTGCCACCGGGAAGCCGCAGGTGTGGGTCAGTAGCCGTGCTGCTCTCCGCGCCTCGAAGAGGCTGTTCCGGACGTATGGGGTCGACTGGCCGTTGACCATGGCGGCGTGATCGCCGAGCCAGATCCTGCTGCCTCTGTGGTGCTTGGTGTTGATGGTGAAGACACCGGGTGGGCCGATGGCCACGTGGTCGATGTCGGCGCCGCTTGGTAGCTCCACCGAGTGCAGGATGTACCAGCCGTCCCGCCGTAGTCGGTTCAGACTCTTGCCCGCGATGCGCTCGCCCTGGAGACCGGTCTGCCACGGGCGTAATTCGGCGTCCAGCCTGAACCACCGCCTGAGCGTGCGCAGGAGAGGGCTCGGTTCGACCTCTTCGATCCGGCGCCGTAGCGAGGCTCCCGGCTCGTTCGTGGCCAGGTCTTGGCTCGATGACGGAGGGGCGGCCGCGGGCGGAGCGGGGAGGCTTTGCGGGTCCGCCACGGGTGTGGCTTCCGGCTCGGATGTCAGGAACGGTGCCAGGGCTGACAAGGCTTCGTCGCGATAGCTCTCGTCCAGGATGTTGATCTTCCCTGTTCTGCAGTCGTACCAGGCCACTGCAGCCGAATCCGCTACGCGGTTCACGTACACGCGATCGTGTCCGTAGCGGCGCCACCGTTCCGTGCGTAAGTCCCCCATACGGCCCCCAACTGATGGTTCAACTCACCTTCAGGGGAGCACAGTTGGTTGCGACCAGCAAGGTGGTGTTGTGAGGGGGAGCCTTCTCTGCGGTTCATGTTCAGGGCTTGCTGGGCTCGCCAGCCGGCGAAGGCGGGCAGGAGGGCAGGTGGCAGGGGCAGGTCGGGAGCACGTCACGTGTAGCCGCCGGGGCGTGGGGGACGTCCGGTAGGGGGCTTGGCGGCTCGGGCG
>NZ_SDIF01000159.1 GCF_004122735.1 Streptomyces sioyaensis | reverse complement strand
CACCCACCCCCACCTCACCACCGACACCCTCACGAGGTGCTCCCCATGCGTACGCCCTCCCGCCGCGCCCTGCTCGGCGCGGGTATCGCCGTCGCCGGCAGCGGTCTGCTGCCCGCCGGTGCCACCCGCGCGTCCGGCTCCGTCCGCACCGGCACGCACGACACGACACCCACGCACGACAAGAACGGCATGGACCGCTCGCACGGCCCCGGCGACGACACCCCGTCCGGCTATGTCACCCCCGACGGCCCGGAGGTCGCCGAGGCCGAGCGCAAGCGTGGCTCGGGCCCCGTACGCAGCGCCGCGCTGACCGCCACCGAGACCGAGCTGGACCTGGGCGGTCACACCGTCCGGACCTGGGCGTACGACGGCCGGCTGCCCGGCAGGGAGATCCGGGTCACGGCGGGCGACCGGCTCACCCTGACCCTCGCCAACCACCTTCCGCAGTCCACGACCCTGCACTGGCACGGGCTGGCGGTGCGCAACGACATGGACGGCGTCCCCGGCCTGACCCAGCGGTCCCTCAAGTCCGGTGCCACCTTCGACTACCACTTCGCGATCACCGAGCCCGGCACCCACTGGGTACATCCGCACTCGGGGACCCAGCTGGACCGCGGGCTGTACGCGCCGTTGATCGTCGACGACCCCAAGGAGCCGCTCTCGTACGACAGGGAGTGGATCGTCATGATCGACGACTGGCTCGACGGGGTCGAAGGCAGCGAACCGGAGGCGGTGCTGGCCGAGCTGAGCGGGGGGCGGGTCGGCGGCGGAACGGGCCATGACGGCATGGACATGGGCGGCGACGGCGGGAAGAAGGGGACCGCGGGCACCTCGAACGGCCCGTCCCGGATGCTGACGGGCGCCCGGAGCAGGCTGCTCGGCGGCGACGCGGGCGATGTGGACCACCCGTTCCACCTCATCAACGGCCGGAGCACCAAGGACCCGCAGACCTTCCGGGCCCGGCCCGGCGACCGGATCCGGATCCGCTTCATCAACGCGGGCGCCGACACCGCCTACCGGGTGGCGCTCGGCGGCCACCGGATGACCGTGACCCACACCGACGGCTGGCCCGTCGAGCACACCGAGACCGACGCGCTGCTGCTCGGGATGGCCGAGCGCTATGACGTCCTGGTCACGGCCGGGGACGGGGTCTTCCCGCTCACCGCGCTCGCCGAGGGCAAGAAGCGCTCCGCGCTGGCCGTGCTGCGCACCGGCGACGGCGAGGCGCCCGGTG
The DNA here is from genome assembly GCF_004122735.1 of Streptomyces sioyaensis. Taxonomy (GTDB): domain Bacteria; phylum Actinomycetota; class Actinomycetes; order Streptomycetales; family Streptomycetaceae; genus Streptomyces; species Streptomyces sioyaensis. The sequence continues at coordinate 10,506 of NZ_SDIF01000159.1, read as the reverse complement.
AGTCCGCCCGGCCCCGGGAACTGCGCGGCGAGGTGCTGACCGCGGACCGGCTGCGGGCCGCGGAGTCGGTCCGGCTCAGCTCGCGGAGCCCCGACCGCACCCTGACGATGACCGCCACCGGCACCATGCGGAAGTGGGACTGGGCGATCAATTCGAAGCCGTACACCTCGTCCCAGCGGTATCCCGTCGAGGCAGGTGAGCGGGTCCGGATCCGCTTCCGCAACCACACCCGGATGTGGCACCCGATGCATCTGCACGGCCACACCTTCGCGCTGCCCGACGACGGCCCCCGCAAGGACACCCTGAGCCTGCTGCCCGGCCGGTCCCTGAACGTCGACTTCGACGCCGACAACCCCGGGCTGTGGATGGTCCACTGCCACAACGTCTATCACTCGGAGTCGGGGATGATGACGGTCGTCGGCTACCGGAAGAAGTAGCGGAAGCGCACGGCCGGCCGTTCCCCGGCCCCCCATTGCGTCAGAAAGACGATTAGACTGGCGGGGTGCCTCAACTTCGTCTCGCCCTCAATCAGATCGATTCGTGCGTCGGCGATCTCGCCCGGAACGCCGAGACGATCCTGCACTGGACCCGGCACGCCGCCGACCAGGGCGCCCACCTCGTCGCCTTCCCCGAGATGGCACTGACCGGCTATCCCGTCGAGGACCTCGCGCTGCGCCCCTCGTTCGTCGAGGCGAGCCGCGGTGCGCTGCGGACGCTGGCCGGCCGGCTGGCCGAGCAGGGCCTGGGCGACCTCCCGGTGATCGTCGGCTATCTCGACCGCGGGGCGCAGGACACGCCCCGCTACGGCAAGCCCGCGGGCGCCCCCCAGAACGCCGCGGCCGTCCTCCACCACGGCGAGATCGCCCTCACCTTCTCCAAACACCACCTTCCCAACTACGGAGTCTTCGACGAGTTCCGCTACTTCGTCCCCGGCGACACCCTGCCCGTCGTCCGGGTGCACGGGGTGGATGTGGCGCTCGCCATCTGCGAGGACCTGTGGCAGGACGGCGGCCGGGTGCCGGCGGCGCGCAGCGCGGGCGCCGGGCTGCTGGTGTCGGTCAACGCCTCGCCGTACGAGCGGGACAAGGACGACACCCGGCTGGAGCTGGTCCGCCGGCGGGCCAAGGAGGCCGGCTGCACCACCGCCTATCTGGCGATGATCGGCGGGCAGGACGAGCTGGTCTTCGACGGTGACTCGATCGTCGTCGACAAGGACGGCACGGTGATCGCGCGGGCACCGCAGTTCGCGGAGGGCTGTGTGCTGGTCGACCTGGACCTGCCGGCCGCGGCCCCCCAGCCACCCTCCGGCGTCCTGGACGACGGGCTGCGCGTCGACCACCGCGTCCTCACCCCCGACCCGCTGCCGCACTATGTGCCCGAGACCCCCGGGGGTGAGGCCGAACGCCTCACGGACCTCGAAGAGATCTACACCGCGCTGGTCGTCGGGCTGCGCGCGTACGTCGCCAAGAACGGCTTCCGCAGTGTGGTGCTCGGCCTCTCCGGCGGGATCGACTCGGCGCTGGTCGCCGCCCTCGCCTGTGACGCGGTGGGGGCCTCCCAGGTCCACGCGGTGGCCATGCCCTCCCGCTACTCGTCGGAGCACTCCCTGGCCGACGCCGCCGAACTCGCCCGGCGGACCGGCCTGTCCTTCCGTACGGTGCCGATCGGCCCGATGTTCGACGCGTATATGGAGGCGCTGCCGCTGACCGGTCTGGCCGAGGAGAATCTGCAGTCGCGGCTGCGGGGCACCACCCTGATGGCCATTTCCAACCAGGAGGGCCATCTGGTCCTCGCGCCCGGCAACAAGTCCGAGCTGGCGTGCGGCTATTCAACCCTCTACGGCGATTCGGTCGGCGGCTACGGCCCCATCAAGGACGTCTACAAGTCCGTCGTCTATCAACTGGCCCGCTGGCGCAACCAGGCCGCCGCCGAGCGCGGCCACACCCCGCCGATCCCGGAGCACACCCTCACCAAGCCGCCGAGCGCCGAACTCCGCCCCGGCCAGGTCGACACCGACTCACTGCCCGACTACGACGTCCTGGACCGCATCCTGGAGCTCTACGTCGACCGTGACCAGGGCCGCGAGGAGATCGTCGGCCGGGGCTTCGACGCCGGGCTGGTGACGCGGGTGCTGCGGATGGTCGACCGCGCCGAATACAAGCGCCGCCAGTACCCGCCGGGCCCCAAGATCTCCTCGAAGGGCTTCGGCAAGGACCGCCGGCTGCCGATCACCAACCACTGGCGGGAAGGCGACTGACGGACGGCGGCGGGCGGCCGGCGGCCGGCGGGTAGGCGGCCGCCTCAGCCCGTACGCGCCTCAGCCCCGGCACTCCCCGGCCGGCAGCTCCGCGCCGGTGGTCGGCTCCGCGTCCGGTGCGGCGCTGCGGGCCACGATCCGGGAGGCGTCGTGGGCGCCGCGGTCCAGGAAGCCGGCCAGGACGGCGACGGCCAGGCCCAGGGCGGCCAGGACCGCGCCGACCAGGGGCGGGGAGGTCCAGCCCCAGCCGGCCGACAGGGCCAGGCCGCCCACCCAGGCGCCGCCGGCGTTGGCGAGGTTGAAGGCGGACTGGTTGGAGGCCGCGGCCAGGGTCGGTGCCTGCTGGGCCTTGTGCATGACCAGCATCTGCAGCGGCGTGGTGGTCAGGAAGCCGACGGCGCCGATGAGGACGACGGTCACGAGTGCCGCCCCCTTCAGGTGCGCGGTGAAGTGAAAGGCCGTCAGGACCAGGGCCAGCGCGGCCAGCGAGACGTAGAGGGTGGGGCGCAGGGCCCGGTCGGTGAGCGGGCCCGCCGCCAGGGCGCCGAGGGTCATCCCGATGCCGAAGAGGGCGAGCACGAGCGGGACCGAGCCCGCCGCGAAGCCGGTGACCTCGGTCATCATCGACGCGAGGTAGCTGTAGACGGCGAAGACCCCGGCGAAGCCGAAGACGGTGGTGAGCAGGCCGAGCAGCACCTGGCGGTGGCCCAGCGCGCGCAGTTCGCGGCCCAGGCCGGTGCGTTCGCCGGCCGGCAGCGGCGGCAGGAGCCGGACCAGCGCGGCCATCGCGACCAGGCCGATGGCGGCCACGACCAGGAACGTGGCGCGCCAGCCGAGCTGCTGGCCCAGGAGGGTCGCGGCGGGGACGCCGACGATGTTGGCGATGGTCAGGCCGAGGAACATCGTGGCGACCGCGCGGGCCTGCCGGCCCTCGCGCACCAGCCGGGCCGCGACCACCGCGCCGACGCCGAAGAACGCCCCGTGCGGCAGGCCGGCCAGCAGCCGGCCGGCGATCAGCAGGCCGAAGGTGGGCGCCAGGGCGGAGGCGAGGTTGCCGACCGTGAAGACCGCCATCAGCGCCACCAGCATCCGCCGACGCGGCATGCGGGAGCCGAGGGCGGTCAGGAGCGGGGCGCCGATGACGACGCCGAGGGCGTAGGCGGAGACGAGGTAGCCGGCGGTGGGCACCGAGGTGCCCAGATCGTCCGCGACATCGGGCAGCAGGCCCATCATCACGAATTCGGTGGTGCCGATACCGAAGGCCGAGATCGCGAGCGCGAGCAGAGCCAAGGGCATGAAAGACCTTCCAGGGGCGGGCGTGCGGACGGGCACGCGGGCAACGGACCGTAAGCGCTAAGTTCTCTTACGGAACAAAGTCTCTCAGGCCAGGTATTCCGGCAGGGGAACGGGGCGTGACGGCCCCGTTTCCGCTCTCCGTCGGCCGCGCGCCCCGCCGTCCGTCAGATCTTCACCGACGCCGCGATCGGCAGATGGTCGCTGCCGGTCGACGGCATCACCCAGGCCTTGACCGGGGACATCCCCTTCATCATGATCTGGTCGATCCGGGCCATCGGGAACGACGCCGGCCAGGTGAAGCCGAAGCCGTCGCCCGCCGCGCCCTGCGCGGAGCGCATCTGGGAGGTGACCGGGGCCAGCGAGCGGTCGTTCATGGTCCCGTTGAGGTCGCCGAGCAGCACGACCTTCTTCACCGGGTCCGCGGCGATCGCCTCACCCAGCGCCTTGGCACTGGCGTCGCGCGGGTTGGCGGTGAAGCCCTTCTGGGGGTTGACCCGTACCGACGGCAGATGGGCGACGTAGACGGCGAACTGCTGGCCGTCGGAGGCGGTGACGGTGGCCCGCAGCGCGCGGTTCCACCCCATCTTGGTGTCCACCGGCCGGGTGTCGGACAGCGGGCGCTTGCTCCACAGGCCGACCGTGCCCTCGATCGTGTGGTACGGATACGCCTTCGCCAGCCCCTGGCGGTAGGTCGACAGGGCGTCCCCGGACAGCTCCTCCAGGGCCACCACCTCGGCGCCGGACGCCACGAGATCCTTGGCGGTGCCCGCCGGGTCGGGGTTGTCGACACTGACGTTGTGGGTGACGACGGTGACGTTGCCGCCCTCGCCGGCCTTGTCGGTGACCTGGCTCCCGAAGAGGTTGACCCACACGAAGGCCGGCAGCAGCAGGGCGACCAGTGCGGTGGCCGAGCGGCGCAGCACCGCGGCGACGAGCAGCAGCGGGATGCCCAGCCCCACCCACGGCAGGAAGGTCTCCAGCAGACTGCCCAGGTTTCCCACGGTGTTGGGGATCCGGGCGTGCAGAATCATCAGCAGCCCGAGCACGACGGCGAGCACCGCGAGGACGATGCCGCGCCGCCACATGCCGTCGGGGCGCCACCAGTTCCGCAGGCGTGCGGCCCGGGAACCGGCTTGCCCGGGGTTGTGCCCCTGTCCCGGTTCCGTCATGTATGCCTGCGCCATGTAGCCGTCCTCACTGCCTTGCTCCGCTGCGCCTCACCTGTGGTCTCCGACCCTAGGCGATGGTCCATAATGCGCTTTCTTAGAAGTGAGGACGGCGCGCTGCCGGGTCGAGGTTCCGGCCTCGGGACGTGTGACAACGGCTGTGACAGAACGGGCATGGTCCCGTCATGAGGCACCACAGTTGTGGCGACAGGTCCGGATGTTCGGGTTCGCGGCAATGGTGCCTGAACACGTCGAATCCGCTGGTCAACCGGTCAACTGGGCAACGCTGCACGCGCGGGACCGGCGGGACGCCGTGGCTCCCCGCCGCCGGCCCCTCACCTCCACCGCGTACCGGGCAGCAGTTCGACCCGGATGCCCGAGCCGTCCTGGATGACATACGTGGGGCCGGCCCCGGCGGTCCAGCCGACGGGCAGCAGGTAGTACCGGCCGTTGCGTTCGATGAGCCGACGCAGGCCGGTGTAGCGGTAGCGGTAGCGCACCCCGGATCCCAGGTCCTCCACCGTCAGCCCCGGACCTGCCAGGCCGAGCCGGGCGGTGCTCAGCAGGACGACGGCGGTGCGGCGCGGGAGGTTCGCGGCGGCCTCGCGGGCCTCGCCCGCGGCGAGTTGGCCGGTGACGAGGCTGAGCGCCCACATCACCAGGAGGCCGGCCGTGAAGACAGGGACCGCCTTGCTCCACACTCCCGGCGGGGCGGCCGCGTCGGGAGCCCGCCCGCGCTGACCCAGGAGTACCCCGATCCCGAGCAGCGCCGGGCCGGACCACTCATAGGGCCGGATGTACGGCCAAAGGAGCAGAAGGGCGACGCCGACCCCCACGACGTACAGGTGTGCCCGTGCCGCGGCCCGCAGGCCCCGGTCCACCGCCCGCACCACCCGGCCCTGGCCGGGAACCGGTTCCCCGCCGGCGAGGTGACGTGCCGTCAGGACCGCGGCGGTCAGGACGATCGCGGCGGACGCGGTCAGGAGGTTCAGGCTCTGCATCGCCAGCTCGGCGAAGCCGAAGCCGAGGCTGAAGGCGTCCACGCGGAAGTAGTGGTAGTAGGCCGTCAAATAGACCGCACCAAGGAAGTACATGACCGCCACGAGGAAGGAGGCCTGCGCCGTCACGGTCCCGAGCAGTCCGGCGGCGGTACGCTCCGCCGGCGTCGGCTCCGGGGGCACGGGTGCCGGTGCCGCCGCCCGTACGCGCGCCGGGCGGCCGGGCCGGGCGGCTGTGGGGGAACGGCGGGTGGGCGCGCTCCGGCCCCCGGCAGCGCCGGCGGCCGGACCGGACCGGCGGGGGCTCACGTGCCGGACGGGGACGGGCAGGTTTCCCCCGGCGAAGGGTCGGAGCCGGGCGGGTCCGAAGGGAGGGGGGACCGAGTCGCTGTGGGCGGGTCCGAAGGGAGGGCCGACCGGGTCGCCGTGGGCGAGTCGCTCGGCGACGGGGACTCCCCGGAAGGCGGGCAGGTCGTCTTGCCCTGCCCTCCCCCGCCGGTGGTCTGACCGCCCACGTCGTTGCCGCCCACGTCGCTGCCGCCCCCGTCACCACCGCCGCTCGGGTCCACACCGCCGCCGTGCACCGGCGGCACCCCCTGGTCGACGGGCGGTGACATCACCGGCGGCACGGGGTCGCCGCCGTAGCCTTCGGCCCGTCCGGTGGGAGCCCCCTGGACCCCGCCGGCCGCCGCGCCGCCGACCGCCGCCCCGCCCCCTTCCTGGCGCGCCGAGGCCGACCCCCCGTGGCCCGAGGCCGACGGCTTCGCCGCCCCGGGCTCGGCGGGTGCCTCCGTACCGACGCCCGGCGCCGGGTCGCCGTCGGCGCCCCCGTCCGGCACTCCGCCGCTGCCGTGGGCGCACCCCGCCGTCGCGATCAGCACCACGGCGAGCGCGGCAGCACGGCGTGGACGCTTGATGCGGTGTCCCATTCGGCTTCCCCCTCGTTTGCTCTGCCGTCCGGGGCCGCCGCCACGCGCGCCCCGTATCCACCCTCTTGGTGGGTGATCCCCCTCGTAGGGGGTGATCCACCCTCGTGGTGGGTGAGTTCGGCCGCCTCGGCCCCGCCGTCCGTACCCACACAGGGCACGTACTCAGTCACGTTCGGCAGCCGTGCGTGGTTCCGGAAGCCTGGCCCGTGCGGCCGAGCGGGGGTGCCCAACTCTGCGGGCGCACCGCGGAGTTCAGCCCGCGGCCCGTGCCGTGGGCCGTACGCCCTCCAGGACGAGGTCGACGATCTCCGCCGGAAGTGCGTCGGGCAGTTCCGTGCGGTCATGGAGGAGGGCGCGGGCCAGCATCGGGCCGACGAAGAGGTCGGCGAGGGTGTCCAGGTCGTGGTCGGCGCGGATCTCACCGTTCGCCACGCCGCGCCGGAGCACCCCGAGCAGCGCCTCATGACGGGCCCGGACGACCGTGGCGTGGTACTCCGCCCACAGCTCGGGCTGCGCCTGGACGTGGCTGACGACCGTGCGCAGCAGCGCGGAGCTGCGCTTGGCGAGCCCGCGGCGGCGCAGGAACTCCAGCAGCGAGACCAGGTCGTCGCGGACCGAGAGACCGGCCGGCGGCGGGCTCGGGACGTCCAGCGACCGCATGACGTCGAGCATCAGGGCGCTCTTGCCGGGCCAGCGGCGGTAGACGGTGGCCTTGCCGACGCCTGCCTCGCGGGCGATGCGCTCCATGGACAGCTCACCTATGGAGACACCGTCCTCGATCAGGCGCAGCACGGCCTCGATGATGGCGGAGTCGGCCGCGGCGCTGCGCGGCCGGCCGCGGCGCCCGGGGGTCGCCGGGCCCGGCCGCCCCCCGTCCGCCGCGACCTCGGAGTCCTCCGCCGCCCGGTTCATCGCTGCACGCCCGCCTTCCGCTCTTCATGGGGCTCCGCCGGCTGCGGCGCCGAGACCATTTTGCCTGGCAGGAAGGCCGCGGACACCACGGTGCCGAGCATCGCGACGACCGCCGAACCGAGCGCGGTGATGTGCATGGCGTGGATGAAGGCGTCGTCGGCGGCGGCGGTCAGCGGCCGTCCGTCCGGTCCCATCCGGGCCGCGAGAGAGAGGGTCGCCTCGATGGACTCGCCGGCCGCGTGCCGGACCGCGGCCGGCAGGCCGGGCAGGGCGTCGAGCGTGCCCTGGATGTGGTCGCGGTAGCTGGTCGACAGCAGCGAGCCGAGGACGGCGACGCCGAGGGTGCCGCCGACCTGACGGAAGACGTTGTTGAGCGCCGAGCCGGAGCCGGCCTTCTCCCGCGGCAGCGCCTGCATGACCGCGACCGTGGCCGGCGGCATGATGTGCGCCATGGCGGAGCCCTGGATGAAGAACAGCGCCTCCATGAGCCACAACGGGGTGTCGGCGTCCAGCAACAGCAGGCCCACCATGGTGTTGGCCACCACGAACATGCTGAAGGTGCACACCGCGCGGGCCCCGTAGTGGTCCACGGCGAGCCGGGCCCGCGGCGCGAAGATCAGCTGGGCCGCGGCCAGCGGCAGGATCAGCATGCCGGCCTGGAGCGGGGAGTAGCCGCGCACGCTCTGGACGTAGAAGACGATGAAGAAGGTCACGCCAGTGAGCGCGAAGAAGACCAGCGCGATGGCGGTGATGGCGGCCGAGAAGGCGCGGTTGCGGAAGTAGCCGATGTCGATCGACGGATGGTCGCTGCGCTTCTGGTGCACCACGAAGACGGCCAGCACCAGCAGCCCGCCCGCGATCGGCCCGACCACCTCGGGTTCCGTGAAGTCGGCGAGCTGGCCGCCCTTGATGATGCCGTAGACCAGCAGCACCAGCCCGACGATGGACAGCAGCACCCCGAACGGGTCCAGCCGGCCGGGGCGGGGGTCCTTGGAGTCGGGCACCAGGACCAGCATCGCGATCAGCGAGAGCACCACGATCGGGGCGTTGATCATGAAGACCGAGCCCCACCAGAAGTGGTCGAGCAGCAGCCCCCCGGCGATCGGGCCGACCGCGATGGCCACGCCCACCCCGCCGGCCCAGATGCCGATCGCCTTGGGCTGCTCCTCCCGCTCGAAGACGTTCATCAGGATGGCGAGGTTGGAGGGCATCACGAAGGCGCCGCCCACGCCCATCAGCGCGCGGAAGGTGATCAGCTCGGTGGGTGATCCGGACACCCCGGCGAGCACCGACCCGGCGCCGAAGACGGCCAGGCCGAAGAGCAGCGTCTTCTTGCGGCCCAGACGGTCGCCCAGCAGTCCCGCGGTGAACAGCAGCCCGGCGAAGACCAGGGTGTAGGAGTTGATCGCCCACTCCAGCTCGCTCTGGGTGGCGCCCAGGCCGACGGGGGCGGGGGTGGCGATCGTCTTCATGGCGACGTTGAGGATCGAGTTGTCCAGCACCACGATCAGCAGGCTGAGCATGAGGAGGGTCAGGATCGCCCAGCGGCGGCGGTGGATACGGTCCGGGATCCGGCGGGCGGGAGGGACGTCCGGGGCGGGGGGTGAGGTGGCCATGGCGGCACCTTATGCACCTTCCGATACGACCCCGTTCCGTATTGGAAGGAATCGCGGGCGGGTACGGCCACCCGGGTGAAGGAACCGGGCCCGACTGCTCCCCTTTCCCTTTGCGGGCGAGCCGTGCCAGCATGGACGGGAGTCCGGGGACACCGTCAGGGTGCCTCGAGATGAGGAACAGGAGCCGTCACCATGACGCAGCCTTCGCCTGCCCAGAAGCCGGTCGCCAAGTCTCTGTACGGGGGATCCGGCTCGCGCCGCATCACCGTCCGGGACATCGCCGCCGCCAAGGAGCGCGGTGAGAAGTGGCCGATGCTCACTGCCTATGACGCGATGACCGCCTCCGTCTTCGACGAGGCCGGCATCCCCGTGCTGCTCGTCGGCGACTCGATGGGCAACTGCCACCTCGGCTACGAATCCACCGTGCCGGTCACCCTGGACGAGACCGTCATGCTGTCCGCGGCGGTCGTCCGGGGCACCACGCGCGCGCTCGTCGTCGGCGATCTGCCGTTCGGCACGTACCAGGAAGGGCCGGTGCAGGCGCTGCGCAGCGCCACCCGGCTGGTGAAGGAAGCCGGTGTCGGCGCCGTCAAGCTGGAGGGCGGGGAGCGCTCCGCCGACCAGGTCGAGCTGCTGGTGTCGTCCGGCATCCCGGTCATGGCGCACGTCGGGCTGACCCCGCAATCGGTCAACGCCTTCGGCGGCTACCCCGTCCAGGGGCGCGGCGAGGAGGCGGCCCAGCAGCTGCTGCGGGACGCGAAGGCGGTGCAGGACGCCGGTGCGTTCGCGGTCGTCCTGGAGGCCGTACCCGCCGAGCTGGCCGCCGAGGTCACGCGCTCGCTCGCCGTCCCGACCGTCGGCATCGGCGCGGGTTCGGACTGCGACGCCCAGGTACTGGTGTGGACCGACATGGCCGGCATGACGGCCGGCCGACTGCCGAAGTTCGTCAAGCAGTATCTCCAGATGCGGGAGCTGCTCGGCGGAGCAGCGAAGGCGTTCGCGGACGAGGTCGTGACCGGGGCGTTTCCTGCGGAGCCCCACACCTTTCACTAGACCTCCCACGTTGTCGGCTGACCCGCCGTGGTTGTTTCTCTCGCCGTTGCGCTTTGCGGCGCCCCCCACGTTGTCGGCCGTCCCGCCGTGGGTGTTGTTCGCCGCTGCGCCTGCGGCGGGCTGGTTGCCGCTGCGCTGGCTGTTCGGCTGCGGGACCGGCCCTCCGGACTCCGTCCTGCGGTCCGCTCCCTCCCGTTGGGGGTGGGAGAAGACCGGTGGGGGCGGGCCTCGTCCCTCGACTGCACGCAGACGACGGCCGGGGCCCGCCCCCACCGGCCT
>NZ_SDIF01000158.1 GCF_004122735.1 Streptomyces sioyaensis | reverse complement strand
CTTCCGCTCCCGCCGAAGGCGAATCGCACGGCGCCGCAGCCGAGTACGTCCGCCACGCCGCCAGGCAAAACGGCGCCGCAGCCGAGTACGTGGGAAGCGGGCTAAGAGCCCACAAGCGTGAGGAACTCCCCCACCCACGCGAGTAGCTCGCGCCCAACCACCGGCTTGCCGCCGATCTTTCCCGTCGTAGGCCGCGGAACAAGAACTTGTTTCGCGGCCGGCTTCAGGACCGTCCGCGGATACAGCCGCTTGAGCCGCAGCTCCTGGGACTCGCGCAACTCCACGGGACCGAAACGGATGTTGGCGCCCTGGAGCGTGATGTCGGAGACCCCGCACGCGCGGGCAAGCATCCGCAGGCCGGCGACCAGCAGCAGGTTCTCGACGGGTTCGGGCAGCTTGCCGTAGCGGTCGGTCAGCTCCTCGCGGACGGCCGCGATGTCCTCCTCCGAGCCGGCCGAGGCGATGGCGCGGTACGCCTGGAGGCGCAGCCGCTCGCCGGGCGCGTAGTCGTGCGGGACATGGGCGTCCACCGGGAGTTCGATCTTGACTTCGAGCGGGGGCTCCTCCTCCACGCCGCCTTCCAGGGAGGCGCGGTAGTCGGCGACCGCCTCGCCCACCATCCGTACGTAGAGGTCGAAGCCGACGCCGGCGATGTGCCCGGACTGCTCGCCGCCGAGGAGATTGCCCGCGCCGCGGATCTCCAGGTCCTTCATGGCGACGTACATGCCCGCGCCCATCTCGGTGTGCTGGGCGATGGTCGCCAGCCGCTCGTGGGCGGTCTCGGTGAGCGGCTTCTCCGGCGGGTAGAGGAAGTAGGCGTAGCCGCGCTCGCGGCCGCGGCCCACCCGGCCGCGCAGCTGGTGGAGCTGGGAGAGGCCGAAGTTGTCGCCGCGCTCGACGATCAGGGTGTTGGCGTTGGAGATGTCGATGCCCGATTCGACGATCGTCGTCGAGACCAGGACGTCGAACTTCTTCTCCCAGAAGTCGACGACGACCTGCTCCAGTTGGGACTCGCCCATCTGGCCGTGCGCGGTCTGGATGCGGGCCTCGGGGACGATCTCGCGGAGCCGGGCGGCCGCCCGGTCGATGGACTCCACCCGGTTGTGGATGTAGAAGACCTGGCCCTCGCGCAGGAGTTCACGGCGGATGGCGGCGCCGATCTGCTTCTGCTCGTAGGGGCCGACGAAGGTCAGGACCGGGTGGCGCTCCTCGGGGGGCGTGGTGATCGTCGACATCTCGCGGATGCCGGTGACCGCCATCTCCAGGGTGCGGGGGATGGGGGTGGCGGACATCGTCAGGACGTCGACGTTGGCGCGGAGCTTCTTCAGCTGCTCCTTGTGCTCGACGCCGAAGCGCTGCTCCTCGTCGACGATGACCAGGCCGAGGTCCTTGAACTTGGTCTCGGAGGAGAACAGCCGGTGGGTACCGATGACGAGGTCGACGGAACCCTCGCGCAGCCCGTCGAGGACGGCCTTGGCCTCGCTGTCGGTCTGGAAGCGGGACAGCGCCTTGACGTTGACCGGGAACTGGCCGTACCGCTCGGTGAAGGTGCCGTGGTGCTGCTGGACGAGCAGCGTGGTCGGGACCAGGACGGCGACCTGCTTGCCGTCCTGGACGGCTTTGAAGGCCGCTCGCACAGCGATCTCAGTTTTGCCGTAGCCGACGTCGCCGCAGATCAGGCGGTCCATCGGGACCGACTTCTGCATGTCCTCCTTGACCTCGGCGATGGTGGTGAGCTGGTCGGGCGTCTCCGCGTACGGGAAGGCGTCCTCCAGCTCGCGCTGCCAGGGGGTGTCCGGGCCGAAGGTGTGGCCGGGGGCCGCCATCCGCGCCGAGTAGAGCTTGATGAGGTCGGCGGCGATCTCCTTGACGGCCTTCTTGGCGCGGGCCTTGGTCTTGGTCCAGTCGGCGCCGCCGAGGCGGTGCAGGGTGGGGGCCTCGCCACCGACGTACTTGGTGACCTGTTCCAGCTGGTCGGTGGGGATGTAGAGGCGGTCGCCGGGCTGGCCGCGCTTGGCGGGGGCGTACTCGACGAGGAGGTATTCGCGGGTCGCGCCCTGGACCGTGCGCTGCACCATCTCGATGTAGCGGCCCACACCGTGCTGCTCGTGCACGATGAAGTCGCCGGCCTGGAGGGTCAGCGGGTCGATGGTCTTGCGGCGGCGGGCCGGCATCCGGGCCGCGTCCTTGCCGGCCGCCTTCTGGCCGGAGAGGTCGGTCTCGGTCAGGACGGCGAGCTTCAGCCCCGGGTCGATGAGGCCGTTGTCGAGGGAGCCGCAGGAGACATGGACGAGGGAGGGGGAGATCCGGGGGAGGTCGGCGTCGAGGCGGGCGGGGATGCCTTCGCCGCCGAGGACCTCGACCGTACGGGCCGCGGGGCCGTGCGCCTCGGTGAGGTAGACCGTGCGCCAGCCGTCCGCGAGCCACTGCTTGGTGTCGGCGAGCGCGCGCTGGGTGTCGCCGCGGTAGGTGTCGGGGGCGTGCATGCCCAGCTTGAGGGTGTCGCCGTCCGCCGTCAGGTCCTCGTCGGCCGCGAAGGGGGAGACCGACCACCACATCATGCCCAGCTCGCGGGCCCGGTCCCGGACGTCGGCGATGCCCCACAGGGACGCCGCGTCCACATCGATCGGGGCCGCTCCCCCGCCTGCACTGGCCGCCCACGACGCCTGGAGGAACTCCTGGCTCGTCGCCACCAGGTCGGCGGCGCGGGTCCGTACCCGCTCCGGGTCGCAGACCACCGCCATGCTCCCGGCGGGGAGCACGTCCAGCAGCAGCTCCATCTCGTCGACCAGGACCGGGGCGAGCGACTCCATGCCTTCCACCGCGATCCCCTCGGCGATCTTGCCGAGGAGTTCGCCCAGCTCGGGGTGGCGCTCGGCGAGGGCGGCGGCGCGGGTGCGGACGTCGTCGGTCAGCAGCAGCTCCCGGCACGGCGGCGCCCACAGGCCGTGCTCGGCGACCTCCAGGGACCGCTGGTCGGCGACCTTGAAATAGCGGATCTCCTCGACGTCGTCGCCCCAGAACTCCACCCGCAGCGGGTGCTCCTCGGTCGGCGGGAAGACGTCCAGGATGCCGCCGCGGACCGCGAACTCGCCGCGCTTCTCGACCAGCTCGACCCGGGAGTAGGCGGCCGCCGCCAGACCGTCGACGGTCTCTTCGAGGTCGGCGGTCTCGCCCGTGCGCAGACTGACCGGCTCCAGGTCACCCAGGCCCTTGACCTGCGGCTGGAGCACCGAGCGGATGGGGGCGACGACGACGGAGACCGGGCCGGCCGTGGGGTCGTCCGGGCGGGGGTGGGCGAGCCGGCGCAGCACCGCGAGGCGCCGGCCGACGGTGTCCGAGCGCGGCGAGAGCCGCTCGTGCGGCAACGTCTCCCAGGACGGGAACTCGACGACGGAGTTGTCCTCGCCGGCCGGCATCAGGCTGCGCAGTGCGGCGGCGAGGTCCTCGGCCTCCCGTCCGGTGGCGGTCACCGCGAGCACCGGGCGGCCGGCCTGCCGGGCGAGCGCGGCGACGGCGAACGCGCGGGCGGCAGGCGGCCCCACCAGATCCACGTGCGGCCGCTTTCCGTCGGCCGCGGCCTGCACCGCTTCGGCGAGCGCCGGGTCCTGTACGACGGCGTCGAGCAGACCAGTCAGGCTCATGAAAAGGTTCCGTCCCAGCGAGGCGAACAACACAGCAGCCCGACACGTCTCACGGGCCGGGGTTGCCAAGAGTACGCCCGCCCGCCGCCCGGCCGGACCGGAACCCGGGACTGCCCGGTTGCCCGGCGGCGAGGGCCCCCTGCGCGCCTGCGCGGTTCCCTCCCCCGGCGCCCGCATGGAAGGGTGCAGGGTACAACGACCTTCGGAGGGGGAACGGTGAGCGGAAGCACCCGGCGTACCGGCCACAGCGGACGCGATGCCGTGCACACGGCGGGCCCGACACCCGCGGGCCCGCCGCCCCGCCCCGTCGTCGCCGCCCTCATGCTCGGCATGGCACTGGCCGCGCTCGACTCGACGATCATCGCCACCGCCGTCCCGCAGATCGTCGGCGACCTCGGCGGCTTCGCGGTCTTCTCCTGGCTGTTCTCCGGCTATCTGCTGGCCGTCACCGTCACCCTGCCCGTCTACGGCAAGCTCTCCGACACCTTCGGCCGCAAGCCCATCCTGATCACCGGGATCGTGCTCTTCCTCGTCGGCTCACTGGCCTGCGCGGGCGCCTGGAACATGGCGGCGCTGATCGCCTTCCGCGTGGTGCAGGGCCTGGGCGGCGGCGCCCTCCAGGGCACCGTGCAGACCATCGCCGCCGACCTCTACCCGATGCGCGACCGCCCCCGGATCCAGGCCCGGCTCTCCAGCGTCTGGGCGGCCTCGTCGGTCGCCGGGCCCGCGCTGGGCGGGCTGCTCGCCGCCGGGGCCGGCTGGCGGTGGATCTTCCTGATCAATGTGCCGGTGGGCGTGGTGGCCCTGTGGCTGATCGTGCGGCACTTCGCCGAGCCGCAGCGGGGCCCGGAGCGCTCCGCGGCCCGCCGCCCCCGGGTCGACTGGCCCGGCGCCCTGGCGATCTTCGCGACCGGCGGGCTGCTGCTGACCGCCCTGGTCCAGGGCGGGGTGGCCTGGGCCTGGCGCTCCGTGCCGTCGCTGCTGCTGTTCGCCGGCAGCGCCCTCGGTGCGGCGCTCACCGTCCTCATCGAACGGCGGGCCGCGGAACCGATCATCCCCGGCTGGGTGTGGCGCCGCCGCACCATCGGTGCCGTCAACCTCTCCCTGGGCGCCCTGGGTCTGCTGATGGTCGCCCCGACGGTGTTCCTGCCGACCTACGCGCAGGCGGTGCTGGGCCTGGGCCCGACCGCGGCCGGCTTCGTGCTCTCCGTGATGACCCTGAGCTGGCCGGTCTCGGCCGCCCTGAGCAGCCACGTCTACACCCGCCTCGGCATCCGCAACTGCGCGGTGCTCGGCATCGCCGCGGCCGGTGCGATCCTGCTCGCCTTCCCGCTGCTGCCCTATCCGGGCGCTGCCTGGCAGCCCGCGCTGATCATGCTGGCGCTCGGCGCAGCCCTCGGCCTCTTCCAGCTCCCGCTGATCATCGGCGTCCAGTCCTCCGTCGGCTACCCGGAACGCGGCACCGCCACCGCCTCCATACTCTTCTGCCGCCAGGTCGGGCAGTCCCTCGGCGCCGCGCTCTTCGGCGCGCTGGCCAACGCCACCCTCAACGACCGCCTCGCGCAGGCCCCTTCGGGCATCCGCCGCGGCCTGCCCGACGACCTCGACGCGGTCTCGCGCGCGCTGGCACACCCCGGCGCGCTCACCGCCGACGCCATCGACTACCTCCGCCGTGCCGTCGACACCACCGTCGACCACGTCTACCTCGGCGCCGCCGCGGCCGCCGCGCTCGCGCTGACCGCGCTGCTGGTGCTGGCGCCGCGGCGCTTCCCGGTGCATGCCGACGTCCGTGCGGCGGGCGAGAGCGAGCCGGGCGGGACCTGACGGGCCGGCGGCGGTCTCAGGAGTCCGCGCTGCCGCGGGTGCGGGGCACCTGCGTCTCCACGGTGTCCTCCGCGCCGGAGCCCGCAGACCGGCCGGGGCGGGAGCCGTGTCCGCCGTTCCGCGCCGTTGTCGTGCCCTCGCCGTCCTCCTCCGGGACCGGCGTCTTCCCGGTGAGCGCGGCCAGGCTGTTGCGGACGTGGTTCATGTGGACCCGGACCTCCGCCCGCTCCGCGTCATGGGCGGCCACGACCCGCTCCGTGGCCCGCTCGATGCGCTCGACCTCGGCGCGGGCCTGGGCCAGCATGCCGGCGGCGCGGCCGTCGGCGTCCTGCTGGCGGTGCCGGGCCTCCTCCTCCGCCTCCGCGTACAGCCGCTGGGCTTCGGCCCGGGAGGCCTTCCCCCGGGCGTCCAGCTCGATGAGCAGCCGGTCGGTCTCCGCCTCCTGCTCCGCCAGCTCGCGCCCGGCCGCGTCCCACTCCTCGGACTGCCGCTTCTCCTGATCGCACAGCAACTGCGCGGTGCGGGCGCGCACCTGCGAGAGCGCCTCGGCCGCGTCGTCCCGCACCTGGGCGGCCTCCTTGGCCGCCGCGACCGCCCGCTCCGCGGCCTCGCCCCGCGCCGCCTCCTCCGTGCGCCTGCCCCACGCCTCCGCCTCGGTGCGCAGGGCGTACGCCGCCCGCTCGGCCGCGTCCTGGACCTCGTCCGCGTGGACGGCGGCCTCCTCGCCGGCCCGCCGGGCCACCTGCTCCGCCTCGGTCCGCAGCCGCGCCGCCTCGGACTCCGCGGTCACGAAGATCAGCCGGGCCTCGCTGCCGAGGGACTCGAAGGTCTGCGGCGGCAGCTGCGCCACATAGGCGCGCAGCTCGGTGAGTTCGGCCTCCATCTCGTGGGAGAGCACGGTGAGCCGTGCGGCACGCTCCCAGCAGGAGTCGCGATCGACCGAGAGTCCCTCCACACGGCGGTCCACATCCTCGGGCCGGTAGCCGCGCCCTCGTACGGTCTCGAACCCGTGAGGCGAAACCGATGCACTCATCCTTCAAGCCCCTCTCCGCGCAATGACCCGCACTTCCCATGGGATCGGTTCGAAGCATCACCTTCACGACACTCCACCCAACCCACCCCACAGGATGCGTTATTTATCGGCAGAAGTCGGAATCCGATCATCGTCGCGCAGCGCCTGGAACAACCGGCTCGCCCCGTTCTCCTCCCACGGCAGCACCGAGCCGACACCACCGACCATCACCCCCGGCCGTACCACGGGAACCGTCGTCGAGGTCCCCTCGCCCGCGGCGATCTGCCGCATCGACCTGCCCATACCCAGCAACTGGGCCAGATCCGCGTCCTCGTCCACGGTCAGCGCCGCCAGCGTGGCATTCATGACCCGCTTGGACCGGGACGGGTCGAGGAACACGTCCGAGGACGCCATCCCGTCCGCCACCGCGCCGATCAGCTGCCGCTGGCGCTTCACCCGTCCGAGGTCTCCGTTGGGGTCGGCATAGCGGGCCCGTGCGTACGCCAGCGCCTGGGGGCCGTTCATGCGCCGGCAGCCGGCCGGGAAGTCCGCCCCCGACTTCTCGTCCTTGAGCGGCTCGTCCAGACACAGCCGCACCCCGCCCAGCGCGTCCACCACCTGCACCAGCCCCAGGAAGCTCACCTCGGCATAGCGGTCGATGCGCAACCCTGTCGCCTGCTCCACCGTTCGGGTGAGCAGCTGCGGTCCGCCGTCGGCATAGGCCTCGTTGATCTTCCGGCTGCCGTGGCCCGGTATCGGCACATAGCTGTCCCGCGGCAGGCTGACCAGCGTGGGACCGTGATCGCCGGAGTGCAGCACCATGATCGTGTCGGTGTTCTGCACCCGGTCGTTGCCGACGTGCAGGTCCCTGCGCTGCTGCGGGGTCAGCGCGCTGCGGCTGTCCGAGCCGACCAGCAGCCAGTTCGTGCCCT
The DNA here is from genome assembly GCF_004122735.1 of Streptomyces sioyaensis. Classification (GTDB taxonomy): domain Bacteria; phylum Actinomycetota; class Actinomycetes; order Streptomycetales; family Streptomycetaceae; genus Streptomyces; species Streptomyces sioyaensis. The sequence continues at coordinate 4,431 of NZ_SDIF01000158.1, read as the reverse complement.
TGCCCGCGGCCGGGCGCCCGGCGTACTCGCCCAGCGCGGCCACATGCCGCAACTTGCCCTCCGCCCAGATGTACAGCCAGGCCCCGCCCGCGACCACCAGGATCACCAGCACCAGCAGGGTCACCAGGGTCGGGGGGAGCCACGACCACCGGCGCCGGGGCGGCCCCGGCACACCCAGCGACCTGGCCACCCGCCGCCGGTGCCACCACCGTGCGTGCGCCGCCCGGTACGTCGTCGGCGACGACGTACCGGGCGGCGGGAGTATCGGACGGCCCATATACGCATGGTCGGGGCACCCGACCAGGACCGCAGGTCGAGCGCCCTGGCCGGCGGCCCGGGCCGCCGGCGGCGCGAACGTCCCGGCCGGCGGCCCGCGACCGCGCCGGCGCGGGTCAGCCCGGCGCCGGTCCGCGGCGCCCGCGGACAGGGCCTACAGCAGCCCGTCCCACATCTGCTCCAGCAGCACCGACCACCAGGTCTCCGGCGAGCCCAGCGCGGGCGGGTCCAGCGCGACCAGCTGTGCCTGGAAATCGACGGTCCAGCGGCCCGCCTGCTCCGGTGTCAGCCCGTACCGCAGCCGCCACATCCGCCCCAGCATCGCCAGCGCGCGCACGAACTCCGGCAGCCCGGAGTTCACGAACTGCGGCGTCGCCGGCGCACCGCCCGGCCCGGCCTCCATCGGCACCGCCACGATGTGCGCGGTCCCGTACTGCACACACAGCTGACGGCCGAAGTCGTTGCCCATCACCAGGTAGGAACCGGCGTCCGAGGCCGGCTGCACCATGCGCTCCGCCGCCAGCTCCGCCAGCGTCGGCACCGGGCGGCCCGGCTGCGCCTGCGCCCAGAAGAACGGCCCGAAGTCGACCGGCAGCCCGGCCCACACCAGCATCTGGGCCACCACATCGGGCACCCCCTGCCGGGAGACCGCCCGCTGCTCGAAACGGAAGACGGCGTGCGGCCCGAAGGCCTGCTCCAGCTCCTGCCCGATCATCTGCGGCGGCACCGGCGGTATCGGCTGCACCTGCGCGGGGTGCGGCAACGGCACCCGCACCGGGGCCGGCCGCGCCGGACCGTCCGCGACCTGGTGCAACTCGCCCTGGTGCTCGACGAGATGCCGTACGCCCTGCTGCCGCGAGGCATGGTCGCGGCCGTACGCGGCGGTGTGACTGATCCGCACCTGCGGCCAGTTGTCCCGGATCATCCGGGCGCAGTAGCCGCCCGGCAGATCACAGCACTCCAGCTCGGTGTGCAGCTCCAGCACCTGCTGCGGCGGCACGTTCAGCGCGCGCAGCTCGTGCAGCAGCTGCCACTCCGGATGCGGCGTACCGGGCGCCGAGCGGCGCACGATCTTCTGCTCGGAGCCGTCCGGTCCGCGGTAGCTCAGTACGGCCATGTAGCCGGGGCCGACGGTCGGCTGGCCACTGGGCGCCTGCGGGTAGCCGTACGCACCGGGGCCGCCGGAACCCTGGCCGCCGGGGGCCGGCGCACCGGCGCCGTGCGCACCGTGCGGGGCCGGCGGCGGGCCGGGCGGGGCCGTGGGCACGCCCGGCGGGGGCACGCCCGGACCGGCCGCCGGCGGCATCCCGGGCACGCCCGGCGCACCGGAGCCGCCCGGACCGGCGGACAGCGCGGCGCCGTCGGCGAGCATCGTCGCCGCGGCGTGCACCCCACCGCCCGCGGCGGGCGGGGGCGGCGGCGGAGGCGGACCGCCCTGAGCACCGGAGCCCTGAGCGCCCGCGGACGCGCCGGGCTTCCCGGACACACCGGGCTTTCCGGGCGGACCGGGCGGCTTGGGCGCGCCCGGCACCCCCGGAGGGGGCGGCGGCACACCGGGGCCGCCCGCGGCGCCGGGACCGGCCTGCAAGGACGCACCGTCGGCGAGCATCGTCGCGGCGGCATGCACCCCGCCGGAGCGGGGGCCGCCGGCGGCGGGGGAACCCGTGTCACCGGGGGCACCGGCACCGGACCCGTCCCGGCCGCCGGGCGTCCCTGCCCCGTCCGGCCCGTCCACCGCACTGAGATCCACGTCCGCCGCGTCCAGCTGCGACACCAGCTGCGTCGGGATGTAACCGCCGGCCGGGGCACCGGACGCACCGGGGCCGGACGCCGCCGGTCCGCCGGGCGGCGGCCCCCCGGCCCGGGGGGCGTCGGCCGCCGTGGCCTCCTGCGGGGCGCCGTCCCGGCCCGCGCCGGGGGGACCGGGAGGCGGCGGCGGGCCCGGGGCTGCGGCGTTACCGGGCAGCGCCGAGCCGTCGGCCAGCATCGTCGCCGCGGCATGCACCCCACCGCCCGCGGGCGGTGCCGGCGGCGCGGGGACGCCCGGTCCCGCCGCGGCGGCCGTACCGGCGCCCGGCGGGGGCGGCACATCGGCGGCCGGCGGACCGGACGGCGGCGGCAGCGCGGACAGCCCCGCGGCGGCCGGCGGCGCGGCGGGCATCGGCGGCGGCAGCGCACCGCCCTCGGGCCCGCCGGCCGGGTGCGGCCGCCCCGCCGGATCGCCGTCGGCCCCGGACCCGTCCGGCAGCTCCAGTGCGGGCGCGACCTGCGTACGCGGCAACTGGCTGCCGCCCTGGAGGAGTTCGGTCTTGGCCTCCGGGCGCGCCCGCGGCACCGACGGGGTGTCGTCCGTCCCGTCGAAACCGGCCAGCGGCGGGGCGAAGACCGTCTGGGGCAGACCCACCGAGCGGTCCTCGGCCCCCGCGCCGTGCGTCGTGTCCGTCCCGGCCCACGAGCCCGGCGCACCGGAACCGGGCGAGCCGGCACCCGTGTCCGGGCCCGAGCCGTCCCGGGCGGGCCCGCCGTCGGCGGCGTTGACGTTCACCTCGGCCCAGGCGTCCGCGGGCGTGGGCGGCGCGGCGGGCGGCGGCATCGGGGCCGCGGCCCCCGTATTTCCCGCCCCCGTGTTTCCCGCCCCCGACCGGTCCGCGCGCCCGCGCGCATCCGCCGCCTCCTGGAGCCACTCCGGCGGCGTCAGCAGAAACGAGGTGGCCTCCAGGTCGATCCGCTGCGGCGGTTCCGGCGCGGCGTACCCGCCGTCCGCGGGGGCGCCGTAGTGCTCCTCGTAGCGCCGGATCACCTCGCCCACCGGCAGCCCCGGCCACAGCGTGGTCTCCCCGCTGTCCCGCGCGATCACCAGCCGGGCCCGGCCGCCGCCCGTCGACGGCCCTCCGTCCCGGTCCTCGGCCCAGACCACGAAACCCAGGTCGAACTCCCGCACCTGGACCGCACGGTGGAGGTGCGGCGGCACCTCGCCGTTCACCCACTGCTCCGCGCGCTCCTGCGCCTGCGCGAACGTCACCACCGTGCTCAGCCCCCCACCGCAACCTGGTACGCGAAACCGCCGTCGACCATCAGGTTCGCCACGGTCTCCAGCTCCGGCGGATTGCCCGCCAGCCGGAGCAGAAAGTCGTCGAAGTCCGTGCCGCACGGCAACAGCAGCCGCTCCACCCGCTCCTGCACCGTCCAGCCGTCCTGGTCCCGGGCGTCGTCGTACGGGCAGAACCACACCGAACCGAGCGCCTCGCCGCGCACCTTCACCGCGACCACACCGCCCTGCACGAACGCCACCCCCAGATAGTCCTTGGTGAAGTGGTCCCGCAGGCACTTGTTCACATAGACCAGATCGTTGACCGCCGCGTCGTCGCGCACCGTGAAGAACGGCTGGTCGACCAGGAGGCCCAACTCCGCGTCGAGTGCCGCGCCCACCGGCGCGCACCCGCCCGCCGCTTTCAGGAACGCGCGGTACGCCTCCGGCAGCCGGTAGCCCAACGACTCCTCGGCCTGCGCCAGCTGCTCCTCACCCACCGACAGATCGCGGTGCGGCAGCCCGAAGTGCGCCGGCCTCGTCTCCTGCAACGGCCGGGTGCCGCGCCGGTCGTGCGCCACCGGGGCCGTCGCCAGCCCGCCGTGATGCCGCAACAGCGCCTTCACCTCGACCGGGACCAGCTCCATCCGCCGGGTGCCGGCCACGTGGTGCCAGGTCCAGCCGTGCGGTGTCGCCACCGACGGCACGTCTATCCACAGCTCGTGCCCCTGCGCGTGCAGCGCGGCATTCGCCGAGACGTAGTCCGTCAGCCGCAGCTCGTCGACGCCGAAGCCCTCCGGCGGCTCGGCGATCTCCACCGCGGCGCGCGCATAGGGCGTGAACTGCGGGAAACCGCGCTCGTCCATCCGCACGCCGGCCGGGTACCGCGCGGCGCGGACCGGGTCCGGGAAATGCACGACCTGTCCGGCATAGGCCGCATTCGGTGGCGCGGCATGTCCCGCCGCGCGGGGGCCGGGGAGTGCCCCCAGCCCTTGACCTGTCGTCATCGCGGTTGCCCCCTGGCTGAAGCTGGCTTTGCAGCACAGCCTAAGCCGTAGGGCCACGCCCTCCGCCGCCCCCGTCCCCGCGCACGTCAGCCCGGCGACACACCGACGTCACCCGCCGCC
>NZ_SDIF01000157.1 GCF_004122735.1 Streptomyces sioyaensis | reverse complement strand
GGGCGTCTGGGAGCTCTTCCTTCCGGGCATCGGTCGGATCTCGGCGGGTCGGCGGGCGGTGGGGTCCGCGGGCGGCGGTGCGGCGGTTCGTCGGCGGCCCCTCACCCCCGGCCGTCGGACCCGGCGGAGCGGGACGCGCCGGACCCGTCCGTCCGCAGTGCCGGCTCCCCGCCCGCGGCCAGCCGCCGGATGGCGGCCATCGGGACGGCCAGCCAGTCGGGCCGGTGCCGGGCCTCGTAGAGCACCTCGTAGACGGCTTTGTCGGTCTCGTAGGCGCGCATGAGTTCGGGCACCGAGCGCGGGTCGAGCCCGCCGGCTTCCGCATAGCCCAGGCAGTAGGCGTCGCGGGTGCGGCGCGCCCACTCCAGCGCCCAGGGGTCGGCGCCGGCCGGTCCGCTGCGCGCGGCGTAGTCGAAGGAGCGCAGCATCGCCGCGACGTCGCGCACCGCCGGCTGGAGCCGGCGCCGCTCGGCCAGCGGGCGGGCCGGTTCGCCCTCGAAGTCGATCAGCGACCAGCGCCCCTCGTCGGCGGAGCGCAGGGTCTGGCCCAGATGCAGATCGCCGTGGATGCGCTGGGCGGCCCAGCTGCGGCCGTCCCGGCCGAGCGCGGCCAGCGCGTCGAAGGCGGTCCGCAGCCGGGCGCGGTAGGGCTGCAGCACGGGCACGGCGCGCGCGGTGGCCGCCAGCCGCTCGTTCATCCGGGCGGCGATCGCTTCGAGCTGCGGGCGGCGCAGCTCGGTGGTCGGCAGCGTCTGGGCGAGTGCGGTGTGCACCTCCGCGGTGGCATGGCCGAGCGCCCGCGCCGAGCCGGTGAAGTCGGCCCGCACCGCCAGCGCGTTGAGCGCCAGCTGCCAGCCGTCCGCCGAGCCCGGCAGGAACGGCTGGAGCACGCCCAGCGTGGTCGCCTCGCCGCCCTCCCCGGCGGTCGCCGTCTCGCACCACGCGGCGGGCGCCGGCACCCGCGCGCATTTGGCGTCCGCCAGCGCCCGCGGCAGCTCCAGGTCCGGGTTGATGCCCGGCTCGATCCGCCGGAAGACCTTCAGGATGAAGGAATCGCCGTACACGATCGAGGAGTTGGACTGCTCGACGGCGATCGGCCGGGCCGGCAGCCCGGAGGGGATGACGGCGTCCGGCTCGCGGCAGAAGCGCAGTGCGCCGAGCCGGCCCGGCACCCGCAGCCGCTCCAGCAGCAGCCCGCACAGCCGGTTGTCGAGCAGCGCGTCGTAGACCGCGCGGCCGCTCAGCGGACCGCCGCCGGGGCGTCCGATCACCGCGGGCGCCAGCTGCGGCGGCGGCGCCGGATGCACTCCCAGCAGGAGCTGGTAGCAGTCGTCTCCGACCGGCGTACGGCTCGGCGGCGCGCTCTGCTGGGCGCGGACGAGCAGATGCAGCAGGCCCGGCGCGCTGCCGTCGGTGGTGCACGGCAGCAGCTCGGTCGCCGAGAGCAGGGAGAAGCCGGTGACCATCCGCCCCTTGCCGGCGAACCAGCGCTGGCGGGGCACCCATGCGGTGAGCAGGGCGGCCAGCGAGGACAGCAGATCGGGTGCGGTGGCGAGCGGGCGGCGATCAGGGGTGTGGCGGGTGGCACGGGTCGAGGCGGTGTCCGACATGGCGTCGCGTCCTTTCCCCGGGCACACGACATATAGGGCTAAGTGTCCCGGAATGCGGCCTTGACTGTGCGGCGGCGCGGTGGGGGTACCCCCAGACGGAGTCCGGGGGCGCCTCGTGCGAGAGCGTCCGTACGGCAGCGGAATTCGGGCCCGTGCTGCTCCGCTGCGCGGTGTCCCCCTGCGGGGCCGGGGGGACCGACGATGGCCCACCCGGCCCGTGCGGTAGTAGGGAGGCTGCCCGGGCGAAAGGTCAAAAAACGCCCGTACGCGCCATGCGGCTGCGTACGGGCGTCGATCCCGGCAACCCGTGCCCGGTCAGGGCGCCGGCGGCCTATCCGGAGTTTTTGCGCAGCCGGAACCAGTAGAACCCGTGGCCCGCGAGGGTCAGCAGATACGGCAGTTCCCCGATGGCCGGGAAGCGGACACCACCGATGAGTTCCACCGGATGGCGGCCGCTGAACGCCCGCAGATCCAGCTCCGTGGGCTGGGCGAAGCGCGAGAAGTTGTGCACGCACAGCACCAGGTCGTCGTCCGCGCCGCCGGTGCCCGGCGCCTCCCGCAGAAAGGCCAGGACCGCCGGGTTGGTGGAGGACAGCTCGGTGTAGCTGCCGAGCCCGAACGCCGGGTTCTGCTTACGGATCTCGATCATGCGGCGGGTCCAGTGCAGCAGCGAGGACGGCGAACTCATCGCGGCCTCGACGTTGGTGACCTGGTAGCCGTAGACGGGATCCATGATGGTCGGCAGGAAGAGCCGGCCGGGGTCGCAGGAGGAGAAGCCGGCATTGCGGTCCGGCGTCCACTGCATCGGGGTGCGCACCGCGTCCCGGTCGCCGAGCCAGATGTTGTCGCCCATCCCGATCTCGTCGCCGTAATAGAGGATCGGTGAGCCGGGCAGCGACAGCAGCAGGGCGGTGAAGAGCTCGATCTGATTGCGGTCGTTGTCGAGCAGCGGGGCGAGCCGGCGGCGGATGCCGATATTGGCGCGCATCCGCGGGTCCTTGGCGTACTCCGCGTACATGTAGTCGCGTTCTTCGTCCGTGACCATTTCGAGGGTCAGCTCGTCGTGGTTGCGCAGGAAGATGCCCCACTGGCAGCCGGACGGGATCGCCGGGGTCTTGGCGAGGATTTCCGACACCGGATAGCGCGATTCGCGGCGTACCGCCATGAAGATCCGCGGCATGACCGGGAAATGGAAGGCCATATGGCATTCGTCGCCGCCGACGCCGTAATCACCGAAGTAGTCGACGACGTCCTCCGGCCACTGATTGGCCTCGGCCAGCAGCACCGTGTCCGGATAGTGCGCGTCGATCTCCGCGCGGACCCGCTTGAGAAAGGCGTGCGAGGCGGGGAGATTCTCGCAGTTGGTGCCCTCCTCGGCGTACAGGTAGGGCACCGCGTCCAGCCGGAAACCGTCGATACCCAGGTCGAGCCAGAAGCGCAGGGCGGAGATCATCTCCTCCTGGACCGCCGGGTTCTCGTAGTTGAGGTCCGGCTGGTGGGAGAAGAAGCGGTGCCAGTAGTACTGCTTGCGGACCGGGTCGAAGGTCCAGTTGGAGGCCTCGGTGTCGACGAAGATGATGCGGGCGTCGTCGTACTGCTTGTCGTCGTCGGCCCACATGTAATAGTCGCCGTACGGACCGCCGGGGTCGGTGCGCGACTCCTGGAACCACGGGTGCTGGTCGCTGGTGTGGTTCATCACCATGTCGATGATGACCCGCATGCCGCGGTGGTGGGCGGCGTCCACGAATTCCACGAAGTCGGCCAGATCGCCGAATTCGGGGAGCACCGCGGTGTAGTCGGCGACATCGTAACCGCCGTCCCGCAGCGGGGATTTGAAGAACGGCGGCAGCCAGAGACAGTCCACCCCCAGCCATTGCAGATAATCGAGCTTGGCCGTGATGCCCTTGAGGTCGCCGATGCCGTCGCCATTACTGTCCTGGAACGAGCGCACCAGGACTTCGTAGAAGACGGCCCGTTTGAACCAGTCGGGATCGCGGTCTTTCGCCGGGGTGTCCTCGAAGGTGTCGGGGACGGGCTCATTGACGATCAATTGGGTGACCCTCCGATCGGTGAGGACGGTCGCAGCGACAGCACATGGGCGGGCGCCGGTGAGCTGCCAGGCCCCAGGCGCACATAGTTGTCCCTGCCCCAGTGGTAGGTATCGCCGGTGAGCTCATCGCGCACCGGGAAGGACTCGTGCCGGCCGAGGCCGAGTTCCGGCATGTCCAACGACACCGTCGCCTCGTGGGTGTGGTGCGGGTCGAGGTTGACCACCGTGAGCACCGTGTCGGTCCGCTCGCCGTGCCCCTCGCGCTTGGAGTAGGCGAGGACGGCGTCGTTGTCGACCTGGTGGAAGTGCAGATTGCGCAGCTGCTGCAGGGCGGGGTGCCGGCGGCGGATGCGGTTGAGGGTGGTGATCAGGGGGGCGATGGTGTGCCCCGCCCGCGCCGCCGCGTCCCAGTCACGCGGTCTGAGCTGGTACTTCTCCGAGTCCAGGTACTCCTCGCTGCCCGGCCGCAACGGTGTCGACTCGCAGAGCTCGTACCCGGCGTAGACGCCCCAGGTGGGGGCGAGCGTCGCGGCCAGCACGGCGCGTACCTCGAAGGCGGGTCGGCCGCCCTCCTGGAGGTAGGCGTGCAGGATGTCCGGGGTATTGACGAAGAAGTTGGGCCGCAGATAGGACGCCGACTCACCGGACAGCTCGGTGAGGTACTCGGTCAGCTCCTGCTTGGTGTTGCGCCAGGTGAAGTACGTGTACGACTGGTGGAAGCCGATCTGGGCGAGGGTGTGCAGCATGGCCGGGCGGGTGAACGCCTCGGCGAGGAAGAGCACGTCCGGATCGGTGCGGTTGATGTCGCCGATCACCTTCTCCCAGAAGGCCACCGGCTTGGTGTGCGGGTTGTCGACGCGGAAGATCCGTACGCCCTTGGCCATCCAGAAGCGCAGCACCCGCTCGGTCTCGCGGACCAGCCCGCGGAAGTCGGCGTCGAAGGCGAGGGGGTAGATGTCCTGGTACTTCTTCGGCGGATTCTCGGCGTAGGCGATGGAGCCGTCGGCGCGGTGCGCGAACCACTGGGGGTGCAGGGTGACCCAGGGATGGTCGGGGGAGCACTGCAGCGCGAAGTCCAGGGCCACCTCCATCCGCAGCTCACGGGCGGTGCGCACGAAGTGCTCGAAGTCCTCGAAGGTGCCCAGGTCGGGGTGGAGGGCGTCATGGCCGCCGGCCGCCGAGCCGATGGCCCAGGGGGAGCCGACATCGTCCGGGCCGGCCGACAGCGCGTTGTTGGGGCCCTTGCGGAAGGCGCTGCCGATGGGGTGGACCGGCGGGAGATAGACCACGTCGAAGCCCATGGCGGCGACGGCCGGCAGCCGGTCGGCCGCGGTGCGCAGGGTGCCGCTGACGGCCGTGCCGTCCGGCGTGACGGTGGCGCCCTCGGAGCGCGGGAAGAGCTCGTACCACGAGCCGTACAGGGCCCGCCGGCGCTCGACGACCAGCGGCATCGGGCGCGAGACGGTGAGCAGTTCGCGCAGCGGATGGCGGTCCAGCGCCTCGGTGACCTGGGGGGAGAGGGCGGCGGCGAGCCGGGTGGCGGCGGGCAGGTCGGGGTTGCGCAGCGCGTCCACGGCGGCGAGCACCGCCTCGCGCCCGTCGCTCTTGGGGACCTCCGCGGCCGCCCGCTCATGGAGTTCGGCGCCCTCGGTGAGCATCAGCTCGGAATCGAGGCCCGCGGGGATCTTGATCGCGGCGTGCCGGCGCCAGGTGGTGACCGGGTCGGACCAGGCCTCGACGGTGAACGACCAGCGGCCCTCGACGGCGGGGGTGACCTCGGCGCTCCAGCGGTCGGTGCCGGGCGACCGCTCCCGCATCGGTGTCCAGGGGCCGCAGCGGCCGGCCGGATTGCGCAGCACCACATTCGCCGCGACCGCCTCCTGCCCCTCGCGGAAGACGGTGGCCGAGACCTCGAAGGTCTCACCCACCACGGCCTTCGCCGGGCGGCGGCCGCAATCGATCTGCGGGCGGATGTCCAGAACAGGAATGCGACCGATCATGGGCTCACCTGGGCTTGTGGTGCTTTGCGGGGTTCTGTCCTTTGTATCCGCTTTACGGCAAGGGGAACGGCTGCGGGCATGGGCGCTCCTGTCCGCTTTCACTCGGCTGGCGGATGGCACGGCGGCGCGGGGTGCTGCTCCACCGGCCGTCTGTGGCCGGCGGTGCCCCGGTGGATCCGGTGTGCAGGTGCGGCGCGGGGGTACCACGGTGTTCCCGGCGGGCCTTCCCGCAGGGGGCGGCCGGGGAGTCCGCCGGGCTGTGCACCGGTGCCGCACCGCGGATCCGCCGCGTCCCGGCGGGCGGGCCGGCGCCCCCGCGCGGGTGCTCGCGGAGCCGCGCTGACACGGTCGGGTTCGCCTCCTCAACTCGGTGTGATCACAGCGGAGTTGCGGTCCAGCGGATGTCCGGTGTCGCGCCGGGGCCCGTCGGCGTCATCTCGCAGCCTCCCCCCAGGAAGTAGTCCGTACAAGGGCGCATGAGGGGGTGGAATCAGCCATATCGAGCGACGGGGCGGGAGCCGGTGAACGGTCTCGTCCGGCCGGAAATGCCCGGAAGGGGAGGTGAGTTGAGGCGGTGGCGGGCGGGGCGCGGGCGCCCGCGCCGCGCTCCTGGACCGGCCGGCGTCGCGTCGGCCCGGCTCGGCACGGCCCGGCCGGCGTCGCGTCAGCCCGGCGCAGCACGCCGGCCGGCGACACCGCACGCTCCCGGCCCCGGAAACGCGTGAGGGCGGTGCCCGGAAGTCTCCGGACACCGCCCGCTCCGGGGCTCGCTCACCCCGGCACGTTCAGCACGTTCCCGCTCGTTGCGTCACTTGACGGCGACGCCGGTCCAGGCGGCCTCGACGCCCTTGACCTCGGGGCTGCCGGCCTTGTACAGGTCGGTGGCAGCCTTGATGGTCGCCTCGCGGGCGGCCTTGTAGTCGGTGTTCGAGGTCATGTACTCGGTCAGGGCCTTGAACCAGATCTTCTCGGCCTTGTCCCGGCCGATGCCCTCGACCTTCTTGTTGTCCGCGGTCGGGCTGTCGTACTTGACGCCACCGATCTCCTTCGGGCCGCTGCCCTCCGACAGCAGGTAGAAGAAGTGGTTGGCGACGCCCGACGAGTAGTGCGGGTCGAGGTCCCCGGTCTTGGAGTCCCAGAAGTCCTTCGACTGACCGTCCTTGGACGGCTTGTCCATGTAGCGCAGCGGCTTGCCGTCACCGTTGATGTTGATCTTCTCGCCGATGAGGTAGTCGCCCGGGTCCTTGTCGTTCTTGGCGTAGAACTCGACCGAGGTGCCGAAGATGTCCGAGGTGCCCTCGTTGAGGCCGCCGGACTCACCGCTGTATTCGAGCTTGGCGGTGGCCGCGGTGACACCGTGCGACATCTCGTGGGCCGCGACGTCGAGGGCGGTGAGCGGGGCCTTGTCGCCCTCGCCGTCGCCGTACGTCATGCAGAAGCAGCTGTCGTCCCAGAAGGCGTTGACGTAGTTCTTGCCGTAGTGCACGCGGGACGTGGCGCCCTTGCCGTCGCCCTTGATGCCGTTGCGGCCGTGGACCTTCTTGTAGTAGTCCCAGGTCTCGGCCGCACCGTAGTGGGCGTCGACGGCCGCGGTCTGCGGGTTGTCGGGCTTACCGGTGCCCCACTTGTCGTCCTCGTCCGTGAAGGCCTTGCCCTCACCGGACTCGCTGTTGCCGAGGTTGACGGTCTTGTGACCGCCGCGGTCGGCGTCGGTCAGCGTGAAGCCGCTGCCCTCCTTGGAGGTGCCCAGGTCGACGCTGCCGCTGAACTCGCTCTCGCCCTTGCCGGTACGGATGTCGTCGTACTGGAAGAGCTTCTTGCCGCTGTCGGCGTCGGTGATGACGTGCATGCGGCTGGGCGTGCCGTCCTTCTGGACGCCCTTGACGACGGTGTCGTAGGCGAGGACGGGCGAGCCGGAGGCGGCCCAGACGACCTTCTGGGGCGTCTGCGCGGTGGCCTTCTTGGCGCTGAGCGACTTCACGGCGGTGCCCTGGGCCGACTGCGCGGCGGCCGTCGGGGCGATCTTCGCCGTGGTGGAGGCCACCTTGATCGACTTCTGGGTCGACTTGGTGGTGCCCTTGACCGCGCCGCCCTTGGCGGTGTGCACGATCAGGTCGCCGCCCAGCACCGGCAGGCCGGCGTAGGTGCGGTCGTAGCGGGTGTGGGTGGTGCCGTCGGCGTCCTTGATGACGTCCTTGACGACCAGCTTCTCCTGCGAGCCCAGGCCGAGTTCCTTGGCCATCTGGACCTTCGCGGCGCCGGCGTCGCGCAGCAGCTCGGTGCGCTGCGAGGCGCTGAGCTTGAGGGGTGAACCGTCCTTGGTGGGGGCCGGGGCGGTGGAGGCTCCTGCGGTGCCGGCGATACCGGCGGCCAGCAGAGCGGCGGCGGCGATGGCGCCACCGGTCACACGGGTCTTGCGAGATATGCGGGGGGTCACGCGTGCTCCTTCAACTTTGCCAAGTGGTGGGGGTGCAAAGCGATGCGGGTGTGACGTGCGTTCGGGAAGACTGCCATTCGAACGCGTGCATGTCAGGAGGGTGTTCACAGGTTGGCTGGAAATCGTCCGTAGAGTGGTGATCGCGGTTCGTATAACGGAGAGGGGCGCCGCCCCCGGTGACCCGGGGACGACGCCCAATCGCCGTGCTCAGCAGGCCCGTTGTCAGGTGGCTCGAACTGACGGCCCGCTTATGTCACACCAAGGTGACTCTTTGGTGCGGCAGTTGGTCAGAAAGTGAGCTTCCAGCTGTTGATGTTGCCGCTGTCCTCCGCGTAGATGTCCTGCACCCGCAGCTTCCAGGTGCCGCTCGCCTTCTCGGAGGAGGCGTTGACGGTGTACGTGGTCTTCACGTTCGCCGCCGAGTCGAACGGGTTGGCGTTCTTCAGCCGGTAGGCGGTGCCGTCCGGGGCGATCAGGTCGATGACCAGGTCACCGCGGTAGCTGTGGACGATGTCGACGCCGACCTTGAGCGTGCTCGGGGCGTTGCCGCTGCGGCCGACGTTGATCGGCGAGGTGACCGCCGCGCCCGCGTCCGGGATCGCCACGTCGTCGGTGTTCTCGAAGACGCTGCCGCCACCGGAGGTGCTGACCGTCCAGGTGAAGGCGGCCGTCCCGGTCTTCTTCGCGGCGTCGGTGACCGTGACCGTCACATTGCTGGTGCCGGCCGTGGTCGGCGTGCCGGAGATCAGACCCGTGCTCGTGTTGAGCGACAGCCCGGCGGGCAGCCCGGTCGCCGCGTACGAGAGCGCGCCCGCGGTGCCGCTGGTCGCCTTGATCTGCAGGCTGGCGGCCTGGCCCACGGTGCTGGACTGGTTGCCCGGGTTGGTGACGGTGACCCCGCCGCCGTCCGGGACGCGCGAGCCGACGTTGACCGCCGCCCAGGTGTTGGCGACCGTGTTGTACGACGCGCTGCCCTGGCCGAAGAGGTCCGCCGCGGCCTTCAGGGTGGCGTCGCGGGCGCCCGCGTAGTTGGTGTTGGCGCTCATGTACTGGCTGAGGGCCTTGAACCAGACCTTCTCCGCGTTGGCCCGGCCGATGCCCGGGACCGGCAGGTTGTCGAAGGTCGGGCTGTCGTAGTGGACGCCGCCGATGTCCTTCGGGCCGCTGCCCTCGGACAGCAGGTAGAAGAAGTGGTTGGCGACACCGGACGAGTAGTGCACGTCCTTGTTGCCGACACCGCTCGACCAGTAGTCCGCGGACGCGCCGTCCTTGGACGGCTTGTCCATGTAGCGCAGCGGGGTGCCGTCGCCGTTGATGTCGATCTTCTCGCCGATGAGGTAGTCACCGGGGTCGGCGGGGTTGTTGGCGTAGAACTCGACCGAGGTGCCGAAGATGTCCGAGGTCGCCTCGTTCAGACCGCCGGACTCGCCGCTGTAGGTGAGGTTCGCGGTGGCCGCGGTGACACCGTGCGACATCTCGTGGCCGGCCACGTCGATGGCGGTCAGCGGGGCGGCGTTGCCGGAGCCGTCGCCGTACGTCATGCAGAAGCAGCCGTCGTCCCAGAACGCGTTGACGTAGCTGTTGCCGTAGTGGACGCGGGAGTAGGCGCCGACGCCGTCCCCGCGGATACCGCTGCGGCCGTGCACGTTCTTGTAGTAGTCCCAGGTCACCTGGGCGCCGTAGGCCGCGTCGACACCGGCCGTCTGGGCGTTCTGCGCGGTGCCGTCGCCCCAGGTGTCGTCGGCGTCGGTGAACAGCGAACCCGTCCCGGACGAACCGTGCTTGAGGTCGTACGTCTTGTGGTTGCCGCGGGTCGGGTCGGTCATCGAGAAGTTCGGCGCCGAGCCCGACGTGCCGAAGTTGACCTTGCCGCTGTACTCGCTGTTGCCGACGCCCTGCTCGATCCCCTGGTACTGGAAGAGCTTGGCGCCGGTCGTGGCGTCCGTGATGACGTGCAACTGGTTGGGCGTGCCGTCGTCCTGGAGCCCGCCGACCACCGTCTCGTACGCGAGCAGCGGCTTGCCGTCGGCGACCCAGATCACCTTGCGCGGTGCCTTGGCGGCCTCGGTCTTCGTCGAGCCGAGCGCCCGGGCCGACGACACGGCCTTCGCCTCGGCGGTGGCCGGGTGCACCTTCGCGGTGGTGCTCACGACCTTGAGCTGGGAGCGGACGGCCTTGGTGACGCCCTTGAGCGCGCCGCCCTTGCTCTGGTGCACCACGAGGTCACCGCCGAGGACGGGCAGTCCCTCGTAGGTGCGCTCGTAGCGGGTGTGCACGGTGCCGTCGACGTCCTTCGAGACGTCCTTGACGACCAGCTTCTCCTTCGCCCCGAGCTTCAGCTCCCGGGCGGTCTTTGCCGTGGTGGCGTTCGCTGCCCTGATCAGCTCCGCACGCTGGGACGGGGACAGCTTGGCCGGCAGTGCGCCGGGCCGGGGCGTGGCATGCGTGGTGCCCGGCCGCGGGGTGGCCGCCGTACCGGTGCCGGCCTGGACACCGACGGCCAGCATCGCCGTGACGGCGACGAGTGCGCCGGTCGCAACGGCGCGTCCATGGGGGGTGCGTCTCACGCTGACTCCTTCTGCGGTGGCCGCGACGTGACGGGGCGGCCGAGGGGGACCGGGCGGCCCATCGGCCGTCCGGGCAGAGCGAGGCAGAACTCTTGGAGCGTGTGGGGGGAGACGTACGGGTGATACGCGGCGTACCAGTGATACGTGGCGTTGCCGGTGGAGCGGGTGGTGCTGAGGAAAAACGCTGCCGCGGCGGCTGGTGCGGTGGGGGTCCGTGCGGCGGTTGCGGGGAAGAGTCCCACCTCAGGTGGCTTGTTGTCAGGCTCCGTTCAACTAATTGGCCGGAAACCGTCCGTTGCCCGAAATCCGTGTCCGGAAGCCGGACGGTCCGTGATCGGCGGATACGCCGCTCCCGTGCTCCCGGGGCCCCCGGAACGGCTCGAACCGCAGCTCAAGGCCGTCCGGATCCGGACCCGGGACGACCGGCCCCCGTGGCGTCCTGCCCGGCGGGGCCCTGGCCGTGCCAGGAGTGCCACAGCGC
The DNA here is from genome assembly GCF_004122735.1 of Streptomyces sioyaensis. GTDB lineage: Bacteria > Actinomycetota > Actinomycetes > Streptomycetales > Streptomycetaceae > Streptomyces > Streptomyces sioyaensis. Next base: position 747 of record NZ_SDIF01000157.1, on the reverse strand, counting down.
GGCATAGGCGCCGTCCGCCGCCACCAGCTCGTCGTGGGTGCCGAGTTCGGTCAGCCGGCCGCCCTCCATGACGGCCACCCGGTCCGCGTCGTGGGCGGTGTGCAGCCGGTGTGCGATCGCGATGACCGTACGCCCCCGCAGCACGGCGGCCAGGGCGCGCTCGGTGTGCCGGGCCGTCCGCGGGTCGAGCAGCGCCGTCGCCTCGTCCAGGATCAGGGTGTGCGGATCCGCCAGCACCACCCGGGCCAGGGCCAGTTGCTGCGACTGCGAACCGTCGAGGCGGTGCCCGCCGGCGCCCAGCTCGGTGTCCAGACCGGCCGGCAGCTCCCCGGCCCACTCGGCCCCCACGGCGGCCAGCGCGGCGTGCAGCGCGGCGTCGTCGGCCCCGGGCGCGGCGAGCCGCAGATTGTCCCGGACGGTGCCCAGGAACACATGGTGCTCCTGGGTGACCAGGACGATCTGCCGGCGCAACACGTCCGGATCCAGCGCCGCGACCGGCGCCCCGCCGACCGTCACCGAGCCGCTGCGCGGGGCGTCGATACCTGCCAGCAGCCGCCCCAGGGTCGACTTACCGGCTCCCGACGGGCCGACCAGGGCCAGCCGTTCGCCGGGGCGGACGGTCAGGTCGACGCCGCGCAGCACGTCGTCGTGCCCGTGGTCGTAGGCGTAGTGGACCGCCGTGACGTCGATACGGTCGTCGGCGGGTAGGGCGGGCGCCGGGGCGGACTGCTGGGCGGGCTCCGGGGA
>NZ_SDIF01000156.1 GCF_004122735.1 Streptomyces sioyaensis | reverse complement strand
GCCCCCCCCTCCCCTCCCCACCCACCCCGCATTTCCCGTCGCGGTGCACGCCATGTCAGGCCGCACCGCGTCCCTCGCCCTGAGCCGGTGTCGGCGCACCGGTCACCCGAGCCGCTGTCGGCGCACCGGCAGATACGCGCCCGAGCGACCTCGGTCCGAGTCCCACGCGGCCCCTGCCCCAGGACAGATGTAGTTGGCCTACGCCCCGACCCCTCTACAGATCCGTAGCCCCCGTCCGCCACAACGCGGCGGGGTCGGGATGTCCAACCCTCTTGCCATGGCGCGCGAGTCCTCACCGCTCCGTGCGCGAGTCCTCGCCCCTCCCGGCGTGGGTCCTCAACCCTCCCTGCCTGGGTCCTCACCCCTCCGGCAGACAGTGCTGGTCCAGAAGTTCCGGATCCTCACCCTCCTCTTCCAGTGCCTGCTTAACGACGCGAAGGGCGAGCCCCTCGCCGTAGCCCTTGCGGGCCAGCATTCCGGCCAGGCGGCGCAGTCGCTTTTCGCGGTCCAGGCCCCTGGTGGCCCGCAGCTTGCGATCGACCAACTCACGGGCGGTGGACTCCTCCTGTGCGGAGTCGAGGCGGCCGACGGCCTCCTCGATGAGGGCGGAGTCCACCCCCTTGGTGCGGAGTTCGCGGGCCAGCGCGCGGCGCGCCAGGCCCCGGCCGTGGTGGCGGGAGTCCACCCAGGCATCGGCGAAGGCCGCATCGTCGATCAGCCCGACGTCCTCGAACCGGGACAGCACCTCTTCCGCGGCCTCCTCGGGGATGCCCCGCTGCCGCAGGGCGTCCCCGAGCTGTTTGCGCGTTCGCGGGCTCCCGGTGAGCAGGCGCAGGCAGATGGCCCGCGCCTGCTCCTCGGGCGTACGCGGCGGTCCCGACTCGGCCCTCGACGAGGAGGGACCACCGCTGTCCATATCGCCACGACGGCCCCTGCGGCCGCTACGGGTCTCGGCGTCGCCGGCAGCGCCGCGGGGGGCATCCCCGCTGTCCGGCCATTCCGTTCGCCGTGTCATGGCGGGCTAGCTCTTGGCCGCGGCGGCCTTGGAACCCTTGGCGGCCTTCGCCGCCGGTGCCGGAGCCGCGACGGCCGGTTCACCCGCCGCCACCGCGGCGTCCGCGGCGGGGTCCGCCGCCGGGTCCTGCGGCTTCACACCGATGCCCAGCTTTTCCTTGATCTTCTTCTCGATCTCGTTGGCGAGATCCGGGTTGTCCTTGAGGAAGTTGCGGGCGTTCTCCTTGCCCTGGCCGAGCTGGTCGCCTTCGTAGGTGTACCAAGCGCCGGACTTCCGGATGAAGCCGTGCTCCACACCCATGTCGATCAGGCCGCCCTCACGGCTGATGCCCTGGCCGTAGAGGATGTCGAACTCGGCCTGCTTGAACGGCGGGGAGACCTTGTTCTTGACGACCTTGACGCGGGTACGGTTGCCGACCGCGTCCGTGCCGTCCTTGAGGGTTTCGATGCGGCGGATGTCGAGGCGCACCGAGGCGTAGAACTTCAGCGCACGGCCACCGGTCGTGGTCTCCGGCGAGCCGAACATCACGCCGATCTTCTCGCGGAGCTGGTTGATGAAGATCGCGGTGGTCTTGGACTGGTTGAGCGCGCTGGTGATCTTGCGCAGCGCCTGGCTCATCAGCCGGGCCTGGAGGCCGACGTGGGAGTCGCCCATCTCGCCCTCGATCTCGGCCCGCGGCACCAGGGCGGCGACGGAGTCGATCACGATGAGGTCGAGTGCGCCGGAGCGGACCAGCATGTCCGTGATTTCCAGGGCCTGCTCGCCGTTGTCCGGCTGGGACAGGATCAGGGAGTCGGTGTCCACACCGAGCTTCTTGGCGTACTCGGGGTCGAGGGCGTGCTCGGCGTCGATGAACGCGACGGAGCCGCCGGCCTTCTGGGCGTTCGCGACGGCGTGCAGGGTCAGGGTCGTCTTACCGGAGGACTCCGGGCCGTAGACCTCGATGACGCGGCCGCGGGGGAGGCCGCCGACGCCGAGCGCGACGTCGAGGGCGGTGGAGCCGGTGGGGATGACCTCGATGGGCTCCTTCGACCGCTCCCCCATGCGCATCACGGCGCCCTTGCCGAATTGCCGTTCAATCTGTGCGAGCGCGGCGTCCAGTGCCTTCTCGCGGTCGGTGCCTGCCATGGGTTCCACCCGATTTGCTTGAGTCGATCGCTTCACGTCCATGACGCTAACGCCTGCCACTGACAATGCGCCCGGACCCGGCTCCGGCCTGTGGATAACTCCGCGGAATACCCGAGGACACAGGCCTGATCCCCAATGAGAATGGATGTTCGATTTTGGTGTCAAGCAGCACCCCCGCACCAGCTGCCGACACCATGTCGCACCGGCCTGGCCGGCCCAACACTCCGGCATCCCTGCGGTGACCCCCTCGCCTACCCGCAGCCGGACGCCCATGGCCGGGCGAACCCATCAAGGGTCCGCCCCGCGCCGGAGCCGTCAGCGGGCGCCCTGCCCCTCCCCCTGGACGCCCTCCGCCCCCTGGTCCTCCAGCGGGGACGACGGCTGGTCGGCACGCAGGGTCCGCCGGACCCGGGCCAGGGCACTGACACCGCGCCCGCGCCTGCCGCGGACCCGCAGATCGTCGGTGACCTCGTACCGCTTGACGTACGCACCGAGGAACGCCTGCAGCGTCGCCGTCGCCGGGATCGCGATCAGTGCGCCCACCGCGCCCATCAGGGCCGTGCCGGCGACGACCGACCCGAAGGCGACGGCGGGATGGATGTCCACCGTCTTGGCCGTGATCCGCGGCTGCAGGAGGTAGTTCTCGAACTGCTGGTACGTCACGACGAAACCGAAGACCCACAGCGCGTACCAGGGGTTGACGGTGAACGCGAGCAGGATGGGCAGCGCGCCCGCGAGATACGTGCCGATGGTCGGGATGAACTGGGAGACCAGCCCCACCCACATGCCCAGCGCCGGGGCGTACGGCACACCGAGGACCTCCAGCAGGACGTAGTGCGCGACGCCGGAGATCAGCGCCATCAGCCCGCGGGAGTAGAGATAGCCACCGGTCTTGGCGACCGCGATCTCCCAGGCGCGCAGCACCTCCGTCTGGCGGTGCGGCGGCAGCACGGAGCACAGCGCACGGCGCAGCCGGGGGCCGTCGGCGGCGAAGTAGAACGAGAACAGGGCCACGGTCAGCAGGTTGAACAGGCTGCCCAGCACCGTCGCGGAGACGGCGAGGACATTGTTGGCGCTGTCCTGGACGTACTTCTGCAGCCAGTCGGACTTGAGCAGATTGTTCTGCACCTCGACCCGGGACAGATGCGTGTGCAGGGTGTTGTTGATCCAGCTGATGAGGGAGTCCAGGTACTGCGGGAACTCCTCCACCATGGTCGTGATCTGCCCGGCGAGCATGGAGCCCAGGAGCGCGAAGAATCCCGCAGCGGCGACGAGGATGCTCAGGAAGACCAGGCCGGTGGCCAGCCCGCGCCGCATGCCCCGGGCCGCCATCCAGTCGACGGCCGGTTCGACGGCCAGCGCGAGGAAGAACGCGATCAGCACATTCAGCAGCAGGGTGATCAGCTGGTGGAATCCCCAGGTGGCGAGCTGGAAACAGGCCACCAGGGCGAGCGCCAGCACCATGGCGCGCGGCAGCCAGGGCGGCATCCGCGCATCGGGCCGCTCCTCGGGGCGTGGGACGTCGTTGCTGATCTCATCTGGCTCAGGCACGGAGCCAAGTGTCGCGCACTGCTGTGACATCCCCGGCCCGGGCCCGTGCGGCCCGGCCGCGAGGGATCCGCTGCCGGACCCTTGCCGCCCAGGTCAGGGGGCGTATCCGCCGCCCGCTCAGCGCTTCTCGGGCGGCACGTCCATCACCGAGCAGACCACCCGCCACACCTCTTTGGCGCTCCACCCCGCGTCCAGCGCCTCGTGCACGGTCCGGCCGCCGAGGCCGGACATCACGTGATCACGTGCGAAGGAGTCGGCGTACGCCGGACCGAAGTGGTCCGCCATCCGCTCCCAGAAGATCGTCAACCGCATGAATTCCGCTCCGTACCCACTCTGATCTGCACTTTTCCAACCCCTCGCGCCCCGTACGGCCGTACGGAGTCCTACGGGCCTCCCGCGTCGCCCTGCACCAAGCATCCATCAGCCGGTCCGGGCGCCCGCCCGGCGGCCCGCAGGCCGTCAACCGCAGGCCTTCCGAATCCGTCCTGGGAGGGCACCGGTGCGCGAGCCGGTCCCCGCGGGGCCTTTCCGCCTTACGGTCAGGCCATGGCCGACAACGTAAGCCCACCCGCGACCCCTCTGGCGCGCGCCGAGCGCTTCATCTGGCTGACCGCCCGGGTGCTCGAACAACGGCTCTTCGAGTACCACTTCCTCGGCGGCGGGCCCGACCCGGTCGAGACCGCGCTCGCCGCGTACCGCAACGACGACGACGGCTTCGGTCATGCCCTGGAGCCCGATCTCCGCGGCCCGGTCAGCCAGCCGCTGCACACCGCGCACGCCCTGAAGGTGCTCGATCTGATCGGCCGCTGCGACGGCCGCCAGGTGGAGCGGATCTGCCGCTATCTGACGAAGATCTCCACCCCCGAGGGCGCGCTGCCTGCGCTGCACCCCTCACTGCGCGGCTATCCGGCCGCGCCCTGGATCCCGGTGGTCGACGATCCGCCCAGCGCACTACTGGCCACCGGCCCCGTGGTGGGGGTGCTGCACCGCAACGAGGTGTGGCACGCCTGGCTGTTCCGGGCCACGGACTACTGCTGGGCGGCCGTGGAGTCGCTGGAGGAGACCCATCCGTACGAGGTCGAGGCGGCGGTGGCCTTCCTGGACGGCGCCCCGGACCGGCCTCGGGCGGCCGCCGCGGCGCAGCGCCTCGGCCGGCTCGTACGGGAGCAGCAGCTGGTCCTGCTGGACCCGGAGCAGGCCGCGGATGTCCCGGTGGCGCAGGGGTACGCCCCCGGGGAACATCACCTGGCGTACGACTTCGCCGCCGCCCCCGGCTCGCTGGCCCGCAGCTGGTTCACCGACGGGGAGATGGACCGGGCGCTGGACCACCTCGCCGCGCTCCAGGAGAAGGACGGCGGCTGGCCGGTCAACTGGCGGGTGTGGGCACCGGGGACGGCGCTGGAAAGCCGCCCCATGGTGACGCTCAAGGCGCTGCTGACCCTGCGGGCGTACGGGCGCCCCCTGGGCTGAGCGCTCAGCCTCCCAGTGCCCGTACCCCCGCCGTGACGATCACCGCGACCCCTACGACCAGGAGGAACGGCGCCCGCAGGACGAGCGCGAGGGCCGCGGCGGCCACCCCCGCGGCCTTGGCGTCGAGCATCAGATGCCGGCCGTCGCTGAAGGTCTGTTGGGCGGTGAGCGCGGCCAGCAGGGCCACCGGCAGCAGGGCGGCCAGCCGTTTGACGAGCGGGCGCTCCAGTACGCCGGCGGGCGCCGACAGGCCGAGGTACTTCACCAGGTAGCAACCGACGGCGGTGACGGCGATCGCGATCCAGACGTTCATGCCCGGTCCTCCCCGGTGGTGCGGCGGATCTGCGCGGATCCGTCCTGGGGCGCGGTGTCGTCCGGGCCGGTACCGGGCCGTTCCGTCCCGTCCGTCTCCCTGGTGCGCTCCCGTCGCCCCTGTGCGAGGAGGACGGCGGGTGCGGCGAGCGCCGAGATCAGCACCGGTACGCCGGTGGGCAGGAGTGGCAGCGTCACCATGACGAGCACCACGGCCAGACCGGCCGTGAGCCGCTCGACGGTGGTCGTGAGCTTGGGCGCGAGCAGCGCCAGGAAGACCGCGGGGCCGGCCGCGTCCAGTCCCCAGGCATCGGTGTCACCGAGCGCTCCGGCACCGAGGGCGCCGACGAGGGTGGTGAGGTTCCACAGGACGTACAGCGTCAGGCCGGTGACCGTGAAGCCCAGTCGGGCGGTGCGCCGATCGGGCTGCGCCAGGGCGACGGCGGAGGTCTCGTCGATGACCCAGTGGGCGGCGAAGGGTTTCGCCGTCGCCCGGTAGCCGAGGACGGCGGACAGCCGCAGCCCGTAGAAGGCGTTGCGCGCGCCCAGGAAGAGGGCGGCGGCCGCGGCGGTGAGCGGATTCCCGCCCGCCGCGAGGGCGCCGACCAGGGCGAGCTGGGACGCCCCGGTGAACACCAGCAGGCTGAGCGCGCAGGTCTGCAGGAGGCTGAGCCCGGCGCCGGCCGAGGTGACGCCGAAGGCGAATCCGGAGAGGCCGACGGCGACGCCGACTCCGAGCGCGTCCCGGATGACGGCGGAGTCGGGTTTCGCGGAGGCGGCCGGCGGCTCCGCGGCCCCTCCCGGGGGACGTATCTGTGTCTGTTCTGCCACGCCCCGGACCTTAGGAGCGGGCGCCCTCGGCGGTCTTGTACGTTCTTGCGCCCCGGGCGGGCTGCCCGCCACCGGCAGCCCCCGTGCCGCCCGGCGGTGCCGTGCGCTCCCTGCGGTACGCGCCCGGTGGCACCCCGACGATCCGGGTGAAGTGCCGGTTGAGGTGGGGCTGATCGGTGAAGCCGACGGCGACGGCCGCGTCGGCGGGAGCGCTGCCCGCTTCCAGGAGCCGGCGGGCCCGGCGCACCCGGGCATCGGTGAGCCAGGTGTGCGGCGGCATCCCGTAGGCGCTGCGGAAGGCCCGCAGCAGCGCGAACGGGCCGGTCCCGAGCTCCTCGGCCAGCCGCTCCAGGGAGGGCGGGTCGGCCATCCGCTCCTCCAGGACGGTCCGCGCGCGGGCGGCGGTGCGGGCCCCGGCACTGCGGGGGTGGCGCACCGGGAGCGGGCCTCCGTAGCGGCGCAGCAGCCGGGCGACGAGGAGCCGCAGCAGGCTGTCTGCGGCGAGCGCGTTACCGGCCTCGGCGGCCCGGTGGATCTCGGTGATCATGTGGCCGAGGTGCGGGTCCTCGGCGACCGTCTCGTGGAACCCCGCGGTGCCGCGCAGCCCCGTGGTCTCCTCGGCGATCTCGGCGACGACGCCGGAAGAGGGGTAGAGCGTGGCGTAGGTCCAACCCTCGGGAGCACCCGCCCGCGCGGTGTGCGCAACCTCCGGGTTGATCATGATGATGCCGCCGTGGCCGGCCCGGACGGTCCCCTGCTGGAGTCCGACCTCCTCGATACCGGAGGTGACCGCGCAGACGACATACCCGTCGTGGGCATGGCGGGGGAAGGAGTGCCGGACATAGCGGGCGCGCAGCAGATCGAGGCCGGGCAGCCCCGCGTACCGCCAGTGACGCGCCCACTCGCCGCCCGCCCGCGGCATGGCGCCCGCGCCGGGGCCGCCGTCGGCCGCACCGTCCCCGCTGACCATGACCATGCCGTCATTCTGCGTCCGGCCCGGGGGTCGCCGGTCTGCACGTCCGAGGGGTGGACGGCCGGGCGGCGGCGGCCTCGGCGGCCGGGGAATCCGCAGGTGACAGCGGGCGGGGGCCTCGTTGTCAGTGGTCCGGTGCACGATGGGGGACATGGCTCAGGCAGCGCTCGACTCGTTCTCGCCCGCGACCCGCGGTTGGTTCGCCGGGGCGTTCAGCGCGCCCACCGCCGCGCAGGAAGGTGCCTGGCAGGCGATCGGCGCGGGCTGTGACGTCCTCGTGGTGGCGCCGACGGGATCCGGCAAGACGCTCGCCGCCTTCCTCGCCTCCCTGGACGCGCTGGCGAGCACTCCCCCGCCCGCCGAGCCGAAGAAGCGCTGCCGGGTGCTGTACGTCTCGCCGCTGAAGGCACTGGCCGTCGATGTCGAGCGCAATCTGCGCAGTCCGCTGACGGGCATCCGCCAGGAGTCGGTCCGTCTGGGACTGCCGGAGCCGGACATCACGGTCGGCATCCGCTCCGGGGACACCCCGCCCGCCGAGCGCCGGTCGCTCGCCAACCGCCCGCCGGACATCCTCATCACGACCCCCGAGTCGCTGTTCCTGATGCTGACGTCCTCGGCCCGGGAGGCGCTGGCGGGCGTCGAGACGGTGATCGTGGACGAGGTGCATGCCGTCGCCGGCACGAAGCGCGGCGCGCATCTGGCGCTGTCCCTGGAGCGACTGGACGAGCAGCTGGACCGCCCGGCGCGGCGGATCGGGCTGTCGGCGACGGTCCGCCCGGTGGAGGAGGTGGCCCGCTATCTGTCCCCGCGGCGCCGGGTGGAGATCGTGCAGCCGCCGTCCGGGAAGCGTTTCGACCTCTCGGTGGTCGTCCCGGTGGAGGACATGGGCGAACTGGGCGGCTCACCGGTCCAGGAGGGCGAGACCGGCGAGAAGCCGTCCATCTGGCCGCAGGTCGAGGAGAAGATCGCCGACCTCGTCCAGGCCCACCGCTCCACGATCGTCTTCGCCAACTCCCGCCGCCTGGCGGAGCGGCTGTGCAACCGCCTCAACGAGATCGCCTACGAGCGGGCGACGGGAGAGGTCCTGCCCGAGCACCACTCCCCCGCGGAGCTGATGGCGGAGTCCGGCGCCGCCAAGGGTGCGCCGCCCGTGCTGGCCCGTGCCCACCACGGCTCGGTGTCCAAGGAGCAACGCGCCCAGGTGGAGGAGGATCTGAAGGCCGGCCGGCTGCCGGCCGTGGTCGCCACGTCCAGCCTGGAGCTGGGCATCGACATGGGCGCGGTCGATCTGGTCGTCCAGGTGGAGTCCCCGCCGTCGGTGGCGTCCGGGCTGCAGCGCGTCGGCCGGGCCGGGCACCAGGTCGGCGCGGTCTCGACGGGCATCGTCTTCCCCAAGTACCGCGGCGACCTGGTGCAGGCGGCCGTGGTCACCGAGCGGATGCGCTCGGGTTCCATCGAAGCGCTGCGGGTGCCGGCCAACCCCCTGGACGTGCTCGCCCAGCAGCTCGTCGCCATGACCGCGATGGACACCTGGGACGTCGAGGAGCTGCTGGCCGTCGTCCGGCGGGCGGCCCCGTTCGCCGCGCTCCCCGAGTCGGCGTTCACGGCCGTACTGGACATGCTCGCCGGCCGCTATCCCTCCGACGCCTTCGCCGAACTGCGTCCGCGTCTGGTGTGGGACCGCGTCGCACAGACCGTCACGGGCCGTCCCGGAGCCCAGCGGCTGGCCGTCACCTCTGGCGGCACGATCCCCGACCGCGGCCTGTTCGGTGTGTTCCTGGCGGGCGGCGACTCCGGGAAGGGCGGTGGTGGGCGACGGGTGGGAGAGCTCGACGAGGAGATGGTCTACGAGTCCCGCGTCGGCGATGTCTTCACGCTCGGCACGACGTCCTGGCGCATCGAGGACATCACCCGTGACCGGGTGCTGGTCACCCCCGCCCCCGGGGTGCCGGGACGGCTGCCGTTCTGGAAGGGCGACCAGCTCGGCCGCCCCCTCGAACTGGGCCGGGCGCTCGGCGCGTTCCTCCGTGAGGTCGGCTCGCTCGGCCCCGAGGAGGCCGGGGCCCGGCTGTCCGCCGCCGGGCTGGACGACTGGGCGGTGTCCAATGTGCTGAGCTATCTCGCCGAGCAGAAGCAGGCCTGCGGCCATGTCCCCGACGACCGCACGATCGTCGTGGAACGGTTCCGCGACGAGCTGGGCGACTGGCGGGTGGTCATCCACTCCCCGTTCGGCGCGCAGGTGCACGCCCCCTGGGCGCTGGCACTGGGCGCCCGTCTCACCGAGCGCTACGGCATGGACGCCCAGGTGATGCACGCCGACGACGGCATCGTGCTGCGGCTGCCCGATGCCGATCTGATGGGCCTCGACCTCCTCGACGGCGACGCCGGTTTCGACCCGGCCGCCGACCCGGGCCTGCGCACCCGCGGCACGGAGTACGACCCGGAGCAGTCCCCGGTGGGAGCCGCCGATGTCGCCTTCGACCACGGCGAGGTCGACCAGCTGGTCACGGACCAGGTCGGCGGGTCCGCGCTGTTCGCCTCCCGTTTCCGTGAGTGCGCCGCCCGGGCCCTGCTGCTGCCGCGGCGCAGCCCCGGCAAGCGCACCCCGCTGTGGCAGCAGCGTCAGCGGGCCGCCCAACTCCTCCAGGTGGCCAGTGAGTTCGGGTCGTTCCCGATCGTGCTGGAGGCCGTCCGGGAATGCCTCCAGGACGTCTTCGACGTTCCGGGCCTGACGGAGCTGATGCGCGACCTGGAGGCCCGCCGGGTCCGCCTGGTGGAGGTCACCACCCCCGAGCCGTCCCCGTTCGCCCGCTCGCTGCTGTTCGGCTATGTCGCCCAGTTCCTGTACGAGGGCGATTCGCCGCTCGCCGAGCGCCGCGCCGCCGCGCTCTCCCTGGACTCCCGGCTCCTCGCCGAGCTGCTGGGCCAGGCCGAGCTGCGTGAGCTGCTGGACGCCGAGGTGCTGGCCGAGCTGGAGCGCGAGCTGCAGTGGCGCACGGAGGACCGGCGGGTCAAGGACGTCGAGGGGGTCGCCGATGTCCTGCGGCTGCTGGGCCCGCTGACCGACGCCGAGCTGACCGAGCGCGGCGCGGATCCGGCATGGGCCGGGGAGTTGGCCGCCGCCCGCCGCGCCCTCCGGGTGCGGATCGCCGGCGCCGACCACTGGGCCGCCGTCGAGGACGCCGGCCGGCTCCGCGACGCCCTGGGCACGGCGCTGCCGGTCGGCGTCCCGGAGTCGTTCACCGAACCGGTCAAGGACCCGCTCGGCGACCTGCTGTCCCGGTACGGCCGTACCCACGGCCCGTTCACCTCCGAGCAGGCGGCCGCCCGCTTCGGCCTGGGCACGGCCGTCACGGACGGCGCGCTGCACCGCCTCGCCGCGGCCGGCCGGGTCGTCCAGGGAGAGTTCCATCCCGCGGGCATCGGCCAGGAGTGGTGCGACGTCCAGGTGCTGCGCAGGCTGCGCCGCCGCTCGCTGGCCGCCCTGCGCGAGGAGCTGGAGCCGGTGCCGCCCGCCGCGCTCGCCGCCTTCCTCCCCCAGTGGCAGCACGTCGGCGCCCCGCGCCCGGCCCCGGTGAGCGGCGCGCCGGCGGTGTCCGGCGGCGCGTCGCACGGTCTGCGCGGCATCGACGGCCTGGCGCGCGCCATCGAGCAGCTCCAGGGCGCGCCGGTGCCCGCGTCCGCCCTGGAGAAGCTGGTGCTCCCGTCCCGCGTCGGCGGCTACACCCCTGCTCTGCTGGACGAACTCACCGCCACCGGCGAGGTGGTGTGGGCCGGCGCCGGCGCCCTCCCCGGGAAGGACGGCTGGCTCTCCCTCCATCTGGCCGACACCGCCCCGCTGCTGCTCCCGCCGCCGCTCCCGCTGGAACTGTCCGCGCTGCACGAGTCGTTGCTGACCGCCCTCGCCCCCGGATACGGCCTGTTCTTCCGCCAGCTCGCCGACCAGATCCGCGCCACCACCCACCCCGAGGCCACCGACCCGCAACTGGCCGACGCGCTGTGGGAACTGGCCTGGTCGGGCCGGCTGACCAATGACACCCTGGCCCCGCTGCGCGCCCTCCTCGGCTCGGGCCGCACCGCCGGCTCCACCGCCCATCGCGCCCGCCGCGCCACTCCCCGGGGCCGTTGGGGACACCCCGCGGGCGCGGGCCGCGGCGGCCGCCCCACCGCCTCCCGGTCCGGCCCGCCGACCGTGGGCGGCCGCTGGTCGCTGCTGCCCACGACCGAACCGGACCCCACGCACCGCGCCCACGCCCTGGCCCGTACGCTCCTCGACCGCCATGGCATCGTCACCCGCGGTGCGGTCGCCGCCGAGGGGGTCGAGGGCGGCTTCTCCGCCGCCTATCGCGTACTGGCCGCCTTCGAGGAGTCCGGTCAGGCCCGCCGCGGCTATGTGGTGGAGGGGCTGGGCGCCGCCCAGTTCGCGATGGACGGCGCGGTGGACCGGCTGCGCGCGGTCAGCACCCAGCGGGAGCGCACCGCCGATGCCGCGCCGCCGGACGGCGGCCCGGCGCCGTCCCGGCGCGGCGGCCCGCAGCGCGCCGTCCTGCTGGCCGCCGCGGACCCCGCCAACGCCTACGGCGCCGCCCTGCCCTGGCCCGAGCCGCCCGAAGGGTCCACCCACAAGCCCGGCCGCAAGGCGGGCTCCCTGGTCGTCCTGGTCGACGGCGAGCTGACGCTCTACATGGAGCGCGGCGGCAAGACCCTGCTGGTCTGGCCGCTCGGCCACGACCCGGCCCGGGCCGCCACCGACCCGCGCCTCCAGCTCGCCGTCGAGGCCCTCACCGACGCCGCCCGCGCCGGCGCCCTGGGCACCATCACCACCGAACGCATCAATGGCACCGCGGCGCTCACCTCCCCCTTCGCCGCCGCCCTGGAGTCCGCCGGCTTCCACCCCACCCCACGGGGCCTGCGCCTACGGGGGTGACGCGCGCGGCGCCGCAATACCGCCCACTCCCCCACGCC
>NZ_SDIF01000155.1 GCF_004122735.1 Streptomyces sioyaensis | reverse complement strand
CCCTCGGGCTTCCCCCCGGTCCCCCTCGGGCTTTCCCCCCGTCCTTCAGGCCACCAGCTCGCCGAAGGACTCCTCCTCGTCACGGCCGAAGCTGAGGGCCTCGTCCTCGCGCAGCCGGCGCAGGGCGCGCCAGATGCTCGACTTGACCGTGCCGACACTGATGTTGAGGATGTCCGCGATCTCCGGGTCCGTGCGGCCCTCGTAGTAGCGCAGTACGAGCATGGTGCGCTGGGTCTCGGGCAGCCGGACCAGCGCCTGCCACAGCACGGCGCGGAGTTCGGTGCCGCGCATCGCGTCCACGTCGCCCGCCGTCTCCGGCAGTTCCTCGGTCGGGTATTCGTTGAGCTTGCGCCGGCGCCAGGCGCTGATGTGCAGGTTGGTCATGGTGCGGCGCAGGTAGCCGCCGAGCGCCGCCTTGTCGCTGATCCGGTCCCAGGCCCGGTAGGTCGAGAACAGGGCGCTCTGCAGCAGGTCCTCGGCCTCGTAGCGGTCACCGGTCAGGTGGTAGGCGGTGGCGTACAGGGAGGCGCGGCGCTCCTGGACGTAGGCGGTGAAGGCCGCTTCGGCCTCCGCCGCCTCCGACGCGGAGCGCCGTTCCCCCGTGGCCTCCCCGTACTCCGTTCCCCCGTTGTTCCCCCCGTGGGCGGCGTCTCCCAGGCGCTGCCCGTTTCCCCCGTTGAGCGTCACGGTCGTCGCGTCGATGGCCACCCGGTAGGGCGTCCGCTGACGTCCGGGGCCGCGGGTGCACGCTCCCCGCAGGGAGGTGGCCCCTGCGATGCCGGACTTCTCGCTGTTCCTGACGACGTCGTGGAGTCGCGTGATAACTGCGCTGTTAGTGGTGCCGTGCAGTGTGTTCATCGCGCGCCCCCCGTCGTAGAGCCAGCTCGTTCGGTGTGTCCCGGTTGTTGATCTCTCCCGGTGCCCAAAAGACTGCCAACCCAGTTTCATCGCGTTGTCCGCCGACTGTCACAGGCCTGTCACAGGGGCCGGTGCGGCGCGTCGCGGGGGTGCGAGGGGTACGGGCCTTGTGTACGAGAGCGCCACTGGTCGATGTCGCGGCGCCCCATGGGACAGAATGGCTGAGTGCCTTTCCTGTTGCTGATCGAGGACGACGACGCCATCCGCACGGCCCTCGAACTCTCGCTGTCCCGCCAGGGTCACCGTGTGGTGACCGCGGCGACGGGCGAGGACGGCCTGAAGCTGCTGCGTGAGCAGCGCCCGGACCTGATCGTGCTGGATGTGATGCTGCCGGGCATCGACGGCTTCGAGGTGTGCCGGCGGATCAGGCGGACGGACCAGCTGCCCATCATCCTGCTCACCGCGCGTAACGATGACATCGACGTCGTGGTGGGGCTGGAGTCGGGCGCCGACGATTATGTGGTCAAACCGGTGCAGGGGCGGGTGCTGGACGCCCGGATCCGGGCCGTGCTGCGCCGTGGTGAGCGGGAGTCGAGCGATTCGGCGACGTTCGGCTCGCTGGTGATCGACCGCTCGGCGATGACGGTCACCAAGAACGGCGAGGATCTGCAACTGACACCGACCGAGCTGCGGTTGCTGCTGGAGCTGAGCCGCCGGCCGGGGCAGGCGCTGTCCCGCCAGCAGCTGCTGCGGCTGGTGTGGGAGCACGACTATCTCGGTGACTCGCGGCTGGTGGACGCGTGTGTGCAGCGGCTGCGGGCGAAGGTGGAGGACGTGCCGTCCTCGCCGACGCTGATCCGTACGGTCCGCGGTGTCGGCTACCGGCTGGATTCGCCGCAGTGAGGGAACGTTCCGCGGACGGCGCCACGGAGGAGGAGGCCACGGGCGGCGGGGGCGCGCCCGCGGGCGGCCGGCGGGCGCTGCGGCTGCTGCGCCGGGCGTCGGGGCTGCTGCGCTGGACGAGTCTGCGGCTGCGGCTGGTGGTGGTCTTCGCGCTGGTGGCGCTGACCGCGGCGGTGTCCGCGTCCGGTATCGCCTACTGGCTCAACCGCAACACCGTGCTGGACCGCACCCAGAATGCCGTCCTGAACGACTTCCGCAAGGCGCTGGAGGACAGCACCCGGTCGCTGCCGCTGCGTCCGCGCTGCGCCGAACTCCAGGACGCGGCGCGGCAGATGGCGGCCGGGCCGCAGAATTACGCGGTGCTGCTGATCGGTGTGGACCGCAACGGCAAGGACTGTGCGGCCACCACCGACAAGGATCTGCTGACGCTCACCACCGTGCCGGCGTCGCTGCGTACCGCCGTCAACGAGGCACGTCCGGTCGATGAGTCCAACCGCTATGCGCACCATCTGTACTGGCAGCGCAAGGAGGTCGCGGACACCCCCTATCTGGTGGCGGGGGCGAAGGTGACCGGCGGCGGCCCCACCGGCTACATGATCAAGTCGCTGGCCGCCGAGCAGCAGGACCTCAATTCGCTGGCCTGGTCGCTGGGGATCGCGACGGCGCTGGCGCTGGTCGGCTCGGCGCTGCTGGCGCAGGCCGCGGCGACGACGGTGCTGCGGCCCGTCCAGCGGCTGGGGCATGCGGCGCGGCAGCTCGGCGAGGGGCGGCTGGACACCCGGCTGCGGGTGACCGGCACCGATGAACTCGCGGACCTTTCGCGGACGTTCAACCGTACGGCGGAGCGGCTGGAGCTGCGGGTCGAGGAGCTGAGCGGGCGGGAGGCGGCGTCCCGGCGGTTCGTCGCCGACATGTCGCACGAGCTGCGGACGCCGCTGACCGCGATCACCGCGGTCTCCGAGGTGCTGGAGGAGGAGGCGGAGTCCCTCGATCCGATGATCGCGCCCGCGGTGCAGCTGGTGGTCAGCGAGACCCGGCGGCTGAACGACCTGGTCGAGAATCTGATGGAGGTCACCCGCTTCGACGCGGGCACGGCCCGGCTGGTGCTGGACGATGTCGATGTCGCGGACCAGGTGACCGCCTGTATCGATGCCCGGGCGTGGCTGGACGCGGTCGATCTGGATGCGGACCGCGGCATCGTGGCCCGGCTGGATCCGCGGCGGCTGGACGTGATCCTGGCGAATCTGATCGGCAACGCCCTCAAGCACGGCGGCTCGCCGGTGCGGGTTTCGGTCCGCACCGAGGACGCGGCGGGTGCCGGGGCGGGCGGCCGGACGGGCAGCACAGCCCTCAGTGCTGTCGACGCGGCGGGCCCGTCGGCCGGGCCGGAGGCGGAGAGCGGGGCGCAGGCCGGTGCGGGGGACGGCGGGCCGGAGCGGTCCGGGCACGGCGCGGAGGCGGGGCGGCCCGGGAGCGGGACGCTGGTGATCCGGGTACGGGATCATGGCCCCGGCATCCCGGAAGAGGTCCTTCCGCACGTCTTCGACCGCTTCTACAAGGCGAGCGCCTCCCGGCCGCGGTCGGAGGGCAGCGGTCTGGGCCTGTCGATCGCGCTGGAGAACGCGCACATCCACGGCGGGGAGATCACCGCGGCCAACCTCCCCGAGGGCGGCGCGGTCTTCACACTGCGGCTGCCGATGGACGCCTCCCCGCTGGCGGGCGGCGACCGGGAGCGCGGCCGGGACGACGGCGGGGCGGACGAGGGCACGGAGGGCGACCGATGACGCCGACCAGGCGGACAGGGCGGCGCGCCTGCGCCGTGGCGGCGCTCGCGCTGGCCGTCGCGGGCTGCGGGATCCGCGGTACGTCCGTCCCCGTCGACGCGGGCGGCGCGCCGTCCCGGGTGAGCTGCAAGGCGCCGGCGGCCGGGACTGCGCCGGGCCCGCCGGGCACCACGCAGGCCACCGTCTATCTGGTGTGCGGTTCGGCGCTGGCGCAGGTGGAGCGGACGGTGACGCTGCCCAAGGAGTCGCCGGACGCCGATCCGCGGCTGCCGACCGCCCGTGCGCTGCTGACCGAGTTGCAGCAGCGGCCCTCGCCCGACGAGGAGAAGGCCGGGTTCAGCAGCGCGCTGCCGGCGCATCTGAAGGTCACGGGGCCGCGGTCCGGTGATCCGTCGGATGCGCTGCGGCTCAGCATCCGGCCGGACGATCTGCCGTCCTTCGCACTGGCGCAGCTGGTGTGCACCTACGGCGCGAGCACGGCGCTGGGCCGGACCCATGCGGCGGTGCTGGGCGGGCCGGGCGACGATACGGCGCACCGCTTCGACTGTTCGGCCGATGTGCTGGCCAATCCGGACATTGCGGAGAATGCCGGGTGGGGGGACCCGCTGTCGGACGTGGGGTGAAGGGGCGGGCCAAGACGGGTGCAAGGGGGCGGAACCGCGGCCCCCGCTCGCGGCGTCCTGGGCTGTGTGCAGCGTCATGGCCCCGGCACCACCGCCGCCCCCCGTATGCGCGTCACCGGACTCCTTCTCCTCGTGGCGCATCTGCTGATCGTCAGCTGGCTGACGCTGCGTCCTCGTACGGTGCCGTGGGTGCCGGCCGCGAATCTGGAACCCCTGGCGACGATCCGCGCCGAGCTGGCGCTCGGCCCGTCGTGGCAGGCCGTCCAGCATCTGGGCGGCTCGGTGCTGCTGCTGGCGCCGCTGGGGGTACTGCTGCCCCTTTCAGCGGGCCGGCTGAACGTTTCACCTCTGGTGTCGTTCGCCCGGACCACGTTCGCCGGGGCGATGATCGCGCTGGCCATCGAGCTGCTGCAGTCAGGGGTACCCGGACGGGTCCCGGACATCGACTCGGTGCTGCTGGGCACGCTCGGGGTGGCCCTGGTGCATCTGACGGTCGTCCCCGGGGCCCGGCGCCGGCTCCGCCGCCGGGAGGAGCGGCTCAGGGGGCGGACCCCGAGGATCCCCAGGGTCGAGGTGGCTCCGCAGGCTGATGTTCTCTCCGGCGGCCGGACCTACCGTTGAGACATCGGGACACACCGTCCCACCACGTCACAAAGGAGTCGCCGTCATGGCTACCGCCCTGGTCCGTCCCCGCAACAACCGAATGATCGCCGGAGTGTGCGCGGGCCTGGCCCAGCGCTTCGGCACGACACCGACGACGATGCGCGTGATCTTCGTGCTGTCGTGTCTGCTGCCCGGCCCGCAGTTCCTGGTCTACCTGGCGCTGTGGATACTCCTGCCCTCCGAGGACCGGGCCAAGGCCGCCACCTCCTGGTGACCTGGCCGGCCGGCGGCTCCGGGCCGGGCCGCTCGCCGCACGCCCGGCCCGCTCCCCCCGCCGCACAGCACTGCCCCGGCCGTACGCCCGAGGGCGTAGGACCGGGGCAGGGTGCCCTGCGCGTCCCTCACGGGACGGGCCTGGGGGGAGGTTCAGCCACCGAGGGGGAGGTTCTTGGTGACGGCGCTGGTCGGCAGGCCGCCCAGCAGCTTGTTGCCCTGGGAGTTCATCTTGGTCTTGACGTCGTTGCCGGCCGACTTGGTCTTGGTGAGACCGGAGACGGTCTTGGCGGCGTCCTTCACCGGCAGGCTGTGCAGCACGCCGGTGGTGTCCCCGGCGGCGACCGCCGGGGCCGCGCTGGCGACGCCCGCGGCGGTGACGGCGAAGGCGGCGCCGAGGGCGGCGACACCGAGAGTCTTGATGGTTCCCTGCTTCATCGAATTACGTCCTCGTTGATGGGGGCTTGACCGGCCAATCAACCTACTGATGTGCCAACCGGCGCCGCAAACAGCCGCGGCGAATGCAAAAACGGCCGGTGGACAATCCACCGGCCGTTGCGCTATATGCTCGCGCTTTCCCTTACGCAGGGTCAGAATCACTGCTCACAGCGGGCGTCGTGCCGGCCGGGCGGAACAGCCATTCGGCCCGGAGTTCCGCATAACCGGGCTTGATGACGTCATTGATCATGGCCAGGCGTTCATCGAAAGGAATGAACGCTGATTTCATCGCATTGACTGTGAACCACTGCATGTCATCGAGCGTGTATCGAAATGTCTTGACCAGGTGCTCGAATTCGCGGGACATGTTCGTCCCGCTCATCAGCCGGTTGTCGGTGTTGACGGTGAGCCGGAACTGCAGCCGGCGCAGCAGGCCGAGGGGGTGCTCCGCGTAGGACGGGGCGGCACCGGTCTGGAGGTTGGAGGTCGGGCACATCTCCAGCGGGATGCGCTTGTCCCGTACGTACGAGGCGAGCCGGCCGAGCTTGACCGAGCCGTCGTCGGCGACCTCGATGTCGTCGATGATCCGGACGCCGTGGCCGAGGCGGTCGGCGCCGCACCACTGCAGGGCCTGCCAGATGGACGGCAGGCCGAAGGCCTCACCGGCGTGGATGGTGAAGTGGTTGTTCTCCCGCTTGAGGTACTCGAAGGCGTCGAGGTGGCGGGTGGGAGGGTAGCCGGCCTCGGCGCCCGCGATGTCGAAGCCGACGACGCCGGTGTCGCGGTAGCGGTTGGCGAGTTCGGCGATCTCCAGGGCGCGGGCGGCGTGCCGCATGGCGGTCAGCAGGGCGCCGACGCGGATGCGGTGGCCGTTCTCCCGGGCCCGCCGCTCGCCCTCGCGGAAGCCCTCGTTGACGGCCTCGACGACCTCTTCGAGGGTCAGCCCCTGCTCCAGGTGCTGCTCGGGCGCGTAGCGGACCTCGGCGTACACGACGCCGTCGGCGGCCAGGTCCTCGGCGCACTCGGCGGCCACCCGGGCCAGCGCGTCGCGGGTCTGCATGACGGCGCAGGTGTGCGCGAAGGTCTCCAGGTAGCGCTCCAGCGAGCCGGAGTCGGCGGCCTCACGGAACCAGACCCCGAGCTTTTCCGGGTCGGTTTCGGGCAGTTGCTCGTAGCCGGACTCGCGGGCCAGCTCGACGACGGTGGCGGGGCGCAGGCCGCCGTCCAGGTGGTCGTGGAGCAGCACCTTGGGGGCGCGGCGGATCTGTTCACTGGTCGGAAGGGTGGTGGTCTCGCTCGTCATTTCGGCACTCTAGCCCCTACGCGCGTAGATAGCGCCGAACGATACGCAACAGTGACCCGTCCGCAGGGTGGCGGGCACCCCACCATCTGCCATCGTTCTGGTCATGGCTCAGCAAGCACTGCCGGTGCGCGAAGCCCGGCTGGGAAAACCGCTGGGAACGAGTGGCAGGGACGGGGTGCGCGAGGCGCTCCGGTGGAGGGGTGGTGGCGGCCGGGAGGTCAGCGGGGTGGCACTGCTGCTGCCCGGCGGCGGGCCGACGGGGGTGCGGCGGCCGTCCCCGGTGTCGGCGCTGGCGATGCGTCCGCTGGCGCGCCGGCTGGCGAAGGCGGGGCGGCCCGAGGGCTTGACCGCCCATGTCGTGCGCTACCGCCACAGCGGCTGGAACGGGACCGCGGCCCATCCGGCAGGCGATGCGGCCTGGGCCCTGGAGGAGGTCGTGCGCCGCTACGGCGATGTGCCGGTCTGCCTGGTGGGGACGGGCATGGGCGCCCGCGCCGCGCTGCACGCCGCCGGCCATCCGGCCGTCAACTCCGTGCTGGCGCTGGCTCCTTGGCTGCCCGACCCGCGGCAGGACCGGGCGCAGCCCGATCCGGTCAAACAGCTCATCGGCCGGCAGGTCCTGCTGGTGCACGGCACCAACGACGAGCGCACCGACCCCGATCTGTCCTACCGCTACGCCGAGCGCGCCAAGAAGGTCAACCGCGACACCTGCCGCTTCGAGGTGCACTCCGACGGCCACTCGCTGCACCAGCACCGCGGCGAAGTCCAGGCCCTGGCGGCCGACTTCCTGCTGGGCTCGCTGTTCGCGCGGGGCTTCGCCCGGCCGGTGCGGGACGCGCTGGCCGCGCCGCCGCCGCTGGGGCTGCGGATGCCGCTGGCGGCGGGCTTCGGTGCGTCGCTGCGGCACTGAGCGCCGTGGGCCCCGGCCGCGCGCCCGTCACCTGGGCAGCAGTTTCCCCCGCCGGCTCAGCAGGAATTTCTTGAACGCGGTCACCGGCGGGGTGTCCGGGTGGCCCTCCAGCCAGGCGACGCCGATCTCGCGGACCGCCCGCGGCGCGGTGACGGTCAGCTCGGCCACCCCGGGCCGCGGCACGGCGGGTGGCGGCAGCAGCGCCACCCCCAGCCCCGCCGCGACCAGTCCGCGCAGCGTCTCGGCCTCCTCCCCCTCGAACGCGACCCGCGGGGTGAAGCCCGCCTCGGCGCACAGCGCATCGGTGATCCGGCGCAGCCCGTAGCCCGGTTCGAGGGTCACGAACAGCTCCCCGGCCGCCTCCGCGAGCCGGATCCGCTTGCGGGCGGCCAGCGGGTGGTCGTCCGGGACGACCAGGCGCAGCTTCTGCTCGTCGAGCCGGCGGGCGATCAGGTCCGGGTAGTCGGGGACCGGCGAGGTCAGGCACAGGTCGAGGTCGCCGGCGCGGAGGCGTTCGATCATGGCCTCGCCGTAGTTCTGGACGAGCTGGAAGCGCACCCGCGGGTGGTCGGCGCGGAAGGTGCGGATCAGGCCGGGCACGGTCTCCGAGCCCATGGTGTGCAGAAAGCCGAACGCCACCTTCCCGGCGGCGGGGTCGACGTCGGCCCGTACGGATTCGGTTGCCCGTTCCAGGTCGGTCAGGGCCCGTTCGGTGGAGGCGAGGAAGGCGCGGCCGGCCGGGGTGAGGGAGAGGGTGCGGCCGTGCCGGGCGAAGAGGGCGACGCCGAGGTCGTCTTCCAGGCGGACCAGGGCGCGGCTGAGGGTGGGCTGCGGGATGCCGAGTTCCAGCGCGGCGCGGGTGACGTGTTCGTGCCGGGCGACGGCGGTGAACTGCGCGAGCCGCGGGGCGAGGACGGCCGCCCAGGAGCCGGTGCCGAGCTCGGCCGCCTCCGGTTCCCCGCTGCCGCGAGCTGACGTTGCGGCGTCTTTTCTGTTGCGACCTTGCAACAGAGGCCCTCCTGACCTGCGATCATGTGTCACAGCATCGATTATGCCGTTTCCATGCATTGGACGCATGAAACACAGAGGCCTACTTTCGAACCATGCCTCCCGCTGATACCGGGGCGTCCGTCACCGACCGTGCGGCCGCCTCTCCCTTGTCGTCCACCGGCTCCTCTTCCTCCGCCGCCGCGCCCGACCCCGAGTCGGGCAAGCTGCGGCCGGGCGGCCCCGGCTACCGCCGGATGAGCTTCGCCCTCTTCGCCGCCGGAGTGGCCACCTTCGCGCTGCTCTACTCCACGCAGGCGCTGCTGCCCGCGATCTCCACCGACCTCGGGGTGAGCCCCGATCAGGCCAGCTGGACCGTGTCCGCGGCCACCTTGGGCCTGGCGCTCGGCGTGATCCCGCTGAGCGCGGTCTCCGAGCGCTTCGGCCGGCGCACGCTGATGACGGTGTCCCTCTCGGTGGCCACGCTGATCGCGCTGCTGGTGCCGTTCGCCCCGTCGCTCGGCGTCCTGATCGCGCTGCGCGGCGTCCAGGGCGTGGCGCTGGCCGGGCTGCCGGCGTCGGCGATGGCGTTCCTGGCCGAGGAGGTACGGGCCAAGGCTCTGGTGGCGGCCATCGGACTGTTCGTGGCGGGCAACAGCATCGGCGGGATGTCCGGCCGGATCGTGACCGGCTGGGTGGCCCAGGCCTGGGGCTGGCGGGCCGCGCTCGGCGCGGTGGGTGTGCTGGCCGTGGTCTGCACGGTGACGTTCCGGCTGCTGGTCCCCAAGGCCCGGCATTTCGCGGCCCGTTCGGTGGGCCCGCGGGCGCTGGCCCGCACCCTCGGCGGTCACCTCGCCGATCCGCTGCTGCGCCGGCTCTACGCCATCGGCGGGCTGTTCATGACGGTCTTCGGCGCGGTCTACACGGTCATCGGCTACCGCCTGGTCTCCGATCCGTTCAACCTCCCGCAGGGCATCATCGGTTCGATCTTCGTGGTCTATCTGGTCGGTACGGTCTCCTCGGCCGCGGCCGGCA
This sequence comes from Streptomyces sioyaensis, assembly GCF_004122735.1. Taxonomy (GTDB): domain Bacteria; phylum Actinomycetota; class Actinomycetes; order Streptomycetales; family Streptomycetaceae; genus Streptomyces; species Streptomyces sioyaensis. Next base: position 2,536 of record NZ_SDIF01000155.1, on the reverse strand, counting down.
AGCTGGTCGCCCGCACGGGCCGGCGCGGCGCCCTCTACCTGGCCGTCGGCACCACCTCCACGGGTCTGCTGCTCTCGCTGGCCGACTCCGTGTACGCCGTGCTGGCGGGGCTCATCCTGATCACCGCGGGCTTCTTCGCGGGCCACGCGGTCGCCTCGTCCTCGGTCAGCCGCACGGCCAAGACGGCCCGCGCCCAGGCGTCGGCCCTCTACCAGTGCGCGTACTACACCGGCAGCAGCCTGGGCGGTGCGCTCGGTGCCGCCGCCTTCTACGCCGTCGGCTGGGAGGGCACCGTCCTCCTCGGCCTCGCCGCGATGGTCGGCGCCGCCTCGATCACCCTCTACGCCACCCGCAAGGCCGTGGCCGAACGCCGGCTGCTCCACCTGGAGAAGGCCGCGTAACGCCCCTCAGGCCCCTCGGTCCGAAGGGCCCGTCCTGCCACCTGTCCTGGTGGGGCGGGCTCTTCGTCGTCAGCTTCCTCACCCGGCGGGGAAGAGTGCCGTATCGACGGTGACCTCGAACGGCGCGGGAAGGTGCATCTCATCGCCGTACTTCACGGTCTCGAGCACCCTGTACAAACCACCCGCCGGCTCTCCGTACAGCGTTGCGGTCGGCTTTCCGGAGTGCCAGGGATCCAACAGCAGGTACAAGGGGACACCGGCTGCCGCGTAGCCGTTCAGCTTCTCGATGCGATCATGATTCGCGTTGGAGCTGGAGGTGATCTCGACGATCAGCCGAGCCACGTCAGCTGTCCGGCGCTCACGCGGACGCGGCAGCAGCTTCTTGGGGATGACGGCCAAGTCAGGAACGAACAGCCCCTGCCTGCCGGGAACGGTCAGCCCTTGGGTCTGGTAGATCCCCCAGTCCCGGGGGATGACCGTGTACAGAAGGCGCTGAAGCTCGTCCGCTGTGTCGTTGTGGTCGCTCTCCGGCGGTGGTGCCACGGTGACGATCCCCTCGATGATCTCCACCTTGCAGCCCTCCGGGGCGTTCGTCCGCTCCCAGATCCTCAGTGCCTCTTCCCAGCCTGATGCATCAGCTCGGTGGGGGCGCTCAGCGAATACTGCTGCCATGGTGTGCTCCTCTATCGGTACGTCACCGATCCCAGCATGCCGAACGGGACCGGCACAGGTCCACCGATCCCGTTCACCCGTACGGGAAAACCCCAGGTCAGGCGATACGTTCCCGCACCACCGGGGTGGCGGCGAAGGCCGCGTCCTCGGGGCCGACGAGGACGCCGCCGTCCAGGGCCTCCAGGGCGTAGGGGAACTTCTCCGGGGTGTCGGTGTGCAGGGTCAGCAGGGGCTGGCCGGCGGTGACCGTGTCGCCGGGCTTGGCATGCATTTCGATGCCCGCGCCCGCCTGGACCGGGTCCTCCTTGCGGGCGCGGCCGGCGCCCAGGCGCCAGGCGGCGAGGCCGACGGCGTAGGCGTCGAGGGTGGTGAGGGTGCCGGAGGAGGCGGCGGTGACGACATGCTGTTCGCGGGCGACCGGAAGGGCCGCGTCGGGGTCGCCGCCCTGGGCGGAGATCATGCGGCGCCAGTGGTCCATGGCGGAGCCGTCGGCCAGTGCCTTGGCCGGGTCGGCGTCCTTGAGGCCGGCCGCGTCGAGCATTTCGCGGGCGAGGGCGAGGGTGAGGTCGACGACGTCCTGGGGGCCGCCGCCGGCCAGCACCTCGACGGATTCCCGGACTTCGAGGGCGTTGCCGGCGGTCCGGCCGAGCGGGGTGGCCATGTCGGTGAGCAGGGCGACCGTCCGCACCCCGTGATCGGTACCCAACTCGACCATGGTGGAGGCCAGTTCGCGGGCGTCATCGAGGTGCTTCATGAAGGCGCCGGAGCCGACCTTGACGTCCAGGACGAGGGAACCGGTGCCCTCGGCGATCTTCTTGGACATGATCGAGGAGGCGATGAGCGGGATGGACTCGACGGTGCCGGTGACGTCGCGGAGCGCGTAGAGCTTCTTGTCGGCGGGCGCCAGTCCGTCGCCGGCGGCGCAGATGACCGAGCCGACGTCGCGCAGCACGTCCAGCATCTCGGCGTTGGAGAGCGTCGCGCGCCAGCCGGGGATGGCCTCCAGCTTGTCGAGGGTGCCGCCGGTGTGGCCCAGGCCCCGGCCGGAGAGCTGCGGGACGGCCGCGCCGCAGGCGGCGACGAGCGGGGCGAGCGGGAGGGTGATCTTGTCGCCGACGCCGCCGGTGGAGTGCTTGTCGGCGGTGGGGCGGGGCAGGGACGAGAAGTCCATGCGCTCGCCGGAGGCGATCATCGCGGCCGTCCAGCGGGCGATCTCCGTGCGGTTCATGCCGTTGAGGAAGATGGCCATCGCCAGGGACGACATCTGCTCGTGGGCGACCTCGCCGCGGGTGTAGGCGTCGATGACCCAGTCGATCTGAGCGGGGGTCAGCTCGCCGCGGTCGCGCTTGGTACGGATGACGGAGATGACGTCCATGGACGGTTCCTTTCGAACGGGTAGGTCCGTTCTACACGCATAGACGTCGGGGTGGCCAGGGCGGGCGGGAGAGCAGAGAGGCCCGGGG
>NZ_SDIF01000154.1 GCF_004122735.1 Streptomyces sioyaensis | reverse complement strand
GACCTCGACCTTCTGCTCGCTGCGCTCGACCCGTCGCCACGCGGCTATGACGAGCGTACGGCCGAGTTCCCGGCCCCCGTTCCCGCGGACCCCGGTCCCGACTCCGGCACCGCCCGCCGCCGGCTCGTCCATGCCTCGGGCGCCCGCACCCCTGAAGTCCCCATGGCCGACACCCGCACGCCCGAGCCGCACCCCCGCGAGCTCGCCCCCGCCGACCGCCCGGCCGACCCCGGCCCGGTCATGCTGCCGCCCGCCCCGCCGGCCGTGGACAACAGCGCCCGCCCGCGGCTGCCCCGGCGGCGCAAGCAGACCCATCTCGTCCCGGAGCTGCGCGGCGACCCGATCCTGCCGTCCGCCGCACGCCGTACGGGACCGGAGCCCGAGCACGACCCCGGCCTGATGGCCGCCTTCCGGCGGGGATTCAGCCTTGCCGACGACTGCTACGCCCGCGACACCGGCGAGCACGCCGTCCCCCCGGCCCCGGGCGACGCCACCGGCAGCCCGGCCGGCAACGACCTTCGCTACGACCGTGACCACGACGCCCCGATGGCCCGCCCCCGAGGAGACGACCGCAATCATGGTGAGTGATGTGCATGCGCAGACGCACTCGCAACTGCCGGGAAGTCAGCACACCGACCTGTCCTGGCTGCTGACCGGGCTCGTACAACGGGTGCCGCACGCCCGAAGCGCGCTCCTGCTGACCTCGGACGGCCTGGTCAAGGCCGCCCACGGCTTCGACCCGGACAGTGCCGACCACATGGCCGCCCTGTCCTCCGGCCTCTACTCCCTCGCCCGCAGCGCGGGGGTGCGCTTCGGGGACGGGGACGACGTCCTGCAGGTCGTCGTCGAGCTGGAGTCGACCTTTCTGTTCGTCTCCACCGCCGGTTCGGGCGCCTGTCTGGCCGTCCTCGCCGGCCGTGAAGCCGATGTGGCGGTGCTGGGCTACGAGATGTCGATGCTGGTCAAGAGCGTCCGCCCGTACCTGTCCACGCCCGCCCGCCAACAGGCCCCCGCGGGTGGTCGATGACCATGGCCGTGCGTCGCCGGCGGCGGCAGGGCGGGGAACCGTGGTACGACGACGCCGCGGGCCGGCTGGTCCGCCCGTACACCATCAGCAACGGCCGGACCCGTCCGACGGCGCACTTCGACCTGCTGACGATGGTGATGGCCACCGGCCGTCGGCCCGTCTCCTGCCAGGGCCCCGACTACGCCCAGGTGCTGGGCCTGTGCGGCGGCCCGGTCTCCGTGGCCGAGATCGCCGCCCACATACGGCTGCCCGCCGTGGTCACCAAGGTGCTCCTCGCCGACCTCGTCGACTGCGGGGCACTCACCGCGCGGGCTCCCGCAGCCGTTTCGGCAGGGCCCGCGTCCCGTACCGACCGTGCCCTGCTGGAGGCGGTGTTGAATGGACTTCGCAAACGACTGTGACCCCCCTGTCCTGGGGGATCCCGCCACCGATGGCTTCCCCACCGCGCTCAAGATCCTGGTCGCGGGCGGCTTCGGCGTCGGCAAGACGACCTTCGTCGGAGCGGTGAGCGAGATCGAGCCGCTCAGTACGGAAGAGCTCCTCACCCAGATCAGCGTCGGCACGGACGATCTGGCGGGCGTCGAGAACAAGAGCACCACCACCGTCGCCATGGACTTCGGCCGGATCACCCTCAGCCCGGAGCATCTGCTCTACCTCTTCGGGACGCCGGGGCAGCAGCGCTTCTGGTTCATGTGGGACGAGCTGTCCAACGGCGCGCTCGGCGCGGTGATCCTCGCCGACACCCGGCGGCTGGACCAGTGCTTCGGCGCCGTCGACTTCTTCGAACGGCGCGGGATCCGCTTCATCGTCGCCGTCAACGAGTTCGACGGCTCCTACCACTACGCACCGGACGAGGTCCGCAGCGCCATAGATCTCTCCCCGGACATCCCCGTCGTGCTCTGCGACGCCCGACAAAGCAGCTCGGCGACCCGCGTCCTGGTAGCGCTCGTCCAGCATCTGCTCACCCCCGCCCTCGCCGCGACCCCGGAGCTGCCATGAAGCCCCCCGCCTCCCGCGTCCCGTACGTCTCCTACGACCCGACGCGGCATCTGCTGCTCACCCCGCAGGACGACGAGGCCCCCGCCCGGGTGGCCCGGCTGCGCGCCCTGGGGATCGGCGAATCCCCGCTGCCCGCGTTCGACGAGTTCGCCCGCAAGCTCGCCCGGACCACCCGGGCGCCGTACTCGATGGTCAACTTCATCGACGAGCGACGGCAGTACTTCGCCGGGCTCTACACGCCCGACCAGGACCGGGCCGTCGAGCTGGGGCCGGCGCCCGCCAGTGCCCAGCCGGGCCGGGTGATGGACCGGGACCACGGCTACTGCCCGCATGTCATCGTCCGCCGCAAGGCCCTGGTGCTGGAGGACGTCTGTGACTATCCGAGGTTCGCCGGCAACCCCGTCGTCGACGAGATCGGCATCCGCTCCTACCTCGGGGCGCCGCTGATCGACCGTACGGGGATGGCGCTGGGCACCGTCTGCGTCGTGGACCTCGAACCGCGCCCCTGGGGGCGGGAGGGGCTGGAGACCATCAAGTCGATGGCGGCCGAACTCGTCGAGCAGATCCACAGCATGGAGAAGCAGCACAGCGACGCGCCCTGACGCGACCGGTCCCGGCCCCGGAGCCCGGCGTACGGCCCATGGCCGGACGGCCGGCCCGGGGCCGCCGCATGGGCGGCCTCCGGGCCGGTGGCCGCGGCTCGGGGACGCGGCCGGCCGCTCACTTCAGTCCGGTGCACCACGGGCGCCGGCGCGACCCTACGGTGCGCTGGCCCGGCACCGTGGCCGCGGCGTCCTCACCCGGCACCGGGGCCGGGGTGGGGGCGGCGGCGTCGTCCTCCGGCCATTCCGAGGGCTCCAGCTTCAGCAGATCCGCCAGGCGGCTGGACCACTCGCCCTGCGCCTGGCCCAGGGCCAGCTCACCCAGGCGCAGCAGCTGGATGTCGGAGGTGCCGGCCGGCGCGAAGATGTGATGGGCGTCCCGCAGAAAGCGCTCGATCGGCCGGTCGGTGAACAGCCCGCACGCGGCATGGATGTCCATCGCGTCGCGCGCCGACTCCAGTGCCGACTCCACATTGACCAGCTTGGCGTTCATCAACTCCGCGTCGCAGGGCTGCCCTTGGTCCAGCAGATGCACCGCGTGGTAGGCCGAGAGACGGGCCAGCAGCAGCCGCGACTGGATCCGCCCGAGCTTGAGCTTGATGGTGCTCAGGTCGGCCAGGGCTTTGCCGTAGCGCTGTCGCTGGGCGCAGAACGCCGTCGTCTCGTCCAGCACCGCCTGATGGATCCCCAGGGACACGGCGGTCAGATTCGGGCGTCCGTAGAGCACGCTGGAGGAGTAGGCGACCGACAGTCCGTCGCCCTCCCGGCCCAGCAGATTCGCGGCCGGGACCCGGCAGTTGTCGAAGAACAGCTCACCGAAGCTGAAGCCGTGCAGCCCCATCGCGGGCTGCTGCTCCCCGACCCGGAAGCCGGGGCTGTCGGACTCGACGAGAAAGGCCGACAGGCCCCTGGAGCCCTCGCCGGTGCGGACGACCACGCCGTGCAGATCGCCGACGTGGCTGTTGCCGACGTAGCTCTTCCGGCCGTTGAGGAGGTAGTCGTCGCCGTCGCGGACCGCGGTGGAGGCCATGCCCAGCACATGGCTGCCGGACTGCGGTTCGGTGACGGCAATGGTCGGCAGGCAGTCGCCGGAGGCTATCGCGGGCAGCCAGGTCTTCTTCTGCTCCTCGCTGCCGAAGTGGACGATCTTCGCCACGCCCAGCTGCGACGCCTGCACCATGGCGCCCATCGCCGCGCTCACCCGGGAGAGCTCCTCGATGATGAGGGTCTTGGCGACGTGCCCGGCTCCCATTCCGCCGTAGGCGCGGTGCACGGTGGCGCCTATCCACCCCTGACGGGCGATCAGACGAGAGAGATCACGGCAAACGGAACGGTTCTCCTCCATCTCCGCAATCCGTGGGCGGACCTCCCTTTCGGCGAAGTCCCGCACCCGGTTGCGGAGTGCCTCATGTCTCTGGTCCGTGAAATAGCCATGCAAGACGAGCCCCTCCTCCGCGATCTTCTCCGTGCTGGCCGCACCCCGCCTCGGGACGGCACCGGCGGCGCCGTCTGCAGTGAACGTTCCGGAACGTGAGCTGTCGCTTACCCCGTGCAATACCCGTTGGCATACCTATCCCCGGACGCACGAAACATCAACTGGTGGCATTGGGACGAAGAGTTGAAGCGCGAAGAAGATGCGCACCACCCCTTGTTCGACGGGGTTCGTGGCGCGGTTCCGGGGGCTCGGGAACCGCGCCACCCCCCGCCTCCCCGGCCTCTCGCGGTGCGGTGGCCGTGGCTCAGTGCGGGACGTCGCAGCAGGACTCACGGCGCTGCTGCCGCCCCACCTCCAGCCAGTCGGCGCCGCCCGCCCGCAGCGACCGGTCGGCGGGCGCCGGGAAGGAGTCGATCAGCTCCCGCTGCTCGACGAGCCGTCCGCCGCGCAGCACCGCCGAGGTCCGCACCAGCGAGTCGAAGTCCTCGAACGGATCGCCGTCCACCACCGTCATGTCGCCGAGCTTGCCGACCTCCAGCGTCCCCAGGTCCCGCTCCGCGCCGAACACCCGGGCGGGCAGGGCGGTCGCGGTGCGCAGCGTCCGGCTCACGCCGAGACCGCCGCGGTGCAGCGCCCGCAGGCACAGATGCAGGCCCAGCCCGACCGGCACCAGCGGCTGGTCGGTCCCCAGCGCGACCAGCCCGCCGCCGTCCAGCACCCTTCGGTAGAGGGAGACCTCGGTCCCGATGTCGGCCAGCTGGGCGGGGGTGGGGCGGTGTCCGGCGTTCTCCCGTACGACCGCGGTGTCCCAGGGCGGCATCAGCCTCGTCACCCGCGCGTCGTCGGCCAGCGCCGGATCGTCACCGAGCAGGGCGCCCGCCGAGAACGGCGTGGCCAGCAGGTGGAAGTCGGTGCCGGTGTAGACCTCCTCGACGTCCTGGTAGGCGTGCCCGGAGCCGGACACGGCATGTCCGAACTCCAGCCGCTGGGTGGCCTGGAGATGGGTCGTCAGGTCCTGTCCGAGCTGGACGCCCGGGGTGAGCAAATGGCTTCCGCAGCGGACGTGGAGCCGCTCATGTGCGAAGCGCGCGGCCTCCGCCATCACCCAGCCCGGCGCCCGGACGTACGTCTTGACGAAATCCCAGTCCAGTGCCGCGCCGCGCTCGAGCGAGCGGCGCAGCCCCTCGCGGGTGCGGTGTGCCCGGCCCATGCTGTAGGCGACCCGGCCGCCGTCCAGCAGCTCTCCGCAGGTCAGCAGCCGCGGCCCGGTGAGCGCACCGTCCGCCACGGCCTCCCTGATGCGGGCCTGTTCATAGGAGAAGCCGCCGCAGGAGACCGCGGTGGTGATGCCGTACGCGAGCTGCAGCGCGGTCTGCCGTCCGCCGTACGTCGTCTGCCACGGATGGGTGTGCGCATCCCACAGGCCGGGGAGCACGGTCTGCCCGGAGGCGTCCACCCGGCGGGCCGCCCCGGCCCGGCCCGGACGGTGTGGTTCCACGGCGGTGATCCGCCCGTCCCGCACCACCACATCGACATCGGGGTGCACCTCGTCCCCGGTGCCGTCCCAGAACCGGCCCGCGTGGACGACGGTGTCCCGGGCGCGCGCGGGGCGCCGGGTGAGGGACAGCGGAACGGTCCGCGCCGCACCGCCGGACACGCCGGTCAGCCGCAGTTTCCCGGCCGAGAGGTAGAGGAGCGTGCCGGAGTCGCCGGACCACGACGGATGGTCGGCGCTCTCGTCGGTCAGCCGCCGCGGCGCACCGTCCGGCGTCCCGTCCGGGCGCACCGGCAGCACCCACAGCGCGGACTCGGCGATCACCGCCATCCAGCGCCCGTCGGGCGACCACACGGGCCCGGAGTCATGGCGGTCGGCGATCGAGAGATGCTCGGCGACCGCATACCGCCGCTCCTTCCCGGTCTCGGCGTCGAGGACCCGGATGAGGTTGTAGCCCTCGCGGAATCGGCGGTTGAGGCGGTTGCGGTCGCAGTAGGCCAGATGGCGCCCGTCGGGGGACCAGCTGGGGCGGCCGGGCAGCCCGCCGGCGCCCAGCGGTGCGGCCAGCACCTTCTCCGTGCCGTCGGGCAGGGGCCGTACGACGAGGTTCCCCGACATGTCCAGCGCGGCCAGCCGCCCGCCGTCCGGCGACAGCGCGGGCAGCACCCGGCCGCCGGTGGCCAGCACCGTCTCCGTGCCCGAGGCGAGATCCCGGCGGCGCACCGCGAACAGCCCGTCTTGGTCGTCCGTGTAGAGCAGCGCCCGCCCGTCGCGGGACCAGCTCGGCGCCGAGACGTACCGGGTGGCATCGGCCCGGACCACCCGGCGCGGCGCACCGGAGCCCGAAGTGGGTGCGATCCACAGGGAGTTGAGCGCACCGAAGGCGACCCGGCGGCCGTCGGGGGAGAGGGCCGGCAGATGCACCCCGCGTACCGGGCCCCGCGCCGTCCGTTCGAAGCCGTAGTCCTTGACGCGGTAGCCGGGGCGCTCCAGCGGAAGCCGCGCGGTGAACGGGATGTGCTTGCTTCGCCGGGGAGCGTCGGCCCGGACGATCCGGAACTGCCCGCCGACCGTCAGCAGCAGCTCCTCGCGCGAGACCCAGCGCGGCGGCACCGGCTCCACGTCGCCGTCGACCGCGACCGCTACGCCGTCCACCACCAGGGTGCAGGTCGGCCCCGGGTAGTCCGTGGTCCGCAGATGAGCCATCCGCCCCGCCGGGGACAGGGCCGGCGCCAGCACCTGGGCGGCCGCGGTCTCGGTGTACTCGGTGCGCACCGCGCCCCGCCCGTCGGCCGGCACGGAGGCGACCGTACGGGACACCAGCGCCGCGCCCGCCACCCGCCCGCGTACGAACACCAGCCGCGAGCCGTCCGGGGACCAGCAGGGGTCGAAGTCCTCCCAGGCGCCGTCCTGATGGGGCCCGTCCTGGCCGGGCAGCCCGGTGACCCGGGTCAGCCGTCCGGTGCGTACCTCCAGCACCCATAACCGGTACGGGCTGCCGGCCACCGCGTCGCCGCCCCGTTCCGAAGCGAAGGCGAGCCGGGTCCCGTCGGGGGACCAGGCGGGGCCGCGGTCGTCCCACGGGCCGTCGGTCAGCTGCTGCAGGCCGGAGCCGTCGGTGCCGAGCGTCCACAGATGGAAGCTGCCGCCCCGGTAGGCGCAGACGGCGATCGTGCGGCCGTCGGGCGAGTGCACCGGACGAGTGGGCTCCAGATCGGGCGGGGTCAGCGCCACCGCTTCGCCGCCGGCCCGCGGCACCGACCACAGGACGTTCTGGACCTCGGCGATCAACCGGTCCCCGGCCGGGGCGAGGGAGGCCGCGCCATTGGTGGCGGCAGTGAAGGACAGCGCGGCGCCGGACGCTCCGGCGTCCTGCGCCGCCGCTCCGGGGGCGTGGACCCCGGCCAGTCCCGCCACCGCGGCGGCCGAGGCGGTGCCCTGCAGAAATCTGCGGCGGGACAGCGGCGAGGGGGGACGGGGGGAGTTCTCGGAAGGGTCTGCGGTGTCCAACGATCCTCCTGTGACAGGGAGTTGAGGCGCAGGGCCGGGAAACAGCCGGCCGATCGTGTCACGCACCGCCGCGGACGGGCCAACTCCGCCACGCGCGCCCCGTGGCGTCCCGTGGCCCGGCGCGGAAGAGTGGGCGCCGACGACTCGTCAGCCACCGCCCCGGCACTCAGGAGACGACGCCATGCAGGCCATGCAGCCAGATGTCCACCAGGCCCCGGACGGCGCCCGTATCGCCACCTACACCTGGCTCCCGGAATCCGGCCACCCGCGCGCCCTCGTCCAGATCGCCCACGGCGCCGCCGAACACGGCAGGCGCTATGACCGCTTCGCCCGCTTCCTGGCCGGCCATGGCTATGGCGTCATCGCCTCCGACCACCGGGGCCACGGCGCCACCGCCGCCTCCACCGGCGGCCGCGGCGTGGTCGGCGAGGACGCCTGGCGGGCGATCGTCGGCGACCTCAAGGGTATCGGCGACCACGCGGCCGCCGCCCACCCCGGTGTCCCGCTGGTGCTGCTCGGCCACAGCATGGGCTCGCTGCTGGCCCGCGACTACGCCCAGGAGTACGGCGCCGACCTCGCCGGACTGATCCTCACCGGCACCTTCCGGACCCTGCCCGGCCTGGACATCGAGGGCGCCGTCACCGCACTGGAGGCGGAGGCTGCCGAGCGCGGCCGCGGCGCGCTGTCGGCCTTCATCCCGCGCACCTTCCGCTCCTTCAACGACGCCTTCACCCACCGCACCGGCTACGAATGGCTCTCCCGCGACGCCGCCGAGGTGGACGCCTACGTCGCCGACGAGGACTGCGGCTTCCCGTTCTGCGCCGGGCTCGCCCTCGACTGGGTACGCGCCATCCGCAAGATCAACGACCCGGACAATCTGGCCCGCATCCCGCGCGGACTGCCCGTCCATGTCGCCGTCGGAGCCCTGGACCCCTGTCATCAGGGGATGACCCTGGTCCACGAACTCCTGGAGGACTTCCGCTATCTCGGCACCCGCGATCTGACCTGGCAGGCCTATCCGGACGCCCGCCACGAGATCCTCAACGAGACCAACCGCGACGAGGTCCAGGAGGATCTCCTGGCGTGGCTGGACAAGCGGATCTGAGGCACTGTAGCGCCGGGCGCGGGGGCCCGCCCGGCGGCCCCGCCGCCGCGCCGCAGCAACCTCAAGCGCGCTTCAGGCCAAGCGCCGGGCCACGGACCGGAGATCCGTGGCCCGGCGCGTCCGGGTCAGACCTTCCCCGGATGGAAGACGTCCTGCTCGATGAGGATCTTGTCGATCCGGGCCTTGTCCACCCGGTTCGTCACCTCCGCGACCTCCTGGCGGTCGCGTACGCACTTGGCCAGCGTGAACGCCGAGGACACCACAAAGATCAGCCCGAGGGCGAGGAATCCGCGCTCCCAGGGGCCCACCGGCAGCCTGGTGATCCCGATCATCAGCGCCGCCAGCGACAGCCCGAACGAGATCGCGGACTGCACGAAAAAGGCCGTGGTCGTCGGCCGCTGAATCGATGGAGTAGTCATGCGCGTAGCGTGGCGGCGCGGTGACAGCGGCGCATGAGTACAGATACTCATCTCGCCGACCCGGCAGGTGGGGCCGTGCGCCACGTAATGGCAGCACCCACCCTCTGACATGCGGTATTGTTCTCGTGCGCGGTCAGCCGGGACAACCCGGCCAGAACGGGCACCGGGACGTGGCGCAGCTTGGTAGCGCACTTGACTGGGGGTCAAGGGGTCGCAGGTTCAAATCCTGTCGTCCCGACTTTGCTTTTATGCAGGTCGGAGGCCGTTTCCGCGGGTAGCGGGAACGGCCTTTGTCGTTCTTGGACGGGGAGCGAACGGGGAGCCCTCCCACAACGCACCATGGTGGCGGGCAGTTGCGCGGCCAGGTGCTTCGTCAACTTCCCGAACCTGAACCCTCTCCGCCACGCCGGCCGGTGTTCGCCGAACGCGCCGACCGGAAACGGATGCCGATCGGCGCGTCGCGGACCGCGGGCGGCGGTGTCAGGCGAGGTGCCGGGAGAAGAACCTCAGCGCGCTGTCCAGCTCGAATGCCGGGATGTCCCCGTGCTTGCCGGGGTTGGCGTGCAGCGTCTTCTCGGCTGAGGCCAAGGCGTCGAACAGCGCCAGGCTCTGGTCGCGCGGCACCCGCTCATCGTCCCACTGCACCAGGAATTCCACCGGGACGGTGATCCGCGCGGCGTCCTCGGCCGTGGCCAAGGCCCCGCCCAGGCCCAGCACCGCCGCGCGGATCCGGGGTTCGGCGGCAACAAACGGAACGCCGAGGCCGCACCCCAGCGAGACCCCCCAGTAGCCCACCGGGCCGGCGCCCACATGTTCCAGCTGCTGGACCGCGTCCAGGACCGCCCGCCATTCCGGGACGGTTCGGCGGGCAACGAGCGCCTGGAAACCGGCGATCAGCGGAGCCAACTCTTCCCCGGCCTCCGCGCGAGCCTGGTTCTCGGTCGCGATCCGGTGGTACGTCTCTTCCTTCGGCCGGTCGCCATGGCCGGGCACGTCGACCGCCACCACAGCGAAACCGCACTCGGCCACGAAGCGGCGCGCACGGGCCAGGATGCCGGGGGCCTTCTTGTGCTGACCGCCGCCATGTCCCATCACGATGAGGGGACGAGTGCCCGTGGCACCTTCCGGCGTCCACAGCACGCCGGACATCTCGCCGAGGGTGAAGAGCTGTTCGCAGACGCCGTCGGACGACGTCTCAGAGGTGAAGCGCATAGCGTTTCAAGCCTTTCGGGATGCCTTCTGCGGGCACTCCCTAGGCCATGCGGGAGAGGGAGGCCCGACCTGTTGCAGCGTTGATCGGTCTCACCTCCTGAGTTCGCAGCAGCGCACGGCGGCGCCGAAAGTATCACGAAGGGCTTCAGCTGCGCCTGGGCAAGGACGTTGCCGGGGCCAACGTCGCCTGACGTGGCACCGGCAGGAGAGCCGCCCGATGGCCTTCGGCGACATCGGCTCAGCCGCAGCGCTGTGTCGTAGAGCCCAGTTGCCCACGGCAAGCGCCCTCGTCCACGACGGCCAGGAAATCTCTGCCGCCCAACTGAGCGCCTCTGCTGCCGAGTTCGCCACCGGGCCCGGCTGAGCACGGCCCCCGCCCGCTTCTGCTCGACCAGACGCTGGTGCCGGGCGAGCGGCCGCCCGGCGGCCGTTGCTCACGCTCTGTGTGACCACGCCGCCACTCAACTCCCGGTTAAGTCGGCCGGTCCCTACTGTCCGTAAGTGGACTGGTGCACCGCGTTCCTGGCATGACAGGATGAGAGGCGTAATTCCAGCGCCTTAACTGTTCGTTGGGCTCGATCGATGGGGGGACGGTGGGCATGAGCGTGGGGGGCGACGGCCGGTCCAAGGAGGCGGGCAGCGCGCTCGCGGAGCGGCTCAACCATCTCTTCGCGAACATGCATCCGCCGGGTGCCCCGTACACCAACGCCTTCGTCGCCGAGGAGATCAGCGGGGGAGCGGAGGAGTACGGCGGGGTCAAGGTGACCGAGCAGTATCTGTCGATGCTGCGCAACGGCCGGCGTACGAACCCGAGTCCGGAACTGCTGCGCGCGCTGGCCAAGTTCTTTGCGGTGCCGGTGGGTTATCTGCTGGGGGACCTCTCGCAGCCGCAGGCCGCGCGGGTGGAGGAGGAAGTGCGCTTCCTCGCCGCCATGCGGGACCAGCGGGTGCGCGCCATCGCGCTGCGCTCCGTGGGGCTGCCGCCGGAGGTGCAGGACAGCCTGACGACGATCATCTGCCAGTTCCGGGAGCAGATGAATCTGCCGGCCGATCCGCCGGAGCGGGGCGGTGACCGGCGCGGTGAGTGAATCGACACGGACCGCCGAGCGCGGCCAGATCTTCGCCACCTGGCAGCGGGCCGGACACGAGGACGGGACGAGCATGCGAGTGGGGCAGATGCGCAGGCGGTGCAAGCAGCTGATCAAGGAGCTGGCGCTGCCCGCCGCAATCGATCTGCGCGGGATGTGTGACGTCGTCGCCGCGCGTGTGGCGCGGCCCGTCCATCTCGTACCGATGAGCCTGGGCGGGGTGGTCTCCGGCATGACGGCCGTCACCGACGACGGCTACTGGGTCTTCTACGAGCTCAAGACCTCGCCGTGGCACCAGGCGCACATCGTGCTGCACGAACTGAGCCATCTCCTGCTGGGGCACGCCCAGGATCCCACGGTCACCGAGGACGCGCTGAAGCTGTGGACGCCGTCCGTCGATGTCGCCACCGCCATGCGGCGGATGGGCCTGACCATGGGATTCGCCCGGCACCACGGCTACGACAACCTCGCCGAGCGGGAGACCGAGGTGCTCGGCACGCTGCTGATGGGGCGGGTGGCGCCGTCCGCGGCCGAGCGGGAACTCCCCCTGGAGGGGCAGGCGGCCGAGCTGGCGGCGGCGCTCGGGCCCGCCCTCCAGCACATCCGGCGTCAGCAGGGGGCCCCGGCCGGCGGCGCGGCGTCCGGTGGCGCCGGTGCGGACGCGGACGGGGGCTCGCGTGTTTGATGTCATCTATCTGTCGTTCGGCCTGGCCGCCTGGCTGATCGTCGGGTACAAGTCCGTCGCCTGGTTCCGTGACCGCAGCAATGCGGACCTGGGGCTGGCCTGCGTGATGACCGGCGGGGTGGCGACGGTCTTCCTCTTCTCCGCGCCCAGCCTCTACCGCGCCTTCGACCGGCTGGCCGGTGTGGCGAACCTCGCGATGGTGTTCCTCTACTCCTCCGTCGTGGTGTTCGCCGCGGGTGCACTGGTGTTGCTGCTGCGCTGGACGGCGGGGGAGGGGGCGGCCGGGAGG
>NZ_SDIF01000153.1 GCF_004122735.1 Streptomyces sioyaensis | reverse complement strand
CGCCTCCCCTGGCTCGACCGGCCCCTACCCCGCGCGCTGGGGCGGCAGCGAGGGCTGGACGAGCAGCATCCGTTCCACCAGGCGCAGGAACATCACGGCGTCCCGCAGAAGATCATCGGCGTCCCGGCGGCCGGCCGCCCCGGCTATACCGGCCTCGGCCTTCGCCCGGCGGTCGGCGCCGGAGGCGAAGAGTGCGCTCCACTCGGTGAGTTCGGGAGCGACCTCGGGGAGGACCTCCCAGGCACTGCGGATACGCCGCCTGCGGCGCGCGGTGGTCTCGGGCCGGCCGCGGACGGCGAGGACGGCGGCGGCAGTGCGCAACGCGGCCAGATGAGCCGTGGCGAACCGCTCGTTAGGGGTTTCCAGGGTCTGCGCTTCTTCCAGACCCTGCTGAGCCTGGGTGAGCAGAGCGAGCGCGGCGGGTGGTGCGGCCGCCCGCCGCAGGACGGGGTGGACATCGCTCGGGGGACCGTACGCAGCGGAGCTGCCCCTGCCGGGACGAGCTGCCATGACGAACCTCCTGTCGTCGCATGCCGGTTCGGGACCGAATGCCGATTCGGGACCGTATGAACCCATCGTGAGGTACGCCACTGACAATCGGCGCTGACCTGCGCTTTCGCCGAAAGCCGACGGATTCTTCGACGGACCTGAGGAGCCTGCACCCCCACCCCCTTGCACCCCCTTGCAGAACCGGGGGTGGGGGTGCGGAAAACGGCCTTTGCACTGACCGGTCAGCTCAAGCAGGGACCGCTGAGGCCTCCGAAGCCCCGAGACCCCCGACTCCCCCGCCACCCCTGACTCCGGCGCGTCCGCCCCGCGCGGCGAACGCGCCGGGAAGGGCGGCAAGGACGGGAGCGATCGGCTTCCTCGTCCTGGTCACGGCCTGCTCCTTGGCGCTTGTGCCGTGGCTGAACGCGCAGTTCGGACCGGCCGGCCGGATCCTGGTGCCGGCGCTGCCGATGCTCCGGCCGACCTCTGCGGGCGGCACCTGTCCGGTGCGGACAGGACCCGGCTTCTTCGCCGCCATCCACCCGTATCTGCCGATGAGTTACCTCGTGGCGGTGCTGACGTCCCTGACGGCGCGCGGCTGGGAGGTGGTGCGGATGAAGGACCTGCATCCGGAGCTGAGACTGTGAGCGCCCGCCCTCCTTCCGCTGCCGCCGGGAGGTACCCACGGCCCGCCGCCGTCCTGCGGGACGGCTGCCCCGGAGTCGAACGCCCGGTGGGGCCGCCCTCGCGCCGCGCGTCGATCAGCACGGCGCGGCACAATCGCCCCCATGGACAGCTCCCACTCCCGCCGCGACGCCACCCGGCGCAAGCTCTTCGACGCCGCGGTCACGCTCATCGCCGAACAGGGTTTCTCCTCCACCACGGTGGACGAGATCGCCGAACGGGCGGGCGTCGCGAAGGGCACCGTGTATTACAACTTCGCGAGCAAGAACGTTCTCTTCGAGGAGCTGCTGCGGCACGGCATCGAGCTGCTGGCGACCTCCTTGCAGTCGGCCGCCGACGAGGTCACCGGCCGGGGCGGCAGCCGGATCGACGCGCTGGACGCCATGATCCGGGCCGGCCTGGATTTCATCTCCCGTTACCCGGCGCTCACCCAGCTCTACGTGGCCGAACTGTGGCGCACCAACCGGGCCTGGCAGTCGACGCTGATGGTGGTGCGTGAGCGGGCCATCACGGTGGTGGAGACCGTGTTGCGGGAGGCGGTGGCCCGTGCGGAGCTGAGCGAGGAGATCGATGTCCCGCTGACCGCCTCGGCGCTGTTCGGAATGGTTCTGGTGGCCGCCCTGGACTGGCAGTCCTACCAGCCGGACCGGTCGATCGACGAGGTCCACGCGGCGCTGTCGCGGCTGCTCCAGGGGCGGGTCGGCGGCCAGGCCTCGTAACCGGGCCCGCCGGGCGGGCCGGGGCTCCGTGGTCGCGGGGGGGCTTTCCGGAGCGGGATGCGGATGCGCGCCGTCGTGGTCAGGTGCGGCGCGCACCCGTTCTCCCCCGTGGGTCCGCGCAAAAGAGTGCGCTGCCCTGGCGCAGATCGTTCCCCCCCGATCCGACCAGGACAGCGCTTCCCCCGTACTCCCCCGTGCTTCCCCCGTATCCCCCGTCACGTCCGGGAGCCGCGCCGCTCCGCCGCCCCGTGTCGGCGGTGCGGCGCCGCTTCCCTTCCGTGGCCCCTACTCTTCCGTCCGGGCGGCCGGCGGCCCATCCGCGTACCTACTCATCTCGGCGTCTGAGTACGGATACTCAAGTCTGAGCACGCGCCCCCAGGGCCTACGATCTTCGGCGTGTCCGTACTTCCCTTGGTGTTCACCAGTGGCTGGGCGAGCGGGATCAACGCCTATGCCGTCGTCCTCGTCTTCGGCCTGCTCGGCGCGACCGGCGTCAGCGAGGAGGTGCCCGCGGCGCTGCAGCGCCCCGATGTGCTGCTCGTGGCCGGGGTCCTGTTCCTGTGCGAGGCGGTCGCCGACAAGGTCCCGTACGTGGACTCCGTTTGGGACGCGGTGCACACGGTGATCCGGCCGGTCGCCGGTGGTGTCGTGGCGGCGCTGCTGGCCGGGCACGACGGTTCGCTGCCCCAGCTGGCGGCGGGCGCGGTCGGCGGCTCTACGGCGCTGGTGAGCCATCTGGTCAAGGCGGGCACCCGGATCGCGGTCAACACCTCGCCGGAGCCGGCCAGCAATATCGTGCTGAGCGTGGTCGAGGATCTGGGCGTCGCCGGGCTCGTCGCATTCGCGGTGTTCCATCCGGTGGCGGCCGCGGTCATTGCGGGGGCGCTGCTGGTCGCGGGGATCGCGGTGGTGGTCTTCCTGTGGTCGCGGATCCGCCGGTACCTCCAGCGCCGGCGGCAGCGGCGCGAGGAGAAGCGGCTCGCCGCGGCGGGCGGCGCGGTGCCGCCGGCGGTCTGACGGTCCGCGCGGGCCGGGGGCGCCGGGGCCGGCGGCGGGCCGGCCACCGGCCGTGCGGGCGTTGTCAGTGGCTCCGGATAAAGTCGCAGGCATGGCACGGATTGCGGTGATCGGCGCCGGGATGGGCGCGATGGCGGCCGCTGCCCGGCTGGCCGTCGCGGGCCACCGGGTGGCGGTGTTCGAGCGCGGCGCGACGCACGGCGGTGCGGTGCGGCGTCTGGAGCGGGACGGCTTCGCCTTCGACACGGGGCCCGGTCTGCTGCATCTGCCGGCCGTCTACCGGGATCTGTTCCTCAAGACCGGCCGGGAGCCGCTGGAGAGCTGTGTCGAGCTGTCCCAGGTCGACCCCGCGAGCCGTCATGTCTTCGCCGACGGCACGGCCGTGTCGCTGCCGAACGCCTCGCGGGCCGGCGTGCTGGCGGCCCTGGACGAGGCGCTGGGTGCGGGCGCCGGGGAGCGCTGGAGCGCGCTGGTGGGCCGCGCCCGTGAGGCCTGGGACGCCACCCGCCGGCCGCTCCTGGAGGAGCCGTTGTGGCAGGACTGGCGGGTGCTGGGGCGCGATCCGTATCCGGCGGTGCGCCGGCGCGGGCTGTTCGGCCGGGGCAAGGGCCCCACGACCGCCACGCTCGCCGAGGTGGCCCGCCGCGAGCTGGCCGACCCCCGGCTGATCGCGCTGCTGGAGAGCCATGCGCTGGCCTACGGCTTCGACCCGCGCAGCGCCCCGGCGAGCGCCGCCGTGCTGCCGTACATGGAGCAGACCTTCGGGAGCTGGTATCCGCGCGGCGGTCTGCGGGCGCTGGCCGACGCGGTGTACGAGCGGTGTCTGGCGCGCAAGGTGGAGTTCAGCTTCGGTGCCGCGGTGACCGGGATCGTGGAGAAGGACGGCCGGGTGGCGGGCGTCGAGCTGGCCGACGGCCGGGTGGCCGAGGCGGAGTTCGTGGTCGCGGGCATCGATCCGGGGCAGCTCGCGGGGCTCTGCGGGGGCCGGGAGCCATGGGGCGCCGACGAGGTGCGCCCCGGCGCGGGCGAGCGCGGCCCCGGGCAGCTGACGGTGTGTCTGGCGCTGCGCGGTGCGCGCCCCGCGGACGCCGTGCACCGGACGGTGGTGCATGCCGCGGACCGCGCGGCCGAGTTGGCGGGCGTGTTCGGCGACGGCCCCGGGCTGCGGACCCCCTGTGACCGGCCCACGGTGACGGTGCTGCGCCCGGACGACCCCGCCGTACGACCGGACGGCGCCCATGAGGCGGTGACGCTGACCGCGACCGTCGCCGCGCACGGCCCGGTGGACTGGCTCGACGGCGAGGCCGTGGCGGCCGAGGCCGAGCGGATGACCGGGATCGCCGAGGCCGCGGTGCCGGGGCTGCGGGAGCGGGTGCTGTGGCGGGAGGTGCTGCCGCCCACGGACGACATGCCGGTGCCGGGCCCGGCGCTGGCCGGCCAGGAAGGGCGCTTTCTGCGGCCCGGCAACCGCACCCGGATACCGGGGCTCTATGCGGTCGGTGGCTGGTCCCACCCGGGCGGCGGGCTCGCGCATGCCGGGATGTCCGGCGCGATCGTCGCGGGCCTGATCGTGCACGGCGACGACTGGCACGGCTCGACCTGACGGCCGGGCGGTGTGCCGGCCCGGCCCTGTGCGGGGCCGGTGGCTGCCCGTCTCAGTAGCGGTACTGCTGCCCGTCGTAGCCCTGCTGGTAGGGCGGATACTGCTGCTCGGGCGGGAGTTCGCTGTCGCGCTGCTGGGGGACCCAGACACCCCCGGGCGGCGTCTCGCCGTAGCCCTGGCCCGGATTCTGGCCGAGCGGCTGTCCCTGGCTGTCGTACTGCTGCGCGGCGTAGGGCGCCTGGGCGTAGGGCGACTGCGCGTAGGGGTCCGGCTGCCCGTACGGGTCGTAGGCCGCGGGGTACTGCTGGGTGCCGATGTACGGGTCGGAGTAGGGCGCCTGCTGGCTCAGGGCGTCGCCGTAGGCCGCGTAGGGATCGGCCCAGGTGTCCTGGCCGGCGCCGTTCTGGCCGTAACTGCCGTCGTACGCATAGCCGTTGCCGTCGCCCGGAACGTTCCCGACGGGGGTGCCGTAGGCGTCGTAGCCGGTGTATTCGGGCTGCGGGGCGCGGGCGTCGGGGCTGTAGATGCCGTACTGGCCCGTCTCGTCGGGCATCGGCTGCGGGGCGTAGACGGCGGTGGCGTCGGCCTGCGCATAGTCGTTCTGGACGGCGAACGGCTGGGTCTCGTAGGCGCTCTGGTCCAACTGCCCGCCCTGGTAGGGGTCCTGGCGGCGGAAGACGTCGTCGGTGTCGTAGTCGTAGGAGCCCTGCCCGGCGTAGGAGCCCTGCCCGGCGTAGGGGTCCTGGCTCTGGAAGCCGCCGGTGCTCTCGAAGGTGTCCTCCAGCCCGTTGCCGGCCCCGGGCTGGAAGCCCCGCCCGTCGGTGTCGCCCGGCTGCACCGCCTCCAGGCCGGAGACCTCCAGCTTCGGTTCGGCGGGGGCCGGGCCGGAGTTGCGGGCCCGGCGGCGCCGGCCCTCGGCGGGCTTGCCCGACATCCCGGGCATGCCGGGCTTGCCGTCCTTGCCGCGCAGGGCCCAGCCGGTGGTGAAACCGCGGCGGAAGGAGAGCGTCACATTGGTCTGCCCGACGGCGAAGGCGGCGAGGCCCACTCCGATCACGATCACCGACGGGATGAGGACACCGACGACCACGGCGAGGAAACCGGCGAAGGCGAGCAACCGCCAGCGCAGCCGCGCCTTGTTCTGGAGCAGGACCTCACCCAGCAGCCACAGGGCGACCAGGCCGAACGCGATGTAGAGGACCGTCCAGCCCATATACGCCCCTCTTCCGCCGCTCGCCGGCCACCGTCATCAGGACTGCTGGTGCAGCCCCAGATTCTCGTAGATTTCCAGGGTCGCCGTGGAGTGGTTCAGGGTAATGAAGTGCAACCCGGGAACATCCTCGGCCATCAAACGTGCGCACAGATCCGTTGCGTACTCGATACCAATGGAGCGTACCGCCGCCGGATCGTCCTTGACGGCGAGGATGCGCTCGGCCAGCTCGGGCGGGAAGGCTGCATTGCTGAGCTGAGCGAACCGCTCGATCTGACGCACGTTCGTCACCGGCATGATCTCCGGAATGATCGGCGTGGAGCAACCCGCGGCCGTCACCCGGTCCCGCAGCCGGAAGTAGTCCTCGGGATAGAAGAACATCTGGGTGATGGCGAAGTCTGCGCCGGCCCGGCACTTGTCGACGAAGTGCGCCACATCCGTGTCCCAGTCCGTCGAGCGCGGATGCATCTCGGGGAAGGCGGCGACGCCGACACAGAAGTCGCCGGACTCCTTGATGAGACGGACCAGGTCGGCGGCGTAGGCGACGCCGTCGGGGTGCTTGACCCACTCGCCCATCGGGTCACCGGGCGGGTCGCCGCGCAGCGCGAGCATGTTGCGGATCCCGGCTCCGGCGTACTGGCCGATGATGTTGCGCAGGTCCGCCGTGGAGTGGTTGACCGCGGTCAGATGGGCGACCGGGGTCAGGGTGGTGTCGGTGGCGATGCGCTCGGTGGCGCGCACCGTGCCGTCACGGGAGGTGCCGCCGGCGCCGTACGTCACGGAGACGAAGGTCGGCGAGACGGCCTCGATGCGGCGAATGGCGTTCCACAGGGTCCGCTCGCCCTTCTCCGTCTTGGGGGCGGCGAACTCGAACGAGTACGACTGCTTACCGGAGGCAAGCAGGTCGCGCACCGTTCGTGCGCGATCAGTCCTGGTGGAAGCTGTACCTAGGGCCATACCGGCAGGTTAACCACCGGCCGGGCACACACCAACCGTGATCGGCGTTATGCCTGGTTGGTGCGGTTCATGTCCACTGGTTGGACATTTTCCGGTCGCCGGGATGTCGGAAAAGCTTCCGCCGCCACCGCACCTCCATGCCCTGCGGAAGCCGGCCACGGAAGCCTGCCGGTCTTCTGGCGCCGCCGCGGGGTGATCCCGGTCACCCCGTCCCGACGTGTCCACAACAGCGCCTCGGCCGGGTCGGAGTCGCCCGGAGGGCGTGTCCGCGTGCGGCGCCGCGGCCTTCCGACCCTGACCCCTCGGACAGTCCCTAGGGCCTGTCGTTCGGGTCAGGCCCTAGGCGTCCCAGGTCCGGATGCGCTTGGCCAGGTCCGCGGCAGCAGCCCCCGGGTCGTCCGCCTCCGTGAGGGCGCGGACCACCACGATCCGGCGGGCGCCGGCCGTCAGCACCTCGTCCAGATTTCCGGCGTCGATCCCGCCGATCGCGAACCACGGGCGCTCGGGGGCACGGGAGGCGGCGTAGCGGACCAGATCGAGGCCGGGGGCGTGCCGGCCCGGCTTGGTGGGGGTGGGCCAGCACGGGCCCGTGCAGAAGTAGTCCACGCCGGCTTCGTCGAGGGCCGCGTCCACCTCGGCCTCGGCGTGGGTGGAGCGGCCTATGAGGACGTCGGGGCCGAGCAGGGCGCGGGCGGCCCGGACCGGCAGGTCGCCCTGGCCGAGGTGCAGCACGTCGCTGCCGGCCGCGTGGGCGACGTCCGCCCGATCGTTGACCGCGAGCAGCTTGCCGTGCCGCCGGCAGGCGTCCGCGAAGACCTCCAGATGCCCGAGCTCCGCACCGGCCTCCAGGCCCTTGTCACGCAGCTGGACGATGTCCACCCCGGAGGCGAGCACCGCGTCCAGGAACTGCGGGAGGTCGCCCTGCCGGGTGCGGGCGTCCGTGCACAGGTAGAGGCGGGCGTCGGCAAGGGCCTGTCGTGCGGTGGTCATCGGGCGGCTTCCCCCCGGGTCGGGGGTGTACGGGCCGGTCCTTCCGGTCCGTACACCCCGCGGATGTGGTTACGGATGCTGGTGCGGTTGCGGGACGGGAGTGCGCCACGCCGGGTGCGTCAGACGGCGAGCGCCTGGGCCCGGCGCTTCACCTCCGTGCCGCGATTCTCGCGCAGCGCCTGGGCGGGCGTGCCGGGCAGGGTCTCATCCGGGGTGAACAGCCACTCCAGCATCTCCTCGTCGGTGAAGCCGTCGTCCTTGAGCAGGGTGAGCGTGCCGACGAGGCCCTTGACCACCTTGTCGTCCTTGATGAAATCGGCGGGCACGTGCAGTGCCCGGTTCTCGCCGCGGCGCACCGCGATCAGCTGGCCCTCCTTGACCAGCTGTCGGACGCGGGTCACCTCGACGCCGAGCCGTTCGGCGATGTCGGGGAGGGTGAGCCAGGCGGGGACGAGTCCATCGATGTTTGCGTCAATCTCGGTCACAGGAACAAGCCTGCCACCTCGCACTGACAGCCGGTAGCCGGGCATCGCCGTCGGGGGCCTGCTGCACACCGGAGGGTGACGGCCGGCTGCCGTCCGCGACCGTTGCGCGCCCCCGCTACAGCGCCGCGGCCTTCAGCGGTACGGAGGCGTTCGCGGCCCGCTCCCGGTCCAGGACGACCCCCCGCTCGATGAGCTTGCGCCCCTGAGCCAGGTCGCGCGGGCGCCCCACGGCCAGCAGCGCGACGAGCCTTCCCGCCCCTCGCCCGCCACCGCCCCGATCCGACCGCGCTTCGCCCGGGCTCTCCTCACTGCGCAGCCAGAGCACCGACCAGGCGGCCCCGGTCGGGTCGCCGCGCCAGACCAGTTCGTCGGCGTCGACGTGGTGGCCCGCGTACTGCACGAACCGGCCGAACTGCTCCGACCAGAAGTACGGGACGGGGTCGTAGACCAGCCCTTCGGTGCCGCCGCGGGCGATGTTCTCGGCGACCGTGCGGGGGCCCTGGAGGGCGTTGTCCCAGTGGTGGATGAGCAGCCGGCCGCCGTAGCGGGCCGAGGGGAAGGAGGCGCAGTCGCCGACCGCGTAGACATCGGGCACGGAGGTGCGCAGGCGGCCGTCGGCCAGGACGGAGCCGTCCCGCGGCGACACCTCGACGCCCGAGCCGGCCAGCCAGCCGGTCGCGGGCCGGGCGCCGATCCCGACGACCACCGCGTCGGCGGGCAGCGTCGTGCCGTCCTCCAGGGTGACCGCACCCGGCGTGACGGACGCGACCTTGGCACCGGTGCGCAGCTCGGCGCCGGCGTCCGCGTACCAGCCGGTCATGTGGGTGGCCACTTCGGGCGGCAGGGCGCCGGCCAGCGGGCGGTCGGCGGCCTCGACGACGGTGACCGCGCAGCCCGCTTCCCGGGCCGCGGTCGCGAACTCGGCGCCGATCCAGCCGGCCCCGACGACCACGATCTCGTGCTGGGCGGCGAGCACCGGCCGCAGCCGCTCGGCGTCGTCGAGGGTGCGCAGCAGATGGACGCCGGGCAGTCCCTCGCTGCCGGGCAGCATGATCGGGGCGGCGCCGGTCGCGAGGACCGCGTAGTCGTAGGAGATCGGGCCGTCGGCAGTCTCGACCTGGCGGGCCTCCGGCACCAGGCCGGTGACCGGGCAGTTGAGGCGGAGGTCGATGCCGAGCCCGGCGAAGTCGACGTCGAAGGTGGAGCCTTCGGCCTTGCCCAGCAGCACCGCCTTGGACAGCGGCGGGCGGTCGTAGGGCTGGTGGGGCTCGTCGCCGAGGAGCGTGATCGCGTCGCGCCACCCTTGTTCGCGCAGGGCGACGGCGGTCTGCACACCCGCGATTCCCGCGCCGACGATCACGACGCGCGGCGTGCGGTCAGGGGCCTGGGAGGACTTGCTCTGCTCGCTCACCTGATCACTCTAGGACGGTGGGCGGAGCCGTCCGCAGCAGCGCGCAAGGAGATCTCTGACACAGCGTCACAGTCGCTCGGTGCGGTCCGCGGGCCCGTGGGCGCGCCGGGGGCGGCACCTTACGGCGCGTCGCGGCCCCGTATTAGGCTGACGGCCACACGCACTCGCGGGAGCCCGGACGCACCGGGCTGAGAGGGAGGCTGGCCGGCCTCCGACCGTACGAACCTGATCCGGGTCATGCCGGCGAAGGGAGGGGCTGGATGCCCATGCCACCATCTGCCGCACCGTCGCAGCCGTCCGCCAGGAGGCCGGACGTGCTCGTGCTCGGCGGCGGCATCATCGGTCTGGTCACCGCCTGGCGGGCGGCCGGCCGCGGGATGTCCGTCGCGGTGGCCGATCCGGCGCCCGGTGGCGGCGCGGCCCGGGTCGCGGCCGGCATGCTGGCCGCGGTCACCGAGCTCCATTACGGCGAGCAGACCCTGTTGGGGCTCAATCTCGCCTCGGCACGGCGCTACCCCGAGTTCACCCAGGAGCTGGAGGAGGCCGGCGGGCAGCGGATCGGCTACCGGCGGTGCGGCACCCTGGCCGTCGCGCTGGACGCCGACGACCGCGCGCACCTGCGCGAGCTGCACGCCCTGCAGATCCGCTCGGGACTGGACTCGCAGTGGCTGACCGGGCGCGAGTGCCGCCGCCTGGAGCCGATGCTGGCCCCCGGGGTACGCGGCGGGCTGCGGGTGGACGGCGACCACCAGGTCGATCCGCGCCGGCTGGTGAGCGCCCTGCTCGTCGCCTGCGAGCGCGCCGGAGTGGACTTCCACCGCAGCCGCGCCGCCCGGCTGACGGTCGCCGGCGGACGGGCCACCGGCGCCGAACTCGCCGACGGGACACGGCTGTCGGCCGGTCAGGTCGTCCTGGCCGCGGGCAGCGAGAGCGGTCGTCTCGCCGGCGTCCCCGCCGAGGTGCTGCCGCCGGTGCGGCCGGTCAAGGGACAGGTGCTGCGGCTGCGGCTGCCGCAGGTGCCGGCCGGGAGCCCCGCCTTCCTGTCGCGCACCGTACGGGCCGTCGTACGCGGCGGGCCGCTCTACCTGGTGCCGCGGGCGAGCGGCGAACTGGTCGTCGGCGCCACCAGCGAGGAGCTGGGCTGGGACACCACCGTGACCGCGGGCGGGGTCTACGAGCTGCTGCGGGACGCGCACGAGCTGGTCCCGGGCATCACCGAGCTGCCGCTCGTCGAGACCTGCGCCGGGCTGCGCCCCGGCTCCCCCGACAACGCCCCGCTGCTCGGGCCGACCGCGCTGCCCGGCCTGCAACTGGCCTGCGGCCACTTCCGCAACGGGGTGCTGCTGGCGCCGGTCACCGGTGACGCGATGGCCGAGTCGCTGGCCACCGGGAGCCTGCCGGACGTGGCCCGCCCCTTCTCCCCCGCGCGCTTCTCCGCCACGCCCGACCAGCGCGGGGGAACCCTCCTCGCCGCCCCGGGGCCGGCGCGCACCCGTACCCCCCAGGAGCAGCCCGTATGAGCGCCCCCACCGTGTCCGTGTCCGTCAACGGCGAGGCCCGCGAGATCGCCGGCGGGCTCACCCTCGACCGGCTGGTCGCGACCCTGACCCCGGCGTCCTCCGGGGTGGCCGCGGCGGTCAACGACCTCGTGGTGCCGCGTGCCCAGTGGCCCACCACCCCGCTCGGCGACGGCGACCGCGTCGAGGTTCTCACCGCCGTCCAAGGAGGCTGACCCGCAGCCATGACCGATATCGCCACCCAGCGGGAAGCCGCTCCCGCCACCACCGCCCCCGACCCGTTCACCCTCGCCGGCACCACCTTCGGGTCCCGGCTGATGATGGGCACCGGCGGCGCACCCAGCCTCGACGTCATGGAACGGGCACTGCTCGCGTCGGGGACGGAGCTGACGACGGTCGCCATGCGGCGGCTGGATCCGACCGTGCAGGGCTCGGTGCTGTCCGTACTGGAACGGCACGGGATCCGGGTGCTGCCGAACACCGCGGGCTGCTTCACCGCGGGGGAGGCGGTGCTCACCGCCCGGCTCGCCCGGGAGGCACTCGGCACGGACTGGATCAAGCTGGAGGTCGTCGCCGACGAGCGCACCCTGCTGCCCGACCCGGTGGAGCTGCTGGACGCCGCCGAGACCCTGGTGGACGACGGATTCACGGTGCTGCCGTTCACCAACGACGATCCGGTGCTGGCCCGCAGGCTGGAGGAGGTGGGCTGCGCCGCGATCATGCCGCTGGGCTCGCCGATCGGCTCCGGGCTGGGCATCCGCAATCCGCACAACTTCCAGCTGATGACCGAACGGGCCGGGGTCCCGGTGATCCTGGACGCCGGCGCCGGCACCGCCTCGGATGCCGCCCTGGCCATGGAGCTGGGCTGTGCGGCGGTGATGCTGGCGACCGCGGTGACCCGGGCGCAGGAGCCGGAGCTGATGGCTCACGCGATGCGGCACGCGGTCGAGGCGGGCCGCCTGGCGCACCGCGCGGGCCGGATCCCACGCCGCCACTTCGCCCTGGCGTCCTCCCCTACGGAGGGGATGGCAGACCTGGACCCTGAGCGACCAGCGTTTTAGGGGGCTTCCCACGTTGTCGGCTTTCCCGCCGTGGTGGTTTCTCGCCGTTGCGCTTTGCGGCGCGACCCACGTTGTCGGCTTTCCCGCCGTGGTGGCTGGTCGCCGTTGCGCCTGCGGCGGGCTGGGTGGGTGTCGGGTGCGGTGACGGACCTCCGGGGCCAGTGTGTGGGACTGCTTCGCTTTACGTCCCACACACCGGCCCCTCCGGCCCGTCCCCTCCCGTGGGAGGAGTACGTGA
>NZ_SDIF01000152.1 GCF_004122735.1 Streptomyces sioyaensis | reverse complement strand
GGGCGACGGAACTGGTGGCCCAGTACTACTGACAGGCACTAGTGGCAGGCACTACTGACAGGTGCTACTGACGGCCCGGGGCCGTGCCGTGGGCGCGCCACGGCACGGCCCCGTCGACCGTCCGCCGGGCTCACTCCATCGAGTCGGCGATCTCGGCGATCACCTGGGCATGGCAGGGCTCCGGAAGGCACCAGCAGCCGAGCCTGCGGCCGCGCAGTGCGGGCAGGAGAGCGAGCAGATCGGGGCGCTCCAGCAGATGGGCGCGGTATTTCTCCAGGACCTCCGCGCGCGTTCCGTCCGGTCCCGGACGGAAGGGGCTGGCCAGTGGTGAGGCCTTGAGGTGCCAGCCGCCCCGGTTCATCGCCCGCCCGACGTAGACCACGTCGGCGTACTCCGGATCGTCCCGATGGCCCTTGAGATTGACAACTGTCGTGCGCTGCATACCGTCATTCTCCCGCCGTACGCCGCATCCGGCAGCGCGACCCCCGCGCAGGTCGACGGCGGGTGCCTCGTCGAGACTGCACCCAAGAGAGACGGCGGCCCGCCCCCGCGTGTTCGAGGTCACGCGGGGGCGGCGCCGGCACCCGGTGACTACCGGGGTGCTGCCGGGCGGTGCCGGCGGCTTACAGCGGGCGGGCCCACAGGTCCCACTGGAGACCCGAGCCGTCGCAGAACGGATCGGCCCACTTGCCGCTGCTGACCAGGTCGGTGCCGGCGGCCTGGCAGCCACTGAGGGTCCAGAACTTCTTGCCGGTCCACACGGTTCCGGGCGGGCCGTCCATCGGCTTGGCCGGGTGCTGCGCCTGGGCCACCGGTGCGGCGGCCGTAGTGGCGGAGGTCGCGTGGGCCTGAGCGGCGCCGCCCAGCCCGAGGGCCGTGAGGGTGGCGGCAGCGAGCGCGGTGGTGAGAATTCGCCTGTTACGCACGTGATTTCCTTCCCCGTTGTTCCGGACCCCCTGCGGGCCCGTCACTCTCCACACGGATGCGGCCCCTTCGGCGTATGACACCTCGCCATGTGGCGTGGGTCACATGCGGTGTTGGGGGGGCGGTCGGTCCCACCTCCCAACGGGTGGGCCGAGCGGTCCCACCTCGTCCCCGCCTCGCCCTGATGTGATGAAAACCCTTGGCCGAAAAGGTATTTGACGGGACGTCAATTCCATCAATCAAGGGGAGCGCCGACCGCAGGATGTGTGTAGCGGTGCCCGATTCGTGCGCCGCGTCGGCGGCGTGGCCGTGGCGGTTGTGGCGTCGAGGGTTGTGGCCTGCGGCGGCCCGTGCGATCGGTCGAGTCGGCCGCGTGAACTGTGTCGACTTGTACGTTTGCCGGTTCTTTTCAGGGTGTTGGCCGGAGACGCTTGCCTTGGAAGTGTGTGGGTGGATAGCGTAACCAGCACCTAAAGCTTTCTGGACAGCTTTAGTGAAAGCTAAAACACTGGATCGTCCCGGGTGGGGGAGAAGTATGCAGATCAAGGTTGCGGTGGCATACCACAGCGGATACGGACACACCGCAAAGCAGGCGGCGGCCGTCGCGGCCGGCGCCGAGAAGGTTCCCGACACCCAGGTGCGCCTGGTCTCCCTTGCCGAGCTGAACGACGAACTGTGGGAGGTGCTGCAGGAGTCCGACGCGCTGATCTTCGGCACGCCCACCTACATGGGCGGCAGCAGCGCCGTCTTCCGTGCCTTCGTCGAAGCCACCAGCCAGGTCTGGGGCGACAACATGCGCTGGAAGAACAAGATCGCCGGCGGCTTCACCAACAGCGGCAACATGGCGGGTGACAAGCTCAACGCGCTGATCGACATCGCGCTGTTCGCCGCCCAGCACGGCATGATCTGGGTCGGCCTCGCGGAGTACGGCGGCTGGAACACCTCCACCGGAAGCCCCGAGGACCTCAACCGGCTCGGCAGCTGGCTGGGTGCCATGTCCCAGTCGAACAACGACGAGGGGGCCGACGTCACCCCCTGCGCCAGCGACCTGCGCACGGCCGAGGCCCTCGGCCGCCGGATCGCCGAGACCGCCCACATCCACCGGGCCGGCCGCGCGGCCGTCGAGTTCGACGAGGTGTCCGGCTGACGCCTGGCGGACCGTACTGAGGCAGCTGCGACGGGAGGGGGGCCCGATGAACAGCGATCAGCGGCAGGTGCGCCCTGCGGACGTATCCAGTGAGGAGGTCCACAGCGGCGCGCCCGGCCGCCGGGTACGCCTCACGACAACTGCCCCGGGGGGTGGGGCGGTTCATGCCATGACGGGGCGGGCGCCGTGGCCGGGAGCGTGCCGGCCGCCACGGCCTGCGACGCGGACGGTTCGCTCCGTCCCCCGCCTCCCGCTGCGGAATGCTGCGGGCCGAGCCGGCCCTCCTTCGCACCCATCCGGTCCGGGGGAGCGGCAGGATGAGCACCCACCGTCAACCGCTCGCCGCGGCAACGGGTGTGGTCCCGCGCGCTCCTGCCGGGCCGGTTCCGGCCGCCCGCGGTCGGCGCCCTCCGCTCCGAACGCTCCGGACCCGCCGGGGGCCGAAGCCGTCACTCGCCGCGGCACCGACTCCGTCCTACCGCTGCCACCCGGCCTCCACCGAACCGCTCCTTGCCGACCGCACACCGGCCGATGACCCGGCTGCCCGGCACCGCAGCGGTTCGTACGCCATGTCGGCGAGGAGGCGCCGGGGCCGTGCGGCCGCAGGTGCCGCAATGTCCGGGCGGCCGGTTTTCTCCCGTGCCTTATGGGGCGGGGACCGGCGTCGGACAGCGGCGCACACCACCAGCTGAATTCCGCCCGGCGGGCCTGCCTCACCGGGTGAAGCACCACGGCACCACAGCGCGGAAACCGCTCCGCTGCGCCTACCGGGCGCGGCCGGAACCGGCCCGCCCCGGGGCGTACTCGGTCCCTCCGGTCCCGGCCGGCTGAAGCTCGTCCCCGTACGGCGGTCCCACCACCTTCACCGTGCCCGCGGGCCTCCGCGAGCACGGCATGACCCTGCCGCGTACCGTCTGCGCGGCTGTCCCCTGCCATCCCGAGGAGATTCAGCCATGTTCAAGACCACCACCGACGCAGAGCTGGCCGGCAACCCGATCGACGAGGTGATCGGGTCCACCATCCGCTATGCGGCCCTCACCTCCGCCGCCAAGCTCGGTGTCTTCACGGCCCTGGAGGAGGGCCCCAAGACCCTCGACGAGCTGGCCGCGGCGATCGGCGCGAGCACGGACGGCACCCGCGCGGTGGCCGATGTTGCCGCCGTCCTGGGCTGGCTCGCCCTGGAGGACGGGCGGTACCGCAACGGCCCGCTCGCCGAACGCTGGCTGGGCAAGGACGCCGAGTACGACTTCACCCCGGCGCTGCTGTGGGCGTACGAACTCACCAACGTCATGTGGGAGCTGCCGCAGGCCGTACGCGACGGCAAGCCCGCCCAGTCCCTGTGGGAGCGCTGGGCCGACAACCCCGAGGCCGGGCGGGACTTCTCGGCTTACATGCGGATCAAGTCGCGGCTGACCGTGCAGTCCATCGTCGACGCCGTCCCGCTGCCCGAAGGCGCCCGGCGCCTCCTGGACCTGGGGGGTTCGCACGGACTGCACGCCATGGCCATGTGCGAGCGGCACCCCGAGCTCTCCGCGACCATCCTCGACCTGCCCGAGGCGCTCGCCGACACCGGCGCCGCGATAGAAAAGGCGGGCCTGGCCGACCGGATCACCCTGGAGCGCGGCAGCTTCCTCAGCGGCGATCTCGGCACCGGCTACGACGTGGTCTTCCTCTTCGAGATCGTGCACAACCACACCGACGAGGAGAACCGGGACCTGATCGCCCGGGCCGCCAAGGCGCTGCGGCCCGGCGGCCGGATCGTGGTCCTCGAAGACGTCCGCGGTGAGCAGCTGGACGAGCACAACGCCGCCTTCTCCCTGGCGATGTACGCCTGCTCCGGCGACCGCACCTACAGCCTGCCGGAGATCTCCGGCTGGCTGACCGACGCGGGCCTGTCGGGCGTCGAGCGCATCGCGCTGCCCTCTTCCGTCTCTCTGGTCGTCGGCACCAAGTAGAGCCGGCAGCCGGGGAAGGGGGGAGCACCGTGCAGATCGATCTGGCACACCGGTCGACCAGCTCATGGCTGGACGCCGCGGACCTCGCTCGTGAGGTGTACGCCCAGGCATACGGCGCCGATGTGGCGCCCCGGCCCGACTCATTCATCGTCGCCCGCCCGGCCGGCGACGGGACAAAGGAGCCCGCGGCACCACTGGCCTGCGCGGGGCTCACCTTCGGCAGCGACCGGGAGCTGTTCTCCGAGCGGTACCTCGACACCGGCATCGAGGACGCCGCACTGGCCCGTCTCGGGGTCTCGGTGGACCGCAGGCGGGTGGTGGAAGTGGGGGCGCTGGCCACCCGCCGCTCCTCGGTCGGCCGCGAACTGATCAGAGCCACCCCGATCATCGCCTGGTGCCTGGGCATGGAGTACATCCTGTGCACCGTCACCCGGAGCCTGATCACGACGCTGGGCCGGACCGGCATCTGCTTCGTGCCGTTCGGCCCCGCCGACCCCCGCCGGCTGTCTCCCGACGAGGCGGCCCGCTGGGGCTCGTACTACGACCACGAACCCCAGGTCGGTGTCATCGCACTGAACGCCCTGGACCGGCTCTTCTCCGACGCCACCGGGCGCTACTCCGTCACCGATCTCCAACTGAGCATCAGCGCCATGGAGGTGGCCGGCCATGCTGGGCATTGAGCAGAGCCTGGTCGGACGCGGTGAATCGACGCGTCCGCTGATCGAGGTGCTGGGGGAGGACGGCACACCGGCGCGCACCCTCACCTACCGGGAAGTGACGCGCCGAGCCGCGGACCTCGCCGAACGGATCGGCCACGGGGACGGCCGGCCGCCACGAGTCGGCGTGGTCTGCGGCAACACCCCCGAATTCGTGGTCGCCGACCTCGCCCTCATCGCCGCGCACGCCATCGAGGTGCCGGTCCCGCTCGCCTTCTCCGCCGAGCAGGCCGCCGGTCTGCTGGCGGAGACCGATCTGTGTGTGGTGGACGCCGCCGGGCAGGAACGCCTCACCCAGTGGGGGAGGGAGCGGGTCCTGCGCCCGGACTGCACGGTGCTGCCGCTGAGCACCGACGGA
Source organism: Streptomyces sioyaensis (assembly GCF_004122735.1). GTDB lineage: Bacteria > Actinomycetota > Actinomycetes > Streptomycetales > Streptomycetaceae > Streptomyces > Streptomyces sioyaensis. The sequence goes on along the minus strand of NZ_SDIF01000152.1, from coordinate 7,393 downwards.
CCGGTGCCGTCGGCGCCGCTGGTGCTGCGCGGGGCCGGGGCCGGCGGTGCCGACTGGGAGTGCAAGGTCATTCACACCTCCGGCACGACCTCGCATCCCAAGGGGGTACGCATCCGGGCGGCGGCCCTGAACGAACTGCTGGGCTCGCTGCGGTCGGTGATGCCCCGCGGGGCCTTCGCCCGCTATCTGTCCGTCGTTCCCTTCAGCCTGCTCATCGAGCAGGTCACCGGCCTGTACATGGTGCTGCTCGACGGCGGGACGCTCGTCCTGACGCCGCCCGGCAAGGCCCTGGTCGGCACCGCCGCGGCGGCCGCCGCCGACGTGCTGCCGTATGTGGCGGCGGCCCGGCCGACCGCGATGGTCGCCACGCCCGCGCTGGTCGACGCCTTCGCCACCGCCGCGGACGAGGCCGCGAAGAGCGGACAGGAGGTGGCGAAGGCCCTGTTCGGCAGCGACGTCGCGCCGCTGCTCTGCTGCGGCGGGGCGCCCGTCCACCCCGAGCTGCTGCGCCGGCTGGAGGACCACGGCCTCCCCGTCCACGAGGGGTACGGGCTGTCCGAGAACAGCTCAGTGGTCAGCTGGAACACCCCGGACGCGCGCCGCCCCGGGACCGTCGGCCGACCGCTGCCGCACGTCCGCGTCCGGATCGCCGACGACGGTGAACTCCTCATCAACAGCACCTCGTTGTTCGCCGGCTACACCCGCGACGACCCCTCCAGCCTGATCCTCGACGCCGACGGCTGGCTCCGCACCGGCGACCTGGCCCGGATCGACGAGGACGGATTCATCAGCATCACCGGACGCAAGAAGAACGTCATCATCACCGCGGCCGGCCGCAATGTGGCACCCGAGTGGGTCGAGGCGCAGTACGCCCAACTCCCCTTCGTCCGCGCGGTCGCGGTGTTCGGTGACGGACTCGACGCCCTCCACGGGCTGTTCCTCGTCGAGGAGTCCACCGACCTCGCCGCGGCCGGGGAGGCCGTCCGGGAGTTCGGCGCGGCGCAGCTGTCCGAGGTGGAGCGGGTCGCCGTACCGCACCTCGCCGTGGCCGACGAGCGCCTCTACCGCCGGTTCTTCACCGTCACCGGACGGCCCATGCGGGCGGCCATCCGCGCCGCCCTGTCCAACGGAACGCTGTACGACCACCAAGGAGCAGACGCATGACCACGATCGCTGACGTCCGGCCCTACGGCGGTGCCACCGGCCGGCTCGTCCTGCCCGCCGGGGACCGGTCGCTCGGTGCACTGGACCCCGCATGGGTCACCGGGCTGCTCGCCGACGCCGGTTTTCTGCTCTTCCGGGGCTTCGACACCGACCTGGAGGCGTTCACCTCGTTCGTGAAGGCGCACTCCAGCCGGATCACCCTCGATCCGGCGCGCTCCTTCCACGGCGGCTCCGTCGCCCAGAAGGTGGACGCGGGCACCGGAGCCGTCGGCCTTCATCTGGAGAACGGCAACAGCCCCTTCGGCCCCGACCTCACCTGGTTCCTGTGCGAGAAGGCCGCGGCCAGCGGCTCGCAGACCACCGTCTGCGACGGCTACCGCGTCTGGGACGCGGCGAGCGACACCGCCCGCGCGGTCTTCGGCGTCAAGGACATCATGTACAGCCGTCGGGTCGAGGAGCCCAAGTGGAAGGCGTTCGTCTGCCACCAGTCGGAAGGCCGTAAGGACCCCGACCAGGTCACCTTCGACGACATGAAGGAGCTGGTGGGCGGCAATGTGTCCACCACCCTCCAGCTCAACGACGACGGCTCGATCCACTACGCCTACCGCACCGGCGCCGCCCACCCCACCCTCTTCGGCAGCCGGCTCTCCTGGGCCAACAGCGTCTTCGGCCCCTCGTACAACTACGAAACGCCGCGGATCACCTTCGCCGACGGCACCGAGATACCCGAGGAACTCCTCGCCGAATTCCGCCGCCTGACCGCCTCGCTGACCGAGGAACTCGACTGGCAGGACGGCGATGTGGCGCTGATCGACAACACCCGGGTGATGCACGGCCGGCGCGAGATCCTCGACACCGACCGGACCATCTACAACGCCCAGAGCTACCTCGAACCGGCACTGCTGACCGCCGCGCGGGACGGGAGGGCACAGGGATGAGCGCCGCACCCGCCGGACTCGACGACCCGCGCGTCGCAGCCGTCCTGGACGAGATCGCCCGGACGGCCGAGAAGGGCGACCGGGAGGTGATGGAGCGCGCCTACGCCACCGCGGCCGACTGGCCGCAGCCACCGACCGCCCAGGAGGCCGCCGAGCTGTGCGCCCAGGCCGCGCTGCCGGTGCACCCGCAGGTCGGCACCTTCCTCTACCAGCTCGTACGGAGCCTGCGCCCGGCCCTCGTCGTGGAGTTCGGGACCTCCTTCGGCGCCTCGACGATCTACGCGGCGGCGGCCCTGCGCGACAACGGGCACGGCCGCGTCATCGGATCGGAGCTGCATCCCGGAAAGGCGGCCCGCGCCCATGACCATCTGACGCGCGCGGGGCTCGACGCCTGGACCGAGATCAGGATCGGCGACGCCCGCGAACAGCTCGCCGACCTCCCCGGAAGCATCGATCTGCTGCTGCTCGACGGATGGAAGGAGCTCTACCTCCCCGTCCTCAAGGTGCTCGAACCCGCTCTGCGGGCCGGCACCCTGATCGTCTCCGACAACCTGCCGATGCTGCCGGCCGAGTTCACCGACCATGTCCGGACCGCCGGCAACGGCTACCTCTCCCAGCAGCTTCCGCTCGGAGACGGTGTCGAACTCTCCCTCCGCCTTCAGTAAACGGGACACTGCTCCCGGGCCGGAGCGCGCACCCGCCGGCCTCCGCGCCACCCCGTCCACACGGAAAGGGCACCGACCACCTGTGAAGCCCCGCACCCAGCGCCGCACCCTGCTCCGGGCCGGCCTCGCCGCACTGCCCCTGGCGGCCGTGGCCCCGGCCGCGCACGCCGCCGAGCCGTCCGGCCGGCTGACCGCAGCCGATGTCTCCTGCTGGACCGACGCCTATCTGGAGGCATGGCGGACCAAGAACGACACCGCCGCGGTCCGGCTGTTCACCCCCGACGCCGTGTACGAGGCGGTGCCGGGCGTGGCCGCGCAGACCTTCCGCGGCCGCGACGCCATCGGCCGCTACTGGCGCGACATCACCGCCGGACAGAGCGAGATGACCGGCCGTCACGGCACCCCGGTCGTCACCGGCAACCGGGCGGCCGTCGAACTCTGGGTCACCCTGCGGGCGCCCGCCATCAACCCCGACGGCGAGCACTGGGTCACCTTCCTGGAGACCAACATCCTGCTCTTCGCCCCCGACGGCCGGTGCCGGCGCAACACCGAGTACTGGAACCTCCAGATGGGCCGGCTCGACCCGCCCCAGGGGTGGGGAGCCGCGTGACCACAGCACGCACGCTGATCACCGGTGGCCGGGTCCTTACCATGGACCCGGCCACCGGTGAACTGCCTTGCGCCGACATCCTGGTGGAGGACGACCGGATCACCGCCGTCCGCCCCGACCTCGACGCCGCTGGGGTGAGCGAGCGGATCGATGCCCGCGGATGCCTGGTGCTCCCCGGCTTCGTCGACACCCACCGGCACATGTGGCAGGCGGCGCTGCGCGGCAGCGGTGCCGACCAGACCCTCGACCAGTATTTCGCGACCGTCCTGCACACCCTGGCACCGCGGCTCACCGCCGACGATCTCCATCTGGGGAACCTGCTGAGCGCCCTCGGAGCCCTGGACGCGGGGGTGACCACCGTCCAGGACATCTCCAACGTCGCCAAGCCCACCGAGGAACACACCGACGCCCTTCTCGATGCGCTCACCTCATCCGGCCTGCGCGGCGTCTTCGCCTACGGACACGGCACCGCGGACGACGCCCGACGGGTCCGTGACCGGCTGCACCACGAGGACAGCCTGGTGACCATGGCGCTCAACGCCGAGGCCGGCAGCGACGAGAGCACCCGGCGCGGCTGGGGGCTGGCACGGGAACTCGACCTGCCGACCGCCCTGCACGTCCGCGGCGGCAGCCCGGTCTCCCGGCTGCGCCGTCTCGGCGTCCTGCGCCCCGGCACGGTCTTCATCCACGGCACCGGCATGGAGCCGGGCGAACTGCGCCTCATCCACGACAGCGGTGGGGCGCTGTCGGTCGCGCCCGCCATCGAAATGACGATGGGACACGGGCTGCCGCCGTTCGCCGCGGCGGCGGCCGCCGGTCTGCGGCCCAGCCTCAGCGTGGACGTCGAAGTCGCCGCGCCGAGCGATATGTTCACGCAGATGCGGGCGGCCTTCCAGATCGGCCGCTTCGCCGCGCTGCACGGCCCGGCCAGCCCCGAGGCGCCCCTGCTCACGGCGCGGGACGTCCTGGAGTTCGCCACCCTCGGCGGCGCCGTGGCGCTCGGCATGGCGGACCGGATCGGCTCCGTCACCCCGGGCAAGCAGGCCGATCTGCTGGTGCTGCGGACCGACCGCCCCGGTGTGGCACCGGTGCACGACGCCGTCGCGGCCGTCGTGTCGTCGATGGACCGCGCCGACGTCGATACCGTCATGGTCGCCGGGCGGATCGTCAAGCGCGCGGGAGCGCTGCGCTACCCCGGGCTGCCCCGGCTGCTGGCGCAGGCGGAAGGCGTACGCGACCGGCTGGCCGCCCGCTGAGACATCCGCCGCCGGCGGCCCGGCGTCAGCGGCGGATCAGCACGCCTTCCTCGATGGCGGCGAGCGCGATGCGCAGCTGTTCGCTGAGCGCCTTCGCGGTGCGCTCCGGGATCCGCTCGACGAGCCGGGCGTGCACGGCGGTGGTGGCGCGCACCGCGGCCTCGGCGGTCTCCACCCCGCTCGGCGTCAGCTGCACCCAGCTGCTGCGCGCATCGTCCTCGGCCGCCGCGCGGGTGACATAGCCGGCCGCCACCAGGCGCTTGATGACGTTGCTGGTGCCGCCGGAGGACAGCAGCAGGGCGTGCGTCAGGTCGGTCGGCTTGAGGCGGTACGGGGTGCCGATGCGCCGAAGGGTGGCGAGCACGCCGTACTCGGCCTGAGTGAGGCCCAGCTTCTCCAGCTCGGCGCCGGCGGCGATGTCGAAGGCCGAGACCAGGAGGGCGGTGCGTTTGGCCAGTTCCAGCGGGAGACCGGCGATTTCGGGCAGCTCGTGTCCCCAAGCCGAGATGATCTCGTCTACGTGGTCAGGCTCCATCGTGAGCCGCCTTCCCTCTGCCCGATTGCTCCATACAAAGGTATCTCACTGTCCGCGCAGGCACGTTCTGACCTGGGGAGACAGTGTGAGTACCAGATGTGGACGCCGTGAAAAGCTTTCTAGCTATCTTTCAATATAGCTTTTCACAATGCTTTCTCTCTATGCTTCTCTCATGTCCCTACGTGAGTCGAGGCGTGCCCTGGTCCTGGCGGCGATCCTGGCCATGGCTCTGACCTGTGTCTCTGCCTGTGCCGACCGCGCCCCGGACACGGCCGCACACGGGAGCGCGCTGGCGGAAAACCGCCGCTCCGCCGAGGAAGGAACCGTCGGAATGCCAGAGTTCACCGCCGCACCCGCCCAGCTGCCGTCGTGCTTCCACGGCGTCCGGCGGGCCGGCGCGTACCGACTGCCCGGCTCTTCGGGCAGCGGCCGGCTGGTCACCCTGGGCGCCGGCCCGCGCGGCGTGGTCTTCGCCCCCATTTCCTGGGGCGACGCCTGCGAATGGGCGGCCGAGGCCAAGCGCCTCGTCGCCGACGGCTACCACGTCGTCACCTTCGACTGGGGAACGGACCGCCGCCGGACCATCTCCGACGCGACCCGCCTGCTGCGCGCGCACGGCGCCACCGGCGTGGCCTGGGTGGGCGGTTGCATGGGCGGCACGCTGATGCTCAGCATGCTGGCGGACCGCGCCGAGCGTCCGGCCGGCGTCGCGGGCATCAGCCCGCTCGCCTCACTGGGTGGCTACACCGCCGGGAACGGCTCGTCCTACGACGGTGAACTGTTGCTCCTGGGCACCGCCGACGATCCGCTCTCCGACGAGGGGCGACTGCGCGAGGTCGCCCGCGGCTTCCCCGAGGCCGAGGTCGCGGTCCTGCCCGGCACCCTGCACGCCGCCGAGATCTTCGCCGGCCCGCACGGCGACGCCGCCCGCCGCAGCCTGGACGGCTTCCTCGGCCGTACCTTCGCCCCGGCGGGCGGCTGACCCGTGCGCGGCCGCGGGCCCCGGCGGGCCGGACCGGAGTCGATCCGGTCCGGCCCGGTCCGCCGGGTGAACCGCGGCGGCGGGGTCAGGAGTGGGTGGCGAAGTCCTGCGTCCACCACGGGCCGTTGGCGCTGAGGTTGACGCCCACTCCGGTGGACTTGTAGGAGCAGTTGAGGATGTTGTCGCGGTGGCCCGGGCTCTTCATCCAGCCGTCCATCGCGGTGGCCGGGTCCTTGGGGCTCTTGAAGATGTTCTCGGCCCAACTGCTCCACCGGAAACCGGCGTTGGTCATACGGGTACCGGGATCGACGCCCTCGGGCGTGTTGTGCTCGTAGTAGTTGCGGGCGGCCATGTCGTCGGAGTGCTTCTGCGCGGCGGTCTGGATATGGGAGTCGACGGTGAGCGGACCGCAACCGTGCTGCGCCCGCTGGGCGTTGACCAGCTGCACGATCTTCTGCGCGAACCGTGCGGCGGTCCCCGTCGCGGTCTGCGTGCCGCCGGGCGCGCCGGCCCCCGTTCCGGACTCGACGCGGGGCGTGCGCGACGCCGTGTCCCCGGCGCTGCCCGTGCCGTGGCCGGAGCGGGTGGGGTGCGGCCGGGGCGCGGCGTGCCGCTTGCTGGGTCGTTCGGACTTGGACGGGGAGGCGGAGGGCTTGCGGTCCTTGGGGGGGTGCGAGGCGCTCGGCGCCGTGGACGGGGAGACGGTCGCCGTGGGTGTCTTCGGCACGGACTGATTCGCGGCGAGCGCCTGGTCGGCCCCGGAGCCGGGGCGTATCAGCAGCACACAGGACCCGCCCACGACGATCACGGCCGCAACGGCCACGACCGTGGTGTTCCGCCGGGCGTGACTGCCGCCGCGGTGCAGACCGCTGCGGCGTCCGTGCGGCCCGCCCGAGCGGCCGGCATCGGAGGCGCCGGAACGCCGGTGCGCGGCGGACTCTGCCGCCCGGCGGCCGCCCCCGGTCGGGGCGTGATCGGGGAACTCCGGCTGACGGTGGTCGTTGTTCATGGTTCCGTTTCCTGTGGGGGTCGGGTTCGGCCGGACCGAGGGACCGGCCGGATCCGCGGGCCGGTTGGGCCGGTCGGTCGGATCCGTCGGGTCCCTGTGGTCCGACACATGGGAGAGCACGGGTGCGGACCCCGATAACGGAAACTGCGAAAAGTTCTTTCGGGAGGGTTTTCGGGCCCGGCCGCTACGGGCCGGGCCCGAAAACCCTCCCGAAAGAACTTTTCGCAGTTTCCG
>NZ_SDIF01000151.1 GCF_004122735.1 Streptomyces sioyaensis | reverse complement strand
GGGGTGGGAGGGGCGGCGGGGTCAGCCGCCGATGGTGACGTCGATGCAGGCGTAGAAGGCGTTCGCGGTGTCGGCGATGTTCCAGACCGCGAGGATCTTCTGCCGCCCGGTGAGGCCACCGAAGTCAACGGTGTGCGAGACCGTCTCGGGCGGCCGCGCACCACCATCGTTGAACTCGGCGACCTTCTTCCCTCCGGCGAAGTACTGCCAGGTACTGGTGGCATGACGGGCGGTCAGCCGCCAGCTGAAGGTCTGTGAACGGCCGATCGGGGTGACCTTCCAGCCCTTGGCGTCGTCGTCGAGTTCGGCGAACCGGCTGTTGCCGCCGCTACAACTGGTCAGCCCCTTGGGGCCTTCGACGCTCTGCGGCTCCCACTTGATCGCACCGCACTCGATGGTGCCCGCCGCGCACTGCGACTGCCGGCTCGGCGGCGAGGACACATATCCGTGCGCGCTCGCCGGGCTGACCGGCATGGTGACGACGAGCAACGGGGCGATGCCCGCACCGATGGCGAGGGCCAGCCTTCTTTTCTTGTGCATGTCAACCCTTTCGCGAGGGAGGCCGCCCACGCGAGAGCTGCGGACCGACGCCGCCGACGGCGTCGCACGACGGATAGCGAATGACGGATGGCGGATGGCGGATGGCGGGTACCGAACGCCGGGTGCCGAGTCCGAGTGCCGAGTGCCGAATGTCCGCTCGGGGAGGCCTCGTTGAGGGGGGTGGATGACGCGAGGGTGTAACCAATTGGTCTAGACTTTACTGCCTGACCGAGTATGGTCAAGAGGGTGCGCCGCGATGTAGCGGACGTGCAGGGGGGCAGAAGGCCAACAGGCTTCCCCTATAGCTATTTTGATGGGGCGTCAGTCAATTCTCTCTTCGGGCGCGCGCCCCGCCGCCCCCCGGTCAGCCCGGTCAGCCCCCGGCGGTGGCATCGGCGGCGGCATCGACCGGCACGCTGGAGCCCCGTACGACCAGCTGCGGTGCGAGCCGGACCGTGTGCCGCGATGCCGGGTCCGCGGCGGCCGGGCGTCGGCTCAGCAGGCGGGCGGCCTCGGCGGCGAGTTCGCCGACCGGCTGGCGGACGGTGGTCAGCGCCGGGTCGGCGAGGCCCGCGAGCGGGATGTCGTCGAAGCCGGTGACGGCGACCTCCCCCGGCACGTCCGCGCCCAGCTGCCGCAGGCGCTGCAGCGCACCGGCCGCGATCAGGTCGTTGGCGCAGATCACGGCGTCCGGCCGGGACGGCCAGACGCGGTCGGCGGCGGCTCGGCCCCACGCCACCGAGAAGTCGCCGAGCTCGACCCGCCCGGGGGCGGTGGGGTCCAGGGCCGCGGCTCCCGCCTCGTAGGCCGCGCGCCGCTCGACCGCCGCCGACGCGGTCCCGGCCGCCCCCACGAAGCAGGGGCGGCGGCGGCCGGTGGCCGCCAGGTGATCGAGTACCAGCGCCATGCCGGCCGCGTTGTCGACGGCGACCGAGTCGGCGACGCCGGGGCCGCATCCGCGGTCGAGCAGGACGAGGGGCACCTGGGCGGCCGCGGCCGCCACCGCCTCCCGGCTGCGCCGCTCGTCGACGGGTATCAGGAGCAGGGCGTCGACCTGCCGGCCGAGGAACGCGCCGATCCGGGCCGCCTCGGTGACCGGGTCGTCGTCGCAGTCGGCGAGGAGCACGGCCCGGCCCTCGGCGTGCAGGGCATGTTCCAGCTCCCGGACCAGGGAGGGGAAGAACGGGTTGGTGATCTGCGGCAGGACCAGCCCGACGGTGCCGGTGGTGCGGCTGCGCAGGGCGCGGGCCACGTGGTTGGGCCGGTAGCCCAGGCGCTCGGCCGCCGCGCGGACGGTGCGTACGGTCTCGGCGCCGACCGGGCGGGTGCCGGCCAGGACGCGGGAGACCGTGGCGACGGAGCAGCCCGAGGCCAGCGCGACATCCCTCAACGTGACTTCGGCCACCGTCTCCCGGCTCCCTTCGTCCGGCCCGCCCGAACCGGAGGGAGCATACGCCCCCTTGAACTCCTGGCAATCGTTGTCCCATGAGAGCGGGATCTCCTGGTCATCCCGCCGTCCTTTCGTCCCGAAAACGTGCGGTTGGCCAGAGATTGAACCGTTGACAACCGGCACGTCCATGGGCCAAGTTTCCGGAGAACGTTTTCCCATGCTGCTCGCTCGCCGGCTGACTCCCCGCCGGGGCTCGCCATGGGGTGACCGCCGGACGCGCTGTGCGCCGGAGCCCATGTCGGCCCGCACACACCACCACTCCGCGCTGCCTTTCCACGCAGCCGAGCAAGCAGAGCAAAGGGGCTCTTCCGTTGGCCAGAAAGATCATCCTCGACTGCGACCCGGGGCATGACGATGCGATCGCCATGCTCCTGGCACATGGCAATCCCGAGGTCGAGCTGGTCGCCGTGACGACCGTGGTCGGGAACCAGACGCTGGAGAAGGTGACCCGCAACGCCCTGTCCGTGGCGCGGATTGCCGGGATCACCGGCGTCCCCTTCGCCGCCGGCTGCCCGCGTCCGCTGGTGCGGGCCATCGAGACGGCGCCGGACATCCACGGCGAGACCGGTCTGGACGGCCCGGACCTGCCCGAGCCGGCCTTCGAGCTGGACCGCCGGCACGCGGTGGACCTGATCATCGACACGGTGATGTCCCACGAGCCCGGTGAGATCACCATCGTCCCGACCGCCGGCCTGACCAACATCGCGCTGGCCGTGCGCAAGGAGCCGCGGATCGCCGAGCGGGTCCGCGAGGTCGTGCTGATGGGCGGCGGCTACCACGAGGGCAACTGGAGCGCGGTCGCCGAGTTCAACATCATCATCGACCCCGAGGCCGCACACATCGTCTTCAACGAGTCCTGGCCGGTCACCATGGTCGGGCTCGACCTGACCCACCAGGCGCTGGCCACCCCCGAGGTCGATGCCAGGATCGCCGCGGTCGGCACCCGCCCGGCCCGGTTCGTCGGGGAACTCCTGGACTTCTTCCGCGAGGCCTACCGCGAGAACCAGGGCTTCGACCACCCGCCGGTGCACGACCCGTGCGCGGTCGCCTACGTCATCGACCCCGACGTGATGACCGTGCGCAAGGCCCCGGTGGACATCGAGCTGCGCGGCGCGCTGACGGTCGGGATGACCGTGACGGACTTCCGTGCGCCCGCCCCGGCCGACTGCACCACCCAGGTCGCGGTCACGCTCGACCACGAGCGGTTCTGGAACCTCATCGTGGACGCACTTGAGCGGATCGGTGACGTCGAGGCATGAGCGTTTCCACCTCTCAGCGCCCCGTCGGCGCGGCGGCCGGCGGCTCCGGTGTCCGCATCGGCGTGCTGGTCACCGCGCTGCTCGCGGCCTGCTTCGCCTTCCAGCTCAATGCCAGCATGCTCAGCCCCGCGCTGAAGAACATCGAGGACTCGCTCGGCGCCAGCTCGGCGGAGATCGGCCTGACCCAGACGGCGTTCTTCACCTCGGCGGCGCTGTTCTCGCTGTTCCTCCCGCGGCTGGGCGATGTCCTCGGCCGCCGCCGGGTGCTGGCCGGAATGCTCGGCCTGATGGTCGTCGGATGTGTCGTCGCGGCGCTGGCGAGCAGCGTGCCGATGCTGTTCGCCGGGCGCGTCATCCAGGGCGTCAGCGGTCCGGTCGTCCCGCTGTGTCTGATCATGCTGCGGGTGGAGGTGCAGGAGCCCAAGCGCTACGGCACCCTGCTCGGCGTGATCACCGCGGTCAACGGCGGTATCGCCGGTGTCGACTCGCTCGCGGGCGGCTACCTCGCCGACCGGCACGGCTTCGGCTCGGTCTTCTGGGCGATGGCGGCGGTCGCGGCCGTGGCCACCGTCCTGGTCGCCACGCTCACCCCCGAGTCCAAGGCACCCGTCGCCGGCCGGATGGACTGGCCCGGTGTCGCGCTGCTGGTGCTCTCGGTCGGCTCGCTGCTGACCGCACTCAACGAAGCGGGCAAGCTCGCCGCCGCCAACTGGCCGCTGATCGCCGTCCTTCTCGTGGTCGCCGCGGCCGCCTTCGCCCTCTTCTGGCGGACCGAGAACCGCAGCGGCCATCCGCTGGTCGCCACCCGGCACCTCAAGCAGCGCGCGACCTGGGCGACCCTGCTGACCACCGTGCTGACCATGACCGGCGTCTTCGCCGTCATGAACGGGCTGATCCCGGCCTTCGCCCAGGACGCCCAGGCCGGCCTCGGGATGAGCGCCGAGCAGTCCGCCTGGTGGACGCTGTCCCCGTACGCGCTCGCCGGACTCGCCATGGGCCCGCTGGCCGGCCGGCTCGCCGCCACCTTCGGCTACCGGCGGGTGCTGCGGCTGGGCCTGGCCGGTTCGGTGGCGACGGTGGTGCTGATGCTGCTCACGATGCACAGCCACTCCCGGCTCCTGCTGCTGGTGACGTCCATCCTGGTGGGCGTGGCCTACGCGGGCGTGGCGAACATCGTCCTCAACGGGCTGGGCATCGTCCTCTCCCCCGCCGAGAACCCGGGCTTTCTGCCCGGCCTGAACGCGGGCGCGTTCAACCTCGGCGCGGGGCTGAGCTTTGCGGTCCTCTACGCCGTCAAGACGGCGGCCACGCCGACGGATCCGGCGTCGTCCGGCGGCTACACCGCCGGCATGATCGCGGGCGTGGTCATCCTGGCCGCCGCCATCGCCACGTCCTTCCTGATCCCGAAGCCGGTGGCGGCGGAGGCACAGAGCTAGGGCGTGTTTTGAATGTGCTGGTCACAGCCACTCGTTGATGGCCGCGACGGTCAGTGTGGCCTCTTAGCGGCCTGCGAGTTCGTCGAATCCGGCAGTGCCAGCCCGGTTGCACTTGAGGCGGTTGATGCCGCACTCGCCTCCGTGCCATGGGTGGTGTATTGGCGGGTTTGTTGCCGAGGTCATGAAGGGGTGAGCGGAAGCTCGTAGTCCATGGTGCGTGCGGTGATGCGCAGTCCGGCCAGCGGCAGTGCTTGGCGTACCGCGGCGTCGTCGAATTCCCAGATGGTCAGTTCGGTGACCTCGGGGTGGTCGCGCCGCAGGCGTGTGACGAGTTCCGCGATGAGCGCGGCGAGCGCGCGCGGCTCGGCGTTCTCGTGGCGGATCGACTCCCCGGCATTGATGTGGGCCGCGTGCCCGTCGATGACGGCCGAGACTTCTGCGTCCGCCGCCGCCAGCGTGAGGCGCGCGGGCAGTTGGTGGACTTGCACATCGGGCAGCCCAGCAGGGGGCTGCCATGTGGCTGGCTCGGTGCTCCAGTCACGGGCGCATTCGCCGTGTCCGTGCGCGTTCAGCGCGGTCGCCGCCTGGCCGTCGGGCCCGGTGTCCCGACCGCCCCACCGCAGGGTGCGGTAGCCGGCGGCGCGGGCCTCGTCCGCGGCCCGGCGGTACAGGCCCGTGACCATCTCGAACTCCTCGGCGGTCGGCGGGAGCAGGTCGTAGTAGCCGGTTTTGAGACGGCGGACCGCGCGTGGCACGTACGTTGCCTGCACTCGCGCAACCCGCTGGTGGTCCGGGTCCTCGTATACCCATGCCCAGCCCAGCAGCGCCCCGTCGCGGCGGGCCGCGACCGCGCCGATGGTACGGGGCCGGCTCTGGCAGCCGGTTGGCTCGGGCTCGGGCTCGTCGTCCGCCGTGTAGAGGGGCTCGCCGGCCGCCGCGTACATTTCTCCGATCACGTGCTCGTCCGCATCCGGCCGGCCGTCCCACTCAAAGAACAGTTCGGAATTCATGTCCGAAGGGTACGACTGCACGACCGACGGACCGCGAGAACCGCCGCTGTGACCAGCACATTCAAAACACGCCCCAGAGAGCAAAGCCGCGCAACACGGCCGCCCGCCGACCGGTTCCGGTCGGCGGGCGGCCGCATGACGGTGGCGCGGCGCCTCGTCCGTTCAGCGCAGGATGGCGCCGAGGCCGCCGGCCGGTGCCCGTTCGGGGTCATGGATCACCACGATGTCGGCGCCGTGCGCGGCCGCCGACCGCACCAGGGCGTCGTCCGCCCGTGCGGCAGCCGGACGCAGCTCGCCCAGATTCGGCAACTCCATTCCGTGGACGGCGAGTTGGTCGACATCGGAGCCCACCCAGACCTGCCGTGCGCTGTCCGCGCCGTGCGGACTGACCAGCAGGGTGTCGATCCGGTGTTCCCGGGCGGCCTCGACCAGCTCGGGGAGGCCGGCCGCGGAGTGCGGCTTCGCGTGCTTGCCGCCGACGCCGGCGCCCGCGCGGAAGCGGTCCGCCACCTGCGCGATGTGGTCGCTTTCCTGGGCGGCCCTGACCTGGGCGATGTCCCGTTCCACCAGGTCGCTCTCGGCGCTCGGCGCCCGCCCGCCGTGTTCGCTCTCGTAGGTCAGGGCGCGCAGCGGTTCGGGCAGTTTGCCGTGCACCAGCCGGCGTTCGGGTGCCTCACCGACCAGGACGACGGCCTCGGCACCACTGCTCTCGAACTCCTTGCGTACCGCGTCGGCGATCTCCTCGGCGTTCTGCTCCAGGGTGTGGTCCGCCTCGGTCCTCAGATGCCGTTCGGACCGTTCCCCGGCGGCGCGGGCGTCGCTCCGCCCGGCCCCGCCGCCCCGCTCGCCGACCACGGCGAAGTCCGCTCCCGTACGGTCCAGGCGGACCACGAGGCAGACGGGGTCGTCGCCGATCGCCGCCAGCAAGGGCGTCACCCTGGGCACCGGCCCCCATGCCGCGAAGGGGACGGCAGGGGGGCCGGGAAGCGGCGTGTCGAGCACGATGGCCCCGTGGGCGGCGAACAGCGCCCGCCCGGCATGCGCTCCGGGGTCGCCCCGGCGGGTGAGCAGGGCCTCGTGCACCGCACCACAGGTGGCCTCGTCCGCGCCGAGGGCAAACAACTGCGCCGTGGTGGCACTTGCCGTCAACTCCTGTTGTTTTGCGGCGTCCTCGGCACCGTGCGAGGTATCGGCATAGACGGACGCCCAGGGGCCGGGCCGGTCGATGACCGGTTGCAGGAGCGAGATTCGCATGGCACTGCCTCCTTGGCTTCCTCGGATTCCGCGGATTCTCCTGTCGTGCAATGCGTGGTCGTCGGTGGGCGGCCCGCATCCGTACGCGGCCGGCATTCGCCGGTAAGCAGCCGACTGTCCTACGAATTCCCGTTCCGGAAAGGCATATGCATTGCGGGCATATGCCTCCGCAATCACGTTCCGTGCCCGTTCCGACCATTTCCGTGTGCATGGTTGAAACGGCCGCTGCCGGGTTGTTAGGGCTGGGGGACCAGGGAAACTGGGAGGAACACGTCGGGTCTGTACGACCCGTAGAGCCGGAGGCACCCATGGTCATGGAACACGGAACCGACAAGACCGGCCCCGCCCGGGACGACGTGATGAAGCGGCAACTGCGGGGGCAATTGACGGCGGAGCGCTCCCTGTGGCTGGAGGAAGAGCATGAACTCCAGCCGGCCGGCGAGGACCAGCCGGTGGCGGCGTGGTCCCCCGAAAGCGACTTCCGGGGCGGCACACCGCGGGGGATGACCGAGGAGGACGTCGGGCTGCGCTCCGAATTCGCCCGGCACCTCGGGCGGAGCCTGTATCCGGCCGACCGGAACGCGATCATCGAGACCCTCCGGCGCAACAATGCCCCGGAGCGGCTGGTCACGATGGCCGAGCGACTGCCCGCACACGAGCGGTTCGGCAATGTGCAGAGCATCGCGGAGGCCGTCGGGATCACCACGGAACACTGGCGCTCCTGAGGCCGTGGCCGGTCCGTGCCTCCTGGCGCTGCCGCCTGGCGCCGGGAGGCGGACAATTGGTGTATCGGCACCTGCCGCACCCCGCGGCCGGGCCAGTGGACGGGAAGAGGGAGGGCGGTTATGTCCGACGAGACGATGGGCGATGAGGTCTATCAGCCGCCCAGGTCCGATCCCCAGGACAACCCCAACGAACTCGACATGGAAGACGCCCTGGACGAGCCGGACCTCGATGCGACGCTGGATACCGGCTATTCGCCTCCGGAGCGGCCCTTCGTGGTGAATCACGACGGGACCACCGCACGGGAGCTGCACGACCGCGAGACGCTCGACCACCGCCTGGCGGTGGAGGTGCCGGACGTCTGCGCACCCGACGGCGACGGGATCGGTGATCTGCCGGGCGGGGTGGGAGAACCGACCGATCTCGAATGCGGCGAGGAGCGGGCCGGCCGGCTCGTGGGTTCCGACGAGGGATTCTGGCGCGGCGGCAGCAATGACATCGCCGCCCGCGACGTGGGCATCGACGGCGGGGCCGCCTCGGCGGAGGAGGCGGCGGTACACATCACCCGGGACAATGCGGGGGACGGCGGGGGCGGCGAGGGCTAGGGTCTGTCGTTCGGATCAGGCCGGGCTCGCGGGGTCTGGCACGCACATCTGCCGCTGTTCCGGCCCGCGAGGCTCAAGAACCCGCGGCATTCAAGGACGCGCGAGGCTTACGGCCCGCGGCGTACGCTCACACGCTCACTCCCGTGCAGCGCCATGCCGTAGCTCGGCGCCCGTACACCGTACAGCGCCCGGTTTCGGTGCCCTCCCTCAACGAGCCGGCCGGGCACCCGTGCCCTCAGAATGAGAACAGCGGGCGTCCATGTGTACCCGGTCGCAGGCCGGAAAGCCGGAAGGGCACCGACCCCGCCGGTGCGCAGGCGCGAGCCGCCGGCCCGTCACGGACCCGACGGCCGCCCCGGTCCACCGTGCGACCATCCTCGACCGCAGGAGCCCACGTGAATCGACGTCGTCCTCGGATCGTGATCGTCGGAGCCGGGTTCGCCGGCTACGAATGTGCCCGCACGCTCTCCCGGCAGGCCAAGGGAGCCGCCGAGATCGTTCTCCTCAACCCCAACGACTACTTTCTGTACGTGCCACTTCTGCCGGAAGTGGCGACCGGAATCCTGGAACCCCGCCGGATCTCGGTGTCGCTCACCGGGACCCTCCCGGGCGTCCGGCTCGTCCTCGGAGAGGCCCATGACGTGGACTTCGAGGCCCGTCACGTGCACTACACCGACCCCGAGGAGCGGAAGGGCTCGCTGCCGTACGACCGGCTCGTCCTGACCGTCGGCAGCGTGAACAAGCTGCTGCCCGTACCCGGCGTCGCCGAGCACGCCCACGGCTTCCGCGGGATGCCCGAAGCGCTCTTCCTCCGCGACCACATCACCCGGCAGATCGAGCTCGCCGGTGCGACCGAGGACGCGGCGGAGCGGTCCGCCAGGACCACCTTCGTGGTGGTGGGCGCCGGATACACCGGCACCGAAGTCACCGCCCAGGGCGTGCGGTTCACCGATGCGCTGGCCCGGCAGAACACCGGACTGCGAGACGGTCCCCGCCCCCGCTGGCTGCTGCTGGACATCGCCGACCGATTGCTGCCCGAGCTCGACGAGCGGCTGTCGCGCACCGCCGAGCGGGTCCTGCGTGCCCAGGGCGTCGACGTCCGTACCGGCACCTCCGTCAAGGAAGCGACCCAGGACGGAGTGCTGCTCGACGACGGCGAGTTCGTCGCCAGCCGTTCCCTGATCTGGTGTGTCGGCGTACGGCCCGACCCGCTGGTCGACTCCCTGGGGCTGCCCACCGACAAGGGACGGCTGTGCGTCGACGAATTCCTGAACGTGCCCGGCCGGCCAGGGGTGTTCGCCTGCGGTGACGCCGCGGCCGTCCCGGACCTGACCCGGCCCGGTGAAGTGACGCCGATGACGGCCCAGCACGCCCAGCGGCAGGGCAAGGTCGCGGCGCGCAATGTCGCGGCGTCCTGCGGCCGGGGCGCGCCCCGCGCGTATCGGCACCACGACCTGGGGTTCATGGTCGACCTGGGCGGGCTCCAGGCCGCGGCCAACCCCCTGCACTTCCCGCTCTCCGGACCGCTCGCCGGCCTGGTCACCCGCGGCTACCACCTGATGGCGATGCCGGACAACCGCGTGCGGGTGGCCGCCGACTGGCTGCTGGACGCGGTCCTGCCGCGGCAGGGCGTCCAGCTGGGTCTGGTCAGCTCCTGGTCGGTGCCGCTGGACACCGAATCCCCCGAGGTGGCCCGCGTACCGGGCGGCCCGACGGCGTGAGGGGACCGCCGTGGGGGGACGTCCTCACCGGGGTCCCCTTACGGGGGCTATGACACTCCGGACGGCTACTGGACCCGCTCCGGCGCTTCCTCCTCGTCGGGGAGCCGCACATCGCTGACCGCGATGTTGACCTCCACGACTTCGAGGCCGGTCATCCGCTCCACCGCGGAGATCACGTTCTCGCGCACGGCCTTGCCCACCCCGGGGATGACCTCGCCGTACTCGACGACGACGTCCAGATCGACCGCCGTCTGCTTCTCGCCCACCTCGACCTTGACGCCGTGCGTGGTGGTCGTGCCTCCCCCGGGTACGCGCTGGCGCAGGGCGCCCACCGATCGCGACAGCCCGCTGCCCAGGGCGTGCACCCCTGCCACCTCACCGGCCGCCAGGTAGGCGATCTTCTCGACCACGCTGTCGGCGATGGTCGTCCGCCCCAGTTCCGCGGGGTTCCGCGACCGGCGCTCCACTGACTCGGTCATTGCCCATCACCCCTTGTGCTCCTTCGTGGGGACGTTTCGGCCCGTGTCTTCACGCTATGACCGGACGGGTGACGCTGCCTCCCGAACCGGAAGGCGACACCGCTGCGGGCCCGCGCGGCGTCGGCTCGGCACTGTGTCGTTCCGGCACTGTGTTGTTTCGGCACTGTGCCGTTCCGGCAAGAGGCCTCGACGACCACCTCGGCTGCGCCCGCGCGCGTCGCCGGGCCGGGCCGCCCCACCTGGCAAACCGCCCCGTCCCCCGTCGGCCAGGCGCCCTGCCGGACCGCGCCCCTCGCACGGCCGGAGATATCAAGTCGTCGTCAACTGCGGGGTGTTGGCGCTCCGGACGGACAGTCCACGGTATGGTCCTGAACCCCGCTCCCGCCTCGGGCCTGCGGGGACGGCGAAACGGCGATTGCCACGGACATCTGCCAAAAGGGTGCCGCTCCCGCTGGTGTGTCCGTATCGTCTGCTCGCGCCGGAGCCTTCCCGCCCCGGGACTTCCTCGTGGGATCCCCCAACGGGGGCCCGTGCACGACATGGCAGTGCCTGTAACGAGGGAGCAGTGGTGACACACCTGATCGTACCGGTCATGATCACATTCGGGATATTCCTGCTCGCCATGGTGGCCGTGGGCTTCTGGACGTATCAGGACACCCTGACCTTCTCCGATTTCGCGCTCGGCGGGCGCCGGCTGAGTGCCACGTTGGCGGCGCTGTCCGCGGGGGCCAGCGACATGTCCGGCTGGCTGTTCCTGGGGCTGCCGGGTGCCGTGTACGCGGCCGGCATCGGCGCGAGCTGGATCGCCGTCGGTCTGGCCATCGGCACCTATCTCAACTGGCTGCTGGTCGCGCCGCGGCTGCGGACCTACACCGAGTTGGCCGGGGACGCCAAGACGCTGTCGGCCTATCTGGAGGAACGGTTCGAGGACGGCAGCCGGATGCTGCGGCTGCTCTCGGCCACCGTCATCGTCGTGTTCTTCACCGTCTATGTGGCGAGCGGCCTCCTGGCCGGCGGCGTGTTGTTCGAGGGGATCTTCGGCGGCGGCTTCGAGTTCGCGCTCACCGTCTTCGCCGTGGTGATCGTCGTCTACACCGTCCTGGGCGGTTTCCGCGCGGTGAGTCTGACGCACTCGGTGCAGGCCACGGTCATGTTCGGCGCGGCGGTGGCCCTCCCGGCGATCGGCATCGGACTGCTGGGCGGGTTCGGTGCCCTGCACGGTGCGCTCACCCACAAGAGCGCCGCACTCCTCGACATGGGGGCCAAGGCCGGTTTCGACGGCAGCCGTTGGACGTCCGGTCACTCGCTCGGCGCCGTGGCAGTGATCTCCCTGCTCGCCTGGGGGCTGGGCTACTTCGGCCAGCCGCACATCCTGGTGCGCTTCATGAGCATCCGCAGCACCCGCGAGATTCCCAGAGCCCGCCGGATCGGCGTGGGCTGGGTGGTCGTCTGCCTGACCGGGGCCTCGCTCGTGGGTCTGGTGGGGATCGCCGCGCTCGACCAGCCGCTGGACAATCCCGAGACCGTCTTCATCGCGCTCTGCGCCCAGCTGGTCAACCCCTGGGTCGCGGGCATCCTGCTGGTGGGCGTACTCGCCGCGATCAAGTCCACCGCGGACAGCCAGCTGCTGGTCTCGGCGATGGCTCTCACCGAGGACTTCTTCCGGGCGTTCGTCAAGCGGCAGGCCTCGGATGCCGCGCTGGTCCTGACGGCCCGCGCGACCGTGGTGGCCGTTGCCGTGGTCGCCTACGTCATCGCGCTGAGCGGCGGCGCCGTACTGGACATCGTCGCGTACGCCTGGGCGGGATTCGGCGCCGCCTTCGGCCCGGTGATCCTGCTGTCGCTCTACTGGCCTCGGATGACGCGGGCCGGGGCGATGGCGGGCATCGTGACCGGGGCGGTCACCGTCGTGCTGTGGAAGCAGATCGACCCGCTCCTCGGGCCGCTCCAGTCGGGCATCTACGAGATGGTGCCCGGGGTGCTCACGGCCACCGTGGCGGCGCTGCTCTTCGGGAAGTTCGTCGGCCGTCCGCCGCGACGCACCTGGTCGGGATCCATGGAGCGGGAGAACTCCACGACGGTGCCGGTCGGCTGAGCCCGCGGGCGACCCGCCCCCGGCCCCACTCTCGCTGACCGGACGGACCGGGCCGGCCGTCCCGGGGGGCGGCACGGACGTAATGGACGACCGCGATGA
>NZ_SDIF01000150.1 GCF_004122735.1 Streptomyces sioyaensis | reverse complement strand
GGCGTGGGCCGGGGACGAGTCGCGGGCCGGGGACGAGTCGCGGGTGGGAGTCGCTGACGCCAGGTGTCACCGTCGGGCCGGGCAGACGGGCAGGTCGGGCACAAGGGCGGGTCGGCGCCCGTCGGGGGCGGGTCGGCGCCCGTACGGGGATACGGCGACGCGCCCGGGCAAGCGTTTGGCGCAAACCACAAGACAACGATCCCAGCACCGTGGGCAGCAACATCTACGCGCGTAGGGGAATACCGGTTACCCTCGTCCGCGTGAACGCATCTGTTACTCCGGACATCGCGCGCGACCCGCAGGGTGCCGCCGCCGACGCCGCCGCCCGTCTGCGAGAGCTGACCGGCGCCGAGACCCATGACGTCGCCCTGGTGATGGGCTCGGGCTGGGCACCGGCCGCCGAGGCCCTGGGCGCGCCCGAGCACGAATTTCCCGTCACCGAGCTGCCCGGCTTCCCGCCGCCGGCCGTCGCAGGTCACGGCGGCAAGATCCGCTCGTACCGGGTGGGCGAGAAGCGGGCGCTGGTCTTCCTGGGCCGTACGCACTACTACGAAGGCCGCGGTGTCGCCGCGGTCGCGCACGGCGTGCGTACCGCCGTCGCGGCCGGCTGCAAGACCGTCGTGCTCACCAACGGGTGCGGCGGCCTGCGCGAGGGCATGCGTCCCGGCCAGCCGGTCCTCATCAGCGACCACCTGAACCTGACCGCCACCTCCCCGATCGTCGGCGCCAACTTCGTCGATCTGACCGATCTGTACTCGCCGCGGCTGCGCGCGCTGTGCAAGGAGATCGACCCGAGCCTGGAGGAGGGTGTCTACGCCCAGTTCCCCGGCCCGCACTACGAGACCCCGGCCGAGATCAAGATGATCCGGACGCTGGGCGCCGACCTGGTCGGGATGTCCACCGTCCTGGAGGCCATCGCGGCCCGCGAGGCGGGCGCCGAGGTGCTCGGCCTGTCGCTGGTGACGAACCTCGCCGCCGGCATGACGGGCGAGCCGCTGAACCACGAAGAGGTGCTGCAGGCCGGTCGCGACTCGGCGACCCGGATGGGCACGCTGCTCGGTCAGGTCCTCAGCAAGATCTGACGGAGGCCGGCCCGGTCCGGCGGAAGCCGGTGCCATGCTCCGGCGGACGGGACCGATCCGGCGGCGTGCGGGCCCGGCCCGCGGTCGGATCCGGCCGCGTACGGTCCGGCCGGTACCGAGCGGATCTCGCCTCGGGCCGAGCCTGGTCGACCCGGTCCAGGCCGGTCCGGTCCGGTCAAGCGCGGCCCGACCCGGCCGACCGCCGTCCGGTCCAGCCGAGCCGGTCTGGTCCGGGTCCGGGTCCGGCCGGGCCCGCCCCGATCAACCTGAGACCCGATCGACCTGACCCGACCCGACCGAGCGCGCCCCAGCCGAGCGCACCCCGACCGACCACGCCCCCGAGCCTCTCGCGCCGCCGCCTCCTCTTCCCCCCGGCAACGATTACAGAGAGTGATTCGTTCCTTACTCCGTTACATTCTGTGACGGGGAGAGGGTGGCGTCAAGGCCGGGTGGCACGTGGCGCGTGGGCCGCACGTGGCCGGATGGCGTCGTTCGCCCCCCACGCGGGGTAAGGGGTACGAGCCGGGTGCGCACCGCGCAGGCGCCCGGCCGCCCGCAGGCCCCTGTACGCAACCCCACCGCGTACGCAACCCACCACGTACGCAACCCACCACGCACCCACCCCCAGGAGCATCACGTGGCTACCGATCCCGCGGAGCTGATCAACCAGGCCAAGGCATGGCTGGCCGAGGACCCGGACCCGGAGACCCGGGGCGAGCTGGCCAAGCTCATCGAGGCCGAGGACACCGACGAGCTGGCCGCCCGGTTCGCCGGCACCCTCCAGTTCGGCACCGCCGGGCTCCGCGGTGAGCTGGGCGCGGGCCCGATGCGGATGAACCGTTCCGTGGTCATCCGGGCCGCGGCCGGTCTCGCCGCGTACCTCAAGGCGCAGGGCGAGGGCTCCGGGCTGGTCGTCATCGGCTACGACGCGCGCCACAAGAGCGCCGACTTCGCCCGTGACACGGCGGCCGTGATGGTGGGCGCGGGCCTGCGTGCCGCGCTGCTGCCGCGCCCGCTGCCCACCCCCGTCCTGGCCTTCGCGATAAGGCATCTGGGTGCGGTCGCCGGTGTGGAGGTCACCGCCAGCCACAACCCGCCGCGCGACAACGGCTACAAGGTCTATCTGGGCGACGGCTCGCAGATCGTGCCGCCCGCGGACGCCGGGATCGCCGCCGAGATCGCCGCGGTCGGCCCGCTGGACGGCGTGCCGCGCCCGGAGGCCGGCTGGGAGATCCTCGACGAGGCGGTTCTGGCCGCCTATCTGGAGCGTACGGACGCGGTGCTGACGCCCGGGTCCCCCCGGGACACCAGGGTCGTCTACACGCCGATGCACGGCGTCGGCCGGGACACCCTCGTCGCCGCCTTCGCCCGGGCCGGCTTCCCGGCCCCGGTGGTCGTCGCGGAACAGGCCGAGCCGGACCCGGACTTCCCGACGGTCGCCTTCCCCAATCCGGAGGAGCCGGGCGCGATGGACCTCGCGTTCGCCACCGCCCGGGCGGCGGGCGCGGACATCGACATCGTGATCGCCAACGACCCCGACGCGGACCGCTGTGCCGTCGCCGTCCCCGCCCCCGGCACCCCGGAGGGCTGGCGGATGCTGCGCGGCGACGAGGTCGGTGCGCTGCTCGCCGCCCATCTGGTGCGCAAGCGGGCGTCCGGCACCTTCGCGACGACCATCGTCTCCTCGCAGCTGCTGTCCCGGATCGCGGCCGCCTCGGCGCTCCCGTACGAGGAGACGCTGACCGGCTTCAAGTGGCTGGCGCGGGTGGACGGTCTGCGGTACGCGTTCGAGGAGGCGCTGGGCTACTGCGTCGACCCGGAGGGCGTCCGCGACAAGGACGGCATCACCGCGGCGCTGCTGATCACCGAGCTGGCCGCGGAGCTCAAGCAGGCCGGGCGCACCCTGACGGATCTCCTCGACAACCTGGCGCGGGAGTTCGGGCTGCACGCCACCGACCAGCTCTCGGTGCGGGTCGAGGACCTCTCGCTGATCGCCGATGCGATGCGCAGACTGCGGGAGCAGCCGCCGGCCGTACTGGCGGGCCTGACCGTGTCCCGCGCCGACGATCTGACGCGGGGCACGGAGACGCTGCCGCCGACCGACGGTCTGCGCTACTACCTGGCCGGCTCACCGGAGGCGGGCATCGAGTCGGCCCGTGTCGTGGTCCGTCCCAGTGGCACCGAGCCCAAGCTCAAGTGCTATCTGGAGGTCGTGGTCCCGGTGGCCTCGCCCGAGGCGCTGCCCGAGGCCCGGACGACGGCCGCGGCGGCCCTGGCGGCCGTCAAGCGGGACGTGTCGGCAGCGGCGGGAATCGACGCCTGAGGCAGGGTTGACGGACGCCCGATGCACTCCTGGCGCACGCCTGGTGCAGGGTTGACGCAGGGTCAAAGTCGGGCAGCGGCCCCCGCCCACCGCGACGGGGGCCGCTGCCGCATCCCGGCGTACGGCACCCGCGGTCCACGGCATGCCCGGCATGTGCGGCCCACGACCTGCCCGGCCCGCCCGGTCTGCCCGGCCCGCCCGGTCTGCCCGGCCCGCCCGGCCGGCCGGCCCGGCATCCGGCATCCGGCATCCGGCATCCGCACGGCCCTTCCGCGCCAAAGCGCTCCGATTCCCCGCTTCCCCGCCTCAGGCGCTCAGACCGCGATCATCACCGCAAGTCCCACCGCCCCCGCCACGATCGGTGCGAGGACCGGGTACGACCAGCGCACCACCGGTTCGCCCTGGGGCTCGGGGTTCTCGCGGCGGGTGGCGCGTTCCTTGACCTCGCGCAGTTCGTCGAGGGCCTGGTCGGCCATGGCGCGCGGGACGGGGCCGGCGTCGGCGTGCGGACCGAAGCGGGGGTGGGGCGCGGTGCCGCGCGTCGCCTGCCGGCCGGCCTTCTTGCGCTGTCGCAGTGAGACGGGGATGGCCCACATCTGGTAGGTGCCGTCGCCGGTGATCACTTCGGTGGAGTAGCCCGCCCGCAAGCCCTCGACCGCGTCCCAGGGGAGCGTGATCGTACGGAACGGGTTACGCACCGTCAGCCGGTCCTCGCCCGCCCTGACCAGGGGCCGCAGGGTGAAGGCGGTCACCAGCGGCACGCCGAGGAGCAGGGCGAAGAGCGCCGTGAGGCGGGTGTGGGCATCGCCGCGCAGCAGTGCGTCGCTGCCGAGCCAGAGGCCGAGCAGGAGGAGCAGTGCGCCGCCGGCGAGGGCCGCGGGCGAGCGGTAGCTGCGCTCCGCGTACTGCTGCTGCGGCGGGGTGGACCGGTCCTGGCTCGTCATGTCGCCGATTCTGCCGGACCGTCCGGATGTCGGACATTGCGTTACGGCATCATTCGGGGGCGTGCGTCGGGGCGTGCGTCGGAGGTGTCCGGGGCCTGGTGGCGGCCGGTTCCGGTGCCCGCCACCAGGCACGCCACCAGGCACGCCACCAGGCGCCCCGGTGTCGTGTGCCCGCGCGCACCGGCCGGATTCGGACTGTCCAGGGGGATGACATGGCGCTACGCGCGTAGATATGCTCCCCTCGTGACCATGCCCATCACTGTTCCCGCATACGGCAAGGAAGCCGCGGGGCGTCTGGCGTCAATGGCGGACGTGACCGCCGACGACGGTGCGCTGCGCCGCTTCCTCCACGGCCTCCCGGGGGTCGACGCGGTCGGCCTCGAAGCCCGCGCCGCCACCCTCGGTACCCGCTCGATCAAGACGACGGCGAAGGCGTACGCCATCGATCTCGCCCTCTCGATGATCGACCTGACGACGCTCGAAGGCGCGGACACCCCGGGCAAGGTCCGGGCGCTGTGCGCCAAGGGCATCCACCCCGACCCCACCGACCGCGGCTGCCCTCAGGTCGCGGCGATCTGCGTCTACCCGGACATGGTCGCGACGGCCAAGGAGGCGCTCGGTGGCTCGGGGATCCACGTCGCGTCCGTCGCCACCGCCTTCCCGGCGGGCCGGGCCGCGCTGCCGGTCAAGCTCGCCGACACCCGGGACGCGGTGGCGGCCGGCGCCGACGAGATCGACATGGTGATCGACCGGGGCGCCTTCCTCTCCGGCCGGTACATGGACGTCTTCGAGGAGATCAAGGCCGTCAGGGAGGCGTGCGCGCGGCCCGATGGCAGCGCGGCTCACCTCAAGGTCATCTTCGAGACCGGTGAGCTCCAGACGTACGACAACGTCCGCCGGGTGTCCTGGCTGGCGATGCTCGCGGGGGCGGACTTCATCAAGACCTCGACGGGGAAGGTGGCGGTCAACGCCACCCCGCCGGTCACCCTCCTGATGCTGGAGGCGGTCCGCGACTTCCACGCCACGACCGGTGTCCAGGTCGGGGTGAAGCCGGCCGGCGGTATCCGTACGACCAAGGACGCGCTCAAGTACCTGGTGATGGTCAACGAGACGCTGGGCGAGCCCTGGCTGACCGCCGACTGGTTCCGCTTCGGCGCCTCCAGCCTCCTCAACGACCTGCTGATGCAGCGCCAGAAGCTCAGCACCGGCCGCTACTCCGGCCCCGACTACGTCACGGTGGACTGAGGCTCCCATGACCTTCGATTACGCACCCGCACCCGAATCCCGCGCGGTCGTCGACATCGCGCCGTCCTACGGCCTGTTCGTCGACGGCGAGTTCGTGCCGGCCCATGACGGCAAGGTCTTCAAGACCGTCTCCCCGTCGTCGGAGGAGGTCCTCTCCGAGGTCGCCCAGGCGAGCGCCGAGGACGTCGACCGTGCCGTGAAGGCCGCCCGCAAGGCCTTCGAGAAGTGGTCCGCGCTGCCCGGCGCCGAGCGGGCCAAGTACCTGTTCCGGATCGCCCGGCTCGTTCAGGAGCGCTCGCGCGAGCTGGCCGTGCTGGAGTCGCTGGACAACGGCAAGCCGATCCGGGAGTCCCGGGACGCCGATCTGCCGCTGGTGGCCGCGCACTTCTTCTACTACGCGGGCTGGGCCGACAAGCTCGACCACGCGGGCTACGGCCACAACCCGCGCCCCCTTGGCGTCGCGGGCCAGGTCATCCCGTGGAACTTCCCCCTCCTCATGCTGGCGTGGAAGATCGCTCCGGCGCTGGCGACCGGCAATACGGTCGTCCTCAAGCCCGCCGAGACGACGCCGCTGTCCGCGCTGTTCTTCGCGGACATCTGCCGGCAGGCGGGTCTGCCGAAGGGCGTCGTCAACATCCTGACGGGCGACGGCTCCACGGGCGCCGCCCTGGTGGCCCACCCCGGCGTCGACAAGGTCGCCTTCACCGGTTCCACCGAGGTCGGCAAGGCCATCGCGCGTACGGTCGCCGGCAGCGACAAGAAGGTGACCCTGGAGCTGGGCGGCAAGGCGGCGAACATCGTCTTCGACGACGCGCCGCTCGACCAGGCCGTCGAGGGCATCGTCAACGGGATCTTCTTCAACCAGGGCCAGGTGTGCTGCGCGGGCTCGCGGCTGCTGGTCCAGGAGTCGGTGGCCGAGGAGCTGCTGGACGCCCTCAAGCGCCGGATGCGGACCCTGCGGGTGGGTGACCCGCTCGACAAGAACACCGACATCGGCGCGATCAACTCCGCGGAGCAGCTGGCCCGGATCACCGCGCTGGCCGAGGCGGGCGAGGCCGAGGGCGCCGAGCGCTGGTCGCCGTCGTGTGAGCTGCCCAGCGCCGGCTACTGGTTCGCCCCGACGCTGTTCACGGGCGTCACGCAGGCGCACCGCATCGCCCGTGAGGAGATCTTCGGCCCGGTGCTGTCCGTGCTGACGTTCCGCACGCCCGCGGAGGCCGTGGAGAAGGCGAACAACACCCCGTACGGCCTGTCCGCGGGCATCTGGACGGAGAAGGGCTCGCGGATGCTGTGGATGGCGAACAAGCTGCGTGCGGGCGTCATCTGGTCCAACACGTTCAACAAGTTCGACCCGGCCTCGCCGTTCGGCGGCTACCAGGAGTCGGGCTTCGGCCGCGAGGGCGGCCGGCACGGTCTGGAGGCGTACCTCGCCCCGTCGAGCCCGGAGGGCGCGCGCTGATGAACACTGTTGACCGCTTGAGTGTGCTCAAGACCTACAAGCTGTACGTCGGGGGGAAGTTCCCCCGGTCCGAGAGCGGGCGGGTGTACGAGGTGACCGACTCCAAGGGCACATGGCTCGCCAATGCGCCGCTGGCCTCCCGCAAGGATGCCCGGGACGCGGTGGTCGCCGCCCGTAAGGCGTTCGGCGGCTGGTCGGGTGCGACGGCCTACAACCGCGGGCAGATCCTGTACCGCGTCGCCGAGATGCTGGAGGGCCGCCGCGACCAGTTCGTGGCGGAGGTGGCCGCGGCCGAGGGGCTGTCGAAGGCGAAGGCCACGGCGCAGGTGGACGCGGCGGTCGACCGCTGGGTCTGGTACGCGGGCTGGTCCGACAAGGTCGCCCAGATCGCGGGGGGCGCCAACCCGGTGGCGGGCCCGTACTTCAACCTGTCCGCCCCCGAGCCGACCGGTGTCGTCGCGGTCGTGGCGCCGCAGGATTCGTCGTTCCTCGGCCTGGTGTCGGTGATCGCCCCGGCGGTCGTCACCGGTAACACGGTGGTCGTGGTGGCCGCCGAGGGCGCCCCACTGCCCGCCCTTTCGCTGGCCGAGGTGCTCGCCACGTCCGACCTCCCTGGCGGTGTGGTGAACATCCTCTCGGGCCGTACGGCGGAGATCGCCGCGCCGCTCGCCGCCCATCAGGACGTCAATGCCCTGGATCTCGCGGGTGCCGGCGAGGAGTTGGCGAAGGAGCTGGAGGTGGCCGCGGCCGACAACCTCAAGCGGGTGCTGCGTCCGGCGCCGGTGAACTGGTCCGCGGACCCCGGCACCGGCCGGCTGATGAGCTTCCTGGAGACGAAGACGGTGTGGCATCCGATGGGTGTTTAGGCCTGCTCTGGCGGCCTTATGACGTGCCGTCACAAATGCCTGTGCGGGGTCTCGCCTTGGGGCGGGGCCCCGCACGGCTGTCCGATCCTTTAACTACGATTGACCTCACAGCACGCCATCGACATTCAACGGGGGAGATTTCGTGCCGGAGCAATTCAGCGCTGCCCAGGAAGCGCTGCACAAGTTCGCCAGGAGCGCCGATCAGCGGGCCGAGAAGGTGCGGTCCATCCGCAGCGGCCTCGCCTCCCACTCCGTGCACCGCGAGGCTTTCGGGAAGCTTCCGGAGTCGGAGGAGATCAGCAAGGACTACGAGGAACGCCAGGAGGACACCCTGGAAACCCTCGAGGACATCGCCACCTTGCAGGAGAAGATCAGCGAGGGCGTCACGACCACCGCGCAGTCCTACCAGGACAGCGATGACGAGACCATCCAGGCGTTGAACAGCGTGCACCACGAGGGTGGCAGCCGATGAGCGGGCCCGCATCGACGGCAGTCGGCGCCTACAACAAGGTCAACGACTGGATGAGCGGGATGAGCGGTCTCGTGGACGAGATCATGCGTCCGCTCGTCGAACCGCTCGCAGACCAGCTGGAGTTCGTGACCGGCGACCCCGAGACGCTCAAGGAAGCGGCCAAGCTGTGGCGCGACAAGGCCGCCGACCTCCGGGACGTCGTGGCCGACCAGCGGCGCGACCGTTCGGATCTCGCGCACGAGTGGACCGGTGAGGCCGCCGAGGCACTCCAGAACTATCTCGCCGAGCTGGAAACCGCCATGGAGGCGGAAGCCAATGACATGGACAAGACGGCCGAGGTCCTGGAGGGGGCTGCCGAGCAGGCCCAGTTCGCCCAGGAGATGGTCGAGGCCATCATCCAGGAGCTCATCGAGTGGGCCCTGATCACACTGGCAGCGGCGTTGGCCCTGACCGTCGTGACCGCGGGTCTCTCATGGGCCGGCGAGGCCGCGATGGCCGCGACCGAGGCCAGCGTCGCCACGAGCCGTATCGCCGAAGTGGTGTACAAGCTCGGCAGCAACCTCAAGTCCCTCTCCAACATTCTGAAGTTGCTCAAGCGGGCGAAGAAGTTGACGAAGCTCTCCAAGGTCAAGAAGATCAAGCCCTGGACCTGGAAGCACATGAGCGACCCGGTGGAGAGGGAGGCGTTCCTGATGGGACAGGGCGCCAAGAAGGCGCTCAAGGCCATCAAGACCCCGCTGAAGGCGGGCGCCGCCATCGGGATGGGCGGCCTCGGTTTCAGCGGCACCCCACTGGGCGCCGCGGCGGGAGTCGCCGTCGATCACGCGGCCGAGAAGGTGGATGAGTTCCTGACCGGCGACAAGTCCTCCTCGTCCGGCGACAACAGCTCGCCGCTGCCCGACTTCGGTTCTTCCCGGCCCACGCACAGCGAGGTGCACCTGCCGCCCGCGCCGGACTTCGCCCCCTCGCGCGACGTCCAGGAGCCGGTCTCCCCGCTGGGCGGCGGACGCCCCACCGCCCCGGACCCGGGGTTCGCGTCGCTGCCCGACGAGCCCGTCGCCCAGGACCCACTCAGCCGCTACCGCGAACCGGCCGTCGAGGAGAATCCCGGAGTGACCACCATGCCGGCGCCGGCCCGGACGACCGCGCCCCGCGATCCCGACAACCCGTTCGGCTGAGCCGCACACCGGACGAAAGGAGCGGCACCGGATGAAGCCGTTTTACCGCGACTGTTTTCCCCCTTACCTCCAGCCGGGGGAAAGGCTGATCATCGCCTCGGACTACTGCCACAATGCGGCGCTGCCCTTCGTCCCTGCCGAGCTGCGCACCCCGCGCCCCCCGTCCCCTCTCGAACAGCGGGTGCGGGGCGCGCTGGGCAACGCTCTGGGCAAGGTGACGAAGCCGCTGGGCCCGGCGATCAGCAACCGACTGGCGAACAACCCCGTGACGCGGGCCGTCAGCGGGTCCGCCGGCAACAGCGCGCCGCGGCCCGTCGGCAAAGAGGGCGAATCCGTCGCCACGTATGCCGCCGGAGACTTCGGCGTCCAGGGCGGGAGGCGGCCGGACCGCGACCTCAGCGAGGCGGTGTTCGAAATTCAGGACACGATCGAGGACGCCGCGTCCGACGCCATCGAACGCATGATGTACGGCAAGCCCATGGAGGGCGGCTGGTCGAGCATGGCCGGGCGTTTCCTGGTCGATCTGACGAACGCGGGCGACGAGCCCAGATTTCAGGCGCTGACCGACCGCCGGCTGATCGTGCTCGTGGACCGCAACAAGAGCTGGCTGAACGGCACCCCGAAGTGTGATCTCGGGGTGGCGGTGCCCCGTACGAACATCGCCCGGGTCACCGCGCATTCCAAGGCCATCACCAAGGGACGGTTCGACGTCACCTTCATCGACGGTTCGTGGATCGCCCTGGGCAGTCTGCACCGCGCGAACATGGAGGGCATTGTCGCCGCCTTCCACCAAGGCGTCTGATCACATGTTCCAGGGGAGCTGACCGCGTGCCGAAGACGGACCATGCAACGCCCTGCCGCCAGTTCCTCCACCCTGGCGAAGTGCTGCGGGAGGCCTGGGACTACCACGAGTACCCGGATCTCCCGCTCGTGCCCGCCCACCTTCGGGCGCCCCGCAAGCGGCCGCCGCGCACAAAGGGTCTCCTGGGGAAGCTGAGCGACATCCTCGACAAGGCGTCGCAGCCGTCCGGCGGTGCGGCCGCCAGTCGACCGTCCGACAGCCGCCTGCTCAACAACAGGCTGATCGACAACCGGATGACGCGCGCGGCCGGAAATGTCGCGGAAAATCTGAACGAGGCCCAGGAGGACATCGAGGACGCCCTCGACGACGCCGCAAACCGCGCGCTGTTCGGCAAGACCATGGAGGGCGACTGGACCAGCATGGCCGGCCGGTTCCTCGTACAGGTCGGCAACGCGGGTGGCTCGCCCCGGCATCAGGCGCTCACCGACCGCCGGCTGTTCGTGCTGACCGACCAGGCCACGGGATGGCGGGAGCGCGAGCCCGAGCTGGAACTCGCCGTGCAGATACAGCTCTCGAACATCGCGGAGCTGCGGCCCCGGCCGCGTATGACGTTCCCCCGTGGCCGCTTCGATCTGGTCTTCGTCGACGGCTCGTGGCTGGCGCTGAGTTGCTCGTTCCAGGAGGACGGGCGCTGACCCCAGGGCCGGCTCCGGCCCCGGTGTTCGGTCCGACAGCCGGTCCGACGGCCGGTCCGACGGCCGGTCTGGGCTGCCCACCGGCGCCGGGCCCAGGGCCGTGCCGGCCGCCGCCCGTCCCTCACCCCGGCAGCACCCTCGTCACCGTCCCCACCAGCGGCAGGGTCCTGAGCGTGCTGCCGCTGGAGAGGGGGCCGGTCACCATGGTGGTGCCCACCGGCTTGAAGTCGGCGATCTGGGTGCCCACGGCGTTGGCGAGCGGGTCGACGGAGGTGTTGGCCAGCGGGTCCACCTTGAGGTTCTTGACCGGGCCGACGCCGCCGGCCGCGGAGTGCAGCAGTGCGCCGGTCAGCGCGGAGGCCGTGGCGCCGGAGTCGGTGCTGCGTTCGGTGGCGGACGCGGGGGCGGCGCTCGCCGTTGCCGCACCGCCCGCCGCGATCGCCGCACCGGCCGCGGAGATCACCAGGCCGGCGCGCAGCAGGGTGCGCGGGATGCGGCTGGGCTTGGGACGTGCGTGGGAGGGCATGTGCCACCTGCCTGTGGGGTCGGAGCAGTCGAAGTGCTGTGCGGAATGCGCGAGCGAAAGCGGTTCGGTAATCGATTGACTGCGTAGCGTAGTTGAGGTCCGGGGGCCGATCCACCTCGCGCGCGAGGGGTACCCCACACGGGCCAATGCGCGACAATGGCTGCCCGTGAGCCTTCACTCCTCCTCCCGGCCGTCCTCCCCCGAGCGCTCGGCTCCTCCCCCACTCCCGGCTTCGCTCAAGCGGGGGGACCCCCATGAGCAGGGCGGCCCTCCCGCCCGGGTCGTGCTGCTGACCGGCCCCTCGGGCTCCGGCAAGTCGTCCCTGGCCGCGTGCAGTGGCCTGCCCGTCC
Organism: Streptomyces sioyaensis; assembly: GCF_004122735.1. GTDB lineage: Bacteria > Actinomycetota > Actinomycetes > Streptomycetales > Streptomycetaceae > Streptomyces > Streptomyces sioyaensis. The sequence goes on along the minus strand of NZ_SDIF01000150.1, from coordinate 811 downwards.
TCACGCTCGACGACTTCTACAAGGAGGGGACGGACCCGACCCTGCCGCAACTGCCCGACGGCGGCGGTGCCGACTGGGACTCGCCGCTCTCCTGGGACGCCGAAGCCGCGGTCGCGGCCATCGAGGCACTGTGCCGTACGGGGCGCGCCGACGTTCCGGTGTACGACATCGCGACCAGTGCCCGGGTCGGCGCGGCGGGTCTGGACCTGGGCGGTGCGCCGCTGTTCCTCGCGGAGGGGGTCTTCGCCGCCGATGTCCTCGCACGGTGCCGGGCGGCGGGGCTGCTGGCCGACGCGTTGTGTCTGCGCGGGCGCCCGTCCACCACGTTCCGCCGCCGGCTGGCCCGGGATCTGCGCGAGGGCCGTAAGCCGGCCCCGTATCTGGTGCGCCGCGGACTGCGGTTGATGCGTGACGAGCGGTCGATCGTCGCGCGGCTCACCGCGCTGGGCGCACACCCCTGCGCCAAGCCGGAGGCGCTGGCCCGGATATCGGCCGCGCGGGCGGCACATGCGGATGCGGTGGGCGCGGCGGCGCGTTCCTGAGGCGCGGCCGCGTTCGCGCCGGGCGCCGGTGCGCCGGCCGACTTCGGCCGGGTGCCGGGCGCGCCGATCGGCTTCGGTCGTGGCCGCGTACGCACGAAGAAGCGGGTTCGGACGGCCCCCCCGGTCGTCCGAACCCGCTTTTTTCTTCCCCCGTGCTCCCCCGTATCCCCCGATACGTCCGGCCGTCACCGAGCGTCGAGCGCTCGGTGACGGCCGGACGTATCGGGGGATACGGGGGAGCACGTGGGAAGAAAAAAGCGGGTTCGGAC